>CAZFRU010000040.1:0-28622 GCA_964521385.1 uncultured Gemmatimonadaceae bacterium | reverse complement strand
TGACGAAGACATGCATGGCAGGGACTGGAACGCGATCCGTGACGACTACCGACCCCTCCTGCCCCACATCGGCACATACGAAGACGCCTACGAACTCGCCAACCAGATGATCGGCGAATTGAACGCCTCGCACGTGGGGGTGAGTGGCCCGCCCAGCCGCCCCCAGGAAGACGAGTACCAGACCCGCTATCTGGGCTTCGAAATGGAGCCCGACGGCGCTCGCTATCGGGTGTCGCACATCTACCGCGACGGTCCCGCGGACAAGGAATGGCTCGACCTCGAGGTGGGCGACTTCGTGATGGCGTTCGACGGCGTCGACCTCCAGGGCGGTGACAACTACTGGCCGCTGTTGAACCACGCCATGAACGACTACGTGAGAGTGCGGGTGGCCGACGACGCCAGCGGTGACGGCGAGAGAGAGCTGCGTATCGGGACCGTCACCTCGCTTTCGAACATCAAGTACGAGGAGTGGGTCGCCGACAATCGCGAGCTGGTTGAAGAGCGCTCGGGCGGACGCATCGCCTATGTCCACATCCGCTCCATGAACCAGCCGTCGCTGGCTCGCTTCGAGACCGAGATCGACCGGTACTGGGACGCGCAAGGCATCGTGGTCGACATTCGCTACAACGGCGGAGGCAATATCGACCAGCAGTTGCTCGACATTCTCGAGAGGCGTCCCTACGAATACTGGACCTCACGCTGGGGAGCGCCCGAATGGGGCCGTCGTCCCCGGCAGGCCATCGCCGGGCCGAAGGTCATGCTCATCAACAACCGGTCCGGCTCCGACTCCGAGGTCACTCCCATGGGATTTCGTGACCTGGGCCTGGGACGCATTGTCGGCAATCCCACGGCAGCCGCCGTGATCGCCACCGGAAGTTACCGGCTCATCAACGGAGGTTCGATCCGGACTCCGGGCTCGCTCGTGGTGACCTACGACCCGACCAGGCCCAACAACTACGGGGTGAACCTCGAGAACTACGGGGTCGCCCCCGACGTCTTCGTGGAGAACACCCCCAACGACGAACTCGCCGGTCGGGATCGCGAACTCGAGGCTGCGGTCGACGAAGCGTTGCGCATGCTGAGCGAGGGGCGTTGGCAATACATCGCCGACCCGAAGCCGGGAGGGGGGTGATGTCGACATGAGACCGCGTCCGTTCTGCGCTATGATCTTGCTCCTCCTGCCAGGATGCGCCGCTGGACCGAACCAATCCCATTCGGCGCTTCTCGGCGCAGAGCCTCAGCCTCCCTCGCAGCAGGAGTGCGTCCTGGTCGAGCAGCCGGCTGTGCTTCCAGGGGTCGATGAGCTGCTGGGCGACGGACCGCTCTCGATTCCCGAGGCCGGAGGGGCCCTCGTGGAGCTCATGTTCGACTCCCTTGGCAGTCGGACCAGAGCACATATGCTGCGAACCAATTGGCCCCAGGACGTGCAGTCCCGGGTTGTGGCCGCCGTGACCTCACACCTATCGCCCCGGGCAACCACGGACTGGGGAGTGTTGCTCGATCTGACTGGAGGAGATAGCCCGACGGTTCAGGTCGGTCGGATGGAATATTGCCCCTGCGCGCTTCTGAACCGATCGGAGATCACGCGGCGACTTCAACGCGCGGGCCAGCAGCTCGTTCGCGCCGGGCTCGGTCGCCCGGGAACCCGACACCTCGTGTCGGTCGACGTCCGCACCGATAGCATGGGCAACGTCGTCGAACGACGAGTCGGACAGATCGGTGAAGATCGGCGCGTCAATGAGGCGATCCTGGAGGTGGTGTCCCACATGCAGATCGCACCTCCGCTCCTGAACCGTCGTCCGCAGAATGCCTGGAGCCGTATCCCCCTGACGCTCGTGTTTCCAGCCGCTGAAAAGGTGGGAACGTCAGGGGCAGGTCGTCCGGGCACCTGACGGGGCGAAGCTCTACACGAGGTCGTGGGACCGGAATCCGTCGCTGTTCAGCGGCTCCATGACCCGCCGGAGCTCCGGCTCGACGCACTCCTCTCGATCAGAGTGCTCTTCAGGGCGTGCGCGCGGTGAGTGCGTTGCGGACCTCGGTCCGGAATGTCGTATGGCACCCGACGCAGCCCGTCTCGATCTCTGCCTTCAACGCACGGATACGCACCAGGTCTTCGGCCGCGGCGGCTTCGGCGAGGGCTTCTGCCTTGCCATGCACCTGGCCATCGAAGGCGACGAACTGCGCGAACCGCGCCCCGAGCGTCGTTTGGATGGTCGCCCGCTCTTCGGCCGTGATCTTCGGATGCGTCGCGATGCCCTCGGCACCGAGTCGCACCATCGCGTAGTCCTCTCGCCAGATCCCGTCATGCACCCGGCTCATATCCTGGCCGAGCGCCACCATGAGCGAGCGCAGAGGGCGTTCGGTGGGGTCCTGCGAGGATGCGGATGAGGATGGGGCCGCGGGAATCGCCTCGCCCGGGGTTGCAACGACCCAACCACCGAGCAGGGCAAGGGCGAAGGCGGCGGGCACGGTGATCCGGCGGATGGTCATGGAAGACACGGGGTAGGGCGGAAAGCAAGGGAACGCTCACCTAGCATGGCACGCCAGCCAGGCAACGGTCAACCCATCGCCAGGGCCCGGTGTCTCAGTCATTGAAGCCAGGAACCTTTCGCCCGCCTCTACGTATCGAAGCCATGCCCCGGCATGTGCGGCCCCGTCCCCGGTTCGTGGTGTTGGTTCCGGTGGGTGGGGCTGTGTCGACGCGGGTTTGCACGTCCCTTTCCGGAGCCTCTCTCGTGCGGCCGATCTCGACGCTGCTCGCCCTGGCGACGGTCGCCGCTGCAGGGGTGATCGCCGCTTGGCCTTCACCCCGCCCTCCCGCGGAGAGCGACGGCGCTCGGCCCCCCTCGACGGGGTTCGTCGGAGCCCCAGCCGAGCAGTGGGTCTCGCCCGAAGTGCCCCTTCTGCAGACCCCACCGCCCGAGATTCGTGAGTTCTTCTTCTCGCGGGCAGCCTACTCCTCCTGGGGCCGAGGGGGATTCGGAGGCGGATACGGCCGCCGACGGGAACCCTGGGCGACGGACTATCCCGCTGCAGATCGACATTTTGTCACCGTGCTCAAGCGGCTGACCAACATCGATGCGTACGACCTCGAGCACGCGATCCGCCTCGACGACCCGGAGATCCGGCGGTATCCGTTCATCTACGCGGTCGAGGTCGGCTACATGGACCTCACGGAGCCGGAGGTCCGGGGACTGAGGGACTATCTCAACGCGGGCGGGTTCTTCGTCGTCGATGATTTCTGGGGCATGCAGGAGTGGGCCAACTTCGAATACCAGATGGCCCGGGTACTCCCGGGGCGACCGATCGTCGACCTCGACCTCGACCATCCACTCTTCCACGCCTTCTACGACATCGACGAGGTGCGTCAGACCCCTGCCATCGGTCGCGGGGTCAACGGCATCCCGACCTGGGAGCGTCCCGACGCCAAGGTGCCCATGGTGAAGGGCATCTACGACGACAAAGACCGGCTGATGGTGGTCGTCAACTGGAACACCGATCTCGGTGACGCCTGGGAGCACGCCGAGAACCCGTTCTACCCGCTGGTCTACTCGACCTACGCCTACCAGGTCGGGATCAATCTTGTCGTCTACGGAATGAGCCACTGATGGGGCGCCTCTTCGAAGCACTGTTCAAGTACCGGCTCCTGCTCTTTCGCGAGGGCGACATCACCTTCGCCACCCCATGGCCCCTGGTGCTGCTCGTGCTGGGTGCGGCCATAGTGGCGGCCTTTGCCGTCGCCACCTATGGCAGCGCACGCGGGCGGTCGTCGGCCGGCGATCGCACGATCCTGGCCACCTTGCGGCTCGCCGCGCTCGGCGTGCTGACCTTCTGTCTCATGCAACCGACGCTCATTCTCTCGTCGGTGGTGCCCCAGCGGAATTTCGTCGGGATCCTGATCGACGACTCGCGGTCGATGACGCTGCCGGGTGAAGACGACCGACCCCGCAGTGCGTTCGCCGCCGAGGCGTTCGGCGCCGACTCCGAGCTCGTGCAGCAGTTGTCGGAGCGGTTCGCACTGCGCTTCTTCCGCTTCGCCGGCGACGCGGGTCGGGTGCCCGGCCCCGAGGCGCTGGGCTACGACGGGACGCGCACCGATCTCGCGTCGGCCCTGGATCGCGCGCGTGAAGAGCTGTCGTCGGTGCCCTTGTCGGGGCTCGTGGTGCTCTCCGACGGGGCCGACAACACCGGTCGCCCGCTCGCCGAAGCGCTGGTGCCCCTCCAGGCGGCCTCCGTTCCGGTGTTCACCGTCGGGCTCGGTGCAGAAGCGCTGGATCCCGACATCCAGGTGGGTCCCATCGAGCTGCCCCGCACCGCCCTCCAGGGTTCGGCGCTCGTGGTCGACGTGCTCGTGAACCAACGGGGATTCGAGGGCCGGACCGTGGCGGTCCGGGTCGAAGACGGCGTGCGACTCCTGGTCGAAGACAGCGTGCGGCTCGAAGCCGACGGCGAGCCGGCCGTCGCTCGTGTGCGCTTCACGCTCGAAGAGCCCGGGCCCCGCACGGTCCGCGTCCGGGTGCCCGCACAGGAGGGCGAGGCCGTGGCACAGAACAACGTACGTGACGTCAACATCGACGTCCGCGCGCGGCGGCAGAAGATCCTCTACTTCGAGGGCGAACCCCGCAGTGAACTGAAGTTCGTGCGCAGGGCGGTGGCCGACGACCCCAACATCCAGGTGGTCGTGCTCCAGCGTACGGCCGACAACAAGTTCATGCGGCTCGACGTCGACGGTCCCGACGAACTCGTCGACGGGTTTCCCGACACGCGTGAAGAGCTGTTCGCCTATCAGGGGCTGATTCTCGGGAGTGTCGAGGCCAGCTTCTTCACGACCGACCAGCTGCGGATGATCGCCGACTTCGTGTCGACTCGTGGCGGTGGACTCCTGGCGATCGGAGGGCGCAACGCCTTCGCCGAAGGGGGCTACGGGGGCACGGCCGTCGACGAGGTCCTGCCGGTGGTGCTCGAGCCGGCTGCGCCGGATCCGCGGGCCGCCTACACAGAGGTCAAGGTCGGCCCCACACCCTCCGGGCGGTCCCACCCCGCTTCGCAGCTCCGCACGGACCGTGAAACACCCGATTCGCTCTTCGATGCGTTGCCGGTGCTGTCGACGCTCAACCGGATCGTACGAGTCAAGCCCGGCGCCACCGCGCTGCTCGTGGGCCGAGTCGAGGGCGACGAAGACCGCATCGTGCTGGCCCATCAGCGCTACGGCCGGGGCAAGTCCCTCGCGCTGACCGTACAGGACACATGGAACTGGCAGATGCTCGCCGAGATCCCGCTCGATGATCCCACGCACGAGATCCTCTGGCAGCAAATGACCCGGTGGGTGGTGGAAGGGGTACCCGACCCGGTCGAGGTACGGGCCGAACTCGATCAGGTCGAAGCGGGTGAGCGGGTTCGCATCACCGCCACCGTGCTCGATTCGACGTACCTCGAGGTCAACGACGCCTCGGTGGTGGCCACAGTCACCGCTCCGACGGGCGAGATCGACCTGATCGTGATGGATTGGACGGTCGACACCGACGGGGTCTACGCCGCTGAAGTGACCCCGACCTTCGACGGCGACTGGGCGGTGTCGGTCGAAGCGAAGGGCGGTGAGGTCGTCCTCGGCACCGGGGCCTTGCGCCTGAACGTGGGCCCGAGCGACGCGGAATACTTCGACGCCGGACGTCGCACTCCGGTCCTACGACGCCTCGCCGAGGAAACCGGCGGGCGCTTTTATACCCCGACCACGGTGTCCGACCTTCCCGAGGACCTGCAGTTCACCGGCGCGGGCGTGACGCTGACCGAAGAGCGCGACCTCTGGGACATGCCGATCCTGCTCCTGATCCTGCTCGGGCTGGTCGGCGCGGAGTGGACATTCCGCCGCGCACGGGGGCTTGTATAATGCGCCCGAACGTCGTGCTGTCGAGTGCACGAGTCGCGCTGCTCGCGGCCCTCCTGGCCCTGGGCAACACCCTGCCGACCGCGGCGCAGGAGGCCCACCTGCTGGTGGTCGTCGGGATCGGGGGCGACCCCGAGTACAGCGCCCGTTTTCTCGAGTGGGGCACCACGCTGCGCACGGCGGCCATCGAGCGATACGGCCTACCCCCCGAACGAGCCGTGCTCCTGGCCGAAGATCCGACGATGGCCGAGGGGATCACCGGCCCTTCGCGTAGAGACGACGTCGAAGCTGCGCTACATGATCTGGCCCAGCGGGTCGGCCCCGAGGACCGCCTGATGCTCGTCCTGATCGGCCACGGGTCGTTCCGAGGGGACGAAGCGAACTTCAACCTCCCGGGACCAGACCTGCCTGCTTCCGAGCTCGGCCTCCTGCTCGATGCGCTTCCCACCTCCCGCATCGCGGTGGTGAACACCGCGAGTGCGAGCGGGCCCTACATCGAGGCCCTGGCGGCTCCCGGACGCATCGTGATCACGGCAACGGCCAGCGGCGGGGAGCGCAACGAGACGCAGTTCGGAGGCTTCTTCGTGGCAGCGTGGAGCGGCGACGACGCCGACCTCGACAAGAACGGATCTGTGTCGCTGCTCGAGGCGTTTCAATACGCCGACAGCGAAACCGAGCGATACTACGAAGAGCGCAACCTGCTCCCGACCGAACATGCGATGCTCGACGACGACGGCAACGGGCAGGGCTCCCAGATTCCGGGCACCGACGACGGGATGCTGGCAGCCGGCTTCACCCTCGGTCTGCCCGGCGCGCGCTCCGTGGTCGCCACCGCTTCGGGGCCCATACCAACCTCTGCCGATTCGGTCCTGACGCGGATGTACCAGGAACGGGCCCAGCTCGAGGGGCGGGTCGCCGACCTGCGGCGACGGAGCAGCTCGATGGAGCCGGAGGCCTATCAGCGCGAACTCGAAGACCTTCTGATCGAACTGGCGCTGAAGAGCCGTGAGATCCGAGCGCGGGAAGGCGGCGAATGAGGCGCGTTGCTCTGTTCCTGGCCACCGTGCTGGTGGCCAGCGCCCCTCCCGCACGAGGCCAGGACCTCGCCTCGGCCCGTGCTGCGCTCTTCGAGGGCCGTTACGACGACGCGCTGCGTGGCGCCACCGCGGGCGGCGCCGACCCGGCCGCGCTCCGGCTCCGCAGCCGGGTGCTCATGGAGACCGGCGCCTACGACGAGGTGGTGTCGCTCCTGGGCGGCGCAAGCGGGCCCGCACCCCATCCCGGCCTCGAGACCGCACTGGGCGACGCACTCCTGGCACGCGGCCGGTGGGACGAGGCCGAGGCGGCGTTCACCCGTGCCGAGGCCCGGGGGGCTCCGGATGCACTCAGCGGTCGCTTGCGCCGGGCGGAGATCGTCTACCGGCGGGGGCATCACGACGAGGCCTTTGCGCTCTTCGATTCGTTCATCGACGTCTACAACGGAGGCGCGCGCCTGTCGGCCGACGACCTGATGGCGGTTGCTGCGGCCGTGGCCTACCTCGGCCGCCGCACTCCCGTGCTCTTCCAGGACGCGCTCAAGGCCTACGACGAAGCGGCGGCCCTCGCCCCGGGTGACCCCCGCCCCACCGTGGCGGTGGGTGATCTGTTCCTGGCGAAGTACAACGCGACCGAAGCCCACGCCACCTATCGGCAGGTGCTGACCGCCAACGCGAACCAGCCCGACGCGCTGCTCGGTGAGGCCCGCGCCCTCGAGTTCGACGGAGCCCCGGGCGCACTCACCCTGGCCACGCGCGCGCTCGAATCAAACCCCAACCATGTCGGCGCGCGTGTCTTCCTGGCCCGACAGCAGCTCCGCACGGAAGATTTCGATCAGGCGCGCGAAGAAGTCGAGCGGGCGCTGGAGGTCGATCCGAAGAGCCTCGAGGCGCTGTCGGTTCTGGCCGCGGTGTACTACCTCACGGGCGACCGACGGGCATATGGCGAAACCCGCGACCGTGCCCTCGCGCTGAACCCGGTCTACCCCGACCTGTTCAACACGGTGGCCGAACTGGCCGTCGACACCCGCAAGTACGCTGACGCCGTCGACCTCGCCCGCCAGGCCGTGGAGCGGGACTCGCTGTCGTGGTGGGGGTGGGGCATGCTCGGTATCAATCAGCTCCGTACAGGATTGCTCGAGGTGGGACGGGCCAATCTGGAGAGGGCCTTCGCAGGCGATCCCTACAACGTCTGGTTCAAGAACAACCTCGATCTGCTCGACACCTTCAATCAGTACCGCACGGTCGAGACCCCCCACTTCCGGATCATGCTGCACGGGTCCGAAGCCGACCTGCTCGAGCCGTACATCACGACGCTGGCCGAAGAGGCCTACGCTGCGCTCCGCACCCGCTACGGGGCCGAGCCCCCGCTGCCCATCCGGCTCGAACTGTACCCGCGCAGTGCCGACTTCAGTGTGCGTACCCTCGGGCTGGTCGGGCTGGGTGCGCTGGGAGTGAGCTTCGGCAGTACCCTCGTAATGGACTCCCCCTCGGCGCGTGACGCCGGTGAGTTCAACTGGCAGAGCACCTTCTGGCACGAGCTGGCCCACGCCTACCATCTGGCCCTCAGCGACCACAACGTGCCGCGGTGGTTCAGTGAGGGGCTGGCCGTGCGCGAGCAGCGGGTCGCCCGCCCGTGGTGGGGTCACCGGGTCTCGCCCGCCTGGCTCCAGGCCTATGACGCCGGGCAGATGCCCCCGGTGTCGCAGCTGAACGACGCGTTCGTGCGACCCGCCTTTCCGGAACAGGTGGTCCTGGCCTACTACCAGGGCTCGCTCGTCTTCGATTGGATCGAAGAGAGCTGGGGATTTCAGTCGATTCGCGACTTCCTGGGCGGCTTCCGGGCTGGCCGCGGCACCGCCGACCTCGCGCGTGACCTTCTCGGGCTGTCTCCCGAGGCCATGGACGCCGCCTTCGACGAATACGTACGGGAGCGCTTCGCCACCGAGTTCGCGTCGGTGGCCTCGGGCCTCGAGCCCACCCCGCTCGGACGCGCGGCTGGACGGGGGACGGCCGGCAGCAACGATGTCGAGGTGTTGTTCGGGACCGCCCGGCAGCGCCCCGGCGACTTCCAGGCCCGTCTCCGCCTCGGGCGCGCGCTGGTCGCCGCCGAACGCTACGACGAAGCCGAGCCGGAGTTGCGAGCAGCGCTGCGGCTGTTCCCGACCTACGGGGGGCCCGACGGGCCCTATTACCAGCTCGCAGTCATCCACGAGGCGCGAGGCGAAATGCGCGAAGCCGCCGACGCTCTTCGGGCCGCCTCCCGCTTGAGCGAAAGCGCGTACGACGGCCTCGTACACGAAGTCGAGTTGCGCCGCGAGCTGGGCGACACCGAGGGAGAACGCGTTGCCCTCGCCCGCGCGGTCGAGCTCTTTCCGTACGATGTCGAGGCCCACGTGCGTCTGGCCGAACTGCACGCCGACGCCGGAGACACCGACGGCGCCGTCATCGAGCGGCAGGCGGTGGTCGCGCTGGCACCTGTCGACATCGCACAGGCGCGGTACCGACTGGCCCTCGCACTCCGCGCCGCGGGTCGGCTCGATCAGGCTCGCAGCGAAGTGCTGCGCGCCCTCGAGGTCGCACCCGGGTACGAAGAGGCCCTCGAGCTTCTTCTCGAACTACGAGGACGACACCCATGATCCGACTCCTGACGCTGAGTGTTGCGGGCGTTGCGGTGGCTGGGACGGCTCTACTCGCCGGGCCGGCCGACGACACGCGTGCCTCGGTCGACGACCCCCTGATGGTTCCGGCGCAGCAGGAACCCCCGTACGACGGGCGCTATTCGTTCGTTCGGGTGCAGTTCGGCGGAGACGGGGCCGGGCTGGGGGGCTTCGGCCGCCGTCGCGAGCCTGCGTGGGCGCACGACTATCCCCGGGCCGAGCGAAATTTCTCGAGCATCGTCAAGGAGCTGACGGCCATCGACATCGATCCTGACGGCTACCGCATTCTGCGGATGGACGACCCGGAGATCTTCCGGTTCCCCATCGCCTACGTGGTCGAGGTGGGCTCGTGGAACGCGTCCAGAGCCGAGACCGATGCGCTCGGGGAGTATCTGCTCAAGGGTGGTTTTCTCATCGTCGACGATTTCCGTGACGGCCAGATCTATCAGCTGCAGGCGATCTTCGCGGAGGCGCTGCCCGGGCTGGATATCATCGAGGTGCCCAACGATCACGACATCTTCGATTCGTTCTACTACATCGAAGACCCCCACTCGCTGATTCCACCCTACGGTCGCAGCCGCCCGCTGTTTCTCGGCGTGTACGAAGACAACGATCCGACGAAGCGCCTGATGGCGATCATGAATTACAACAACGACATCGGCGAGTACTGGGAGTTTTCCGATCGGGGGTTCTACCCGGTCGACCTCGCCAACGAAGCGTACCAGTTCGGTGTGAACTACATCATGTACGCGCTGACGCACTGACCGCCCCACAACCAGACCCCAAAGGAAGCGACACTTGACCGAAGATGTGATGCAGCCGGCTCAGCCGGCTCGGTTGGAGAGCGAAGACGAGGTCGCCCTCGCGGATCGTATGCTGGGTGGCCGCCAGGCCATCCTCGAAGAGATCCGCAAGCGCATCATCGGCCAGCAAGAGGTGGTCGATCAGGTCTTGCTCTCACTCTTCGTTGGCGGCAACTCGCTCCTGGTGGGTGTGCCGGGGCTGGCCAAGACCTTGCTGATCCGGACCGTGGCCGACGTCGTCGATCTGAGCTTTTCCCGGATCCAGTTCACGCCCGACCTCATGCCGTCCGACATCACGGGCACCGACCTGATCCAGGAAGACCCAAAGACCGGTCGGCGCATGATGGTGTTCGAGAAGGGGCCGATCTTCGCCAACATCGTGCTGGCCGACGAGATCAACCGCACACCCCCGAAGACGCAGGCCGCGCTCCTCGAGGCCATGCAGGAGCATCGCGTCACCGTACAGGGCACGACGTACACCCTCGACGAGCCGTTCTACGTATTCGCCACGCAGAATCCGATCGAGCTCGAGGGCACCTATCCCCTGCCTGAAGCCCAGCTCGACCGGTTCATGTTCGAGATCGAGATCAACCACCTGTCCGAAGACGAAGAGCTCGAGGTGGTGCGGGCCACGACCGGCATCGAGACCACCGACTTCAAGCACGCCGTCACGGGCGCCGACCTGATTGCGTTCCAGCGCCTGGTTCGGAAGATCCCGGTCCCCGACGCGATCCTGCGCTACGCGGTCTCGCTCGTACGGGCCAGCCGGCCGTCACCCAACGGCGCCACGCCCGAATTCGTGAAGAAGTGGATCGCCTACGGCGCCAGCGTGCGGGCCGCGCAGTACCTCGTGCTGGGCGCCAAGGCCCGGGCGTTGACGATGGGGCGCTACACCCCTTCGTTCGACGACATCCGGGCCCTGGCGCATCCGGTGATGCGGCACCGGGTGCTCACCAACTTCCACGCCGAGAGCGAGGGTCGTTCGAGCAGCGAGATGATCGATCTGCTGCTCGACCACGTGAAGACGCCCTCGTCGGGAATGTGAGAACCGCCTCGTGACCCGTTCCCGTTCCCGTGCTCGCGCCGGAGCCCCCGGCGCCCAGTTCCTCGACCCCAGGGTCCTGGCCCGCATCGACAACCTCGAGTTGCTGGCCCGTACGGTCGTGGACGGATTCCTGAACGGGCTCCATCGTGCGCCCTACCTCGGGCTCAGCATGGACTTCGCCGAGCACCGCGCCTACGTGCCGGGGGACGACACCCGCCATCTCGATTGGCGGCTCTACGCCCGCACGGACCGCCACTACGTGAAGCAGTACGAGGCCGAGACCAACGCCAACGTGGTGGCCCTGATCGACGTCTCGGCGTCGATGTCGTACCAGAGCGACCCCGAGGGCATCTCGAAGCTCGACTACGCCCGGTTTCTCTCGGCCTGCCTGCTGCATTTCAGCCGCAAACAGCGGGACCGCGTGGGGCTGGGCACCTTCGACGCCGGAATCCAGGAGTGGGTGCCGGCCTCGGCGCGTAACATGGACCTGTCGCTTCACGTGCTGGCGCGAGCCGAGGCCGGCAAGCCCGGCGACCTGTATCCGTCGCTGCTGACGGCCGCCGAGCGCCTGAGTCGCCGGGGCATCGTGCTCGTGATCTCCGACTTCTACGAAGACGTGGATCGGATCATGGAGGGGCTGCGGCTTCTGCGCGGCCGCGGCCATGACCTGATGGTCTTCCGGATCATGGATCCCGCCGAGCTCGAGTTCTCGTTCGACGAGCCCACCAACATCGAAGACCTCGAGACCGGCGAGCAGATGCCGGTGGTGCCGAAGAAGCTCAAGGAAGGGTACGACGCCGTGGTGAAGGCCCACATCGAATCCCTCCAGGACAAGTGTACCGGAGACCGCATGGAGCACGTGGTCCTCGACACCTCCCAACCCCTCGACCTCGCCCTCTTCCGGTATCTGACGGTCCGGGAGAAGAAGGCGAGGGTGCGGTAGGAGGCCCCGGTGCCGTTGGGATTCCTCGTTCCGCTCTTCCTGGTCGGTCTCGCTGCGGTCGTGATCCCCATCGTGGTCCACCTGACCCGGAAACAACGGGCCAAGGTGGTGCGGTTCCCCTCTCTCATGTTTCTCGAGAAGGTGCCCTACCAGGCCGAGAGCCGCCGCCGGATCCATCACTGGTTTCTGCTGCTCCTGCGAGCGCTGGCCCTCGCGCTGCTCGTCCTGGCCTTTGCGCGGCCCTTCCTGCAGAGCGAGGAAGCGTCGCTCCTGGCCGGGTCGGGCCCGACCGAACATGTGGTCCTGCTGGACCGGTCGTATTCGATGGCGATCGCAGACCGGTGGCCCGACGCCCTCGACGCCGCCCGCACGGCGCTGGAAGGGCTCGGCCCGCTGGATCGGATCTCGTTGGTCGTCTTCGATCAAAGTGCGGCCGCCACGGTGCGATCGACGACCGATGGAGCGCGTATTCGCTCGGTCCTCGACACCCTGACCGTGACCGACAGGGCTACGCGCTACGGGCCGGCGTTGAAGCTGGCCCAGACGATCATGGAGGAGTCCGAACTTCCGGCGAAGTCTCTCACCGTGGTCAGCGATCTCCAGCGAAGCGGGTGGACCGGCGAAGAAGGCGTCCAGCTTCCCGAAGGTACCACAGTGGCCATGATCGTGATCGGCCAGGCGCCTCCGGCCAACATCGCGGTGCGCGAGGTGACGCTGGGCCGCGATCGGTTTCAGGGGGCGGAGCGGGTCACACCGGTGGCGCGCATCACCCGCGTCGGCGGCACGGAAGACATCGAGGCGCAGGCGATCCTCGAAGTCGACGGCCGCGAACTCCAGCGGCGTGCGGTCACCCTTCCTGCAGCGGGTGCGGTGCCCGTTCCCTTTCAGCCCTTCACCCTCACCGCTCGCCACACGCAGGGTGTGGTACGGGTCGAGGTCGAGGGCGGCGGCAACACCGAATTGCTCCAGGACAACACCCACTACTTCGTCTTGAGCCCGGGACGCTCGACGGGTGTGCTCGTTCTCGACCCTCCCGGCCAGGGGGCCGAAGCGTCGCTGTACCTGCGCGGCGCCCTCGATGTCTCGAGGGGCGACGGATACAGAGTCGACAGCCGCACCAGCGCGGTGCCCGGCGCCGATCAGCTCGCCGACTACCAGGTCGTGATCCTCAATGGCCGCCCCTTTCCAGCCGGGTCCGAGGGGGATCGCCTGCGGGCCTTCGTAGCCGCCGGAGGCGGCTTGCTGCTCATCGCTGCCGACCGGGGCGGCTGGGGTGCCGACCAGAGCGACTTCTTTCCCGGCACGCTGGGCGGGGTACAGGATCGCGAGGAGGGCCGCGGCGGACGCCTGGGGTACCTGAACTACGACCACCCCGTGTTCGAGTTGTTCCGAGGTCCCCGTCGGGGTGATTTCTCATCGGCGCGCTTCTTCCGGGCACGCAGTTGGCAGGTGCCCCCGTCGGACTCCGTCACGGTGCTCGCACGCTTCGACGACGGCACTCCCGCGCTCGCCGAACGCCGAGTCGGCGCCGGTAGAACCCTGGTGTGGGCGTCCACTCTGGATGCATTCTGGACGGACCTGGCGCTGCAACCGGTGTTCCTGCCCTTCGTACATCAGTTGGTGAGGTACACCTCCGGGCGAACCGACGTCCTGGAAGCCTTCACGGCGGGCCAGGTGCTCGACGTGAGCGACTCCAGGGCAATGGAAACCGCCGGATTGGGTGAGGTGGCGTCGGCGCTCGCTTCGGCCGAAGGTCGGGTGGCCCTGTCGCCCTCGGGCGCCACGATCGAACTCCCGACGGGCAGTGGGCCCCACTTTCTCGATCTGGGCGAGAAGGGGTTTTATGAGATCCGGCCCCCGGGCCGCAACGACGTGCGCCCGGTGGCGATCGCGGTGAATGTGGACCCGGCCGAAGGAGATCTGGCACCGCTCGATCCCGTCGAGGTGGAGGCGTCGATCCGCTCGGGCGGCGGTGGAGCCACGGTCGCGGCAGGCGATGGCGCGAGGGCACAGGAACTGAGACGGGAGGATCGGGAGCGGCGCCAGTCGTTGTGGCGCTGGCTGCTTGCAGCCGCATTTCTGATCCTGGCTGGAGAGACCATTCTCTCCAATCGGGTATCGCGGACGGGACGGGGGCGGACGCAATCGAGCGCGCCCCAGGGTGTACAGGGATGACCAGGGAGAGACCATGAGGAACCAGGCCGAACAGCACGCGAGCGGTGTCCGGGGCGAAGACCTCCGGCGAATCCTCGGATCGGTGCAACGTAGATGGCGTACGCGGATCCTCCTCAAGGGGGTGAGCCTCGTCCTCGCCGCCGGTCTCGTGGCCTTTCTCGGCTCGGCCTATGGTGTCGAATGGTTCCGCTTCTCTCCGGTGGCAGTCACGGTGTTCCGGTTCATCGCCTGGGGCACGGTACTCGGTCTGACGGCGTGGTTCGTGGTGCGCCCCCTTCTCCGGCGAGTCACCGACGAACAGGTGGCCCTCTACCTGGAAGAACACGAACCCTCGCTCGAAGCCGCGATTCTCGGGGCCGTAGCGGCCCGCGATGCGGCCGCACTCGACCCTCGGTCCGCGGCCACTCCGGCGATGCTCGACCGCCTGGTCAGCCGGGCGGTCGAACGGGCCCGGGCGGTCGCAGGCGGACGCAACATCGAGCAGCAGGCCCTGGTCCGTCACGGTGGCATCGCGGCGACCCTGACGGTGGCGGCCCTGGCCTTCCTGCTCTTCGGCCCGACGTCACTGCGCACGGGGGTCTCGGCCCTGATGCCCACCCGCTCAGTCGCCGATGTGAATCC
The DNA here is from genome assembly GCA_964521385.1 of uncultured Gemmatimonadaceae bacterium. Lineage (GTDB taxonomy): Bacteria > Gemmatimonadota > Gemmatimonadetes > Longimicrobiales > Gaopeijiaceae > Gaopeijia. Next base: position 13,457 of record CAZFRU010000040.1, on the reverse strand, counting down.
GTACTCCATCACGATCGAGCCCGGCAATCTCACGGTCGCGCGGGGATCCGACCAGTTCATCACGGCTCACCTCCAGGGGTTCGCCAGCGACGAGGTCAGCCTCTTCACCCGGGCCGGCGAGAACGACCCGTTTCAACGGTTCTCGATGATCCCCGCCTCGTCGGGCGACGACGCGGTGGTGCCCTTCGAACTGATGCTGCTCAACCTCGCGTCCGACACCGACTATTTCGTGGAGTCGGACGGCATCCGGTCTCCCCGCTACCGCATCACTGTGGCCGACCTGCCCTACGTCGGCGGCATGCAGCATGAGTACCAGTATCCGACCTATACCGGCCTCGAGCCCCGGATCGTCGAAGACGCGGGAGACATCGCGGTGCTCGCCGGGACCCAGGTCGTGTTGACGATCCTCTCGACGATCCCCACCCCGGCCGGCCGCATTCGCCTCGACGACGACGTAGTGGTCGATCTCACGGTCGAGGCCGACGGGAGCCTCACGGGCGTGCTCGACATCCGAGCCGAGGGCTTCTACCAGATCGAGCTGTCGATGGCCGATGGTTCGTTCGTCGACGCCTCCCCGCGCTACACCATCGACCTGCTGACCGACGGCGCGCCGATGGTGCGCTTCGAGACACCGGGCCGTGACTCTCCGGCCAGCCCCATCGAAGAGGTCTACCTCGAGGTGCAGGCCGACGACGACTACGGAGTCCGGGAGGTACTGCTCGCGTACTCCGTCAACGGAGAGCCGGAAGACACCGTGAGGTTGTTCGACGGCGCGGGTCCGCCGCTCGACGAAGTGACCGTGGGCCACACGCTCTATCTCGAAGACCATGAGGTCGAACCCGGCGACGTGATCAGCTACTACGCCGTAGCCCGCGACCAGCAGGGCCCCACGGCAGAGGTGAAGAGCGATATCTACTTTCTCACGATCCAGCCGTTTCGGCGTGACTTCAAGGAAGCCGACGAGCAGGGAGGCCCCCCTCCCGGAGGTGGAGCCGGTGAAGCCCAGGCCAACGAGGAGCGCCTCTCCGAGCTCCAGCGACAGGTGGTAGCCGCCACCTTCAACCTCGACCGTGATGAATCCCGGTACGATGCCTCCGAGTTCGAGGAGAGCACGGTGGCGGTCGCCCTCGCGCAGGGGCGTGTACGGGAGCAGGTGGCCACCCTCGTCGAACGGATGACGAACCGCGGCCTCACGTCGGCTGAGGACCAGTTCCAGAAGATCGCCGAAATGCTTCCCGCGGCGCTGGCGGCCATGGACACGGCCCAGACTCTGCTCCGGGAACAGAGGGTCAAGGACGCCCTGGGACCCGAGCAGCGCGCTCTGCGGGTGCTGCAGAAGGCCGAGGAGACCTACGAGGTCTATGTGACCCAGCAGCAGGGTGGCGGGGGTGGGGGCGGCGGCGGCGCTGCCCAGGCCAACGCCGAAGACCTCGCCGACCTCTTCGAACTCGAACTCGACAAACTGCGCAATCAGTACGAAACCGTGCAGCGGGGCGAGCGGCAGGAACAGGCCAACGAGGTCGATGAACTGATGCAACGCCTCAACGAACTCGCGCGCCGACAGCAGCAGGAGGCGGAGCGTCAGCGGGCCCGTGCCCAGCAGGGCCAGACGGGGGGCGGGGGGGCGTCTGCGCAGAGCCAACGCGAACTCGCCGACCAGACCGAAGAGGCGGCCCGGCAGCTCGAGCGTCTCGCTCGCGAGACCAACGACCGGCAGCTGCAGGAAACGGCACAACAGCTCCAGGAGGCGGCAGATGCGATGCGCCGATCGGCCGCCCAGGGGGGCAATGCGGGTGCTGCGGAATCGGCTCGCGCCCAGGAGCGCCTGGCCGAAGCCCAGCGGCGCCTGGAGCGCTCGCGCGAGAACCGTGTCGGTGAGGACGCCCAGAACGCCATGGAACGAGTGCAGCGACTTCAACAGCAGCAGGAGGCGATCACCGACCAGGTCGAGAACCTGCCGGAAGATCCGACCCAACGCGGAGAGCAGGTGCGCCGCATCCAGGAGCGGAAGACCGAAATGGCCCGTGAAGTCGGCGAACTCGAACGGGATCTCGACCGGCTCGCCGGTGACGCGCGCCGTGACGATCCCGAAGCCGCTCGCGAACTCGGCGAGGCCGCCGAGTCGATCCGTGCCAGCCGGCTGAATCAGAAGATCCTCTGGTCACGAGGAGTCGTCGAACAGCGTGAAAAGGAATTTGCCCGGATCTTCGAAGAAGGCCTCGAAGAGGACTTCGAATCACTCCGGCAGCAGGTCGCCGAAGCCTCGGATGCCGCCGAACGGGTCGCCGCGAACCAGGGAATGGAGGAATCGTTGGACCGGGCTCGGGATCTCGTGCGAGGCATCGAGTCGCTCGACCGCCGGCTCGACGGCAACCGTGCGCCGCCCCGCGATTCCCTCGGGGAGGGGGCACAAGGCCAGCAGGGTGAGCAGAGCGGCGAGCAGGGCCAGCAGGGACAGGCCGGTCAGCAAGGCCAGCAGGGACAGACCGGACAAGAGGGACAGGCCGGCCAGTCCGGACAGCAGGGGCAGCAAGGACAGGCCGGACAGCAGGAGCAGCAAGGGCAGCAGGGCCAGTCCGGTCAGCAAGGGCAGCAAGGGCAGCAGGGACAGGCCGGACAACAGGGGCAGCAAGGCCACCAAGGACAAACCGGCCCCGGCGGCAACCGGGCCGGACAGAGCACGCCGGAAGGCGCTCGGTCGATCGATGGGTCGCCGCAGGGGAGCGGTGCAACCCGTGGGAATCCGATTCGCGACTACACTGAAGAGGAGATTCGTCAGTTCGCCCGCGAGTTCGAGGAGCGCTACCGGCAGGGTACGGAGCTACGAGAAGCCCTGCGCGAACAGGGTCAGGACGTTGCCGACCTCGACCGTGCCCTCGAGGCCATGCGGCAGCTCCGGGAGGTCGAGAACTATGGCGATCTTCCGCAGATCGCCGGTCTGAGAGAGGTGCTGCGAGAAAATCTCGGTCGTGTGGAGTTCACGCTCCGACGCCTGGTCGAAGGCGACGCCGCCGGACGGGCCGCCTTGCGAGGCAGCGACGACGTACCTCCGGGATTCGAACGACTCGTCGAGGAGTACTACCGCAACCTGGCCCGAGGCGGGTCCGGCGGCGGAGGAAACTGACGGGGTGAAGTCGGCGCTCGCGGCGGCCGCCGCAATTGCGGTGGTCGCCGCGTGTACCGACTCCGGCTCGCCCGCCGGGCCGCCGGTGGCTGAATGCCCCGCCGATCCGGCGAGCGGAGTGTCGACCTACACACTCCTCGATCGCACCGTGTGGACCGTCCTTCCGGTCGCTACCAACGCGTGCATCACCCAGAACCCCGACAGCCATTTCGTCGCACTCGATCCTTCCGTCCCACCCGTCGGGCGTCTGTTCGTGTTCCTGCCCGGGAGTTCTGCCGAAGCCCGGAGCTATCGTCGGATCGTGCTCGAGGCGGCCCGCGCCGGCTACCACGCGCTCGGACTGACCTACGTCAACGACCTCGCCATCGGTGTCCGCTGCGCGTTTTCAGGACCCGCCTGTTACCCCGCCGTGCGCGAAGAAATCATCACGGGCGAGGATACGTCGGGCCGCCTCGATGTCGGCCGAGACGACAGCATCGAAGGGCGCCTTGCCCGGCTCCTCGAGTTCATGGCCGAAGTCGACCCCAGCCAGGGCTGGGGCCAATTCGTTTCTGCGAACGGTCCGCGCTGGGATCTCATCTCCGTGGCGGGGCATTCCCAGGGGGGAGGCCATAGCCTGTTCATCGCGCAGCGCACGCCGGTCTTTCGCGCCACCGCCTATTCGTCGGCCGGCGACCTGCTCGTACCAGGTGCCACGCCAGCGCCCTGGGTCGCCGAAGCATGGGCCACGCCAGCCGCGCGCCGCTTCGGTTTCATCTCCGAGTCCGACGAACTGGTCTCTTTCGCGGGCGCGGTCGAGGCGTGGACCGAAGCCGGCCTGGCCGCTTTCGGCCCCCCGACGCGCGTCGACGGGACGTCACCCCCCTACGGCGGAAGCCACATGCTGACGACCCACACCGCACCCCGGAATGCCGGAACGATCATCGGCCCGCACCATGGCGTCACCGTAGTGGACGTCGTCACCCCGCTCGATGCGTCGGGTGAACCCGTCTTCGCGCCGGTGTGGAGGGCGTTGTCGTTCCCGGGGGGGTGACCCGGGCGTCTCAGGCATCCTCGCCGACCCACGCGCGGTCGAAGACGATCCGTATCGCTGGGGCGCCTCCCGACCTTTCCGCGGCAACGTCTAGGCGCTTTATCTGCGCCGGAGCCCCCCTCAGCCGCGCCCCTTCATCAGGTTGCCCAGGAGACCCTTGGCGATCCCGCCGATCTCGTCGGCGATGCTGCCGTCTCCGTCGCGGTCGAGGAGCGCGGCCAGGCCTCCGAGCTGCGAACCCTTCGGCGCCACGGCTCCGTCCTCACGCCGAAGCAGATCGGTGAGCCCGCCCGCGTCCAGGCCTTGGGTCTTCCTGGCCCGGCCGAGATGGGCCATGACGAGCGGTGCAAGCATGGCCATCAGCTTCGTGACCTGCGATGGATCCAGACCGCTCTGCTGGCCGAGGGCCTGTTCGACCGGTCCGCGCTTCGCGCCCAGGGCATGGCGGAGGATTCCCTCGCCGTCGGCGTTGCGAGCACCGCCCAGCACCGACGTGAGGTCGTCCAGAGCCGATCCGTCGTGGTCCCGATCGAGGGCCGTGGCGAGCGCTTCCGCGCCACCCGGTTTCGCGGCATTGCGCGCGAGCGCACCCAGGATCAACGGAAGCCCCATCGACAGCGCCGACCGGGCGCTGTTCTCATCGGCGCCCAGCGCCCCGCTGATTTCAGAGATGCGGGACTCGCCGAGTTCGCGAAGAAGATGCTGGAGGTCGGACATGTGAGGCTCGGGCACGGGAGGGGTGGGCGGGCCCTGATTGTGGTGAAACGGAGGTGGCTCGTCGAGGGCCTGCCGGTTCGTCTCGGGCGCGACCCACCTCTACGATCCAGCCTCGTCGGCTCCGAGCGCCGCCGTCACCGCACGCTCCACCCGAGCCATCCGTGCCTGAAGCGCCGTCGTTGCCCGCCGCCACAGGGTCTGCGCGGTAACGCCTCCCGCCCCCAGCGCACCCAGGATCAACGCTACGCCTTGAAGGCCGGCCGGCTCCGTGAAGGCTCCGGTGATGCCTGCGGCCATCAGCCACCCGGCGAAGCTCCCGAAGAGTACGAGCGCAGCCGCTCTGGATCGATCGGCCGTGACCACCAGTCGGGTCTGCTTCCCCGTAGGCGCCAGGGTCAGGGCGAGCTGCGTCAGCTGCCCGACCGACCGCCACATGATCACTCCAGGCTCGGGAACGACCACGCCATGATGCCCTGCCGACCGACGGATCTCGGCAACGAGTCGGGGCTGAAGGGCGTCGGTGAGGGTCCCAGGCACAAGCCGCTCAGAGCGGAGGTGGGCCGGCCCCCCGATCAGACTCCCCATGCCTCACCACCGGAACGTATAGGTCACCTTGACGCTCCCACCCCTCGTGAGCGTCACGAACTGCCGGTCGAGTGGGTCGTCGAGCATCCGTTGCCAATTGTGCGTGTAGACCAGATAGATCTCATTTCCGGGCCGGACGATCCAGCGTCCCAACGCAAACAGCCCGACGATGTCGGATTGATCGTCGTACTGGATGGAGCCCGTCACGCTCGCCAGAGGTGTGAGATCCCACCCACCGTTGAGGCGAGCCAGATTGGTATCGAAATCGCCTCGCGGAAGCTGCACCCGGTTGATTTCGTAGTCGCCCGAGATCGACACCCCCGGGATCGGCCGGTAGGTCACCTCGGCCTGGTACCGCTGCCGCGATCCGTCCCAGAATCCCCCCCGGCTCAGCTCGCCGTTGACCGACACCTGACGCGCCCCCGACCCCCGATAGCGCAGGGAGGTGTTCCAGTTCGTGTAGGTCCCAGGCAGGATCGCAATCCCGTCTCCTACAGTGAACTCATCCTCGAGCGATTCGAAGCCCCGCGTGGTGGTGAGACTCACGAAGTCCCCACTCTCGAAGGTCGCCTGCAGCAGCCCGAACTCCCACTCGCGCTCCTGTACCGCTCCGTCGGTGAGTCCCTCCTGGTATCGAAACTGAGCCGAGAACTGAAGCTGTCGGATCAGTGCCAGCGCAGGGCGGGGCGCCCACGCGACGCGAGGCTCCAGGCGCCGAAAGTCGTTGCGGGTCACGAAACCCACGGCCGGGTCGTAGGCCTCACCGAACTCACGATACGATACGTGGGCCTGCCAGATGTCGTTGGGGTAGTTGAACCGCACGCCCCGTGCACTCAACGCCCCCAGGTCCCGATCCACCTCGGTCTGGGGATTGGAGTTCCAGGCCACGAACGCCTCGACCTCGAGGTTCTTGTCGCCCAGGAAGTGGCGGGTGTTGAAGTCGAGATCGGCGCCGACCGTATGGCGATCCTCAGGCGCGAGCCCCTCGGCATCGGGTGAGGTCGTCCGCCGGGTATAGATGGCGCCCAGGCTGGACTGTTCGAAGAGCCCCCGCTTGACCCGGGCGACGGTGAACGCCTCCGAGGGCACTCCATGGTCTTCACCCGTGCCGACCTGGAGGAAGCCGAGTTCGTAGCGTCCTGCCTGCCCTCCCAGGCGTGCCCCGTACTTGACGGGCACCGGTTGGCCGTCCTCGAGACCGATGCGGCGAGAGAAGTAGGGGGACGGCCCACTGCGCGACGCGAACGAGTAGACGCCCGATCCCTCGAGAAAGAAGTCCCGTTGCTCTGGAAAACGCTGAGGGAAGCGCGTGAGGTTGACGCGCCGCTGGTCGACCTCGACCTCGGCGAAGTCGGTGTTGATGCTCACGGCGGCACGCAGACTCGGGGTCAGGCTGTAGCCCACGTCGACCCCCACATCGCCAGGAAACGAGGTGGGATCGTCGTCGGCCATGATCGTGCGCCAGTTCTGCACGGCATAGGGCGTGACTTCGACTCCCAGCCCCTGTGACAGCCCCTCGAGCCCGACCAGACGGCCTGCATGCACCGGACTCGTGAGCCCCTCGTTCCGCCGCCATCCCCTCCAGCGCAGTTCCTCGTTGCGGCGCCGAATGGTGCGCTGAAAGTTGATACCCCAGGCGTCGGAGGCCGGATTGAAGTTGAGGGTGGCGAATGGGATCCGGATCTCGGCGGACCACCCGTCGGCAAGGCGTGCGGTGCGCACCTCCCAGATGCCGTCCCAACTCTTGCTGACCCCGAAGTGCCCGCCGGAACCCAACAGCCCATCCCCCATGAGTCCCGCCGCATTGATCTCGAAGAAATACCCGGTGCGACCGTCGCCGAAGGTGTCGAGGATCCACATGAAGCGGTCATCGGTGCCCAGCCCCGCATCCCGCCGCTTCTGGAAGGCCAGGATCGAGTCGGGATGATCGAAGAGCATGGCCCCGATGTAGAGTGCATCGTCGTCGTAGAGCACCCGGATCTCGGTGCGCTGCGACGGTGTTCCGCCCTCGACGGGCTCCTCCTGCCGGAAATCATCGATCGCCACGGCGCGTTGCCACGCCGCCTCCGTGAGGCGACCGTCGGTATCGATGCTCTCGTCGGGCTCGATGCGGAGGGCCCTGAGATCGGGGCCGGTCGTCTGGGCCCAGATGGGCGATACCGCCACGAGCGTCATGGCGATGGCCAGGGCGGGGAGTCGGATCGGAAGCATGAACACCAGTGGTCGCTGAAGGGATATCGGGCCACGATCGGGCACGGAACCAAAACGGTATCCGCCTTCAGGACAAGCGGCGGTGATCGGGTGTTGATGGGAGCGGCCCTCAAGGAATCCTGGGTGGGGGCCGAGACTGGACTGTATATTGGACCTGAGAGGAACATCCGTTTGCAACGTCACAAGGCGGGTCCGTGAAGGGGCATCGAGTCGTGCGTGTGCGGGAACTGGCATTCGACCCGGCCTGGTCACGCGTGGCGGCGGCTCACGGCCATGCCCTCGCGGGCGTGGTCTACGCCGTCTCGGGCGGTCCCTGGGGCGCGGTGCGGGTGGTGACCGAGACGGGAACCGAAGAGACGTTGCGGTACGCGGAAGGCACGACGCTGATCGTGGATGGACAGATGGTGCACCTGCCGGGTGGCGGAGCGATCGACGCTCCCTGAGACCCGCAGGAGGCCTCCCCCGCTCTGGCGGAGGCCGGGTTTGGGATTGCATGGAGTCGCGAAATGCACACTGGGATGGATGTCGACACGCAGAGCCCTGAGGGCCTGCCGTCCGGGGGGTACCGGCTCGAACTCACCGAGTCGGTGGCCGAGGGCGTGCGTCGCATGGCCCACGAGCAGGTCGCGGGGGCCCTCGCGCGCCTCGCCGAACCGCGCTATGACGCCAACGAGGCACTTCACGATGCCCGCACCCGGCTGCGCAAGGTGCGGGCCCTGCTGCGACTGGTCCAGGACGCCGTCGGGGTCGAGACCTTCACGGCCGAAGACACCACCTACGCCGAGGCCATCGGCCTGCTCGACGACGCGCGCGAGAGCTATGTGGCCGTTCGAACCGTCGCCGGTTTGCGCGAGGACTTCACTGAAGTGCTCCGCCCGAGTGCGTTCGTCGATCTACAGGCACGGCTCGAAGAACGGCACCACCGCATTCTGCATCATACACTGCGCGAAGGCGTCGTGCCCGAGGTTCTCGAACGTCTCGAGGCCGCAGCCGTACGCATCGACCAGTGGCCCCTCGAGCTCGCCGACGACCGTGTGTTGGAGCGCGGGTTGCGACGCGCCTATGAGCGGGGCTATGCCGCGATGGCGCGGGCCTTCGAGCCCGGCAAGAGCCCATCGGGCCGCGCCTTTCGGGAGTGGCGCAAGGAAGCCCGCTATCTCTGGTTCCAGTACCGCGTCCTCACCCCCATCTGGCCCCCCATCTTCGAAGCGATGGCCGACGAGCAGCTGCGGCTTTCGACCTCGCTCGGCATGGGCAAGGACCTGGGTGACCTGAAGAAGCTCGCTGAACGCGGCGAAGACCTCGCGGATACGCCCTGGCCTCGACTCGCCCTGTGCGGGCTCGCCCAGGAACGGCGCCGATATCTCTGGTCGGGACTTCAGCACCTCGGGCTGCGATTGTACGCAGAAACGCCGGACGCCTTCCGGGATCGCATGCGCCGGATTCTCGAGGCCGCCCGCGGCACGATGCCCTCGACGCACTGAAGGTTCCGGCCCCCGGCCCGGAGAGCCGGGTCGGACGGGGATGGACCGTTCGCCGAGAACGCAGTCGGCCGAGGCGGTGCAACGAAGTGTCGGACCAGGGTGCGGGAGTAGCGAGCCGGTCGATCGGCGTGCCCCCATGGGGGCCTCGCCGCTATCTTCAGGGACCGCTCCCCACCCCCCGCTCGAGAGCCACGCATGAGCGACTACACCGTTCCCGAGCTCCCGTCCGACGAGGAGCTGGGTATCGAAGGCCTGTCGGAAGACGACCTCATCGACGACCCGCCGCAGGCGCCGAAGGCCGGGCCGCCACCCCGTGATCCCCCGCAGCCGCCCGAGCCGCCCAGGGACCGCGCGAAAAAGCCCGCTCCCGCCGCACCTTCGGGCCGCCCCGCGCCGCCATGGCGGGGAGTGCTGACCCTCCTGGTGCTCATGCTCGCGGCCTGGGCATCGCGTCCTGCCCGCACGATGCCTTCGCCTCGCGCAGCCAACGCACCCGACACGGTGTTCGCGTCGTCCCGGGCCCTGACCCAACTCGTCGAGATCGCCCGCGAGCCGCACCCACCCGGCTCGCCCGCCCACGAACGGGTCCGCCGGCAGCTGCTGGAGCGCATGACCGATCTCGGCCTCGATCCGCAGGTCCAGACGGCCGAGTATGTCCGGACCACGGGAGACGCCGCCACCGGGGCCACGGTTCGCAATCTGCTGGGCCGTCTTCCCGGCACCGCGTCGACCGGCGCGATCCTGCTCACTGCCCACTACGATGGACGCACCTTCTCCCACGCCGCGGCAGACGACGGGGCAGGGGTGGTGACGGTGCTCGAAACGATCCGGGCGCTGAATGCGCTGGGGCCGCTGCAGAACGACCTGATCGTGCTCATCAGCGATGCCGAGGAGTTGGGCCTCCTCGGGTCACGCGCCTTCGTCGACCGGCATCCCTGGATGGCCGAGGTACGGCTGGTGGTCTCGGTCGAGATGCGAGGCGCCGGCGGCCCGTCGATCATGTTCGAGACCAACACCGACAACGGTTGGGTGATCGAGCGACTCGACGCGGCCAATCCGGCACCGCTCGCCAACGCGTTGAGCATCGACGTCTATCGGCGCCTACCCAACGACACCGACTTCACCCCGTTCCGGGAAGCCGGAGTGCAGGGGTACAATTTCGCAGCCATCGGTCGCGGCAACATCTATCATCAGGCCTACGACACCCCGCAGAACCTCGATGAGGCTACCCTGCAGCATCACGGCACGCAGGTGTTGGCCCTGACGCGGGATCTCGGGTTTCAGGACCTGAGTGTGGTCGACGCGCCCGATCACGCCTTCGTCACCCTGCCCCTGGTGGGACTCCTCACCTGGCCCCTCTCGTGGTCGCTGGCACTCACCGCGGGGCTCGGGCTGCTGGTGCTGCTCGTCGGCGGTGTGACCCTTGCGCAGGGGGGCGGCTGGCGTGGCATGCTGGGGGGCATGGGCCTCGGACTCCTGGCCACGGGCGTCGTCGCCGGCGCGGGGCAGGGACTGTGGACCTGGGCCCGGGGCCGCCATCCCGAATTCGGCGCGCTGCAGGGCTCGGCATTTCACGTCGAGGGGTGGTACGTGCTCGCCCTCGCGGCGCTGGCTCTGGCCGTGACCACCCTCTCGCTGACGGCGGTGCGCACGCGGGTACACCGGGGCGCCCTGGCCTACGGCGCCATGCTTCCGGTGGCGGTCCTCGCCCTGGTGGTCGGGTTCGTCTCACCTGAGATCGCGCCCAATCTCCAGGGGCCGGTGGCAGCGGGGCTGTTGGCCGTGCTCGTGGTCTCGGTGGTGGGACCCGGGCGAGATGGTGGCTGGGTATCCTGGGTCCTGACGCTGTTGATGGCGCTTCCGGTCCTGGCGTTCCTGGTCCTGGTGATCGATCTGGTCTGGGTGGCGATGACCTTCTCGCTGGCACCCGGGATCGGCGCGGCCCTGGTCATCATGCTGCTGCTCATGGCGCCCGCGCTGGACGCGCTGAACACGCCGAACCGCTGGTGGGCACCAGCGGTCTCGATGGTGGCGTGCGCGGTGTTCGTGTTGCTGGGTGCCAGAACGGCCACCCCCAGCGCCGACCGTCCCGCACCCTCGACCCTCATCTACATCCAGGACCAGGGCGGCCCGGGGACCCCCGTCCGCGCGCTGTGGGCGAGCCGTGCCGACGCGGGCCTGGACTGGGCCCGCGACCGCTCGGGCTCGGCCCTCGACCGGGAGGAATCGTTCGAAGAGCTCCGACTGGGTAGCGCGGCATGGCTGGTGGGTGACGCAGCTGCGGTGACGCTCACCCCACCCCGGGTCGAGGTGACGGGCGATACCGTGATCGACGGACGTCGTCGTCTCGATCTGAGCATCGACCCACGCCTGGGGGCCGAATCCGTGGGATTTCGTGTGTCGGCTCCCGTGCGACTGCTCGCCCTGGGTGGAGTGGCCCTGAGCGGGGGTGAGACGCCAACCACGAGGATCTGGCATCACGGACGACCCGTTGATTCGCTCTTCCATCTGACGGTCGAGCAGGATGCGCAGTCTTCGACCCTCGACCTCGAGGTGTTGCAGCATCACCAGCGCCCCTGGGAACTCGTCGGCGCAGAGGCGTTTGCGCGGTCGCCCGAGCTGGCGCCCAATCCCACGAACCTGAGTGATCGAGCCGTCGTCCGATCGCAGCTGCGGTTGCTGCTCGACGGTTCGGTCCTGAACGACACCCTGTCGAGCACCGACGCCACAACGCCGCCCACACGGGGTACTCCACCCGATACCGTGGCCACGGGTATCACAGCCGACACCCTCGTGCAGCGCGACACGCTGGCCCTTGCCGACCTACGCGACCCTTGTCACCCGGAGCCTGCTCGCACGAACGTGTGCCGATGAAGATCACTCATTTCAGGTCCGGCCCGAGGGCCGGTGGGATCATCGTCGCCCTCGCGACCCTCCTCGTGCCGACCCCGGCCATCCAGGCCCAGGAGGCCATCGACATCGAGAGTCGTGTCGCGATGGACCTCGCGGGGCTCGGAACAGGAATCGTGGCCGGCGTGGTCAGCGGCGGTGAGCTCGACTTCCTGGAGGCCTGGGGCACGCCCTCCAGCGAGGCCACCGACTCCCTCGACGTGTCGGCGCTCTTCGCCTTTCCCGCCCTCACCGAGATCCTCATCGCGATGACGGTGCGTGCCCTGGGCGACGCAGGCCAGCTCGACCTCGCTGCGCCACTGTCGTCGTATGATGCCTCCTGGACGGGCCGTCTCGGACGCGCGACGCTCGACCAGCTGCTCTCGCACACGGCCGGTCTCTACAACGGAGCGCTGCCCGCCGGACGAAGCTGGGCAGAGGCACTGGCTGCGATCGACGACGATTGGTTCGTCGCCGAGCCGGGCGAAGTCTATTCGAACTCCCGCTATTCGTATCCGCTGGCGGCCCTCGTCCTCGAGCGACGGCTGAACGCCCCGCTCACCGAAATCGCCTCCAGCGCGTTGCTGGAGCCTCTCGGGATGAACGCCTCGACCTTCGATCCCGATACAGCGCGCGCGTGGGGACTGGCCACCGGGTACTCGGTCGACAGCACAGGACTGGTCGCGGTCGAGCCGGTGGCGACCCTCAACGGCCTGCCGGTGATCTACACCACCGCGCCGAATGTACTGCAGTTGCTCAGCGCCTGGATGGACGGCGGAATCCGAGGCTCCGTTCCGGTTCGCGAAAGCCAGCTCGATGTCGCCCGCCTCGACCCCACAAGGGTGATGAGTGACGGGATCGTTCAGGAGGTGTCCGTCCTGGTACCCTACGCCTGGTCGACCCGACGAGATGCCGGCTTCGGCACCGCGATCCACATGTATCCCGAGCAACGCGCAGCCATGTTCGTCTGGGGCAATGCTGCGATTCCGGCCAACACCATGACGTGGATCCGGCAGGCGCTGGCCGATGCCGTAGGCGACATCGAGACTTCGCTGGCCGGCCAGGGTGTGGCGGTAACCCGCACCATCGAGGCCGAGGCGGTGCCGGCAGGACTCGACGACCTCGAAGCGTGGGCGGGCCTCTACCGAAACGGAGCTGCGCTCTTCGGGCTGCGCTATCGTGACGGCCGGCTCTTCTCGTTCGACGGCACGCAGGACGTCGAGCTGATCGGCCAGGGCCCCGCGACCTTTGCCCCGCGGCGAGGGAACGGCCTGGGCCCTCCCATGCAATTGATCCAGATCGGCGACCGCCGCATGGTCCTCTTCGGCAACCTCGCCTACCAATGGGAGAGCCCCCCCCGGGGGGCGGCGGGGGGGGGGGGGGGGGGGGGGGGGGGGGGGGGGGGGGGGGGGGG
>CAZFRU010000039.1:31019-48137 GCA_964521385.1 uncultured Gemmatimonadaceae bacterium | reverse complement strand
CTGAAATCCCAAGTGCAGTGCGGGCTCCCGGCCATTCTTATCGAGGGAACTTCCGACTAACAGCTCCGTGAACCGCTCCTGATCCAACGCTATGGACGATCCCATCCGAGACCACACCTCCAACGCCTTCCGGTAGCGGTCCAGCATGGGGCAATTGCTGTTCGTGTTGTCGTTCGTGAGCTCGAGCCGCTTGAAGCGCCCCGTGTGCCGGAGATACTCCGCGCAGGCCATGTGCTGGACTTCGTTGTTGCCGTCGAACCTCGAAGAGTCCACACATCTCTCGTCGAAGCCAGGCGGGAGGGCCACGGCCTCACCCGCTGCCCCAACGTACGACTGAAGAGCAAGGTAGAGGTCCATGGTGTCCCGAACAGAGCTGGTGACGCTCGAGGCGATTCCATCAAAGACCGGCTCGAACAGCGATAGTCCCCCCTTGTTTGACGCTGCCGAGGCACACCCCAGCCACAATAGACGCTTTCCGTGTCTGAAACAGAGAAGGCCCACAGCATCTAAATGCGTGTGGGCCTTACTCTTTTCTTCAGTGTCCCCGGCGCGACTCGAACGCGCGACCTACTGCTTAGGAGGCAGTCGCTCTATCCACCTGAGCTACGGGGACGAAGGCTTCGAAGGTAGCATCCGGCGGCGGGTCGGGTCTAGCCGCGCAGACGTTGCTACCGGTTCAATCCCCGCAGACTCCACACCGCGACCGCTCCGCAGTCCGATCCGGGCACACGATACTCTCCGGGCACGTCCGACGCGCCCCGGTAGATCTCCACCCCCGCGATCTGCGACGTATGAATCCAGTCTTCGAGAACCGGAGGACCGGACAAGCCTCTGAGAAGATGCCCGTCGAGGAAGAGGGGCGGGACGCAGCGCCCGCCGCGTCCTCGGAGCACGAACGATGACGGTCGGTCGGGGTGGGATTCCGCGAAGAAGAACGGGACCAGACTGGTGACCATCAAGGTGACCGGCTGGCCTCCGAGGGGCTGGAGGTCGTCCGCGGTGAAGAACCGGCCTTGACCCAACCTCTCCATGTAGTCCTTGCGCTCCCAGAACTCCCACAAGCCCGGGGGCTGCAGGTGCTCCCACGGGGGTCGCGCGCTCGCGGTCACGGTGATCGGATCGATCGGGAGGGCCTCGATCGACAGATGGAACTCGACCGCAATGCTGTCGCCGACCCTCAGCGACAAGATCGACTGCGTGGTGCGATAGCCCAGCCTTCCCACGACGACGTAGAAATCGCCCGGGTCGGCGAGCTCGAAACGAAAGCGACCCTCGTCGTCCGAGACGATCCTCGCCAACTCCCTCGTCTCGAGTTGAACCGAGATGGAGGCTCCGGCAATGGGCACGCCCTCGGGATCGATGACGCGACCCTCCACACGCTGCGCGAGAAGCCCCTCATGCGGGTGGAAAAAGCCGAGGAACGACACGACGCTCGCGGCGATCAACAGACGACGCACGGTACACCTCCGTCGGCGTGGGTACCGGATTGCTCCTCCCTACCGCATGATCGCGCCCCGCAGCCCGCCCGAGATCAGCGCCGTCACATCGGCGATCACCCCCGGCAGACGGGCTCCCAGCGGCGCGGCCAGGTAGCGGGGCTCCCACACCGGCTGGAACTTCTCCTTGTACTGCCGCAGTCCCTGGAAGTTGTAGAAGTGCTCGCCATAGCGGAACAGCGCGTGGCCCGCTCTGCGCCAGGCTCCCCCAACCGCACGCGCATCGAGCCCGGAAAAGGGCGCCATGCCCAGGTTGAACCACTGATAGCCCTCGTGGGCACCCCACACCATGAGGTGGCCGAAGAGGGCGTCCATCATGCCGCGGGGGGCATCGGGCAGATAGCGCATGAGGTCGACCGACATGTCTTCGTGTGCGTCGCTCGCCACCACGTTGGCAAAGGCGACGATCTCACCGCTCACCCGCACCACGGCCACGGGTGCCCCCGCGATGTAGCGGTCGTCGAAAAATCCCAGTGAGAACCGCTTCTCGCGGGCGTTGCGCTCGGCCAACCAGGCGTCGGAAATCTCACGCAGCCGCGGCAGCAGGGCGGCCACATCGGGCGGGCGGACCACTTCGAAGCTGCCTCCATCGCGCTCGAGTCGGCGCATCGCCTTGCGCAGGTCCGCTCGGTCGGAGCCGTCGAGGCTGAATTCAACCAGGGGCACTCGCGCCGCTTCGCCCAGCTTGAAGAACGACAGCCCCAGGTCGATGTAGAGCGACAGGAATCGGGGGGTCACGCTGTAGACCACGAGCTCGCCCGCCACCTGGTCGGCGCGCTGCCTCAAGGCCCACAACAGTCCCCCGAACTCGGTCTCGTCGCCCACCGGATCGCTCATCACCACCCAGCTCGATCCCGACACCTGGTACATCACGAACGAGCGACCACTCTCACTGAGCAGGATCTGCTTGTCGCGCAGCAGCACGAGCGCCGCTTCGCTCCGGGGAGCCGCCGCCACCAGAGGCGCCACCCGCGCCATGAGCGCGTCGTCGGGGGGCTCCGGCTCGGGGGGTACCGTTCGCAACAGCCGCAGCGTCAGGAACACCCCTCCAGCGACCGCGGCCGCCACGCCGCCCCGCAGAAAGCGCGGAGCGTCCTGCGATACCGCAAATCTCCACCACAGATCGGAGTTGTACTCCACAAATCCAAAGGTGAAGAACCCGAGCCAGCCCACGATGAGCAGCACGCCCACGATCGCGAGGGTCCACCGAGGGGTGAAGGGCTCGTCCAGGAGTGACGCCCTACGGTAGAACTGGCCTCGGGCGGCGTAGAGCGCCGCGGCCCCACCCATGAACAGAGCCGGGAGCACCAGGCCGAACCCCCTGACGAGCAGCACCACCGCCCCGACCATCAGCAGCCCGAGGGCGAGGTGGTAGGCGCCATCGAGGCGTCGCTGGAGCCCCCGGGCGAGCACCAACAGCCCGAGCCCGATGATGCTCCCCACGAAGTGCGAGAACTCGATCACCGAAAGGTCCAGCCCACGCAGCGCCTGCGGGGGCGTGGGAAGCGCCCCGGACACGAGCAGGAACGCCCCCAGGACGAAGGTCGTGGCGGCCGCGGCCAGCGGGAGCAGCTGGAGCGACGCGCGTCCCACCGCGTCGAGAGGCACCGCGATGCGGGACCAGCGCTCGAGCGTCTCGCGAATCGCCAGCCCCGCCATCGCCAGGAACAAGGGGACCACGTAGTAGACGAGGCGGTAGGCCAGGAGACCGGCGACCGTGCCTGCATTGACGGACCCGTCGGGGAGCAGCGCGAGAAAGACCCCCTCGAACACGCCGATCCCACCCGGCGCAGGGCTCGCCAGCCCCGAGACGTGCGCGACCAGAAAGACGCTCACGAAGGCCGTGGCAGTCAGGCCGTGCGCCTCGGGCAGCAAGACCCAGAGCACCGCAGCGGCCACCACCCCATCCAGCGCCCCCAGCAGCACCTGGGCCAGGGCAAGCCGCGGGCGGGGCAGCAACAGGCGCACGGGCCCGATCCGCAGCCGGCCACGGCGTCGGATGGCGAGCGCGAGGTAGCCGACGACCACAGCCAGCAGCGCGACGCCCAGCACCTGTACGGCTGGGGTCGAGAGCGCGACCCCACCGACGCGCGACAGTGGCGTCGCCACGAACAGCGCTCCGACCAGCGCCGCGAGCCCCAACCAGAAGGCCACCCGGTAGAACCCCACCACCCGATCCACCTGCCCACGGGTAAGACCCCAGCTCGTGTAGAGTCGGAGCCGCACGGTGGCGCCGGTGAGCAGGGGTGAGCCCAACCCCTGGCTGAACGCCGAGCCGAGCGTTGCGGCCTCGGCTATCCGGAGCGGCCGGAGTTGCACCCCCACGAAGCGCAGGCCCAACGCATCATACGCGAACAACACCCCGTAGTGGACGGCGGTGAGCCCGAGACCCGCCAGCAGCATCCGAAGCGTGACCGCGCCCAACCCCTCCCGGATCCCGGCCAACTCGATTCCGGTGAGTTCACCTCGGAGAATCCAGAGCGAGCCGAGCAGCGCCATGATCCCGAGCACCGGAGCAACACGCGCTCGCCCATGCTCGGGAGGTGGGTTCAAGCCGGGTCTTCCCTGAACGCGAACCGCCCCAGCAGGGGCACGAATCGCACTTCGCCCCCGACCTCCTCCTGCGACACGATGGAGCCGTTCTTGCGTACCAGGACGAGTTGCTGGCTCTCCCGGTCACCCACCGGAATCAGCATGCGTCCGCCGTCGGCGAGCTGCTCGATCAGCGCGGGAGGGATCGAGGGCGACGCCGCTGATACCACGATCACGTCGAAGGGCTCGTACTTGCGCCAACCGATGGTCCCGTCGCCAACCATGAGGGCCGCGTTGCGGATCCCCTGGGCGTCGAGCGCCTCCCGGGCACGGGCCGACAGGTCGCGAATGCGATCGATCGAGTAGACCCGATCGGCCATCGACGCCAGCAACGCGGTGAGGTAGCCGCTGCCCGTGCCGATCTCGAGCACCTTTTCGTCGCTGCGTGGCGCCAGGATCTGCAGATAGAGCGCCTGCAGGCTGGGCTGCGAGGCCGTCTGCTGGAAGCCGATCGGTACCGGAGCGTCGTCGTAGGCGCGCGGCCACACCCCTTCGGGCAGGAACACATGCCGGGGGATCTCATCGAAGCGGCGCAGAATGTCGAGATCGTCGATACCGCGCTCGCGGATCTTCTCGATCAAGGCGCGCCTCTGCCCCACGAAGCGATTGCCGCCGGGAATCTCGAGCGCACTCATTCGCCCAGCTCCCAGCCCCGGATCTGGTCGAGCAGACGGAAGTTGGTCAGGTCGATGTGTAGAGGGGTCACCGACACGTACCCGCTCTCGATGGCCCGAAAGTCGGAGTCGTCCGGACCGCTCCATGCGGTCTTGCCCCCCCCGATCCAGAAGTACTCCTTGCCGGACGGATCCATGGCCCGGGTGAGCGAGTCCCGATACCGACGCTGCCCCAGCCGGGTCACCCGCACCCCCTGCACCTCGCCGGGTGCCACGGGCGGGAGGTTGACGCTCAACAGGGTGTGCTCGGGAAAGTCGTTGCGGAGGAGGATCCCGCGTAGCAGCTCGGCGATCACCGGCTGCCAGCCCTCGAGCTCTTCGTGCTGCTCGCCCGAATACGACAGGGCCACGGCCGGGATTCCCAGCACCGTGGCCTCCATGGCCGCCGCGATCGTGCCCGAATAGAGCACGTCTTCGCCCATGTTCGGGCCGTGGTTGATGCCCGAAAGGACGACGTCCGGGCGCTCGGCCATCAGCTCGCCCACCGCCAGGATCACGCAGTCGGTGGGCGTGCCGTCGACGATCCAGGCGCCGTCCGGAGCGCGGCGCGCGCGCAACGGATGGTGGAGGGTGAGCGAATGGCTGGTGGCGGATTGCTCCCGATCGGGCGCAACCAGGGTCACCATGCCCACTTCACTCGCGGCGGCCGCCAGCACGTTCAGCCCGAGGGCCAGGTAGCCGTCGTCGTTCGTACAGAGAATGTGCATACCATGTCCCGGACGCCGTGTCAGCCGCCCGAAGTCGTTGTTGGAGAAACGATCTGGTCAGTCGTCTTCAGACGCTGCCTCAGATCCGTCGGGGAGGGTGAGCAGCTGCCGTAGCTCACGCAATTCGTCCTTCATGATCGAGAGAAACTCGGGCTCGAGCACCACCTGGCGCTCCTCGGCCAGCTCTCCCGCCTGCCGCATCTCGAGCAGCCGTTGGCGGGCTCCCTCGATGGTGTACTTCTCCTCATAGAGCAGATTCTTCACCAGCAGGACCAGCTCGATGTCCTTGGGGCGAAACACCCGATTGCCCGCCCGGTTCTTCGTCGGATTGAGCACCTCGAACTGGGTCTCCCAGTAGCGCAGCACATGGGGCTTGAGGCCGGTGATGTCACAGACGTCGCCAATGGCGTAGTACGCCTTCTTGGCAATGGGCTCAGCGGTGAAATCGCCCCCGCCACCCGAGTCCTGCGTTTCGTCGCTCACGACCACTCCTCCGGCTTGGGGTCCCGTGTCATGAGATTGTCGAGGGCCTGGCGCGGGCTGCGTCCCTCGGTGAGCACGGCGTGCACCTCCTGCGCCAGGGGCATCTCGACGCCATGGCGCTCGGCCAGAGCCACCACGGCCTCGGACGTCTTCACGCCTTCGGCCACCGCACGCATCTCGCCCAGGATCTCATCGAGGGTCTCACCCTGCCCCAGACGGAATCCCACCGTTCGGTTGCGACTGAGATCTCCGGTACAGGTGAGCACCAGGTCGCCCATGCCGGCCAACCCCGAGAAGGTCTCCCTGCGCGCACCCATGGCCACCCCCAGGCGGGTGATCTCGGCGAGCCCCCGGGTCATGAGCGCCGCCAGCGTATTGTGACCGAAGCCGAGGCCCGCGGCCACCCCCGCCCCGAGCGCGATCACATTCTTGAGAGCACCGCCCAGCTCGACACCCACCACGTCGGCGTTGGTGTAGACGCGAAAGTGCCGGTTCTGGAACAGGGCCTGGACCACTCGCGCAGCGCTGGCATCGGCGCTGGCCGCTACCACCGCCGTGGGCGCCTGTTGAGCGACCTCCAGGGCGAAGCTCGGCCCCGAGATCACGGAGAAGCGGCCCATCTGGGCGGGCGTCAAGATCTCACGCATCACTTCATCCATACGTCGTAACGTATCGAGCTCGATGCCTTTCGATGCACTGACCACGATGGTATCAGGCAAGAGATGCGGCGCGGCCTCACCCATCACCGAGCCCGCGAACTGGGCCGGGGCCACCGAGACCACGACCTCGGCATCGGCTACGGCCAGGGCAAGGTCGTTGGTCGCCGTCAGTGCTTCGGGGAGCGCGACGCCGGGCAGGAAGATCGGGTTGACGTGGTTGCGCTGGATGCCCTCGGCGATCTCCGTCTCGCGGGCCCAGATCGTGGTGTGATGCCCGTTGCGAGCCAACACCCCGGCCAGGGCCGTGCCCCAACTCCCTGCTCCCACCACGGCAACCCGCCGGTGCTGCGTCATGGCGCCTTCGCCTTCGAGCCGAACCGGTTCTCCTCGCCCCTCAGCAGGCGCGAGATGTTCGAACGGTGAGCCCAGATCACGAAGAGGGAGAGGCCGCTACTGAACCACAAGAGCGAGTGTCCGCCCTGGTGTGGTGTGAACGCCACGGTAAAGGGGAGTGCCACTGCCGCTGCGATCGACGCGATCGAGACGACGCGCGTGGTCGTGGCCACGGCGATGAAGATGGCCGCACAGACGCCCACGGCCATCGGTGCGAGCCCCAGAAACACCCCGGCGCCCGTGGCCATGCCCTTGCCTCCTCGCAAGCGCACGAACACCGAGAACACATGCCCGACGAGTGCCGCCGCCCCGAACGCCATCACCCAACCGAATCCGGCTCCTTCCATCAACGACGGAAACCAGGCCACCGGCAGCCACCCCTTGAATACGTCGAAGACGACCACCGGGAGCGCGGCCTTCCAGCCCAACACGCGGAAGGTATTGGTCGCCCCGAGGTTGCCGCTGCCCTGCGAGCGTAGATCGATGCCGTAGACACCCTTCCCGACCCAGTAGCTCGTGGGCACAGAGCCCAGGAGGTACGCCAAGCCGAGCAGGAGCCAGGGATTCACGGCGAATTCGATTCCCGGAGGAAGACGCGCAGCGGGGATCCCGCGAAGGTCCAGGCATCACGGAATCCGTTGGTGATATACCGAATGTAGTGCGGTGGCACCTCCTTCGGGAGATTGCTGAACAGCACGAAGGTGGGTGGGGCCACCCCGACCTGGGTCGCGTACTTGAGCTTTACCGCACGCCCCCGGGAATGGGGCGGCGGCTGGCGAGCGACGATGCGTCCCAGCACGTGGTTGACGTCGGAGGTGTCGATGCGTCGTAGCCGCTGATCCTGCACCTCGATCACGAGATCGAGCGCTTTGCGGACCCTCTGCCCGGTCAGCGCCGAGGTGAAGAGAAAGGGCACCCATTGCAGGAACGGCGCGCGTTCCCGCCATTCCTTGACGAGGCCGTCGACCGTGCGTCCGTCCTTTTCGACCAGGTCCCACTTGTTGACCACCACGATCACCCCCGCTCCGGCCTCGAACGCCTGCTCGATGATCCGCAGGTCCTGATGCGAGAGGTCGTCGGTGGCGTCGATGAGCATCAAGCACACATCGGAGCTCTTCACCACCCGCTCGGTCCGCACATACGAGTAGTACTCGAGGTTTTCCTTGACCTTGCTCTGGCGCCGCAGCCCCGCGGTGTCGACGAAGACGAGGGTGCGCCCGTGATAGGACATCACCGAGTCGACCGGATCGCGGGTCGTGCCCGCCTCGGGGCTCACCACCACCCGCTCTTCACCGAAGAGCCGGTTGACGAACGACGACTTGCCGACATTCGGCTTGCCCACCACGGCCACCCGGATGAGCCCGGGATCGACGGGGGGCTCATCGAGTTCGGGCAGGAGGGCGACCACATGGTCGAGCAGGTCGCCCGAGCCCTTTCCCGACCCTGCGCTGACCGCGTACGGCTCGCCCAGACCCAGCGCCCAGAACTCGTGGTGGGCCAGGTCACGCGGCAGATTGTCGAGCTTGTTCACCGCCAGCACCACCGGCTTGCCCGATTTGCGCAGCAGTTCGCCCACCTTCTGGTCGAGGGGATGCAGCCCTTCCTTGCCGTCGACGACGAACACGATCACATCGGCCTCGGCAATGGCCGCATGGGCCTGCTCGCGCACGAGGCGGTCCATGGGGCGATCGCTGTTTTCGATCAGCCCTCCGGTGTCGACGATGTAGAAGTGGTGCCCCGCCCAATCGGCGGGCGCGAAGTTGCGATCGCGCGTCACCCCGGGCTGGTCGTCGACGATGGCCAGGCGTCGCCCCACCACCCGATTGAACAAGGTGGACTTGCCCACATTGGGGCGCCCCACCACGGCCACGACGGGTAGGTTCATCATACGTCGGCGACGCTCCAGGTACCGCCGGAACGCCCCTCGGGGCGGCGCCAGGGGGCTCCGGCAGGGCGGCCGGCGGTAGAGCCCGCCGCGATGTCGGCCGCGCGGTGCAAGGTGTCGAGCAGGACATGGCCGGGCACGACGAGTGCGGGCGCCAACGCCTCGCGCAGCTCGGCCAGCGGGTACGAATCGATGAACAGGCCGTCGGCGTTGAGGGCTTCGGCGGGAATCAGGCAGACGTCGTCGGGGGTCAGCCCCTCCAGCAGCGCATCGCGGATGTCTTCACCGGCCAGCAAGCCGGCGGTGGTGCAGATCGCGCCGAAGAAGCGGTTCACCACATGCAGCACCTCGACCTCCGCGCCCGTCACCTCCGCCATCCGGCGCGCTCGTTCCTGGAAGAAGGGCGCCATCGAGGCGCCGGTAGCCACGCGGATCCGTTTCCCCGCGAAACGGGGCACGCCCTCGATCCCCTGATCGAACTCGGTGAGCAGTGTGCGAAGCGCCCCCACGCCGTTCTCCAGCAGCGCTCCCTCGTCGTAGTACGCCTGATCGGGAAGCGGCAGCTGGGCGGTGAGGTACATCTCGTCGCCGACATAGGCCCAGGTCTCGCCCCGCTCGGCCCGCGCCCGGCGCCGCGCTCCCTCGGTCTGCTCGATGGCGCGACGAGCCTCGTCGGGACGCAACGGGCGCACCGGCTTGTTCACGTTGTACCTGGTGAGTCCCACCGGTACCACCGACAGGCTGCGAATCGCCGGCCCGATCGACCAGAGATCTTCGATGGTGCGATCGAGATGCTCGCCGTCGTTCCATTCCGGGCAGAGCACCACCTGCGTGTGGACCTCCATGCCATGTTCCGCGAACAAGCGCAGTTGATCCATGATCAGCCCGGCCCGCTCGTTCTTGACCAGGCGCACGCGCAGCTCGGGGTCGGTCGTGTGTACGCTCACGTAGAGGGGCGACAGCCGCTGGTCGACGAGGCGTTGGATCCCCTTGGGGCCCAGATTGGTCAGCGTGACGTAGCTACCGTAGGTGAACGAAAGACGAAAGTCGTCGTCGCGCAGCCAGAGGGAGGGGCGAACGTCCTTGGGATTGCCGTCGATGAAACAGAATACGCATTTGTTGGCGCACTCCCGGATCGTATCGGGAACCGGCACGATCCCCATGGCGTCACCCGGATCGCGCGACACCTCGTAGATCACGGCCTCGCCCGATGGCGACACGGTCTCGAGCTCGAGCTCGGTGTCGGAGAGCAGGAAGGTGAGGTCGATGTTGTCGCGCACCAGATCGCCGTTGATGCGGACGATGCGGGTGCCGATCTCCAACTGGAGGTCGGCGGCGATGGAGCCGTCTTCGATCTCGGCGATGCGGACCATACGGCCTCCTGAAAGTCTGGCGAAGAGCATAAAAAGATAACGGGTCCACGAACGCGCCCCAAGCCGACCCCGCGCGGCGGAACCCCGTCCCCATCGGTCGCGTACGATCGGGCATGCGCGGACGACGATTCGCCCCCCTCGGCCTTCTCCTGGCCGCGGCGCTGACCACGGGCTGTGAGGAGATCGAGCAGGTGGTCGACGGGTGGCGGCCCGAGACCCCCCACGAGGAGTACCTCAAGGGGCTGCACGACGCCGGCCTCGCCGGCACCGCTTTGAGCCAGGCCTGGATCATGGAGGCCGCGGCCGCAGTGCAGAGCCCCCGCCTGGTCGAATTGCCCTTTCGCGAAGAGACGTTCATCGCGCCCGAAGCTCCTGAGGCCGTCGGATACCGGTTCCGCCTCGAACGCGGGCAGCGGGTGCGCATCGCCCTGGCCATCGAAGCCGACGTCGCCCCGCGCGTCTTTCTCGACTTCTTCCGGGTGCCCGACGATCCCGCCGACCCCCTGCGCCCCGTCCAGGACGCGGTGACCACGGCCGAAGGCCTCGAGTACGAACCCCCGCGCGACGGCGACTACCTGGTGCGGGTGCAGCCCGAGTTGCTGCGCGGCGGTCGCTTCCGGGTCACCCTCGAGCTGAATCCGGCGCTGGCGTTTCCGGTCGACGGCTTCGACATGCGGGCGATCCAGAGCCTGTTCGGTGCCGAGCGCGACGCAGGTGCACGTTCGCACGCCGGCGTCGACATCTTCGCGCCCCGCAGCACCCCGGTGGTGGCCTCTGCGGCGGGGCGGATCACCCGGGCCAATGTGACGAATCTGGGGGGCAAGGTGGTGTGGCTGCGCGACGATCGCATGAGTCGCAACCTCTACTACGCCCACCTCGACTCACAGGCGGTCGCGCCCGGCACTCGGGTGGAGATCGGCGATACGCTGGGCTTCGTGGGCAACACCGGCAATGCCCGCACCACGCCGCCCCATCTGCACTACGGCATCTACTATCGGGGGGAAGGCGCCGTGAACCCCCTGCCCTTCCTGCGCACCCCCCGGCGCACGCTGCCGGCGTTGAGCGCCGATCTCGCGCGCCTCGGGTCGTGGGGGCGAGTGACCGAAGAGGGGCTCCGGTTGCGCGCCGCACCCGACGGTCGCGCCACCGTGGTCGATGAGCTACCGCGCCACACCGCGGTGCGAATCGTGGGGGCGGCGGGGTCGTGGTACCGCGTGGTTCTGCCCGACGGAGGGGTGGGCTACCTGTCGGCCGAGCGGACGGAGGCGCTGGACGGACCGGTGGGGCAGACGGTGGCACAGTCGGATCGCTCGGGCCGAAGCCGGCCGGCGGACGATGCTCCGCTCGTCGAGGTCATCGCAGCGGGCTCGACGGTGCCGGTCCTGGGGCGGTTCGGAGACTACTGGATGGTGCGCCCCGATTCAGGGCACGCGGCCTGGGTCCAGGCGCGCATTCCCATTCCGTAGGGGCATCGTCAGTCGTAGGGGCGTGCCGGAAACTTGACCGGCTGCCAGGCCGCTCCGTTGAGAAGTCCATCATTGAAGCTGTTGCCCGCGACCGGCGACACCCGCTCGCCCAGGGAGACGACCGCCACGAAGGTGAGTCCCATGATCACGAAGATGGCGGCGAAGGCGACGCCTGGCTCTTTGCGCAGAAAACTCATCGACGGGGCTCCTGGGAGCGTTTGGGTTGGGCCCGTGGGGGCCGGACGTGGAGAAGCTCGAAGCGGGCGACCGGATTCGAACCGGCGACCCTCAGCTTGGGAAGCTGATGCTCTACCAACTGAGCTACACCCGCATGGTGCACGAATCTACCGTACCGCAGGCCTCGGTCAATACACGACGCGGGTGGCCGCCGAGGAGGCGACCACCCGCGTGTGCACCCGCAAGCGGGAAGGTCAGCCCTCGACCTTGTACCCGTACCCGTCGACCGGAGCCGAAGTCTGGACGTCGATCTGGAATACCTGCGAAGCCTCGGGCGCCGGCAGCTGAACCGTGGTCCGCTCCGTGGCGACTTCTGCGCCCTGCGCATTGTAGAACGAGAAGACCAGCGTCACCGACGACCCGGCGGGCTTCGACACGTTGACCACCGATCCGGAGATGATCCCGCCGCCATCCGGATAGCGCTGGAACTCGACGTTGTTGACCCGCACCTCGAGCGCCTCGACCGCCGCGATCATCTCGCGTGCGCGGTCTTCGTCGCCCAGCCGGTTGGCGGTCTGCGCGACGATCAGGGCGGCATTCTGGTTGTTGGGATCCAGCGCCCACCACCGCTCGGCGCCGCCCAGCATCTCCTCGAGGACTCCGGGCGGGGGCGGAGTGTCGTTCTCACCCGGCCCGTAGGCCAGCTGCACCGTACGCGCCCACATCTCCAGGGCGTCCCGGTTGTTCTTCGAGACCTCTGCGGCCCTCTTGAACGACGCGATGGCGGCCGGGAAGTCGTCCATCTGGTAGTAGCCCACGCCGATGGCGTAATAGTCGACCGACGAGAGGTTGCCTGTGGCCGCCATGCGCTCGTAGATCGCCTTGGCGTCGTCGGGCTGATCCATCTCGACGTACAGCGACGCCAACTGGCGCAGGTAGACCAGGTTGTTCGGATCGTCCGCGAGAATCCGCTGCAGCTCCTGCGCCGCCTCGTCGTACCGGTTCAGTGAGATCAGCGCCTGTGTCACGAAGATGGGCAGCTGCTGGTCGGTCTCGCGCCACCCTGCGGCGGTCACCGAGTCGACCTCCGTGATGCGATCGGAGTTGATGATCGACTGAGCGGCACGGAGCGCCACGAGGCCCTTCTCGTATTCGGCCAACTGTACGTAGAGCTGGCCCAGGTAGGCCTTCACCTCGGGGCGGGCGTCGAAGATGGCGTCCGCCAGCTCGAACTGGCGGACCGCTTCTTCGTAGTCGCCGGCGTTCACGGCCGGTGCGGCCCGCTGATACATGTCGATCCAGGCCCGCTCCCGAATCCCCTCGGTCTGGAGCTGGTAGATGGGGCGGAGTTCCTCGGCCCGCGTCAGCGCCTGGTCGGCGGCCACCATGT
Organism: uncultured Gemmatimonadaceae bacterium; assembly: GCA_964521385.1. Classification (GTDB taxonomy): domain Bacteria; phylum Gemmatimonadota; class Gemmatimonadetes; order Longimicrobiales; family Gaopeijiaceae; genus Gaopeijia. Next base: position 34,842 of record CAZFRU010000039.1, on the reverse strand, counting down.
CGTCGAGGCCGATGTAGGCGATTCCCAACTGAAGGTAGGGCAGCGGATTGGTCGGATCGGCGTCGGCCGCCTGCTGAGCCGACGACACCGCCAACTCGTAGTGGCCCTTCGCTTCGGCCGGCGTCGCCGCTGCCTCGGCCTGCTCGATGTGCTCTTCGGCGGCCCGGGTCATGTCGTTTTCTCGGGGCCGCTCACCCTGGGCCAGGGTCGCGCCACCCGACGACGGGACTGCCGGCACGTCGGACGCAACGCTGCCGCCCGAGGCGCAGCCGCCCGCGAACACCAGGGAACCGGCAAGCACCAAAGCCGTGCGAAGATTCATCCGGAACTCCTCCTGTATGTATCGAATGTCGGGAATGCAGCGTGGAAAGCTAAAAACGACGGGCAAGCCGGTCAAACATTGCTGTCAGATCCAGATTGGAGCCGAACGCCGTGAGACCACCGTTGTGCGCCCTGCCAAGCAGGATCCGGGCCAGGTGACCTCTCTCGGGCGGGGACCCGCAATACACCCTTCAGCGGCGACACCGACCACTGTACGTCGCGGGAGTCCGCCGATTACTCACGCAGTCCCCCCACCCAGATAGGTCGACACCCTCGTGGCGAGGGTCTCGCTGAACCCGGGCACCCGCGCGATCTCACGGACCGATGCGGCCCGAATGCCCTTGACCGACCCGAAACGGGACAGCAACGCCCTCTGGCGAGCCGGGCCGATGCCGGGAATGTCGCCCAACTCGCTCCGAATCGTACGCTTGCGCCGCAGGTTTCGGTTGTACGAGACGGCGAAACGATGGGCTTCATCGCGCATGCGCTGCAGGACGTGGAGCGCCCGGTCACGTCGGTCGAGACGGACCGGCCGACTGCGCCCCGGCAGGAAGATCTCTTCTTCGCGCTTGGCCAGGGCCGCCAGCTGCACGTCGCCCATGCCGAGCTCGTCGAGGGCGGTGGCGGCCGCACCCAGCTGCCCCTTGCCCCCGTCGATGAGGCACAGATCGGGAATCGGTCGCGCTTCGTCGCGGCGCCGGCGGAAGTAGCGCGTCACGGCCTCGTGCATCGACGCGTAGTCGTCGTTGCCCCAATCCCCCCGGATACGCATGTGTCGGTAGTCGGATTTGCGTGGCTCTCCGTTCTCGAAGACCACGGCGCTGGCCACCGTTTCCGTTCCCTGCGTGTGCGACACGTCGAAGCACACCATCAGGCGGGGCACGACCTTGAGATCGAGCTTCTCCTGCAGATCGAAGAGGGTCGCGTCGGCGCGATCGGCGACCCAGGCGAGTCCCGCCACTCGATCTTCGAGCGCGTGCCGTGCATTGCTGCTGGCGAGCTCCACGAGCCGCCGCTTGGCCCCTCGTTGCGGCACCCGCGTCTTGACCGTGTGCCCGGCCGCCTCGGTCAGGACCGCCTCGAGCGTCGTCCGGTCGGAAAACTCGTCGGCAAACAGCACCTCGTGGGGCAACTCGCGCAGCGCCCGCTCGCCGCCACCCAGATACAGGCGCGAGGCAAAGGCCGATACCAGGTCTTCATCGGACTCGTCCTGGATCTTCGAGAATCGCAGCGTGTCACGCCCCAGCAGCAGTCCGTCCCGGATCTTCATCGCGACCCCCACGGCCAGTTCGCCGTCCCGGGCCAACCCCACCACATCCTGGCTTCCAGCGCCGACCCGTTGCACGCGCTGTTCCCGAGCGAGGCCGTCCAGCCCCCGGATCGCGTCGCGCAGGCGGGCGGCGGTCTCGAAATCGAGGGCCGCGGAGGCGGCGTGCATGCGGGCTTCGACGTCACGACGCAGTCCCTCGGTATCGCCGCCGAGGATCGACAGGATCTCGTCGATCATCGACCGGTAGTCGTCCTGGCTCTGAAGCCCGACGCAGGGGGCTTTGCACCGCCCGATGTGATAGTCGAGGCAGGGGCGCTCCGGCGCTTCGCGCGGCAGGTCGTACCGGCACGACCGCACGGTATAGAGCCGCTTGACCACCTCCAGCGCCTGCCGCATGCTGCCCACCGAGGTGTAGGGGCCGAAGTACCGGCTGCCGTCGCTCTTCACCACCCGGGTCACGAAGACGCGGGGGAACGGCTCCCGCACGGTGACCTTGATGTAGGGGTAGCGTTTGTCGTCGCGGAGCTGGAGGTTGAACCGCGGCATGTGCTCCTTGATGAGGTTGGCCTCGAGGATCAGTGCCTCGGCCTCGCTGCCCACCACCAGCGTCTCGAGGTCGGCCACCCGCCGCACCAGCTCGCGCGTCTTGATCGAGTGCTGGGTGTCCGCCCGAAAATAGCTCCGTACCCGGTCCCGCAGCCGCTTGGCCTTGCCCACATAGAGCACTTCGCCGCGCGCGTCCTTGAACAGATAGACGCCAGGCTGTCGCGACAGCGTGGGCAGCCGCGCCTCGACGGCAGCGCGGCTCACGAGTCGGCCCTGCCACGCCGCAGCAGGCGCCGCACCGGCACTCCCACACCCAGCAGATGGGCGACGAACAGGTAGCTGAGACCGAACGCCAGCCCCGCACCCAGGGCGAGGACCAGGGCCGGCAGTCGGGCCCGTTCGTCGAAGACCGCGTGGGCCCACCCCTCGTGCAGCGGCACCAACGACCCCGCCCACCACTTCACGCCGATCCCGGCGAGGGCGCCCGCGAGCCCCGCGAGCCAGCGACGCACAACCCGGCTCCGTTGGGGTCCGTGCGAGCCGATGGCCCCACCCAGCCTCCGTCGCAGCCACCCGAACTCCAACCAGGCGCCGACCGTGGCCCCCAGCGCCAGCCCCACCGCCCCCAGATGCAGGGTCTCGGCGTCGTCGCCCACGGCCAGCCCATCGAAGGGGCCCATGAGGCTCACCCCCACGACGATCGACACCACGATGCGCGTCACGGCGATGCGGGCCGGGGTGCGGGTATCGCGCAGAGCGTAGAACGACGACGACAGCACCCGTGAGCCGGCCGAGGCCGGCAGCCCCAGCGCGTAGGCCGCCAGCACGGCGAAGGTCGCGGCCGTGCTGGCCGGCCCGAAGCGCCCTCCCTGGAACAGCGCGGCCACGAACAGATCGCCCAACGTCAGAAAGGCCAGCGTGGTCGGCACCAGCACGAAGCCGAGACGATCGAGAGCGTCGCGCACGCGGTGGGCGATCTCCTGGTCCGGCCCGCTCCTGCGGCGCGACATCTCGGGAAGCTCGGCGGCCGCGACCGACATGCCGAAGAGCGAGATGGGAAAGAGATAGAGGGTCTGGGCATAGCCGAGCACGGCGATGGCGCCGGTGGCCAGACGACCGGCCAGATAGATGTCGGCCAGGCTGCTGAGGTTGACGGCTCCGCGGGCGGCCACCACCGGGCCGAAGTTGCGAATCGCCTCGGCCACGCCGGCGATGCGGCGATCCACCGACAGACGAAACCCCTTCAGCACCGGCACCACCCAGGGCAGCTGGATGGCGAGTTGGAGCCCGCCCCCCATGACGCCCGCCCACGCCAGCGCCACCACCAGTCGGTCGAGATCGTACCCGTACACGCCGCCGAACACGATCATCGCCCCGATCAGCGCCGCATTCCAGAGCACGGGCGCCGTATACGACACGAAGAAGCGCCGATGGCTGTTCAAGACGCCGAGGGCCCAGGCCGACACCACCAGGATCGCGGTCATCACGAAGAGGATCCGCACGACCCGGATTCCGAGGGCCAGCTGCCAGGGGTCCCACTTCGCGAACAACAGCGGCATGACGAGCGGTGCGAGCGCGATCCCCACGGCCGCCGTGGCGAAGGCCGCCACCATCAGCAGCCCCAGCACCGCCCCGGCGAAGCGCCCCGCGTCTTCGTCGCGTCCCTGCTCGACGAATTCGGCGTAG
>CAZFRU010000039.1:0-31009 GCA_964521385.1 uncultured Gemmatimonadaceae bacterium | reverse complement strand
GGGAATGAACGACGCGCTGAGCGTGCCTTCGCCCAGCAGATTCTGGATCACGTTGGGGGTGCGCAGTGCCGCCCTCCAGACGTCGGCCACCGCCGAGGTGCCGAAGAAGCGCGCGAACACCACCTCGCGCACCAACCCGGAGATACGACTCAGGAAGATCCCGGCGCCGACCCACCACGCGCCGGATCCGCCCCTTCGGGCGCGTGTCGGAGCGGCCGGATCAGGCGTCGCCGTCACCCGGACCGGGGGCCGGAGCGCTCGACCCCGGCAGCGCGGGCGGAGGGCCCTGACCCTCGGCGCGCTCGGTGAGCAGCCGCGTCACGAAGCGGCTCTCTTCGTCGAGGCGCGCCAGCTCGGTCGCCAGCCGCTCGACCTCGGTCTCGAGATAGGCCATCCGCTCGCCCACGAGCCCGTCTCCCTCTCCGAGTCCCCGTCGCTCGAGCCGCGACGCGATCGCCCGTCCCACCTGGGAGTCGAGCAGGATCGCGAGGATCGGGATCATGAGGGCCAGCACTACGATCATGAGGAGCATGGACAAAGCTACTCGTCGGGTGTGAGAGCCGGCAACGCCGCCGCAAACGAGGCCGCCACCTGATCGACGAATTCGAAGCCGTACCGGACCAGATAGTAGAAGGGGTTGAAGACGCGCTCCTGGGGGATGGCGTCGGGATACAGATGCAGGTGGGCTTTCTCGATCTGCTGGAGCGCGATCTCGTTCTCGCGCTTCACGGCCTGCACGATCTTCTTCTCTACGTCACCCAGAGCATCGAAGGCGACGCTGCGTACATGCTGTATCGGCCCCTTGAGGGTAGGGTCGACCACACGGGTGGCATCGGTGAGGGTCTGGGTCCCCCGAGCCACCGTACCCCGGAATTCGCCCAGCGCCCGGCGAACCTCGTCGGGCACCTCGTCCCGCGCCCGCTCCCCGGCCAACTCGTGAAACGGACGCGCAAGCGCGTCGATCTCGAGGTCGAACTTGTCGAGTACCTTCCCCACCTTGCTCTCGACCACGGTGGTCCCCAACCGGGGCATGATGACCGGCATGCCGACGCCGTGCGCCTCGAACAGCGGAGCGAGCTGCGCGAAATAGGCCTGCTCGCCCGGCCCGGCGACGTAGGCGAGGGTCGGGAAGACCGCGCTCTCGACCACCGGACGCAGCAGAACGTTGGGGCTCACGCGGGCGGGGTCGTCGTCGATCAGTGCGCCGATGTCGTCGGCGCTCATGCGGACCCCGGAATGCCGCAGATGAAACCCCTCGGTGTCCCGATACACCCGCTCCCGTCCCGCGGGACCCTCGACGAAGAGGTTGACCCCACCCTCCAGCACCGCGACCTGCACCCCGTATCCGGCGGCCTCGAGTTCGTCGGCGCGCTCACGCAACCGGCGCTCGTGCTCTGCAGAGGCCAGCAGTTCGGCCCTCAACACACCCTTCGACAGCGCCTTCAAGGCGGGGGCATGTGCCTGTACGTACAACATGCCCCTCGTCTCGAGCAGGTGCCCCAGCGTGCGCTCGAAGGCGATGGGGAGGGTGGCGTCGGCGGTGAACGAGCTGCGCAGCAGGTCCAGGTAGGGCGAGGCGAAATCGGTGTCGGGCAAGAGCGCCAGAAAGGCCGTGAGAGCGTCGTGGACGCCCGGCCCCATCGAAAGCCGGTGCAGCGGAGCCGATCCTGCACCCTCGACCGCCGGGAGTTCGATCCGATGCAACTCGTTGTCGACCCCGACCAGATGCGTGTGGTCGGCTTCGGCCCAGTCGTGGTCTTCGGAGGCGGTCCAGAAGAGAGGGGCCACGGGCACGCCCAGCGCCTCTTCGAGACGGTCGGCCAGCATGGCGGCGGTGACGGCCTTGTACAGCGAGTAGAGCGGCCCTCCGAAGAGTCCCGGCTGTTGACCCGTGGTCACCAGATAGCCCCGGCCCTCCCTGACGGCACGGAGTCGGGCGCGGGCGCGCTCGCCCCGGGCGGTGACCGCATCCACCCAGGCGGTTCGTGCGTCTCCGTCGAGGCGCGCATCGACTTCACGCGCCTTGGCCTGGAAGGCTGCGAGCGAGCGGTAGTCGGCCGGAAAGAAGCGGAGCGCGGCGGCCTCGCCAGCCAATCGATCGCGCACCAGGGCGCCGCCGACGGGACATCGGGTTCGCAGATCGAGCGTCAGGGGAGCCTCCCCGGATGGATGGGTTGTGTGCGGCGTCGCAGGACGCGGCGCCTCCTGAAAGGTCCCCGACCCAGGGCGCGCGTCAATCCCGCCCCTTGTGATAGGGCTCACCGCGCAGGATCGAGCCCGCCCGATACAACTGCTCGGCCAGCACGAGTCGCGCAAGCTCGTGGGGAAGCGTCATCGTCGAAAGCGACAGGCGGCGGTCGGCGCGGGCCAGCAGATCGGCCCCGAGGCCGTGGGCGCCGCCCAGCACGAATACCACCTCTCCGGCCCCGTGGAGCGCCCGATCCCCCAGGTGCTCGGCCAGGCGCCTCGATGACCAAGGGCGACCGTCCCGGGTCAGAGCCACCACTTCGGCGCCGGCGGGAATACGGGCCAGCAGTCGCGCGGCCTCGGCGGCCATGACGAGGCCGGCCTCGTCGCGACCCCCTGCCCCGCCGTCGACCTCCACCACCTCGAGTTTCCAGTAGTGGCTTGCTCGGGTCTCATACTTCTCGACGGCCGCCGCCAGCTCGCCACGCACCCTTCCCACAGCGAGCAGGGTCACCTTCATTCCGGCACCCCTGCGGCGAGCACCGGCAGGTGGGTATCTCTCAGGTAGCGTTCGTTGTCGCGCCACGGATGATCTTCGAGCCAGTGCAGACCGCGACTCTCACGGCGGGCCAGCGCACACCGCACGATGAGCAGCGCCGTGGTGGTGAGGTTGCGGAGCTCGGGCTCGGTCGACGCACCGAGATGGCCCGATCCCTCGAGCGCCTCACGGGCTTCTTCGAGTCCGGCGACCGTACGCACGATGCCGGCCCGTTCCCACATCAGATGGCGCAGTTCGGCGATCGGTGCCGAATCGGGGTGCACGTCACCCGTGGGAGGCGGACCCCTTCCGTCGGGAGCCACGGGCCAGATCGGAGCACGGGGTTGGGAGGTCCAACGCCCCTCGGCGGTGAGCAGCTGCCGGATGGCCACGGCCGCCCGATGCGCCACCACCACCGCCTCGAGCAGAGAATTCGAGGCCAGGCGGTTGGCCCCGTGGAGGCCGGTACACGCCACCTCGCCCGCGGCGAACAGTCCCTCGAGCGAACTGCGCCCGAAGGTGTCGGTCCAGATCCCGCCGCAGACGTAGTGCGCGGCGGGAACCACCGGGATCCCGTCGGTCCAGGGGTCGATGCCGCGGATCCGGCAGCCCTCGACGGTCTCTTCGAACCGGGCCTCGAGCAGCCCGGACGTCATGCCGCCCACATCGAGCCGCACGTGGTCCTCGCCGGTGTCGCGCAGCTCGCGGGCGACGGCACGAGCCACGATGTCACGGGGAGCCAGCGATCCCAACGGGTGGTGCAGGTCCATGAAGCGGGTGCCGTCGAGACGCTCCAGCACCGCGCCTTCGCCTCGCAGCGCCTCGGAGATGAGAAAGGCCGGGTCCTCGGTGGGATGGAGCGCCGTGGGATGGAACTGGACGAACTCCATATTCGAGATGCGGGCGCCGGCCCGGTACGCCATGGCCACCCCGTCTCCGGTGGCGATGGCCGGGTTGGTCGTGTGCAGGTAGACCCGGCCACACCCGCCCGTGGCAAAGAAGACCGCTCGCGCGCGCACCATGTGCCGGACCCCGCGGGTGTCGTCGACCACCCTCACTCCCCGCACCACCGGTCCGCCGGGGGCCTCGACCAGAACGAGGTCGTCGACCCGATGGTCTTCCAGGATGGTGAGCCCATCGCTCGAGGCCTGCTCGAGCAACGCCGTCTCGATGACGCGGCCGGTGCGGTCACCCGCGTGCACGATGCGCCTGCGGGAGTGCCCTCCCTCACGGCCCAGCGACAGGCGCTCCCCGTCGCGGTGGAACGCCGTACCCCACGCCGTCAGGTCACCGATCCGGGCCGCCCCGTCTTCGACCACCAGGCGCGCGACATCGCCATGACAGAGACCCGCGCCGGCCACCAGGGTGTCGGCGACGTGCAACGCCGGATCGTCGTCGGCCCCCATCACCGCGGCGATGCCACCTCGGGCCCAGTTGGTGTTCGACTCGGCTCGGGCCTTCTTGGTCAAGAGGAGCACCGACGCGCCCTGGGCCACCTTGAGCGCCAGGGTCAGCCCGGCAATCCCACTTCCCACCACCACCACGTCGACGTCCGTGGTCATCTCTGCGTTCCGGGTCATGGAGCCCTCCGTGCCGCTCATGGAGCCCTCCGTGCCGCCAGGAGTCGTGCGACCGCGGCGTCGGCTGCCTCGCGGCCCTCTTCCCAGCTCAAGCCGAGGGTCAGCACATGCACGCTCAGTCCGGGCAACCCATCAGAGCGCAACTTCACCGCGTCCTTCTCGGTCACGATGAGGGCCCGTCCGCGGCCTGCCGCCACCACAGCGTGCAGGTCGTCGGCGCTGAACTCGTGATGGTCCGGATAGGAGTCGAGGGCGATCTCGTCGAGCGGCGAGGCGAGGGCACGGGCCGCGAGGCGCCGCACCCCTTCCGGGTCCGCCACCGCCGTCACCACCAGCGCGGGCCCCGCCGGGGAGCCGCAGGGTGCTCCGTCGAGGCCCTGCCATCCTCCCGGGGCGAGTGCGATCCGGGCCACCGGCACCTCGGGGCACCGGGTGCGGAGGGTGCGGGCAAGCGAGCGTGCCTCGGCTTCTGAAGCGGTTTTGCGCGTCACGACGATCAGGTCGGCCCGCGCCAACGCCCTCGGCCCTTCGCGGTAGGGCCCGCGAGGCAGACGACGGCCCGGAAAGGGCGTCTCGGCGGCCACGAGCACGACGTCGAGGTCGCGCTCCAGCGCTCGATGCTGGAAGCCGTCGTCGAGCACGGCGACGTCGGCCCCCGCAGCCTGCGCCCGGCGCACCCCTTCCCAGCGATCGGGATGCGCGACGACGGGAGTCGCGGCATGCCAGCGTCGATGCAGGAGCAATTCGTCACGACCATAGCCGCGCGCCACCACCGCGGGCACGGCCCCGGCCGCCAACAGGGCGTCGACGAACCAGCGCACGACCGGTGTCTTGCCGGTGCCTCCCACGGTGAGGTTGCCCACCGACAAGACCGGCACCGAGGCCGAGCGAGACGGCAACAGACCCGCATCAAAGAGACGGTTGCGCCCGGCGCTGGCCGCACGAAACAGCCACTCCCCCGGCAGGAAGGCGACCGACGCCATGCGGCCGCCCCACCCCGCCTCTCCGCGCCACCAGCGGCGTACCCAGGCGTCGACGCTACGCATCATCGATCCTGCGACCCTCCCCCGCCGGGCAACCGACCCCTCGCCTCGGCTTCGAGGACCTCCAGCGATTTCCCGACCTCGTCCGCGAGCCCGGCCAGCCCGGTCTCGTCGAGGGAGCGCGGTACCCACACCGGTGCGCCGTAGGCGATGCACACACGAGACAACGGGCGCGGTACCATGTAGCGATCCCACGAATCGAAGTACCAGGCGGCCGAGGCGCTCACCGCCACCGGGATCATGGGGAGGCCGGTGAGTTGCGCAGCGACCAGCGCTCCGGGCTTCAGCACGTGGCGGGGCCCCTTGGGGCCGTCGGGCGTGATGGCGAGATCGCGCCCTTCGCGCGCCGCCCGCACCATCTGGCGCAGCCCCGTGCTCCCCCCGCGGGTCGACGACCCCCGGGCGGTGCCGAAGCCGTTGCGATGCAAGATCCGCGTGATATACTCGCCGTCGGCATGCTCGCTCACCAGCACCACGATGCCTTCGCCGCGGTGGTAGTGGATCAACGGCAACATGTGTCCATGCCACATGACGAAGATCACCGGCTGCCCCGCCTCGCGGAGCGGCATCCAGTGCTCGGTGCCGATCCGGCTGCAGCGCACGGTGGTGAAGAGCGCGGAGACGAGCCCCTGCCCCAACGCCCCCACGGCGAGAAACTTCCACTCGCTCATGGCGCGGCCACCGGGTCTTGCCGCGCGCGATCCCGCTCGTCGAGAAGCTCGAGCACCATATCGGCAACCTGGGCGGAGGCTCCGGGTTCGCCCAACCTCGAGCGCACCCGGGCCAGCCCCGCGAGTTGCGCCGCCCGCACCGGCCCATCGGCGAGCAAGGTCTCGAGTTCGGCCGCAAGGCGGGAAGCGGTGACCTCTCCCTGCAGCAGTTCGGGCACGATGCCTTCGCCCGCCACGAGGTTGGCCAGGGCGATGTGCGGCACCTGCACGAGTCGTCGGGCCAGCCAGAAGGTGAGCGGATGCGTCCGGTAGGCGCACACGAAGGGCGTATCCGCCAGCGCCGCCTCGAGGGTCGAGGTGCCCGACTTCACCAGGGCCAGCCGGGCGTGGGTGAGGAGCTCACGGGTGCGGGTCGTGACCGGAAAGCCCGCTCCACGCAGGCGGTCGGGATCGAGGCCGGGCGCAGCGGCCACGACGGGCCGAATGCCCGGATGGGCCATGGCGAGTCGCTTCGCCGCAGCTGCAAACACCTCGAAGTGCCGATCGAGCTCCTGGGTCCGTGATCCCGGCAGGAGAGCGAGCAGGGGCCCCTCGCCGGGGACCTCACCGCTCAACAGCCCCAGCTCCCGGCGCAGTTCCTCTTCCGAGAGGGTCACCGGAGGGCGCTCCAGGAGGGGGTGCCCCACGAAGGTCGCCCGCGCCCCCGCCGCGATGAGGCGATCGGCCTCGAAGGGCAGGATCACCGCCACCCGCTCAGCGTCGCGGGCCAACCGGGCGGCGCGATGCTCCTTCCACGCCCAGACCTGCGGAGCGATGTAGTAGACGACCGGAATGCCCCGTTCCCGGGCCCTGCGCGCAAGGCGCATGTTGAGGCCGGGGTAGTCGACGGCGAGCACCAGATCGACTTCGCCCGCGTCCATGAGGGCCACGAGCCGCTGCTCGAGACGCCAGAAGAAGCGGGCATGACGAAGCACCTCGACGAAGCCCATGACCGCGAGCTGATCGAGGCCCACGAGCAGGTCGACCCCTTCGGCTTCGAGGTCGGGTCCTCCGAGGCCGAACAGGCGCAGGTCGTCGCGCCGGCGACGCAGAGCCGCCACGACGCGCGCCGCGTGATGGTCGCCCGAGACCTCACCGGCCAGTACGAGAATGCGAGCGCTCAGAACCGTGTGCCCAGATACCAGATGGCGGCGAGAGCGAGCACCAGATACACCAGAAGTCTGGCCGGGGACTTGCCCTTGCGGGTGTCCAGCCAGTCCTTCTTGCGCTTACGACGGACTCGGATCAGGGACATGGTCGCGGATCCTGGCTTCAATGGAGAGAGTGAGGGCGAGGGCCTCGCGACCGTCCCGCCCCGACACCGCGGGGTCGCACAGACCCGACACGGCGTCGCGAAAGCTTTCGAGTTCCTTGCGCAGGGGCTCGGCGCCATCGCCCTGCAGCGGGATACGTTCGACCAGCCCGGCCAACCCCTCGAGCGGTAGGGGCAGCGGGCCGGCACCATCGGTCAGCGCCGGAATCTCACGCTTCAGGCGCAGAAACTCCCCGGTGCCATCGGCCAGGTTCAGACTCAGATACCCGTTGCGCTGGAAGAGCCGGATCTTGCGCATCCTCTCGACCGAGATCCGCGACGCGGTGAGGTTGGCCACGGCCCCCCCCGCAAAGGTGAGGCGGGCGTTGGCGATGTCGATGTTGGGCGTGAGCACGGCGAGCCCCGACGCGGCAATGTCGGTGACCGGTCGCCCCACGAGGCTCGAGATCAGGTCGACATCGTGGATCATCAGGTCGAGCACGACCGCCACATCGGTCGACCGCGGGGTGAACGGCGCGAGTCTATGGGATTCCACGAAGAGCGGTTGATCCAGATAGGGCTCGGCAGCACGGACCGCCTGGTTGAAGCGTTCCACATGGCCGATCTGGACGAGGGCTCCGTGCAGGTCGGCCGCAGCCAGGATCCGATCGGCCGCAGCGAGGTCGGGTGCCATGGGCTTTTCGATCAGCGTGTGGATACCCCGCGACAGCGCCGGTACGGCCACGGTCTCGTGGGCCGAAGTCGGCACCGCTACCACGATGGCATCACAGCCGTCGAGCAGTGCCTCGAGGGTCTCGTGGGCCACCACGCCGAGTTTGGCCGCCACCTCGCCGGCCCGCTCCGAGCGCAGATCGTAGATGCCTCCCATCTCCACGCCCGACAGCTCGCGCAGGATGCGGGCGTGATGAAATCCCAGAGACCCGGTTCCCACCACGCCCACACGAACCGGCGGAGTCATCCGATTGTGATCCCGCGTTCCGAACTCTTGATGAAGTTGAGGAAGTGGCGCACTTCGGGGATCAGGTCGTCGTCTTCCTCGGCCCGGGCGACGCCCCGGCCCACGTTGAGTCCCGACATGAAGACGTGGCGGTACGCCTGCTTCAACGCCTTGCGTGTCTCGGCCGAAAAGCCACGCCGCTCGAGGCCCACCGAGTTCAGGCCGTAGAGCTTGGGCGGATTGCCCGCCACCCGGCAATAGGGCGGAATGTCTTGTGGAATGCGTGATCCCCCGCCCACGAAGGCGTGTGCGCCGATGCGCACGAACTGGTGGATCGGCGTGATCCCCCCGACGATCACCCAGTCCTCGATGAAGACGTGGCCGGCCATGTTGACCGAATTGGACAAGATCACATGGTTGCCGAGTTCACAGTCGTGGGCCACGTGGGAGTAGGCCATCAGGAGGCAGTCGCTCCCCACCACCGTGCGTCCGCGGGCCGTCGTGCCCCGGTTGAGGGTGGCGTACTCGCGGACCACGGTGCGGTCACCGACCTCGAGCACCGTGCGCTCGCCCTGGAACTTCAGATCCTGCGGGTCGGTGCCCAGCACCGCACCCTTGAACAGCCGACAGTCCTCGCCGATCCGCGTGTCGCGCTCGATGTAGACATGCGGGCCGATTTCGGTCCCGGCGCCGACCGTCACCCCCGGTCCGAGCACCGAGTAGGGACCCACCACCACGCCGGCCCCGAGCTCGGCCTCGGAGTCGACCAGCGCGGTGTCGTGGATTCGCACCTCTCCCCGGGCCTCGGCGTCGACGTGGGAGTCGCTCATCGGTCCATGATCCGCGCCATGAGTTCGGCCTCGGCGACGACCTGTCCATCGACGCGGGCCACCCCCTTCATGCGGCACACATGGCGCCGGAACTGGACCAACTCCAGCTCGAACACCAGTTGGTCACCCGGAGTGACCGGCCGACGCCACTTCACATTGTCGAGGGTCATGAAGTAGACCACCTTGCTGTCGGGATCGTCGACCTGATCCATCAGCAACAGCCCTCCTACCTGGGCCATGGCCTCGATGATGAGCACCCCCGGCATCACGGGGTGGCCGGGATAGTGGCCCTGGAAGAAGGGTTCGTTGATCGTGACGTTCTTGATGCCGACGATGCGTTTGCCCTTCTCATAGCCGGTGATGCGGTCGACCAGCAGCATCGGATACCGATGCGGCAGGTACTGCATGATCCGGGCGGTGTCGACGATGGGCTGCCCCCCGTTGTAGAGAGCGTGATCGGCCAGGGTGCGGGCCAGCGTCATGTTGCCCGCGTGGCTGGGACGCTCGGCGACGATATGGCCCCGGATCCGCGCTCCGGTCAGCGCCAGATCGCCGATGACGTCGCCTACCTTGTGCCGCAGGAACTCGTCGGGATACCGCAACCCGCCGTCGTTCATCACGGCCGTGTCATCGAGAATCACGGCATTTTCGAGCGACGAGCCCAGCGCCAGCCCGCGGTCTCGCAGAGCATCGGCGTCGGCCCGGAACCCGAAGGTGCGAGCGCGCGCGATCTCGGTGACGAAATCGTCTCCGTGCGCGAGATAGCTACCGAACAGACGGCCGATGGCGGGATGAGCGAAGTCGATGGTGGCCGAAACCCGGAGCGCATCGGCGGGGGTGGCCACGTACGAGGGGCCGTTCTTCTGCGACACCTGCACGGGCCCGAGCACCTCGATCACCCGGGGCTCGGCATCCTGCTCGACCACGCCCACGCCCCGCGCGGCCTCGATGAAGGGCAGGAACGAGCCATCCATGATGGGCACTTCGGGGCCGTCGAGATCGAGGATCGCGTTGTCGATGTCCAACGCCGCCAGGGCAGCGAGGACGTGCTCGACGGTGGCGACCCGGACCTCGTCGACACCCAGCGTGGTTCCGTGATCGGTGGCCACCACCTGATCGAGGTGGGCCGGGATCTCGGGGGTGCCCTCGAGGTCGGTCCGACGAAAGCGGCGGCCGGTACCCGGCTCGGCGGGCCGCAGCGTGAGGTGGGCGGGGAGACCCGAATGGGTTCCCACACCGTCGAGGGTCACGGGCGCCGCGAGCGTCTGCTGCCGGAGTTCGTTCATCCGGCTAATGTAATTCGAGCGTCACGGACCGCGAAGTTGTGGCCCCGCCTCCTCCAGCGCGGCGAGACGGTCCTCGAGTTCCCGGACCCGCGCCACGAGCTTCGGCAAGCGCTCCAGCGAGGCTCGCGCCCGCAGGAACTCCCGGTTGGGGCGGGCGGGCACTCCCGACACCGTCTCCCCCGCGGGTACGTCACGATACACGGCGGCGGCGGCGGCGATTCTGGCGCCATCGCCCAGTTTGAGGTGGCCGATCGCTCCGGCCTGACCCCCGAAGAACACCCCTGAGCCCACCTGCGTGGACCCGGCGATGCCCACCAGGGCGGCAGCAGCGCAATGGGCACCCGTCTGCACGTTGTGCGCCAGGTGGACCAGATTGTCGAGCTTCGTCCCCAACCCGACCCGGGTGTCACCGATGCTGCCCCGATCGACCGTCGAGTTGGCGCCGATCTCCACATCGTCTTCGATCAGACAGCGACCGACCTGGGGCACCTTGAGATGCCCCTCGGCGCTCCAGGCATAGCCGAACCCGTCGACGCCGAGTCGTACCCCGGCATGCAGGATCACACGGTCGCCGACGTGGGTGCCGGCATAGAGCACCACATGCGGGTGGAGCACCGAGTCCGAGCCCACTGCGGCCCCGGCCCCCAGCACCGAGTGGGCCCCGATCCGGGTACGATCGCCCACCACCACCCCCGCACCCAGCACGACATAGGGACCGATCTCGACCTCGCTGCCGAGCCGTACACCCCGCTCGAGCACCGCGGTGGGATGAACGCCCGGGACGGGTGCGAGGGGTGGGTGGAGGTGGGCGAGCAGCGCCTGCAGCGCGACATGGCCGTCGTCGACCACCACCATCGACCGAGAGGTATCGAGGCGATCGACCAGGTCGGTCGATACCAGCAGCGCCCGCGCCCGCGACGCCTCGGCATCGTCCAGGTAGCGCCGATCGGCCAGAAAGCCCATGTCGTCGGGCCCGGCATCGGCGACCGGCGCGATGCGGGCCACTTCGATGCTGCCGTCGCCGTGGACTCGCCCTCCGGTGATCTCGGCGGCCCGATCGAGCGAGAAGGGTGGGGTGGTCATCGCCCTCATGCTGAAACTCCGATGGAGGAATGCGAAAAGGGGCCCGGGCCCCGCCGTCTCGGCGCAGGCACGGGCCCCGTTGCTCGTGTGAACGACGATCCGAGCCGCTGCTCTACAGACCGCCCCCCGGGGCACCGGCCGCCTGGAGGCGACGGACCACCTCGGGCGTCAGGTCGAGCGACGGATCGGCCGCGACGATCGAGCCGTCGGCCACATCGAAGATGATGGCGTAGCCACCTTCGATGCGGATTTCCTCGATGATCGCCGAAATCTGATCCATGATGGGCTGCACCAGTTCAGCTCGCCGGTTTCCGGCCTGTTGATCGAGGGCCGCGGCCATCTGCTGGAGCTCGTCGCGCTTGGTCATGATCTGCTGTTCACGACGCGCCTTGGCTTCGGGCGACAGGGTGAGCGACTGAGCCTCATAGGCCGCAATCATCTGGTCGAGGGAATCGGTGGCCGGCTGGATCTGGGCTCTCATCTGGGCCAGGTCACGCTCGAACTGTTGTGACGCCTCGCGCGCGCCAGGCGCCTGGTCGAGCAGCTCACTCGAGTTGATGAACCCGAACTTCGTGCCGGTTTGGGCGCTGGCCTGAGCGGCCATCGCGAAGACGAGGGCAAGAAGGATGGGAAAACGTCGCATGTCGATCACTCCAAAAAGGTTCCCGGCGGCTACGGTCGTCGGCCACCGAACGTTCTACTAGCCCCCACCCATCCGGAAATGGAGCTGCCATCCCGGCACCGACTTGTCGAAGCCATATGCGTAGTCGAGCCCGATGGGTCCGAACGGCGTCACCAGCTGGACGCCCACCCCCGCCCCCCGGAAGAGGCGCGACGGGTCGATGTCGAGTGGATCGGTCCACACGTTGCCGGCGTCCATGAACGTCGACAGCGAGATGTTGTCGTTCAGACGCATCGCCAGTTCAGCCGTGAGCGTCAGGAAGGCGTTGCCCAACCGATCGATGTCGGTGATCGATCCCGAACGCTCGGGGAAATACCCCGACGGCGTCACCGAGGTCTCGTCGTATCCACGCAACTGCTGCCCGAACTGTACACCACCCATCCAGAAACGGTCGAAGGGAAAGTTCGAGGGATTGCCGAAGATCGCCCCGCCCTTCAGCGAGGTTCCGAAGGCGAAGATGATCGGGCGTCCCCCATCCGGGCCGTCGCCACCCACCTCTCCGACCGGCAACCACCAGGTGCCCTCGACCAGGTGCCGCACGAAGTCTCCGTCCCCGCCCAGGAGCCCACCGTTGACTTCCATGTTCCAGCTGAGTCGGGACCCCGCATAGGGAAAGATCGGGTGGTTGAGGGTCGAACGCGTAATCCCGATCTGGAGCTGGCTCTGCGTGCCGGGCGGGAGACCGAAGAGCGACGAGTCGTCGGTCGAGGTCGACAGATCGTATTTCGTGCGGGCGATGGAATAGCCGGTGAAGAGCCGGGTCCGTTGCGCACCCGGGATCGGAAAGCCCAGCCGTACGGATCCCCCGACCCGACGGCGCTGCCCGGATTGGAACGAGAAGAACCGGTCCCGCGCGTTGAAGAGCGAAACGGTACCCGTGGTGCGGGTCTCGAACAGCTGGGGATCGGTATAGGTGATGGTGAAGTTGTTCACGTACCGACCGAAGTCCCAGCGCAGGTGCCCCTCCTTCGCCTGTCCGAAGAGGTTGGGCTGGTCGTAGCCGATGAAGCCGGCCAGGCCGATGCCGCCGCCGACCGAGGTGCCGAAGTTGATGGCGCCGGTCTGCTTTTCCACCACCTCGAAGGTGATGTCGACCTCACCCGTCTCCTGGTTCGGGTCGACCTGCGGGAACGGCAGGGGAGCTTCGAAGAATCCCAGCGCGCTGATGCCCTGATAGCTCTGCAGCAGCCCATCCTGGCTGTAGGTGCCCCCGGGGAGCACGACGATCCGATCACGGATCACACGGTCGAAGGTGTAGTCGTTGCCGGTGATGTTGATCTGGCCGATGTAGGCGGGCTGCCCCTCCTGGATCTGGAGGGTCAAGGCCACCGTCGGGGGTTCACCTTCGGCCGCGGGCGGTCGCTTGGTGATGACGGGTGCCATCTGCGCGAAGATGTAGCCGTCGTTGTAGTACAACTGGCTGATGGCCGCCTGCGCCTCTTCGAAGGCAGTCTGGTCGAACACCCGACCGAGGGCCGCCTCTTCTTCTTCGATCGCCCCCCCAAAGCCGAGTGACCGCAGCAGGCCACCCCTCTGGGGCAGGAAGAACCGTTCCAGCCGCTCATCGTCGAAGTGACGATTGCCGTCGATGCTGAGCGCCGCCACCCGGTATTGCGGACCCTCGTCGATTTCGAACTCGACCCGGGCCTTACCGGAATTCGGATCGATGATCAGGGTATCCGACAGCAGGCGCATGTCGAGAAATCCGCGGGACGCATACAACGTCGGGATGCGCTCGTTCAGGTCGGATTGAAACGACTCCTCGTCGAATTCCCCGCCCCGAAACCACCAGAACCCCTCGGGTCGCGTACCCATGGCCGACACGATGTCGTCCCGGGAGATCACCTCGTTGCCTCGAAAGAGCACGTCGGCGATGGTCACCCGATTGCCTTCGGCCACCTCGAACACGAGATCGACCACATTGTCGGCCCCTTCGACGGGCTCGAGACGCTCCTCGATCGAGGCGAAGGGGATTCCCTTGCCTGCGAGCGCCCCGCGCACGATCGACTTCGCGCGTACCACCGCGTGGCGATCGAAGGGGGCACCGGCCTGCACCCCCGCCGAATCGCTGATGAGGTCGGCGTCCGCATGCTCGAGGCCATCGACTCGCACTCGCCTCACCAGCGGCTGCTCGACCACGCGAATGCGAATCAGGCCATGCCCCACCTCGGCAGCGTCCTCGGCATAGACCTGGAGATCGGAGAACTGCCCGGTGACCCAGAGGGCCCTCTCGGTGGCCTGGATGTCGCGGTAGCCGATGGTGTCTCCCGACACGAATCCCACCATGCCCAGGAGCACCTCGGCCGCGACCCGGGCGTTGCCTTCAACGGTGACCGAATCCACCACGATCCGGTCGGCCTGTTGCGCCGCGACGGTCACGGGGAGCAACAAGACCGCCACGACCCCGAAGAGCTTCACGACTACAGAGCCTCCATCCACACGTCCACCCATGTCCGGGATCAGGTCCGCGTCGATGCGGAGCCGGCGCGAAGCGTCAGCTTCTCACCATCGTGGTCGACATCGACTTCGATCTCGTCGCCCGGTGTGAACTCGGCGACGAGGATCTTCTCGGACAGTGGGTCTTCGAGAAACCGTTGGATGGCGCGCTTGAGCGGCCGGGCGCCGAACTTCTCGTCGTACCCCCGGTCGACGAGAAACTCCACCGCCGAATCGGTGAGGCGCAGTGTGAGCTGCTCCTCGGCGAGGCGGCCCTTCACCTCGGTCAGCAGGATGTGCACGATCTCGCCGATCTGGGCCTTCGACAACGGATGGAAGACGATGGTGTCGTCGACCCGGTTGAGAAACTCGGGGTTGAAGGCCCGTTCGATCTCTTCGCGGACCTTGTCCTTCATGATCTCGTAGCTCGACTGCGCGTCACCCGCCTGGAACCCGACGCCCCCGCCCTTCGAGATGTCGCGGGCACCCAGATTGGAGGTCATGATCAGGACGGTATTCTTGAAGTCGATCACCCGACCGTAGTTGTCGGTGAGGTGTCCCTCGTCGAGCACCTGGAGCAGGATGTTGAACACGTCCGGGTGGGCCTTCTCGATCTCGTCGAGCAGCACGACCGAGTAGGGACGACGGCGAACCGCCTTGGTCAGCGCTCCGGAGTCTTCGTAACCGACGTAGCCCGGAGGCGCGCCGATCAGGCGCGACACGGAGAACTTCTCCATGTATTCACTCATGTCGACCCGGATCAACGCGTCCCGGTCGGCGAAGAGAAACTCGGCCAGCGCCCGGGCCAACTCGGTCTTGCCGACGCCGGTGGGGCCCGAGAAGATGAACGATCCGATGGGCCGCTTGGGGTCTTTGAGCCCCGCACGGGAACGACGGATCGCTCGGCTGATGGCTGCGATCGCGTCATCCTGACCCACCACCCGCTTGTGCAACTCCTCTTCCATGTTCACCAGACGCTCCGTCTCGGCCGCCTGGATGCGCATCACCGGAATGCCGGTCCAGCGACTGACGATGAACGCCACATCTTCGGTCGAGATCTCCGGCCGGTGGCGCTTGCGCTCTTCCTCCCACTCCTCCTGCCGCACCTTGATGCGCTGGAGCAGGTCGCGCTCGTCGTCGCGCAACTCCGCGGCCCGCTCGAAGTCCTGATCCTTGATGGCCTCTTCCTTGCGCTCGGCGATGGTCTGGAGGTCGTCTTTCAGCTCGCCGACTTCGGGCGGCGGCACCTGTGACGCGATCCGTGCCCGTGCTCCGGCCTCGTCGATCACGTCGATGGCCTTGTCCGGCAGGAAGCGGTCGGTGATGTAGCGCTCCGACAGGCGCGCGGCCTGTTCGAGTGAATCGTCGGGAATCACGATCCGATGGTGGTCTTCGTAGTGCGACCGCAACCCCTTGAGGATCGCCACCGTCTCGTCGATGGCCGGCGGGTCGACGATCACCGGCTGGAAGCGCCGTTCGAGGGCGCCGTCCTTCTCGATGTATTTGCGGTACTCGTTCAAGGTCGAGGCACCGACACACTGCAACTCACCCCGGGCCAGCGCCGGCTTGAGCATGTTCGATGCGTCGATGGCTCCCTCGGCCGCACCCGCACCGACGAGCGTGTGCAGCTCGTCGATGAACAGAATGACCGTCTGGTTCTGCTGGATCTCGTTCATCACCGCTTTCAGGCGCTCTTCGAACTGCCCCCGGTACTTCGTGCCGGCGATGACCGCCGCCATGTCGAGTGCGAGCACCCGATGGCCCTTCAACGACTCCGTCACCTCGCCGTGCGCGATCTGTTGCGCCAGCCCCTCGACGATGGCGGTCTTGCCCACGCCGGGTTCGCCGATCAATACCGGGTTGTTCTTCTTGCGCCGGCACAAGATCTCGACCACCCGCTCGATCTCGGTCGCGCGCCCGATGGTGGGATCGAGTTTGCCCTGTCGGGCGAGTTCGGTCAGATCGCGGCAGAAGTGGTCGAGGGCGGGGGTCTTCGACTTCTTGTCGCCCTTGGCTCCCGACGCGGGGGTGGGACTGCTGGCCGGCACCCCTCCGATCCCGACCGGCTCGGAGGGAGACACATCCGAGCCCAGCACCTTGAGCGTCTCGGCACGGGCCTCTTCCAGCGTCACCTCGAGCGAATTGAGGACCTGCGCGGCGATGCCCTTCTCTTCACGCAACAGCCCGAGCAGCAGGTGTTCGGTGCCCACGTACGAATGACTGAAGTCGCGGGCCTCGGCCATTGCGAATTCGAGCACCTTCTTGGCACGAGAGGTATAGGGCAACTCGCCCAGGGCGATGGTGGCCTTGCCCTTGCGCACCGATTCCTCGACCCGCTCGTGAATCTGATCGAGGTCGACATTGAGGTTGGTGAGCACCGCCGCCGCCACACCTTCCCCCTCCCGGATCAGCCCCAGCAGGATGTGCTCGGTGCCCACGTAGTCGTGCTGCAACCGGATGGCCTCTTCGCGGGCCATGGCCAGGACCTTCCGGACGCGGTCGGTGAAATTGTAGTTCATCGGTCTGCTCGTACGTCCCGGTCACGCACGTCGCGTGGGACGCTCGTCGGGGGAATTTCGGTCGTCCGGGGGGACGTCTCCTTCGGAGCCCAGGACCCGCCGGACGAAAGCGGCTCGGTGGGCATCGCTCTCCGCTGGAGTGAGATCGCGACCCGCCGCTTCTTCGAGGTGCGCGGGCTGCGTGAAGATCATCAATTTATTGAGTGTGTATACTCGCAGCGCCGGGAGAAGTTTCAAGCTCACACCCAGTCTCACCCCGCTCAGGAGGTTCATCAACTCCTCGAACGAGAGGCTCCGGGCGTACCGCAGCAACCCATAGGCGCGCCAGATCTTGTCTTCGGTCACCGCACCGGCATCGCGCAGCAGCACCTGGCGGGCATCCATCTCGTGTTGGATCACCTTGCGGACCACCCGATCGAGGTGGTCGAGCAGGTCTTCCTCGCTCTTGCCCAGCGTGGTCTGATTCGAGATCTGAAAGAAGTTGCCCACCACCTCGGAGCCCTCACCGTACAGTCCCCGGAAGGTGAGACCCACCTGCCCCAGGGCGTGCAATACCTTCGAGATCTCCTTGGTCAGGACCAGGCCGGGCAGGTGCACGAGCACCGAGGCCCGCAGGCCGGTGCCACAGTTGGTGGGGCAACTGGTCAGGAACCCGAACTCGTGGTGGAAGGCATAGGGCAGTTCCCGTCCCAGCTCGTCGTCGAGCCGATCGACGAGCGCCCAGGCGTCGCGCACCCGGAGCCCCGAGACCAGGGACTGCAGGCGCAGATGGTCTTCTTCATTGACCATCACATTGAGAGGGGCTCGCCCCGATACCACCACGGCGGTGCCGCGCGCCGGTTCGACGTCTGCGTCACCGACGAGTTCCCGCGACGCCAGACGCCGCTCCATGAGAATGGCCCGACTGCGCAGGTCGAGATCGGGCATCTGGAGGATCGTCGCGCCACCCAGCACCTCGACCCGGTCGACGTGCTGCGTCACCTGGGTGAGGACCGCCTCGCGATCGTTGATCCGGGCACGCGGCCCGAAGGCGTGGCCCTGGAGGTTTCGCGCCAGGCGCACGCGGGTCGACAACACCACTTCGGCGTGGTCACCCGAGGCGTCGAGCCAGCTCAGCCCCATGTCGGGCACCTCCGCAAACCCACTCATCGTGGTGCCTGCGGCTCGAGCGTCCTGATCTCGTCACGGATCGCGGCCGCCCGCTCGAAGTCCTCGGCCTCGACCGCGCGCCGAAGCTGTCCGCGCAACCCCTCCATGCGCCGCTCCATCTGCGACGCGGTCGGATCGGGCGGCAGATACACCTTGCCCACGTGTTGCGTGCTGTTGTGGATCCGGCTGAGGAGTCCCCGAAGATGCCCTTCGAAAGCGGTGTAGCAGTGGGGGCAGCCCAGGCGCCCAGCCTCCCGGAATCCTCGAAAGGTCAGGCCGCAGAAGCCACACTTCTCGTCGACCGCCGACTCGGGCTGTACCGCCATCGGGTCACCCATCTGCGCGAGAAACTGCTGCAGCGGAAAGGTGCCGGTCGACACCGCCTGGGTTTCCAGGCCCTTGGCCGCGGCACACTGCTCGCAGAGATGGCAGGTGGTCATCTCGTTGCTCTCGATCTGGGTGAGGTGGATCACCGCCTCCACCTCTCCACAGTTCTCACATTTCATGGGACCATCCGGTCTGCAGGGCACTTCCCGACCCCTGTACGCCGGCCGATACCGCCAGGGTCCATGGTTCCATGGTCATGCCGGCTCCAACACGCCGTCGACGAGCCGGAGCACCCGGTCGGCCCGGGCAGCAAGCTCGAGGTTGTGCGTGACCAGGACCATGCTCGACCCCCGCTGCTCACGAATCTCGAACAACAGGTCGTGGAGCGCCTGACTCGTGTGGTGATCGAGGTTGCCCGACGGTTCGTCGGCCAGGAGCAGCAGCGGGTCGTTGGCCAGCGCCCGAGCCACGGCGACACGCTGTTGCTCGCCCCCCGACAACTCGTTGGGTTTGTGGTCGACACGGGCCTCCAGCCCGACGGCCGCGAGCAACTCGCGCGCCCGGGCAGCCTCGTCGGCGGGGCGTCCCCCCGCGATCAGGCGCGGCATCATCACATTCTCGAGAGCCGAGAACTCCTTCAGCAGGTGGTGGAACTGAAAGACGAAGCCGACATGGCGATTGCGTACGGCGGCCAGATCGGCGCTGGTGAGGCCCTCGATGACCGTGCCGCCCAGGCGGACCTGACCCTGGGAGGGCGTATCGAGAGCCCCGATGATGTGCAGAAAGGTGCTCTTGCCCGCCCCGCTGGCCCCGATCACGGCCACGGCCTCTCCCGCCGCGACCGTGAGGTTCACCCCTCGCAGCACGTGGAGCGACCGGCCACCGGGGCCGTCGTAGCGCTTGTGCACATCGACGGCCTGCAGCGGTACCTGGACGGCCTGCAGCGGTGCTTCGGCCTTCGCGCCCCATCCGCTCGCCTCAATCATGCCGGATCGCCTCGACGGGCTGCAGTCTCGACGCCTGGATCGCGGGGTAGATCGTGGCGAGGAAGGCCACCACGACGCTGGCGCCGACGATGGTGAGGAGGTCGCCGACGTGCAGCGACACCGGCAGCTTGTCGACGAAATAGACCTCGGGCGGAATCTTGATGAGCTCGTACCGATCCAACAGAAAACAGAGCACCAGCCCGAGCAGGGTACCCAGCGCCGTGCCGATGAGTCCGATCCAGGCCCCTTGCATGACGAACACACGCAGGATCCCGCGGTCGGTCATACCCATCGACTTGAGAATGCCGATCTCGCGCGTGCGATCGGCCACCACCATCACGAGCGTCGACACGATGTTGAACGCCGCCACCAGCACGATCAGGAACAAGATGAGTCCCATGGCCAGCTTCTCGAGCTTCAGCGCGCTGAAGAGGGCTCCGTTGGTGACGATCCAGCTCTGGGCCACGTACGGAAATCCCAGCCGGTTCTCCAGATCGAGAGCCGCGGCCGTCGCGTCGTCGGGATCCTCCAACTGCATCCCGATCCCCGACACCGCGTCGCGCTGGGCCAGGCCGAGGAGGGTCTGCGCGTCCTCGAGCGTGGTATAGACGTTCTTGGTGTCGTAGTCGTACATGCCCGTCGTGAAGGTGCCGGTCACTTCGAAGTTCCGGATCGCGGGCGTCGGAATGCCCATCGGGCCCATGACCGTGTTCTCGAAGGCGATGACCTGCACCGTGTCGCCCCGGAAGAGCTGGAGGTTCGAGGCCAGACCGCTGCCGAGGAGCATCGGCGGAAGCCCTGATGCGGGCCGATCGAGGTCGTAGAGCCCCGACACGATCATCTCTTCGAGTTCGGTGCCCCCCGCCAGCGTCGAATCGACGGGGACACCGTACAGATCCGCGGGGCGCGAGTAGTCGGTCCGGCGCAGATTGACCGAGGTGAAGATGAAGGGCGACGCCGCCCGCGCACCCTTCGTGGCCCGGGCCGAGTCGAGCACGGCACGCCAGTCGTCCATCCGCAGGCTCGAGCCCTGTTCGAAGACCATCACGTGGGCCGTCGACGACAGGATCTTGTCGCGCAGGTCTTCCTGCATGCCGGTCATCACCCCGATCACCACCACCAGCGCCGTCACTCCGACGGTCACGCCGCCGAGGGCGATCCAGGTGATGAACGACAACAACCGTCCGCCGCGCCGCGCCGACAGATAGCGTCGGGCGATGAACCAGTCGAGCGCGAGGCCCCTCGGCCTGGGCGTGCCGGCCACGCGGCTACTCCTCGGTACGGAGCACGGGAAACAGGATCACATCGCGAATCGACGCCTGATCGGTGAGCAACATCACCAGGCGGTCGACCCCCATTCCGAGTCCTCCCGTCGGCGGAAGCCCGTATTCCAGCGCGCGCAGGTAGTCTTCGTCGACCTGGTGCGCCTCGTCGTCGCCGTCGGCCCGAAGCGCGGCCTGGGCCTCGAAGCGCTCTCTCTGATCGATGGGATCATTGAGCTCGCTGAAGGCGTTGGCGAGCTCCGACCCGTTCACGTACAGCTCGAACCGCTCGACGACCCCGGCCTTGTCCCGGTGGGGCTTGGCCAGCGGACTGAGTTCGATCGGATGATCGAGCACGAAGGTCGGCTGGATCAACCCGGGCTCGACCAGGTGGCCGAACAACTTGTCGAGCACCCTCGGCCGCCCCGCGTCGTCGAGATCGGGAATCTGGAGCGTGCGCGCCCTCGCTCTCAACTCGGCGTCGGACAGCTCGAGCACGTCGGCTCCCATCGCCTCACCCAGCGACTCCAGGAACCCCACCCGGGCAAACGGAGGCTCGAACGAGATCGGGGTGCCCTGGAACACCAACGACCGCCCCCCCACCACCTCGTCGACCACCCGGACGAGCAGGCGCTCCGTGAAGTCCATCAGGTCGTGGTAGTCCCAGTACGCCCGATAGAACTCGAGCATCGTGAACTCGGGGTTGTGGAACCGGCTGATTCCTTCGTTGCGGAAGTCCTTGCCGATCTCGTAGACCGCCTCGAAGCCGCCCACGATCAGCCGCTTGAGATACAGTTCGTCGGCGATCCGCAGATACATCTCCTGATCGAGCGCGTGGTGTCGCGTCACGAAGGGGCGGGCCGTGGCCCCCCCGTACAGGGGCTGCAGTGCCGGGGTCTCGACTTCGAGGAACCCGGCCTCGTCCATGACCCGACGGAGCGTCGTGACGATTCGACTCCGCGTGCGGAAGACCTCACGCACCTCGGGGTTGACCGCGAGATCGGCGTACCGCTGCCGGTACCGGCTCTCCTGGTCGGTGAAGCCCGAGTGGACGACCCGCTCGCCCGTCTCGGCATCGACTTCGGCCTTTCCGAACGGCAGGGGTCGAAGCGACTTCGAGAGCAGCTCCCAGGCCTCGACGCGCACGGTCACCTCACCCGTGCGGGTACGGAAGGTCTGCCCGGCCACGCCGAGCCAATCGCCCAGGTCCAGCAGGTCGAGGACCGCATCGAACGAAGTCTCGCCCAACACGCTGCGCTTGAAGTAGAGCTGGATTCTTCCTCGGCCGTCTTCGAGGTGGGCAAACGCGCTCTTGCCGTGGCCCCGGAACGACACCATCCGGCCGGCTACCCGCACGGCCGGGCCGTGCCCATCGTCGGACTCGAGCCCCCCCTGCTCCGCCGCTTCGAACGCTGCACACGCGCCCTGCGAATCGTGCGAACGATCGAACGCATAGGCGAACGGGCGCAGCCCCTGCTCGACCAGGCGATCGAGCTTTTCCCGCCGCATGCGCAGCACCGGATTCAGATCTTCACTCATGACGCCTGCTGGGCTCCATACTTCTTGAGGAAGGCCTCGATGAACGGATCGAGGCGGCCGTCCATCACCGCCTGGACGTCGGACAGCTTCAACTCGGTACGGTGGTCGTTGACCATCGTATAGGGCTGAAACACGTAGGAGCGGATCTGGTGCCCCCAGCCGATGTCGGTCTTGGTGGCTTCGACGGCCGCTCTCTCCTTTTCCTGCTCCTCGAGGGCCCGTTGATAGAGCGCCGCCTTGAGCATCTTCATGGCCGTCGCCCGGTTCTTGTGCTGCGAGCGTTCCTGCTGGCACGAGACGACGATGCCCGTGGGCTCGTGCGTGATGCGGATGGCCGAATCGGTCTTGTTGACGTGCTGACCCCCGGCACCCGATGCCCGGAAGGTATCGATGCGCAGGTCGCCCTCGTCGATATCGACTTCGATCGTATCGTCGATGAGTGGATATACGAAGACGCTGGCGAACGAGGTGTGCCGCCGGGCCTGGGTATCGAAGGGCGAGATGCGCACGAGCCGGTGCACCCCTTTTTCGGCCTTCAGGTATCCGTAGGCATGCGGACCGGTGATCTCGAGGGTGGCGCCCTTGATTCCCGCTTCTTCACCCGGCTGCAGATCGAGCACGGACACCGAGAATCCCCGCCGCTCCCCCCAACGGGTGTACATGCGGGTGAGCATCTCCGCCCAATCCTGGGACTCGAGGCCACCGGCCCCCGGCTGGACCGTCAGGATCGCGTCACGGATGTCGTCGTCGCCTTGCAACATCGTCCGCACCTCGAGGTCTGCGAGGGCCTCTTCGACCTCTTCGAGCTCACGCTGCCACTCGACCTCCATCTCGGCGTCGGGCTCGTCGTCGAGCAGCCCGGCCAGCTCGGAGAGTGTGGCCGTCTTCTCGGCCGCCGAATGCCAGGGATGGATCCATCCCTTGAGGCGATTGACCTCGTCGATGGTGGCGCGGGCGCGGTCCGGATGATCCCAGAACCCGGGCTCGCTCATGAGAGCTTCGAGCTGCTCCAGGCGGGGTTCACGTTGAGCGAGGTCAAAGATACCCCCTGAGCTCCGAGACCTTGGTCTCGATCTGCTCCAGGCGTTCCAGTTGTTCGGAGGTCATGTCGCGGGGTCCGGGGGGGAAAAGGGCGAGCCAACAGAAGAGGCCGTCCGCTACCGACGGACGGCCTCAGCACGCCTGACCCGGAAAACTAGCCGAAGCCCCGGGCCCCTTCAACTGCGCTCGCAAGGGCTCTTCCTCCCCTCGCACACCGCCTCGAAACCCTCGAGAGGGCTGCATGACACCCCCGCTTCCTTCGCCTCTCGACCCACCTCGCATCCTTGACGGACCGCCTCAGATGTCTCAGGCCATCAGAACACCGCTTCGCCACGCGCGAGGATCTCGTTCAGGGCATCGAACCAGTACGGGGTGCTCTCGGCGATCTCGCGACCGACCTGCTCGACGTATTCCGCCCACGACTTGCGGATCTCGTCTTCGAAGTCGGAATGCAGCGTCCCATGCTCGAGGGCGCGCTGATGTCGTTCGGGATTGTAGGTGATGATGTCCGACACCAGCACGCGGGCGAGTCGGCGCGCCTTGTCCTGTGGATCACGCTTGCCGAACTGGAATTTGGGTGGTTCGGCGGGTGGTTCGGCGGTCGCGGCCGGCGGCGCGGGCGCGGCGGCTTCTTCGAGATCCATGGCCCCGACGGGCGTGGTGGGCAGCGGATCCATGACTCCGGGTGCCGGCTCGGCGTCCTCGACCCCGAGTTCGGCCTCCATCGAGGTCACTTCGAGATCCATGGTCCCGGTGGCGTCGTCCTCCAGACCGTCGGCGACGGTCTCGTCGACGGTGTCGACCGGTGCCTCGGCTACCGCGGCCGCATCGTCGCCCCACGGACCCGGGTCCTCGGCCACCGGGGAGCTGAATTCGGCCGCGGCGGCGCGGGTGATCTCCTCGACGGTGTCGAGACGCTCCACCTCGTGCGAGGCCATCTCGGGGCTCGTCGGCGGCACCATGACCCAGTCGGCCGGCGACTCCGGCGCCTCGTCCGAGGTCACCTCGTCCGACGGCTCCGACTCGTCCGGGGTCGCCACGTCCGACGGCTCCGACTCGTCCACCGCCGGAGGGTCTTCGAGCCCCAGGCCACCACCCCACGGATCCGCACGGACGTCGTCATGATCGGCAAGTCCCATGTCCATGGGGTCGTCCCAATTCGCCCCACATTCGATCCCTCATCCGGCTCGTCGACCTCTGCCATCTCGAGGTCGGCCGGGGGCGACGGAGTGGGCGGGGACGGCGGCACCTCGGCAGGGGGCACCGGGGGTGCCACGACGGGAGCCGGCGGCGGCGGAGTTACCGCGACGGGAGCCGGTGGCGGCGGGGGAGCCGCGGGTGACGGTGCGGCAACGGGTGGCGCTGCGGCCACATCCGTCATCTCGGGCTTCTCCACGAAGAAGATTCCGGAGCACGCGCTGCACCGCACCTTCACGCCGCCCTCGGGCACCTTGCGCGGATCGACGGGAAAGGTGGTCTGACAGGCCGGGCACTGAACGGTGATGATCATCATCGGTCTCGAGCGGGAGACGGCGGACTAGTCGAGAAGGGTCGACGTGGAACGCGGGGCCGACCGTTCGCCGGCCGTGAGGCCGGTCTGGCGCCGATCGACCACGTACTTCGAACCGGGAAGAGACTTCGCGTAGGTCTTCATCTCGGCGGCCAGTTCGCTGACCTGGCCGGTGTGGCTGAACTGGTGAATCTGATTGGTGACCACTCCGATCGACAATGTCATCAGCGGAATCCGATGCACGTTCCCACGGCGATCCTTGCCCAGGAAGTACCCCGCAGAGCGGTCCTCGTCTGTGTATTGGTAGGGAATCAATTCGTCGAAGAGCTCGATCACCTCGTCGCAGCAGGCTTCGAGGAATCCGATCGGCACGTTGAAGATGAAGTCGTCGCCCCCGATGTGGCCCACGAAGCCATCGGGCGCCAGGGCACGCACGACATCGCGCAGGATCTTCGACAGCATCAGGATCACGCGGTCGCCGGAGTTGTACCCGTAGCGGTCGTTGAACTCCTTGAAGTTGTCGAGATCGGCGTAGCACACCGCAAAGCCCGATCCAGCCATGACCCGCTCGTGAATGTCCCGCTCGATCTGAATCGTGCCGGGCAGACGAGTCGTGGGGTGGACGGAGACGTCGCGTTGGGCCCTGCGCAGGACCAACTCCATGCGCAGTGACCATTCCCGGGCCGGAACCCCGTCGGACAGCACCTCGTCCGCGCCGGCACCCAGTGCGTCGGCCGCGGTCTCGCCGTCACCCTCGGGCACGACCATCACCACGGGCACGATCGAGGTGAACGCATCCCGCTTGAAGTCGGCACAGAGTTCGAGCATCTCGGCCTTGCGACCCACCGCGTCGAGCACGACGCACGCCGGATAGGAGCGATTCAGCAGCGCCCGCACCTCGTCGGCCGTGGCCAGAGGCAGCGCGTGAAGGGCATGTCGACCACCGAATTCCTCGAGCCTCTCGAGAATCTCGTGGCGGCCACATCCATGGTATGCGATGAGTCGCTGCGAAGGCATGGTGCGGGTCGGCGGGAGCGGACTCGACACGGTACGTGGATAGACGACAGGGGTCAAACTCCTTCACCCCGCGCATGCGCCTGGACCATCAGGAAGTCGACGTGCCGTTCCACCTTGTCGACACGAGACACCTGGATGCGCATCCGGTCACCGAGTGTGAACCTCTTCCCCCTGCGGCTGCCCACCAACGCGTACTCTCCTTCTCGGAATTCGAAGTAGTCGTCGTCGAGGGAGTTGACGTGAACCAACCCCTCCACGAAGAAACGATCGAGCAGCACGAAGAGCCCGAACGACGTGACCCCGGCGACGGTTCCCTCGAACTCCTCCCCGAGGTGTCGCTCCATGAACTCGATCTTCTTGAGCTCGATGCTGTCGCGCTCGGCCTTGGCCGCGTCCTGCTCGCGCCATGACGACCGATCGGCGACCTCGGCCAGCTCCTCGGACCATGACGTCGGCGCTTTCTTCTGTTCCAGCAAGACCCGGACCAACGCGCGATGGGTCACGAGGTCGGGATACCGCCGGATCGGCGATGTGAAATGCGCATAGTGCTCCAGGGCGAGCCCAAAATGGCCCAGGTTGTCGGGAGCGTACCGGGCACGCTGCATCGAGCGCAGCACCACGGTCGACACCAGCGCCTCTTCCGGCCGGTCCTGGACTCGATCGAGCACCCTCTGCAGGTCGCGCGGCCGCAGGGAACGCCTCGGAAGGGTGTGCCCGAGGGTGGCAAGAAATGCCCGGAGTGTTTCAGTCCGCTCCATCGTGGGCGGTTCATGGACACGATACAGGATCGGAAGTTTTTTCTCGGTCCCGATCTGTGCCACCACCTCATTGGCAAGGAGCATGAAGTCCTCGACCAGCCGATGACTGTCGAGTCGCTCGATCCGTTGAATGTCGACCGGGGCCCCGTCGTCACCGAGCACGACCCTGGCCTCGGGCATGTCGAAGTCGATGCTTCCCCGCTCCACCCGACGGGCCCGAAGCCCCTGGGCCAGACGATCGAGGTCCCGAATCGCCGCATCGGTCTCGGGGTCGACTGCGGCCCCACCGTCGAGCACCCCCTGCACCGTTTCGTAGGCCAGGCGATGTCGTGAGCGGATCACCGTCCGCGCGAATCGGTGCGCTTCGTGATGTCCGTCCCCACTCACGGTGGCGAACATCGACACCGCGTAGCGGTCCTCGTCGGGACGCAGTGAACACGCGTCGGACGACAGCGGATGGGGCAGCATGGGAATCACGCGATCGACCAGGTAGACGCTGGTGCCGCGGTCGAGGGCATCGAGGTCGACGGTGCCTCCCTTCGGCACGTAGTGTGACACGTCGGCGATGTGAACGCCGACCTCGTAGCGTCCGTCGTCGAGCGGCCGTACCGACAAGGCGTCGTCATGGTCCTTGGCATCGGCCGGATCGATGGTGAAGATCAGCAGATCGCGAAGGTCTTCTCGGCCCTCGCCCACCTCGACCGGCTGTGCAGCGGCCTCGCGAGCCGCCTCTTCGACCTCTGGCGAGAACTCGAGCGACAGCCCGTGTCCGAACAGCACGGCGAGCACATCGACTCCCGGATCCGACATGGGCCCGAGCACCCGTTCCACCTCGCCGCTGGGGCCGTGGCGCCGGGCTCCATACGAGACGATCCGCACCACAACGACCTCCAGATCGGCCGCTCCGCCCTCGTCCCCCCAGCGAATCATGATGTCGCTACCCATCTTGGGGTTGAGCGGAACCACGTATCCGAACTTCTTGGCCCGATGGTAGGTGCCCACCACCGTGGGGTGAGCCCGATCCAACACCTTGATCACCGATCCCACCGGGTTGCGGCCCTGAGGTCGGCTCTCGATGCGGACCACGGCCCGATCGCCGTCCATGGCGGTATTCAGATCGGAGCCCGGGACGAAGACATCCTGGTGATCGGCCTCATCGGGACGAAGAAAGGCGTCACCCGAACGGATGGTCGATATGCGCCCGGTCACCAGACTGATCCGATCAGGAGCCGCGTACCGCCCTGCCTTCACCCGATAGACGGCGCCACGGCCCTCCATCTGTACGAGGTCGGCCTTGAACGCCGGGTACCTGTCTTTGGGGACACTCAGGCGCCTGGCGAGCTCTCGAGCCTTGAGCGGCCCCGATCGGGACGCGCGCAACACTTCGAGAATACGGGCTTCAGAAACGACGGGTGGATTGGACACAGGATCCCAGAGTCGTGGTTCGAGAGACAGGAGCGGTTCAGCGCGAAGTGCTCAGACGCATCTGCAAGGTCGCGCCCCCGCGGGCGAAGGCCGATCCCGGAATGAGATCGACTTCCAGGCGTTCGCCGGCGAGGCGGTGGATCACGTAGACCTCGATGGCACTTACGATATGATTGGCGACAAGCGCACCCAGCGCCACCGATGCCCGCCTAAATCCGTTGTCGCTGTCTTCGATCAGGCGGGCGAACCGGATCTGATCCGGATCTCGTCCAGACCAGTCCCACAAGAGGGACTCTGGGTAGGCACGCTGCCGGTAGAAGTCCAGGGCGGAAGCGTAGCCCTGGGCCGTGGCGGAGGCATTCGCGTCCCCTTCGAGGTAGATGTTCGCTGCAAGTCGCCACTGGGCTCCGTTGTAGGCGTCGCTCGCACGCTCCGGTTGCACGCCGGGTGTGCCGGCATCGGCATCGAAGGCGCCCGAGCGCGTCCAGTGCGCCATCCGTTCGTAGTACTCGAACGGCCCATCCACCCGCGGCTCGGGGCCGCGACGGGCCACGGACCACGCGAGATCCCGATACTCACCGCGGAGCCGGTTTCCGTCCCCCCGGGAATCGAGGTAGACCCACCAGGCGGCGGCCTCGACGACGGCAAATCCCACGGTGGTGAGCCACCGCCCCCCCAGCGCCTGCCCCGTCCCGGGCACGACGGCAGAGGCGAGCACGGTGAGGGGTGGGGGTGTCGACCTCGCGGCCTGCGGCCAGACCACGTCGGTCCGTAGCCGAGGGCCGAGCGCCCCTTGCGGGGGCTGGGCGTGAAGCGCACCGGCATCGACCACGACCACCGCCGCTGCCACAGCCAACGCACTCAGGATCCCGAACGCGGCAGGCACGCGGCTATCGCTCAGAACAGCACGCCGAGGGTGACCTGCACAGGCTCGGATTCACCCGCGAGGGTCGTCGTCCCGAGGGACTTCGCAATGCCCACGTCGATACGGTCGTACCTCAGACCCACCCCCACGGCCGCACCGTCCAGCTGGAGTTGCCCACCCCAGACGTAGCCGGCTCTGACATACAACGCCTGCTCGATGCCCGCCCCCAGCTCGGCGCCGACGTAGGTCGCCGCCGATCCCCCATCTCGCCACCGGTTCTCCCGCTCCACGGCCACCACCGCCCGGAGCTCAGGCGTGTCGACGAAGTGCCGCGCGATGTCGTAGGCGACGGCGAGGCGGTAGCGCGTCGGCAGCGGATCGGCCTGTTCTTCATTGAAGAACTGGATCCGGGGCCCGGCGTGGACCACCGCGGCGCCCAACCTCACCGGAAGCCCGAGCAGTCCGCCCCATTGCAGACCGGCATCGACCACCACCGTGGTGGCGGTGACGCCGGGATCGCACTGGCCCCGGCAGGTGAACCGCTGCTGTGCGAGCTTCAGGTTCACGCCGGCCGACACGCCAGCCAGGACCCGGGACGCCAGCGACACGACGCCGAGATGGTTGCGCGCCGACAGGATGCCGACCTCGTTGCCCTGAAAATCGGTGTACGGAGTGTCTCCCAGGTCGGTCAACTGATACGACACGGCCAGGACCCCGAGCCCCGGGCGGGCGAAGAGGGTCGTCAGCGAGGTTGCGTCGCCGGCCAGGTCCTCGCCCCGATGTACCTGGAAGCGGCCCTGGGCCTCGTCGGCCAGGCCGGCAGGATTCCACCAGACCGATTCCGGACCGGTGAGTGCCGTCATGGCGCGACCCATCGCCACCCCCTTCGCACCCGTGGGCAGGAGCAGGAAGAGTCCTCCCTCGGACGCCGTCGAGCCCTGCGCGACCATCGGGCGAGGATCGCCGAAAAGGGCGAGGACGGCGAGGACGAGCGCGGCCACACCATACCAGCGCCGTGGGAAACGAATGGTGGAGGTCATGACGACTCGTCGGGGACGCGGAATCCGAGACGGGACAGCGCGTGTCTCTTGCGCCGCCATCCCGACAGGGGCTTCACCCATAGATCGAGATACACGGACCGACCGATAAGGGTCTCGATCTTGGCGCGCGCCGCCGAGCCCAGCGCCCGAATCGCAACACCCCGCTTGCCGATCAGGATTCCCTTCTGAGACGATCGCTCGACAAACAACGTGACACCGATGTACACGGGATCCTGGTCTTCGCGGTACTCGTCCACCTGGGCAGCCACCGCATAGGGGATCTCTTCGTCGTAGAGTTCGAAGACCGTCTCACGCACCAGCTCGGCGACGAAGAACCGCACCGGCTGCATGGCCAGGTCGTCGGGCGGATACAGAAAGGGCCCGGGAGGCAGCGCCTCCTCGATGGCAGCCAGAAGCGCGTCGACACCCTTGCCGGTCTGCGCCGAAATGCGAAACACCGGCGCGTTCAAGGTACCCGCGGCCCAGGCAGCCGCAGCCTCGACGTCACTCTCGCTGGCAAGGTCGACCTTGTTGACCACGGCGAAGATAGGGGCGCGGGTCTCGCCCAGCGCATCGACCACAACGGCCCGGCGCGCCTCGTCGAGCGGGCGGGTCGGGTCGAGCACCAGCAGCGTCAGGTCGGCTTCCCGCAGCGCCTCGTGAGCGGCCCAGAGCATCGACCGCTGGTGCAGGTCGCGCACCTCGAGCAGACCCGGTGTGTCGAGAAAGATCATCTGGCTCGAATCGGTCGTGCGAATCCCGGTGACCCGCTGCCAGGTGGTCTGGGCGCGAGCGGTGACGATCGAGAGCTTCTCGCCCACGAAGGCATTCATGAGCGTAGACTTGCCCGCGTTGGGGCGTCCGACGAGCGCGACGTATCCGGTGCGGGTCGCGGGTTCGGCGGTAGGAGAGGTCTGCATCGATGGAAAGGTGGGCGCGGACGCCCCGAGGATCAACGGAGAGGGCGTCGGTACGCCTCCCCCAAC
>CAZFRU010000038.1:0-48969 GCA_964521385.1 uncultured Gemmatimonadaceae bacterium | reverse complement strand
CCGTGGGCCGAAGGCCCCGGGGACCTCCGCAGGGGACCCCTGGGAAGGAGTGAACCGCGCCCCGGACCAACCCCCCGCCGGGCTCGCAGCGTTCTTGCCACCCCCCCCTCCATCCGCCCGTGGGCCGAAGGCCCCGGGGACCTCCGCAGGGGACCCCTGGGAAGGAGTGAACTGCGGCCTGGACCAAGCCACCGCCGGGCTCGCAAACGGAAGCGGCCCCAGCGCCGTCCCCGGAGGAGGTCTCCGGGGCCTCCGGCCCAACCCAACCCAACCCAACCCTCAGTACCGGTAGTGCTCCGGCTTGTACGGCCCCGCCTTGTCGACTCCGATGTAGCGTGCCTGGCTGTCGGAGAGCTCGGTGAGCCGAACGCCGAGCTGGTCGAGGTGCAGCCTCGCCACCTTCTCGTCCAGGAGCTTGGGCAGGACGTACACCCGTTTCTCGTAGGCCCCCGCGTTGTTGGCGAGCTCGATTTGCGCCAACACCTGGTTGGTGAAGCTCGCGCTCATCACGAAGCTCGGATGCCCCGTGGCGCACCCCAGGTTCATCAGGCGTCCTTCGGCCAGGATCAGCACGCTGTGGCCGTCGGGAAAGACGAACTCGTCGTACTGCGGTTTGATGTTGATGCGCTCGACACCGGGCATCTTCTTGAGCCCGGCCATGTCGATCTCGTTGTCGAAGTGGCCGATGTTGGCGACGATCGCCTTGTCCTTCATGCGCGACATATGGGCCGCCGTGATGATGTCCTTGTTGCCGGTGGCCGTGATGAAGAGATCTGCCGTCGAGAGTACGTCGTCCAGACGCAGCACCTGGTAGCCCTCCATGGCGGCCTGGAGCGCACAGATGGGATCGATCTCGACCACCACGACCCGGGCGCCCTGGCCTTTGAGGGCCTGCGCGCACCCCTTGCCCACGTCGCCGTAGCCGATGACGACGGCCATCTTGCCGGCCAGCATCACGTCGGTCGCCCGGTTCAGCCCGTCCACCACCGAATGACGGCATCCGTACAGATTGTCGAACTTCGACTTCGTCACCGAGTCGTTGACGTTGATGGCCGGAAACAGCAGGGTGCCGTCCCGCTCCATCTCGTAGAGGCGCTTCACCCCGGTCGTGGTCTCTTCCGACACACCTCGGATGCGGGCCGTCAGTCGGTGCCACTTGCCGTCGTCTTCCCGCAGGGAGCGACGCAGCAGGTCGAGGATCACGCCCCATTCCTCGGGATCGACCTCGGGGTCGAAGTCGGGTACAGCGCCCGCGATTTCGTACTCACGCCCCTTGTGCAGCACCAGGGTGGCATCGCCTCCGTCGTCGACCAGCAGGTCGGGTCCCGAGCCGTCGGGCCAGGCGAGAGCCTGATCCGTGCACCACCAGTATTCCTCGAGCGTCTCACCCTTCCAGGCGAAGACGGCCGAGCCCTGCGGATCGTCGATGGTGCCCTCCCGTCCGACCACCACCGCCGCGGCAGCATGATCCTGCGTCGAGAAGATGTTGCACGACACCCAACGCACGTCGGCGCCGAGATCGACCAGCGTCTCGATCAACACGGCGGTCTGCACGGTCATGTGCAGCGAGCCCATCACCTTCAGTCCCTTCAGTGGTTGCTGCGGGCCGTACTCCTTCCGGGCGGCCATGAGGCCGGGCATCTCGTGCTCGGCCAGGCGGATCTCCTTGCGTCCCCACTCGGCGAGGGACAGGTCCTTGACCTTGAAGGCGGGGCGCTCGGTGGCGGTCGGGGCAGTGGTCGTCACAACGGACTCCATGGATGGAAAGCTCCTCTTCGGGTGGAATGCAGATCAGATGCGATCGGTGGGATTCAGGGTCGAGGGCGTCGGGCGCTCTGCAGGAACAAGAGCGGACCCCGCGCCTCGGGGTCGGGGGTCAGGGGAATCCAGGGGCCCGCCTCGAGGCCGGCCCCGGTGAGCCAGTCGCGCAGGCGGCCGGGGTCGAAGCCGGGCCATTGGTGACCCATCTCCTCGGCGAACTCGACGCGGTCGTGCTCGCGCATGTCGACGAGTACCAGTCGACCCCCGGGACGCAGCACTCGTGCAACCTCGGCGAGCGCCCGGGCGGGTTCGGGAACGTGGTGGAGCACGAGTGACAAGATGGCGAGGTC
Source organism: uncultured Gemmatimonadaceae bacterium (assembly GCA_964521385.1). Classification (GTDB taxonomy): domain Bacteria; phylum Gemmatimonadota; class Gemmatimonadetes; order Longimicrobiales; family Gaopeijiaceae; genus Gaopeijia. The sequence continues at coordinate 46,858 of CAZFRU010000038.1, read as the reverse complement.
GACCGTGTCGTCGTCGAGCGGCAGCGCTTCGAGCTCGCCCTCGCGGAAGGTCACGTTGGTGACGCCCTCGAGGCGGGTGCGAGCGGCGGCAAGCATCGCGGGGGAACGGTCGAGAGAGACGACACGCGCGACGAAGGGCGCCACCGCCGCCGTCAGCGCTCCCGTGCCCGCGCCGAGATCGGCCACCGTCCAGGTCGGATCGAGAAGCCCGAACAAGGCGTGGAGATCGGCCCGCAATCCATAGAGATCGGCCCGCAACTCGTCCCAGCGGTGGGCCGAGGTCGAGAAGAAGGTGCGGGCGGTGTCCTGACGCCGCGCGAGGACGGCGTCGGCCCGCTCGCGATCGTCGGCGATACGCGGATCTGCAGCGAGTTGGGTGGAGACCACGCTCCAGAGTCGCGCGGCCTCGTCGCTGAGCGTGTCGTTGCGACGATAGGGACGGCGCGTACCGTCGCTGCGCGAGGTGACCCATCCATCGTCGGCCAGCACTCGCAGGTGGCGGCTGATGGTAGGCTGGGGCAGTTGGAGCGCCTGGCACAGCTCGGAGACACCGAACTCCTGGCGCTCGAGCAGGGCCAGCAGCCGGCAACGGGTCATGTCGCCGAGGGTGCCGAGGTGACCCAGGAGGGGGAGGGGGGTTATAGTATTCATCAATCCGCATGAAAAGATATAGAACAGGGACTCCGGATCAAGAGGGACCCTGGCCACTCCTCACGGGTTCTCATTGGGAATTCGGTTCACCTCCACGCAGGACTTCCATGCGACTCTACGCCATCGAGAACGATGTCCACGCCGTGGACTTCGGGCCCGTCGAGATCCTGTTCTACCACGGTCGGCCCGTGGCCCTGAAGCATTATGCCGACAAGGTGCTCTACGTCATCACCGAAAACGTGACCAAGGACGTACCATTTCGACGGAGCTTTCGCACCGGCTGGACGGGCAAGGTCGAGGTGACCGGTGGCCAGGCTGCGCTCGAAGACAAGATTCTCGAGGCCATCCAGGCGATGCCTTCTCCCGCTTGACCCCACGGGGGCGCGGGCCCGAGCTTTGAGAATCATTCTCAACTGACGCTCTCGTCGCCTCGGAGGTCCCCGACGTGCATCCGGAACATCCCGCCGCTCGACATGTGCACGCGCACGGCGAAGCGCACGACGATATCATCTATCCGACGCTGATCCCCTTCTTGTTGGTCCACCTGGCCTGTCTGGGGGTGTTCTGGACCGGGGTCTCCGTCCAGACGCTTGCCGTGGCCGTGGCGCTCTACCTCGTGCGCATGTGGGGGATCACCGCTTCTTTTCACCGCTATTTCTCGCACCGTTCCTACAAGACCAGCCGCGTCATGCAGTTCATCATGGCGTTCATCGGCCAGAGCTCGGCGCAGCGGGGCGTGATCTGGTGGGCGGCGATCCACCGCCATCATCACCTGCACTCCGACACCGAAGCCGACGTGCATTCGCCGCGGCACATGGGCTTCTTCCACTCGCACGTCGGATGGATCTTCAGGCCCCTGCGGGCCACGGCCGACTATTCGTCGGTGCCGGACCTGACGCGATTCCCGGAGCTGGTCTGGCTCGATCGTTTCCACCTCGTGCCCGCGATCCTGCTGGCGGTGGGGTGCTTTCTCGTCGGTGGCTGGGAGATGCTGGTCGTGGGGTTCTTCTGCTCGACCGTGGTGCTCTATCATTGCGTGTTCTTCATCAATTCGATGGCCCACGTGGTGGGTAGCCAGCGCTACCTGACGGGCGACGACTCACGCAACAACTGGTGGCTCGCGCTCATCACGCTGGGCGAGGGATGGCACAACAACCATCACCACTACCAGAGCGCTACCGCACAGGGTTGGCGGTGGTACGAGATCGACATCTCGTACTACACGCTCAAGGTGATGTCGTGGTTCGGTCTGGTATGGGATCTGCGCTCGCCTCCCGAACGGGTGCTCAACAACGAACAACCCGTCGGACGCAAGGTGATCGAAAAGGTGGCGACCCAGTTGGCGGCCACCGTCCCGGTCGAGCGACTCGCGCGAGAACTGCGCGAGCGGTGGGATCGCAGCCACGTGCTCGACGATCTGCGGGAGGTGGCGCGGCGCACGCGGGCCGATGCCGAGGCTCGGCTCGAGGCACTCACCCTGCCCGATCTGCCGACGCTCGAAGAACTCGAATCACGCGCCCGCGAGATGTTTGCCGACACCCCTTCGCTCGAAGAGGTGGCCCAACGCGCCCGGGAGATGGTGCTCGAGGCGCTGTCGGCCCATCTGCTGGATCAGGGGCTGGAGCCGGCGTAGGAGCCGGCTGGGGCTGGATCCGGGAGCGGAGACCGAAAGAGGCAGCGCCTTGCCCTCCCGCCGTTGCCAGCCCATCCTTTCCGGTCGCCGCGACCCGGCTTTTGCCGGGTGACCATCCTGCCAACGCCGAGGACCCGACCGAATGGACTTCATCCAGAACGTCGTCGACTTCCTGGACACCTATCTGGTTCAGATCGGAATCCCCGTCGGTGAAGAGAACATCCCGCTCCAGGTGCTTCTCCTCATCGGCGTGGGCATCCTGCTCACGATCCGGACCGGTTTCGTCCAGATCCGCCATCTGGGCCATGGATTCGCTGTGGCCACCGGCAAGTACGACGATCCGGATGAGCCCGGCGACGTCTCACATTTCCAGGCGCTCACCACGGCCCTTTCGGCCACCGTCGGAATCGGCAACATCGCGGGTGTGGCCATCGCCATCCATTTCGGAGGGCCCGGCGCCCTCTTCTGGATGTGGGTCACGGCGGCCGTGGGGATGGCCACCAAGTACACGGAGGTCACACTGGCCCAGAAGTACCGGGACGTGTCGGTTGATCTCGACCCCAAGAAGTGGGAAGGGTCGGTCTCGGGTGGGCCCATGTACTACATCGAGCGTGGTCTTGGCCCCAATTGGAAGCCGATGGCGGTGTTCTTCGCGGTGTTGTTGGGCTTCACGGCCTTCCTCACGGGCAACGCGGTGCAGGCCAACACGGTGGCCGATCAGCTCCAGACCACCTTCGGCTGGAGCCCCTATCTCACCGGGGCGGCCACCTCGTTCGTGGTGGCGCTGGTGATCATCGGGGGGATCAGCCGCATCGGCCGGGTCACCTCGATCCTGGCGCCCCTCATGGCTGCGATCTACGTGGCCGGTGCCCTGTTCATCATCCTCACCAATGCCGGCCAGATCGTCCCGACCTTCGGGCTGATCTTCTCGGAGGCGTTCAACCCCTCGGCCGGCATCGCCGGTGCCGGAGTCGGGGCCTTTCTTGTGACGATGATGTGGGGGGTGCGCCGCGGATTGTTCTCCAACGAAGCGGGTCAGGGGTCGGCGCCCATCGCCCACGCTGCGGCCAAGACCGACGAGCCGGTCTCGGAAGGGGTGGTCGCCCTGCTCGAGCCCTTCATCGACACGATCGTGATCTGTACGATGACCGCGCTCGTCATCATCATCACCGGGGTCTACGACGACCGCCATCCGACCGAGATCCAGCTCACCGGTGGGGATCTGTCCTACATCTCGTTGTCGGAGACCGGAGGGCGGTACGGCGGGGTCGCGGCCCCGGCCGAACTGGTGATCGCCGACGGTACGCAGGACGTCTCCCGCCCGGGTGTCCCACTGATCGCATGGCACGAGGCGAGCGTCGAGCAGCTGTTCGTCGACGAGGCTCAGACGATCCCGTTCACGGGCACGATCTTTCCGGCGCGGGGCGAGGCCGTCGAGTCGGACGGCACCACCCACACCTCGCTCTACGGAGACGCGGCCGAAAGCGGTGCGCCTCTCACCGCCATGGCCTTCGGGATCGGGCTACCCGGTACCTTCGGTCAGTTCATCGTGGTGACGTCGGTGCTGCTCTTCGCGGTCTCGACGGCGATCTCGTGGAGCTACTACGGCGATCGGTGTGCGAACTATCTGTTCGGTGCCGCAGCGATCCTGCCCTACAAGGCGGTCTTCGTGGCCATGCACTTCGTCGGAGCCGTGGCGCCCCTGGCGGTGGTATGGTCACTGGGCGACGTGGCGCTGGCGATCGTCATCATTCCCAACCTCATCGCGCTGGTGCTGCTCTCGGGCGAGGTGCGGGAGATGACCCGCTCGTACTTCGAGCGCAGGCCCTGGGTCGAGAACGCCGAGGCGCACAAGCGGGCCAAGGAGAGGAAGAAGCACCACTGATCCCCGGAAGACCACGTTGCCCCGCGCGCCGCGCGTGGGCGACTCGGTCCGGGTGGCTCGTGGAGGCCGTCGGCAGCGCGCCGGCGGCCTTCGCTACAGGGAGGTCGTAGCCGAGAGCGCCGCCAGTGTGGGCTCGTTCTCGCCATGGCCCGCGAAGTCGGCCCACACCGGGGGTCGCAACGTCAGGTCGAGGGCCAGCCAGAGCGTCTTCGCGAACGGATAGAAGAGGATCGGCGTGGGCACCATGAGGGTGAGCAGAGTCCACTTGAGGGCCATCCAGGGCACCTCGGGCCAGGTCAGGAGCATCGTCCCCACCAGACCCGCGACGATCGTGAGCTCGGCACCCACGAAGTTGATGAGGTAGCTACCGAGGAAGTAGTCCGGCTCGTTGCGATCCAGGATCAGGTGGCAATCGGGGCAGGTACGTTCCATGATCAGCCAGCGTCGAAAGAGCGGACCTCCCCCGCACTGGGGGCAGCGCCGACGGACGCCTCGGCCGAGACGCGTGTACCATCGGCTGAGGTCGAACCGAGCAGGGTCCCTGGAGCGTATCATGGCGTCAATCTATCGGCGGAGCGAGGTGAGATGAACGGGCCGGATGCTCGCCTCGCACCCCCTCGGGGCGCGCTCGATCCCCTGGGCCGCGCACTCCTCGCCTACCAACGTGAGGGTCGAGCGCGGGCACGGCTGCACGTGGCCGGGGTGGGTGCCTCCGATCTGGACCTCGGCTACTTCTTCCGGAGCGGTCGGCGCCTCACCGCAATCGATCGGGCCGCGCTCGAGGCGTGCCGGGGAACCGTGCTCGACGTGGGCGCCGGGGTCGGGGCGTTGGCGCTGCCTCTCCAGGCGCGAGGCCACGCGGTCACAGCCCTCGAGACGCTGCCGGCGGCCGTGCGGATCCTACGCGAGCGGGGCGTGGCCGACGTGCGGCCGAGCAGTCTGTGGACCCTCGACGGCAGTGAGCGGTGGGACACCGTCGTCGTACTCATGAACGGTACGACGCTGGCCGGGACCCGAGCCCGTCTCGCTCCGATGCTCTCGACCCTCGCACGGTGTGTGGCGCCTGGGGGTCGGTTGCTGATCGACTCGACCCACGTCGGGCCCGATCCGGCCGATCCCGCCCACGAACACCCCGGCGAGTTCGAGTACCAGATCGAGTTCGAAGGGCGGCGCGGGCCACCCTTCTCGCAGTTGTTCGTCGATGAGGCGGCGCTGCGAAGCGAACTCACCCGCGCGGGATTGGCGGTGAGTGGCCTGCGTCGGATGGCCGATGGACGCTATCTGCTGCGGGGGATCGACGCGGAGCCCGTCAACACGGAGTCGGGTGTTGGCGAATAGGGGGGGCGGCTATCCACCGCTGCTTTCCCTCACGGCCGCGACGAAGCGACGGGCGCGGCCCTCGTCGACGCCGGCCCCCGCCTGTCCGTCGTGCTGCACCCAGGACCCGACGATGAAGCCCGACGCGCCGGCCCGGACGAGCGCCGGTACGGACTCGGGCGTGCTGCCGCTGCCGATCCAGATCGGCGCAGGGGGCACCGCCTCCCGCACCCGCGCCACCTGAGCGGGATCGGTGGCGCGGCCGGTCGCCGCTCCCGACACCACCAGCCCGTCGGCGCCGGCCCGTTCCCAGAGATCGCGGGCGGCAGCGCCGACGGTCTGACCGGGTGGGGGTGTGGCATGTTTGACGTGCACATCGGCCAGAATGGGGCACTGGATCCCCAGGGCACGCCGTATCCGCAGAGTCTGGTGGGCGGCCCCGGTGAGCACGCCCTGGTCGGTGGCCATCGTGCCGGCGTGCACATTCACGCGCACGAACCGCGCACCGGTCACCGCGGCGATACCGAGGGCCGCGCGTGCGTCGTTGCGGAGCACGTTCACCCCTACCGGCAGCTCTCGCCCCGCGTCATGCCCGCTCCCACGGACGGCGTTGCGGACCGTCGCCACGGCCAACGCGAGCGCTGCGATCGTCTCGGCCGGCACCTCGGTGGGATGAAAGGGCGTATCCCCGTAGTTCTCGACGAGCAGGCCGTCGCAGCCGGCCCTCGCCAGCAGGGAGGCGTCGAGGCGAGCCCGCTCCAGGATCGCCTCCATCGCCAACGTATGGGCCGGCGCACCGGGCAACGCCGCCAGATGGACCATGCCCACCACTGCGGGGCGGTCGGCGGGGAAGGGCAGGGGGTGTCTCATGGGCGGCGGGTGCGGTCGGAGGGGAGATCGTCGTCGGTGGGCCGGGGATGCGCTTGCCGCACGATCCGCCCGGGGAGCACGGCGTCCCGGCCGAAACGGGCCTTCAGGTCGTCGACCGAGCGGGCGAGTCGTCGGTCCCGATCCGTCTCGATGTCGATGGCCCCTCCGGGGTCGTCCGCAAAGAGACCCAATTGGCGGGGGGTGTCGCGGTCGCAGAGGTTCGAGAGCCCGACCCCGAGCAGTCGAACACCGCGTCGTCGCCCTCTTCTGAGCTCCCCCAGCAGGACACGGGCCGTGGGGAACAGCGCTGCTTCGCTCTCTACCGCCTCCGGAAAGGAGTGAGCGCGCTGACGCGTCGTGAAATCGGCGTCTCGCAGCTTCACCGTGAGCGTACGGGCGCGAAGATGTTCCTTGCGGAGCGAGCCGGCCACGGACACGGTCAGCTTCAGCAGCTCCCGCTCGAGCGCATCGTCATCGGTGAGGTCACGCCCGAAGGTCCGCTCCGAACTGACCGAGCGACGGGGCTCGCGCTGCGTGACCGGCGACGTGTCGATGCCGAAGACCCGTCTCCGCAGCCACTGCGCGCGCGGCTCGCTCAGCCAGCGTACCAACCACGCCTCGTCGACCCGGCGCACATCGGCCACCGTGCGAAGCCCTCGCTGGGCCAGGCTCTCGATGAGGCTGGGACCGACTCCGGGCAAGGCCGCGAGTTCGAGCTCGCCCACGAAGTCGGCCTCCGCCCCCGGAGGCACGATGTGCACCCCGTTCGGCTTGGCCCTCTCGACCGCCAGCTTGGCCACGAGTCGGTTGGTGCCGCCGCCCACCGAGACGCGAATCCGCGAACCGTCGTATACAGCCGACTGGATGCGTCGCGCCGTGTCGCCCAGGGTCTCGTTCTTCAGGAGCCGTTGGGTACCCGACAGGTCGAGGTAGAACTCGTCGACCGATGCGGCCTGGACGACGGGGGCGAGGTCTTCGAGGACGCGGCGGACGCTCCGGCTGCGCGCGCCGATGGCGGCTCGTGGTACGGCCACCACCATCGCGTCGGGGCACAGGCGTAGAGCTTGCCCCGTCGGCATCGCGCTGCGCACACCGAAGGCTCGACAGGCGTACGAGGCCGAAGTCACCACCCCACGGCCGTCAGGCGAACCGCCGACGATCAGGAGTTCGGTGCGACCTGCGCCTTCCGGGTCTTCGAGTCTCGCAACCTGCACGAAGAATGCGTCGCAGTCGACCAGCAAGATGCGGCGAGGGGCGGCGGCGGTGGCGTTCATCGGTGTGCGCGTGGGCGCGAACGGAGGAATCACTGGGCGGTGGACCCCCACGACCGGGGTGCACCTCCACCCGAGACTACCGCTCACCCGCCTCGAGCGGAACCGGCGGCTGGCCCTGAAGGGAATCGGGGGGGAGCCAGCGGAACCGGCGAGGGGTCTCCGGCGGAGTCGGCGAGGGGGCCGGCGGAGCCGACGAGGGGTCCCGAGCGGAACCGGCGAGGGGGGCCGGGGTTGATGGACACTCGTCTGATCTGAACATCGACCCGCCACCGGAGGCTTCCCCAATGGGCTATCCGTTCGACCTTCCCGCTCTCGGCTACGCGTACGATGCGTTGGAACCCCACATCGACGCTCGCACGATGGAGATCCACCACACCAAGCACCACGCCGGATACACGTCGAACTTCAATGCGGCGCTCGCCGATCATGCCGGCCTGCACGGAAAGTCGGCCGAAGCGATCGTCGCCGACCTGGGCTCGCTGCCACAGGCCATCCAGACGGCGGTGCGCAACAATGGTGGAGGGTACGTCAACCATGCCCTCTTCTGGAGCGTCATGACTCCGGGTGGCGCGTCGGCCCCCTCGGGAGACCTCGCGGCCGCGATCACCTCGACCTTCGGCTCGCTCGACGCCTTCAAGGACAAGTTCGCCAGCGCGGCCGCCACACAGTTCGGCTCCGGCTGGGGATGGTTGGTGGTCGACGGTACGGGGGCGCTCAAGGTCGTGTCGACGCCCAACCAGGATTCGCCGCTGTCCAACGGCATGACGCCGATTCTCGGGGTCGATGTCTGGGAGCACGCCTACTACCTGCATTATCAGAACCGGCGCCCGGACTACCTGAAAGCCTTCTGGCATGTGGTGAACTGGGACGAGGTCGCCAGGCGCTTCGCTGCCGCTCGCAGCTGACGAGAGGGCCCGGGTACTGTTGAATCCCGGGGCCGGGCCACGCTGGGCTCGGCCTCGGGGTTCGGAGCGCGCCAAGATGAACCTTGCGCGTTCGACTTCAGATGTTTAGAAGTGGAGAGATGGCCGGGTCCTCCGTGGCCCCTGCAATTTCGTTTCCTTCCGCACGAGCGACATGACGGCGCCACGACGACTTCCGGTTGCGCTCCGGTTCGGGCCCCTCGCCCTGATTGCGAGCCTGTGTTTCGGGACCGCCGACGGTGTGGCGGGCCAGAGCCTGCGGGGATCGTCGGCATCACTCGACATCCAGAACGAACAGGCGCGCATCCACGACTTCACCTACATCCGCACGAGTTCCGAGGTTCGTCGTTTCGTGGATGCGGGCTATCTCGTGCCGGTGCGTGCCAATCGCGACTTCGATCTGCACGCCGTATCGTTTCCCTACGCACGTCCCGAAGCCGAGTTGTTCATTCGCCGCCTGGCTGCGCAGTATCGCGCGGCGTGCGGTGAGAAGATGGTGGTCACCTCGCTCACGCGCCCCCAGAGCCGGCAGCCTCGTAACGCCTCGGATCGCTCCGTGCACCCCACCGGGATGGCCATCGACCTGCGCTACGACGGCAATCGTGCGTGCCGATCGTGGCTCGAAGGCGTGCTCCTGAGCCTCGAGCGGACCGGGGTATTGGAAGCAACGCGCGAGCGGTATCCGGCCCATTACCACATCGTTCTCTTCCCGAAGCCGTACACCTCGTACGTCCAGCGCCTGGCGTCGGCCGACGCACCATCGCAGTCGACGACCCGCGTGGCCGAGGCCGAAGAGGCACCGGCGTCGTCTGCAGAGCCGAATGCCGCCCCCCGGACTCGATCGGCGGAGGTCGCGGCTCCCATCGCAGAGTACGAAGTACGGCGTGGTGACTCGCTCTGGACCATCGCCCAGGCACATGGCGTCTCGGTCTCGGAGATCCGCAACTCGAACGACCTGCGCACGAGCCGGATCTATGCGGGCCAGCGCCTGCGGGTGCCGGTCCGGCTGCAGCGCTGACGGGCCCTCCCGGGCCTCAACGCTCCACCTCGCTCCAGAGCGTCTCCATTCCCTCGGTGTAGGGTACGACGAAGTCGGTCCCGGCTCGCCACACCCAGGCCGATCTCGCCGGTAGCTCCTGCAGGAGTACCGCATTGTCTTCGGGTCCCAGATCGCGGACCCAGATCACGGCGTCGGCCGCGGTCCACGGCTGGACTCGGGCCAGGATCGATGCCAGTTCGAGAGTGCCCTCGCGGTCCGACGCCGCTTCCCGCGTGCACTCCGCGGTGAGGGGTCGCGTCGGGTCGACCCGAGCGCGGTTGCCAGGCGACAGGTCGATCCACACCAGCGACTCGGGCGCGCCGGAGAGTGCCTCGAGGCTCAACCTCGGCAGGGGGGCGCCATCCCGGCGTGCGCGTGTGTATTCCTGCACCCGGCACAGGTCGTTGCGCCGCAGGGCGGTCTCGATCGAGTCGCGGCGCATGCCCCCGGCGTCGAGTCGCGCCGCCACCCGTCCCGCCCACGATCCGTGCACGAACACGAGCGCGGGGGTGCCCGGGGGGAGGGGCAGGGGCGCCTCGGGAGGGCGTGCCCATTCGCCCAGTCGCTGAGGAACTCCGATCGCTGCGGCCCATCCCACGCACAACACGGTGGCGGCGCGCGCGACGGCCACCCCGACAGCCCCGAGACGCGTTGCATAGGTAGGGGGATCGTGGTCGGAGCGGGGTCCCAGGGTGCCACGAGGAAGTCCCAGACCGACCAGGGCAAGGGCGGTCAGCACCGCCCACGCCGACGCGCTCTCGTAGAGCATGCGGGGGCCGAAATGCACACCATGATGCCAGTAGAAGGCATTGGCCACCACGGCCGTCAGCGCCCAGGCCAGAAACGGCCCCGCACCCCGGAACGGGCGTCCTCGCAGCAGCAGCCACAGGCCCACCACGGCGACGGCCGACACCGGGGTCTCGAAGAGGCGGACTCCGAGCAAGCCGAGGTCCGCGCCCGAATAGCCGACGGCAGCGAGAGGGGTGTAGAGGTTGCCCCAGGGGTCGATGTGAAATCCCGGTGCGTGGGCGGCTCCAAAGGCCGCGTCGTAGCCGGATCGCCACCACGATCCGAAGAGGCGGTGGTTCCACGCCGCCAGCGCCAGTGCCGCCGGGAGCCCCGTGCAGGTGGCCAGCCCTACCCGTTGGGCCACGGAAGCGACCCCGAACCGCGGGGGTGCAGCCGGCATTGCGTCGTCATACAGCCGCAGGGGTGGGGCGTGATCGTGTCGGGTCCACGCCCTTGCGACCCAGAAGCCCACGGGTAGGACCACCGCCAGCGCCAGTCCGGTCAGCGGGCGTGCGGTCACGGCGAGGCCTGCGGCCAGGCCGGTGATCAGCGCCCAGCCCGGGTGTCCGTCGCGAGCGTGGAGCCCGCTCCAGAGGGCCAGGGCGACGGCCAGCGCCGCAGTGCTGTGGGACAGATATCCCGCGCCCAGACCCCATAGAAAGGGCGACGACGCGACGGCAACCGACGCGATCCGTGCCGTGGTGGGCCGGTCGCTCAGCAGGCGGAGGGTGATGGCGGCGGTGAGGCCCACCGTGAGCGCGGTGGCGAGCGGGCCGAGCCAGGCTTCGGCCCCCACCCGAGCCGCCAGCGCGAGCAGCGCCGTATGTCCGGGTGGGTAGACCGAGGCCCATCCCTCGGAGGTCCACAGCCCGTTCACTGAATTCCGAAAGGCAGGATCGAATGGCCAGGCCTCGGCGATGCGCCCGGTGGCCAACAACCGGGCATGGCGAAGTTGGATCAACTCGTCGGCGAGTGTGGCGCGCCCCTGGAGCAGCAGACGGCCCACGGCGGCCGTGGCTCCTCCTGCCGCCAGGGCACATCCCAGCGCCCATGCGCGATCCGAGACCCCGGCCAGCCCTCGCCAGGTCGCCGCCTGCCATCCGTCGTCCGGGGCCGCAAGGCCACCCTCCCGCGCCCTGCGCAGGCGCACGAGCACGACGAGCAGCGCCGCAGTCGTCAGAACCACCAGCGTGCCGGTCCACGACTGGCCCAGCACCGCGTCCATCAGTTGACGGGTCGCGGTGCCCGCGGCTCCGGTACGCGCGGGGTCCAGAAGTCGGTGCAGCGGAGCCAGGGCGCCCACCACGAGACCGGCGCCGACGAGCCTCCAGCCCAGCGCCTGCGGCCGGACACGGCTGGACGGACGAGCCGAGGGATCGGGTGAGGGTGGAACGGAGAGGTCCATGAGGGCCGAATGTGGCGCGCCGCCTCCGGACAGGCCAGCCTCGATCCGGTCTCGCAAACTGCCAAACGCAAAGGATTGCATCTTGCAAGTCGGCGGGATACCGTGAAGAAATGCCCACTGATCCGCGCTCGCCCTTCGTCAATCCCCACGAGATCCTGCGTTGGGTGTTCTTCGGTCGCCTCACACTGCTGGCGTCTGCGGCGCTCGGCGCCATCGTGGAAGCCAGCGCCAGCGGGGGCGGCAACAGCGCCGTCCGGCTGGCGTCGGTGGCCCTCTTGCTGGCGCTCGCCTTCTCGGCGTGGTCGTACTGGTGGATTCGCCGGAGCCGGACGGACCCGTCACGAGCGTTGTTGTATGCTCAGGTGGTGGTCGACGTCATTGCGGTGACCGTGGTCGTACACCTGACCGGCGGCCCCGCCAGTGACTTCTCTCCGGTCTACATCCTGGTGATCGCCGAGGCGGCGCTGTTGCTGCCTCTGCCCGGAGGGGTCCTGGCCGGAATCCTGGCGAGTGCCCTCTTCGGCATCGACGCCCTCTGGGTCCAGAAGGGGGTGTTGACTCCAGCGCTCCTGCTGCAGGTGGGGTTGTTCACCCTGGTGGCGGTGGCCATCGGCATCCTGGGTGACCGTCTTCGACGTACCGGCCTGCGGCTCGGCGCGGTCGAGTCGGAACTCGAACAGCTGCGGCTCGACACCTCCGACATTCTCGACACCCTGTCCACCGGGGTGATGACCCTCGACGGGCAGGGGCGCCTGGCCTACGTGAATCCGGCCGGAGCGAAGTTGCTCGGCGTCGATCCCACCGACTGGCTCGGGCAAGCGGTCGTGGCGCGGCTCGAGGCCATGGCGCCGGGCTTCGGGGTCGTGCTGCGCCGTTCGCTCGAAGAGGGCATTCCCATGCGTCGCTTCAAGTCGCACCTCGAGCGGCAGGGACGCCGGGTGACGCTGGGCATCTCCACGACGGTGATGGACCGCAGCGACGAGGGTCGCGCGTCGGTGACCGCGATCTTCCAGGACATCACCGATCAGGAGGCGCTCAATATCCTCACCCGGCGAGCCGATCGCCTGGGGGCCGTGGCCGAGCTGAGCGCGTCGCTGGCCCACGAGATCAAGAACCCGCTCGCCTCGATCCGCTCGGCGGTCGAGCAGCTCAGCCGCGGCGTGCGGGAGGTGGCCGATCGCGAGGTGCTCGAGCGACTCGTGCTGTCGGAGTCGGATCGCCTGAGTCGCCTGTTGAGTGAGTTCCTCGACTTCTCGGGGCTGCGCATGGGTCGCCAGGAGAGCGTCGACTTCGCGGAGCTGGTGGGTCGGGTGGTGGATGTGGCCCGCCATCACCCCGACGCGCGCTCGCATGGAGTCGAGGTGTCGTGGACCCCACCCACCGCCCCGGTACAGCTCTCGGGCGACGCCGATCTCCTGCATCGGGCGGTCTTCAATCTGGTGCTCAACGCGCTCCAGTTCGCGGGGCCCGCGGGGAGGGTCGAGGTCGAGCTCGTGGGGGTGCCGGGACGGGAGGTGCCGGGTCCGCCGCATGCGGCGTCGGCGTGGCGCCTGCGCGTGCGGGACTCGGGTCCGGGCATCCCCGCCGACGCGGTTCAACGCATCTTCGACCCCTTCTACACCACGCGGAGCGGGGGGAGCGGACTCGGGCTCTCCGTGGTGCACCGGGCCGTCGAGGCGCACGAAGGCACGGTTCTCGTCGGTGCGTCGCCTTCGGGCGGCGCCGAGTTCACACTCTTCCTGCCTGCGGAGGACGTCTCATGAGTACAGGACCCCGCATCCTCCTGGTCGACGACGAGATCGGGATCCTCGAGACCCTTCAGATCCTGTTCCGGAACGAGGGCTACGAGGTCAGCGTCTGTTCGTCGGGCCCCGACGCGCTGGATCGACTGGCCGACGAGCTTCCCGACCTCGTGCTCACCGACATTCGCATGCCGGGAGCCTCGGGGCTCGAGGTTCTGGCGCGGGCGCGCGAGGTCGACGCCGAGATGGCGGTGATCCTGATGACTGCGCAGGCTTCGCTCCAATCCGCGGTGCGCGCGGTCAACGAGGGCGCCTACTACTATCTCCAGAAGCCCTTTGCCAACGACGAACTGCTGGCCATCTGCCGACGGGCGGTCGAATCGCGGCAGCTCAAGGTCGAGAACCGGGCGCTCAAGAAGGAGATCCGGCGCCGCCAGAGCCATCTGGCCGATCGTCCCATCGGCAAGGCGCGCAGCTTCAACGAGGTGTTGCAACTGGCCGAGACGGTGGCCCCTACCGACTCGACCGTCCTGGTCACGGGCGAGAGCGGCTCGGGCAAGGAGGTGGTGGCCCGCTACATCCACACGCTGTCGGAGCGGGCCGAGGCGAGTTTCTACTCGATCAACTGCGGCGCGCTGCCCGAGAGTCTGCTGGAGAGCGAACTCTTCGGGCACACCCGGGGATCGTTCACCGGGGCGGTCAAGGACAAGACAGGACTCCTGGTGGCCGCCGACGGCGGGACCCTCTTTCTCGACGAGATCGGTGAGACCACCCCGGCCACCCAGGTGAAACTGCTGCGGGTGCTGCAGGAGCGCGAAGTGATTCCGGTCGGGGCCACCCAGCCGATCCATGTCGATGTCCGCATCATTGCCGCCACCAACCGCGAACTCCAGGACGAGATCAGACGGGGGGCCTTCCGCAGCGACCTCTACTATCGCCTCAATGTGATCGCGCTCCACCTGCCACCGCTGCGCGACCGCAAAGATGACATTCCCATGCTCGTGCAACACTTTCTCGAGCGCATGGGGACCGGGGACGACCGACCCTCGCCCGAACTCGAGACCTCGACGCTCGCCGCCCTCACCGAGTACGATTGGCCCGGCAATGTGCGGGAGCTCGAGAATGCGCTGGAACATGCGCTCATCGTGGCCAAGGGGGCTCCCGTGACCCCTGCCCACCTCCCCGAGCGGGTGCGCGAGGCTCCGCCGCCGCGCCTCGTCGCCGAAGGGCTCCCGCCCAATCCCTCGATGGAAGTCATCGAACGGGCGTACATTGCGTGGGTGCTCCAGTCCGAGGGAGGCAACAAGACCCGGGCGGCCGAGGTGCTCGGCATCGACCCGTCGACCCTGTACCGCAAGCTCAACCGCTACGGCATCGAGGCCTGATCCAGATGACTGACCGACTGTACGACGACTCGCCCCGCGACCCCCGCCCCAGAAGGGCCTGGGATCTCCTGCCCTGGGACGATGTGCTCGTCTCCGTGGTGATTCCGGTGTACAACGAACGCGAGACCGTCGAGACCCTCTTGCGTCGGGTCGCCGAAGTCGATCTGAAGATCGAGGTGATCGTGGTCGACGACGGATCGACCGACGGCACCCGTGAGCTGCTGCCGGATCTCGAAACCGAGGGTCTGATCGATACTCTCGTCTTTCAGCCCCGGAACCAGGGCAAGGGCGCGGCGCTCCGTACGGGCTTTCAACACGCGACCGGCGATGTGGTGATCGTGCAGGACGCCGATCTCGAGTACGACCCCATGGAGTTTCCGATTCTGCTCGAGCCGATTCTGGCGGGCAATGCCGATGCCGTGTACGGCAGCCGGTTTCTCGGGGGCCCACACCGCGTGCTGTTCTTCTGGCACAGCATCGGCAATCGGTTCCTGACGCTGTTGAGCAACATGCTCACCGACCTGAACCTCACCGACATGGAAACCTGCTACAAGCTGGTGCGGCGCGAACTGCTGCAGTCGCTCCCCCTCTCGGCAGACCGCTTCGGGATCGAACCCGAGCTGACGGCGCGGCTCTCCCAATCGGGCGCGCGTTTGTACGAACTGCCCATCAGCTACCACGGCCGCTCGTACGCCGAGGGCAAGAAGATCGGCTGGCGTGACGGGGTCTCGGCCATCTGGTCGATCTTCAAGTTCAACCTCAGTGGACCGAGGGCTCCCCGTTGGCATGCGCCGCCAGTGCCCATGTGGGAGGCTCGCAAGGCGCTGGAAGGGGTGAAGCCGCCGCCAGGGCCTCCGTCGACGCATCCGCCGACGCCTCCGGCAGTCGAGGGCGGCGAGCCGACCCCTTCGTGACCGGAACGGGGAGTGCGGGCGGGCGGCCCCGGTGGTCGGCGCTGGTGTGGGTTGCCGCCCTTTCGGTGGCCGCCTACGCCAACAGCCTGGGCAACCTGTTCGCCTACGACGACCAGGGAATCGTGGTCGACAATCCGGTCGTGACCGCGGGCGACGCGTGGGCCGCGCTCTCGGCGCCCTACTGGTCGGGAGAGGCGGGAATCGGCCGCCTGTACCGCCCCACGACCCAGGCCGCCCTGGCGCTCGAGTGGTCGGTGTTCGGGGGCTCTCCCCTGGGATTCCATGCCGTCAACGTGGTGCTGCACGCTGCCGTGAGCGTGTTGGTCGCGCTGCTGTGCTGGATGGTGTTCGGGATCGGGGTGCAGGAGGGCCGCGATCCCGATCCGAGGGTCCGGTGGTGGGCGGCCTTCGCGGGGGGCGCCGTATTTGCCGTGCATCCCCTCCACGTCGAGGTCGTGGCCAACGTGGTCGGCCAGGCCGAACTGTGGGCGGCTCTGGGCGTCGTGGGAGCGGTCGTGGTGCACCTCGCCACGCACGAGGGTGGTGTTGGCCGCCGCCTCGTGGGCACGCTGGCGGTGGGGGGGCTCTTCGCCGTGGGGTTCGGTGCCAAGGAGTCGGCCGTCACCCTGCCCGCGGTGTTGCTGGTGGTCGCGGCCGCCCAGCTGGGGTGGGGGCGAAGGCTGCGCACCCATCTGATCGACCAGCTACCTCGCGTGCTGTTGCTGGCCGGGGTGGGGGTGGGGTTGCTGGTGGCCCGCTGGATCGTGCTCGGAGCGTGGGCGGGTGAAGACGTCACCGCGGTGCTGGCGGGGCTGGGTCCCGGGGCCCGCCTGGCTCGCGTGCTCCCCCTCTGGAGCGAATACGCGCGGCTGCTCGTCTGGCCCGTGACGCTGGCCGCCGACTACGACCCGGGGGTGATCTACCCGGCCGCGGGGCCGTCGGCCCTCCAGGTGGTGATGGGCGGTGCCGTGCTGGCCGGGTCGGTGATGGTGACGGTGGTCGGGTGGCGTCGGAATCGCCTGGTGGGGCTCGCCGGCGGGTGGTTCCTGGTCACGATCCTTCCGGTGTCGAACCTCTTCTTCGCCACCGGTTCGCTCATGGCCGAACGCACCCTCTACCTGCCGTCGGTGGCGCTCTCTCTGGGGGTGGCGGCGGCGTCGGCCGCCCTTGCGGCGGCCCCACGGCGCACCGTGCGGCTCGCCGCGACGGCGGGTGTGGTGGCGGGGCTCCTGCTCTTCGTCCGCACCGTCGACCGCAATCCGACCTGGTTCGACAGCTTCACGGCCATGGAGACGCTGATTCGTGACCATCCCGAGTCGTGGCGTGCCCATCGCGCCCGCGCTCAGGGGCTGGCCCGCGTCGGTGAAGACGCCGCCGCCGAGGCCGCCTTTCGCTCGGCCCTCGAGGCGCTTCCCAATCGCTTCGACCTGGTCAGCGACGCGGGGGCCTTCTTCCAGCAGCGGGGCCGACTGGGTGAAGCGCGCGACCTGCTGCAACGTGCGGTGCAGCTCCAGCCCGAGCGACCGTCGGCGTGGATCCTGCTGGCCGAAGTCGAGTTGCTGGCCGGAGAGTATCGGCAGGCACACACCGTCGCCACCCAGGGGCTGCTGAAGGCGCGTGAGAGCGCCGAACTCTGGTCGGTGCTGTCGGAAGCCTACGTCGGCGCGGGTTTCCTCGAGGCGGCGCTGCGGGCTCGCGAAGCCGCGCTCGGCGTCGACCCGGCCTCGACTCGTGACTGGCTGCGCCTCGCCGATCTGCTCGAAGCCACGGGCGGACCGCCCGAACGGATCGCCGACGCACGCCGGAGAGCCGGCGGGTGAGGGCCCCGGGCGAGCCGCGGTGGAGGCCGCCTTCTCGAGCCAGCCTCCTGACCGGTGGCGTCGCGGGGGCGGTCTACCTGCTGGCGTTGCGCAATGGCTTCGCGTACGACGACGTGCAGATCCTGGTCGACAACGCGGCCATGCACCACCTGCGAGATCTCCTGGTCTCTCTGGGTTCGCCCTGGTGGCCGGGCCCCGAAGGTGCCGGATTCGGGCTGTGGCGTCCGCTGTCGACGCTGTTGCTGGGCGTGCAGTGGGTGGTGTTCGGGGGGCGCGCCTGGGGGTTCCACCTCGTCAATCTGCTGCTGCATGTGGCCTGCACCGTCCTGGTGGTGCGGGTCGGCGCCCGCCTCTTGCCCCAGCGGGTGGCCCTGACGGCGGGGCTGGTGTTTGCGGTCCACCCCGTGCATGTCGAGGCGGTGGCGAACGTCGTCGGGTTTGCCGAGCTGCTGGCCGCGCTCTTGTCGCTGGGGGCGGTGGCCCTGCTGACGGCGCCTCCGGTCGGCGACGGCACGAGCGTGCCCACGCTCGAACCCGGGCGGCAGGCGGCGATCATCGTGCTCTTCGGGGCCGCCTCCCTCGCCAAGGAGCACGCCATGGTGCTGCCGGCGCTGCTGGTGGGGGTCGAGGCGATGCGGTTCCGCCTCCGCCTGTCCGATCTTCCGGCCTACCTCCGGCGCAGGGGGCTGCTGCTCGCTTCGCTCGGGGGTGTGGCCGCGCTCGTGCTCTGGGGGCGGATGGCTGTGCTCGGCCAACTCGCGGCTCCGGTGCCGCCGCTGGGTGGGGGGTTGCTGCTGTCAGAGGGCATGACACGCATCTTCACCCTCGGCGAGATCTGGGGTCAGTATCTACGCCTGCTGCTGGTGCCGCTCTGGCTGTCGCCCGACTACGCACCGGCGGTGATCCCCGTGCTCACGGTGTGGACGCCGGCGGGAATGGCCGCCGTCGGGGCGGTGCTGGCGCTGCTGCTCGCCGGGCTCTGGTCGGCGCGGCAGGTGGGCCGCACGGCGCCCTCCGAGTTCACTTCGGGTGGGGCGGTCCCGTTGGGGTTGCTGTGGTTCGTGGTCACGATCCTGCCCGTGTCGAACGCGCTCTTCCTGTCGGGCGTCTTCCTGGCCGAGCGTACCCTCTACCTGCCCTCGGTGGGCGTCGCCTGGATGATGGGGGCTGGACTGGTGTGGGTGACCGACCGTCGGCGCCGCGGGGGTCTGGTGCTGGCGGTGGTGCTGGGCAGTCTCTGGGTGGGGCGCACGGTGACCGCGATCCCGGTCTGGCGCGACACCCTCGCGGTGTTCGATCACATGGTGAATGTGGTTCCCCAATCGGGGCGGTCCCAGTGGGTGTTGGGTGACGCGCTGCTCGATGCCGGGCAGGTCGATGCGGCCGTCGCCGCCTACACGCGCGCCCTCGGCCTCCTGGGCGGCGAGGTGCCCTTCTTGTCGCAGTCCGGGCGTCGCCTGCACGCGGCGGGGGCCACCCGCGTCGGCCGCCTGCTCGTCGAGCGGGCCTGGGTAGAAGACCCCACCCGCGCCACGACGGCACAGTTGCTCACGGTATTGAGCGCGCAAGACGGCGACTGGACCGCGACCGAGACGTGGGCGAGGCAAACGCTCGAGCTCGGGCCCGACGACGGGGTGGCGTGGCACCTGCTCTCGGTGGCACTGGCCGAGCAGGGCGAGTGGGCGGCGGCGCGCGATGCGCGCGAAGCGCTCATCGAGCGCGACGGGGGCGCGGCGTGGCAGAACTGGTTCTGGCTGATTCCGCTCCGTGCGCGGGCGGGCGACGCCGACGGGGCCCGCGCCGCCGCCGATTCGGCCCGCGCGCGCACCTCGGGGCCCCTCCAGTTGCGCCAGATCGACAGTGTCCTGGTGGCTGCGCTGGGGGGCACCCCACCGTTGTAAAACTCCAGCATCTTGCAAATTCCAACGGTGCGGGTGGGGGGAACGCGTGTGGCCGGCGAGAGGCAGGCTATTGTAACTTGCTGACGGCAAAGACTTTGCGGGCGTACACCCCCGTCGTGGCCCCGCCATTGCCTGAGAGAAGGGCGCGAATCAAGAGTCCCACCTCACTACCCAGTACCCACCCCCCGACCCAGGAGTCGAACCATGCGGGACAACAACAAGGGTTTCACCCTCATCGAGCTGCTCATCGTGGTGGTCATCATCGGCATCCTCGCCGCCATCGCGATCCCCAAGTTCTCGGCCACTCGTGAGAAGGCCTATCTGTCGGCCATGAAGTCCGATCTCAAGAACCTGGCCACGCAGGAAGAGATCTACTACTCCGACACCTACAGCTACACGACCAGCCAGACCGCGCTTGGCTTTGCGCAGTCCTCGGGCGTCACGGTGACCATCGGCGCCGCCAACGCCACCGGCTGGGGTGCCTCGGCGACCCACACCGGGCTCACCGGAACGACCTGCGCCGTCTTCTATGGCGCCGCAACGGCTGTTGCCCCCGCCACCATCGCGGGTGCCGTCACCTGTAACTGACGCAACATGTAGCACAATCCGGGCTCAACCTGGATGGACGGGGAGCGTGGCCCGGTGGGAACACCCCCGGGTCACACTCCCCTCCGCACTTCCGGACCTGAACACGACGCACACGCCCACCCCCACGCCGGGAGGAGAGAACCTCCCACACCAGCGAGGCCGACCATGGACCGACACCCGAAGCGCGGATTTACGCTCATCGAGCTCCTGATCGTGGTCGTGATCATCGGCATCCTGGCGGCGATCGCGATCCCGAGGTTCTCTGCGGTGCGCCAGAAGTCGTACAAGGCCGCGATGATGGCCGACCTGCGCAACCTGGCCGTCTCGCAGGAGATCTACCACAACAGCAACTTCAGCTTCACCAACTCCCTCACTGCCCTCCAGGCCGTGCCCTCCTCCGGCGTCACCCTCGCCATCAACGAGGGGACCAACACGGGGTGGGCCGCGACGGCCGTGCATTCGGGTGCAGCCGGTCAACAGTGTGGCATCTACCACGGCTCGGCCGCCCAGGCCGGCGGCTCACCGGCCACGGTCGAGAGCGTGGTGACCTGCAGCTTCTGATCCGCACCACCTGAGCGCACCCGCTGAGGCCAATCCGTGCCCTGGCCACCGCGCGGTTCGCCCCGCGTGCGCCCCGGTGCGGGTCGCACTTCATTTGCCGCCGAGCCCTCTGTGAGGCATGCTATCCCCTCCGGCCCGGTTGACCCGACCCCCGCCCGATGGCGCCACCCGTCCCCCTGAAGCGCGTCTTGATCGTCTCCTTCGGCCTTCTGGTCGGCGGAGGCGTTCTGGTGGCGGGTGTCGTGCTGGCGCTGGCTCTTCCCGCGCTGTCGTCGCCTCGACAGGCCCTCTTCGTCCTGCTCGGCGTCCTTTCGGTCGTGCTTGCGGTGGTGTTCGTGCTCGGCAGCTGGCTCCTGAACGATCGTCTGGTGCGACCCATGGAGAGCATGGTGGCCCACGTGCGTCGCATCGCGGGCGGTGAGTTCGACCATCGGGTCGAGCCGCTGCCCTGGACCGAATTCGATGCCGTGCGCAAGAGCGTCAACGACATGGCCGACCGCCTGGTACACGACCAGGACCTGCTCGCCGCCAACATCATCTCGCTCGATCGCACCAATCGGCAGTTGGTCGAGGCGAGAGACCAGGTCATCCAGACCGCGCGCCTCGCCTCGATCGGTACCCTGGCCGCCGGAATCGCCCACGAGGTGGGCAACCCACTGGGCGCCATCGTCGGCTTCACCGACGTCGCCCTCTCCCGTAGCCGCAAGAGCGGCAGTGACACCGAGCTGCTCGAAGCGATCCGCGAAGAGGCCGACCGCATCGATCGCATCATCCGTTCCGTGCTCGACTACGTCCGGCCCCGCGATCTCGACGCCGGATTGCAGTCCCTGGCCACGGTGCTCCAACGGGTGCGGCAACTGCTCGAGCGCCAGGGACGCCTCGATGGCGTCGAGGTGGTGTGGGAAGGCGCCCAGACACCCGAGACCGAGGCCGTGATCGACGCCACCGCCGTCGAGCAGATCGTCGTGAACCTGGTGCTCAACGCCCTCGACGTCATGGACGGCATGCCTCGTCGCCGACTGCGGGTCACCCTTCAGGTCGAAGACGGTCCGCTGCTGGCGCTGTCCCCCCGTCGCGAAGGAGACCACCCCGCCCTCAACTACATGCACCGGCGCAGAGTGGGAAGGGATCTCACCCCCGAGGGTGCCGACCCCATGTTCACGGCCGAACATGTGGTGGTGCTGCGCGTGGCCGACGGGGGGCCGGGGGTCCCGGAAGCGGAGCGTGACCGTATCTTCGATCCGTTCTATACAACCAAGGACCCGGGCCGCGGCACGGGCCTGGGGCTGTCCATCTGCGCCCGGCTCGTCGAGAGCATGGGCGGCAAGATCCACCTCGAAGATGCACCCGAGGGTGGGGCCGAGTTCGTGGTCCGCCTGCCCGCGGTGCCCGGGAGCCATCCTGAGGAATGAAGATTCTCGTCATCGACGATGACCGCGGTCTGCGCCGCTCCCTCTCGCTGATCCTCGAAGATGCAGGCTATGTCGTGGTGCAGGCGACCAACGGCGCCGAAGGCATCACGACAGCCCTCGCCGAATCCCCGGCCATGATTCTCTGTGACGTCCGCATGCCCGAAATGGACGGTCTGGAGTTTCTCGAGCGCTACGCCGCCGAAGGTGGTTCGGCCCTCGTGCTGGTCATGACCGCCTACGGCTCGGGCGATCTGGCCATCGAGGCGATGAAGAAGGGGGCCTACGACTACATCCCCAAGCCGTTCGGTGCCGACGAGGTGCTGCTCATCGTGCGCAAGGCCGAGGAGCGCGAGAATCTTCGTCGCGAAGTGGGCCGCCTGCGGGAGCAGGTACGTGCCGACCGTCGTTTCGGCGACATGGTGGTCCGGGCGCCATCGATGGTCGATGTGCTGGGTGTTGCCACCAAGGTGGCGCCACATGAGTCGCCGGTGCTCCTCTCCGGCCAGAGCGGCACGGGCAAGGAACTCGTGGCGCGTCTGATCCATCGCGAGAGCCCGCGCGCCGAGGGCCCCTTCGTGGCGGTCAATTGCGGTGCGATCCCCGAGAACCTGCTGGAGAGCGAGTTCTTCGGCCATGTGAAGGGCGCATTCACCGGAGCCGACCGTGATCGGGTGGGACTGTTCGAGACCGCCCGGGGCGGCACCCTCTTTCTCGACGAGGTGGGCGAGTTGCCGGCGAGCCTGCAGGTCAAGCTGCTCCGCGTGCTCCAGGAGCGTGAGGTCCGACCGGTGGGCGGCAATCAAACCATCGATGTCGACGTGCGCATCGTGGCCGCCACCAACCGCGACCTCGAAGACGCCGTCAGCGAGGGTGCCTTCCGGCAGGACCTGTTCTATCGACTCGCGGTGGTACCGATCCATCTTCCGGCCCTGGCCCGGCGGGCCGAAGAGATCCCCGAGCTGGCGCGTCACTTTCTCGAGCGGCATCAAGAGCGTATGGGATTGCGGGTCGATGGCATCTCGCCCGAAGCCATGGAGCTGCTGCTGTCGTATCCCTGGCCGGGCAACGTGCGCGAACTCGAAAACGTGCTCGAACGCGCGCTGGTGCTCACCGAGGGACCGCGGGTGGGCATCCAGGATCTTCCGCTGCAGGTGCGCTCTCCGAGCCCGGGCGGGATGTTGACCACCGACGACGACGATCTTTCGGTAAAACGACGGCTGGCCGAGCTCGAACGCCAGTTGATCCAGCGTGCACTCGAACGCACCTCGGGCAACAAGACCCAGGCGGCCGAGCTCCTGGAGCTCAGCCCCCGAGCGCTCCGCTACAAGATCCAGGACTACGGGCTCGCCTGATCGCGCCATGTAGGCGCCCCTGAGGCTTCGCGATCGTGCGTCCATGTCGACCACGATCGCACCTCCGCGCCGCCTCCCGCGGCATTCCCCCCCCGGCACGACGCTGGTCGAGCTGGTCACCGTCCTGCTCGTGATGGGCCTGCTGTCGGCAGCCGGCCTACGTGCGATCCATCGCCTCGAAAGCGCCTGGGCGGTCAGGGGTGCGAGCATCGCGGTCGCGGGCCTGATCCGGGAGGCTCGCTTCCATGCGGTCGCCCGAGCCGGGGCGCGCGTGCGGCTCTCCGCCGTGCCAGCGCAGGGGGTACTCGAGGCGGGCGGGATGCCGCTACGCACGGTCGATCTCGGCGGCGAGTTCGGGGTGACGCTCAACCTCTCGGGCGCCGCAGAGGTCGTGCTGGTGTTCGATCCCGCAGGGGTCGGGCGCATGGCGAGCCGCACCCTCTACCTTCGCAAGGGTGGGGCCGAGCGGCGGCTGGTGGTGTCGAGCTATGGACGGGTCCGCCCATGACCCGGAGGCGGGGTGTGTCTCTGGTCGAGGTGGTGGTCGCTCTCCTGATCCTGGCGGTGGGATGGGGGGGGCTGGTGGCGTTGCACCAACTCGCCGTCCATTCGTTGGTCGACACCCAGGTGGCGGAAGAGGCCCGGTGGACGCTCCAGGCCGTGGGCGACTCCGTGGAGTCGGGGGCCGGCCCGAGCTCGGGACGAAGCGATCGGGCCTGGGGCTGGATCGAATGGCAGCCCGCCGACGGAGGTGTGCTGGTGCGGGCGCAAAGTCTGGTCGACACGACGCTGGCGGTGCTGTGGGTCGGCTCGGGAGGGCGGCCATGAAGCTCGTCGAAGCCGTGATCGCGCTCTTCCTGGGGTTGGTGCTGGTCACCGGCGTGTGGCGGGCCTCCGCTCTGGTGCGGGGCCAGGTCGCCGTCCTCGAACGGGCTGCCGCCGAAGCCGATGCTCGGCGCGTGGCGGGAATGCTCCTCGACCTGGAGGCCGCCGATCGTGTGGAACCGATCCGGGGCGGTGAGGTGCCGGTGCGTGCCTACCGCTGGTGGGGCGTGCCCTGCGCTTCGGGGGCCGGTGGCGTCGCCACCGGCCCCCTGATGATCGTCTGGCAGGGCCTGCGCCGACCGGACCCCGTCAAGGACTCGGTAGTGCTGGTCGCTGCCGACGGCCGCCGCCAGGTGGTCCGAGTCGTGGGGGTCGCCGGTTCGTCACGCTGCGCGGGGGCCGGTCTGGCCCTCACGCTCGAGGGCCCTATCGGTGGGGAGCCCGTGCTGGTACGAGGGTTCGAGCGCGGCGCCTACCGGATCGACGATGCGTTTCGGTATCGTCGCGGCACCGGAGGCGCCCAACCCCTTACCGCGGCGGTTTTCGATCCCGACTCGGTGTTCCTGGGACTCGCTGCTGGAGCGCTGCGGCTGCGGGTCGATCCCTGGCCCACGCGTGCCTGGTGGACCCCGTGATGGGCGGGACCCTGGAACGCCGTCGGGGTGTCGTGCTCGCTACGGTGCTGCTCCTCATGATCGCGGTGACCCTATTGGCTCATGGGGGCATGGTGCTGGCCCGCTCGTTCCGTCAGGGAGCGGTCGAGACCTGGCAGGCCGTGCGTGTACGGCGCGCCGTGGTCGCACGCATCGCCGCTGCGGCGCAGCGGGGCGACACCGCCGCCACCGGATGGCTCCCCGCAGGGCCCGAGGTCGAGGTATCGCTGCGTCCCCGACGACTGTCGACCGAGAGCCTGCTGCTCACGGCTGCCGGACGGTCTGCCGTGGCACGGTGGTGGGCGGGACAGGTCGTGTGGGCCCCCGATCCCCTCACGCGTGCTCGCTCCCTCGGGGCGGTGGTGCGGGTCCCGAGGGCGGTGGCGGCCTCGGACGCAGCGCAGATCCAGCCCTATGCGGGGGCCGGGTGCCTCGCGTCGGCCGGCGGTCCGCTGGCGCCCCTCGCAGCGCTGGCGCCCGGCGAGTTCGGGGTCGGGCCCCTGGGCCCCGATCGGCTCGCATCCCTTCTGACCCCCTGGATCCCGGCAAGAGGCGGCAGCGGTGTGGCGAGCGGTCCGTTGCGGCTGGATGGAGGGCTGCACCAGGGCGTCTTCCTGGTGCGCGGCGATCTGGTCGTCGCGACCGGGGCCGTCGTGCGGGGCATGCTCTTCGTGGAGGGAGCCGTCGCGGTGCTCGACAGCGCTCGTATCGAAGGTGCGGTCCAGGCGTTGACGAGCCTCGCCGTCGCATCGACCGCCGCCGTGCGCAGCGATCCCTGCGCAGTCGCCGACGCATGGGCCGGGGCCATCGCCCTCGGCTTGAGACCGGTCGCGGTCGACGCGCACCCCTGGCCGCTGTGGGGCCCTCCGCCATGGGTCCCCCCATGAACGCCTTCCCGGCAAAGCTTGCCGAGTGGCGGAAAAAAAAGGTCCAGTCCGGCGGAGAGGCCCCACGCAATCTGCAAGACTGGCGCGGTGTTTCGCGTGGCACGGATCTCGCTCTTCCGACGAGGGCGCCCCCCGGACCGGCCTGCTCGAGTAGACGGGCCGTCCCGGAAAACCCCGACCTCACAGAGCAGCCGAGCCCGACTTCCGGACCCGACTGGATCCCTGGACGAACCCTTCGTGATTCCCAACGCCATCACCGGTGTCGAGAGCCTTCCCAGGAATCGTCACGTCGACGCGTCGTACGTCAGATGTTTACCAAATTTTGGTCTCCGGGACACGACGCAGAAGTTTCTTGACAGGCGCATTTCTCGGGGATTAAGCTGGAAATCGTAGAAAACAGAAACGGATGTTCCTCACCCACCCGATCGAGTGAGACATGGGATTCTTCCGACGGAACAGGACCTCAGTTGGTCTGGACATCGGCAGCGGCTTCGTGAAAGTCGTCGAGGTCGATCACTCCGGTGGCCAACCCGAGGTGAAGCGGGTCGCGATGCGCCCCTTGCTCCCCGACGCGATCGTCGAGGGTGAGATCATGGACTATGGCCTCGTGGCTTCGACAGTCGCGGCTCTCTTCGAGGAGATGGAACTGAAGGGTTGCGAGGTCATCACCGCAGTGGGCGGGCACGATGTGATCATCAAGAAGATCGAGATGGATCGCATGAAGCAGGCCGATGCCCGCGAGGTCATCCGGTGGGAGGCCGAGCAGCACGTCCCCTTCGACATCAAGAGCGTCGAGCTCGACTTCCAGGTGCTCAACCCCGAGGGAGAGGGGCCCCGCATGGAGGTGCTGTTGGTGGCCGCCAAGCGCGAGCTCGTCGATCACAAGGTCGGCTTGCTGGTCGAGGCCGGACTGACCCCGACCGTGATCGATGTCGATGCCTTTGCCCTTCACAACGCCTTCGAGCACAACTATCCCGAGGCCATGACAGGCATCGTGGCGCTGGTCAACATCGGTCACGAGGTCACCAACGTGAACCTGCTCGAGCGCGGCGTACCGATCCTGACTCGGGAGATTCCGTTCGGGTCGCGCAAGATCCGCGAGGATCTGCAACGCGAGCGGCATCTGACGGCCGAAGAAGCCGAAGACGTCGTTCAGGGTCGCATGGGTCTGGAAGGACTCGAGACCTTCGTTCAAACGAGCGCCGATGAGGTGGCGGTCGGTATCGAACGCGCCGCGGCCTTCCTGATGACGAGACAGTCGGGTGACGGCCTCGGTCAGATCTATCTGAGTGGGGGCGGCGCGCGAATTCCCGGAATGACCGAGACGCTGAGCCACCGTATGGGTGTCGAGACCCGTCTGGTCAATCCATTCGAGAGGGTCCCCGTGGATCCGAGGGCCGGCGGGTCGATCCGTCTGGAAGAAGCGGCCCCAATGTTCCTGCTTCCGCTGGGCCTCGCCCTGCGGACTGCGTGAAGCGAGGAGTAACGTGCTTCAGGTCAATCTGATTCCGGGTGGTCGCAAAGCGCGGCGGAAGGGCGGCAGCCGCCCCTCGCTCCCCACCTTGTCCGGACTTCCGGACCGCTGGGTGCTGGCAGCCATCGTGGTATTCGTCGCGGCGCTGGGTTCGGGCGCCATGCTCTGGTTCTCCAACCAAGGTCGCCGAGGCGAGCTCGAGGTGGCACTCGACGCTGCCGTGCAGGACTCGGCGCGGTTCGCCGACCTGATCTCACGGACGTCGGCGCTGACGGCCCGGCGGGACTCGATCTTCGAAAAGGTCGGGATCATCCAGGAGATCGATCGCGATCGCTACGTCTGGCCCCACATTCTCGACGAGTTGGCCCGAGCGGTGCCCGACTACACGTGGATCACGGAGATCGTCCAGGTCTCCGAGGCGCCGTTGCGCGTCCAGATCTCGGGACGGGCGGGCAACATCTTCGCCATTACGGTCTTCATGGATCAACTCCAGGCGTCTCCCTTCTTCGAGGGGATCCAGTTCCTCTCGTCGCAACAGAGCATCCAGAGGGCGGGAACGGTGGAGCAGCAGGCCGTGATGGACTTCCAGCTCCAGCTCGAATACCTGCCGGTGCCGCTCGAAGAGCTCGAGACCGTCCCGCTGTTCGGCGTGGACGGCCCGAAGTCTGCTGAGGTGGGGACCGTCGCGGCCCCACAGGAGAACTGACGATGGCGCTCCTACCACAAGAACCGCGTCAGCAGGGGTCGCTGGTGGTGATCCTCGCGATGCTTGCCGGCTTCTACCTCTTCTACGACTACGTCCTGACCCCGGCGACGACCGAGGTCGAAGAGATGGCACTTCGTCTCGAGGGCCTCGAAGGGCAGAACCGCACGGCGCAGGTCACGGCCACCCGCGGGGGAGCCGATCTCGAGGCCCGTACCGAGCTGTACGAACGGCATGTGCGTCGTCTCGAACAGCTGATCCCGTCGAATGAAGAGGTGCCGCGTCTGCTGTCGGACATCGCAGCCCTGGCCCGCCGCATGGGTGTGAACTGGGCCGACGTGCTGCCCGAGGCCGACGATCTCGGCACCTTCTACGACAAGAAGAGCTACACGGTGAAGGTCGAGGGCGACTACCACGACGTCGGTCGCTTCGTCACCGCCGTCGCATCGCTGCCCCGCATCATCACCCCGGTCAACATGGAGCTCGTCACGCTCCAGAACAGTCAGGGCCAGGGTGCCGAGAGCTACGATGCCCCCGTGCAGGCCACCTTCCAGATCCAGACCTTCGTGGTGCCCGTGCCGGGTAGCCGGCCGGTCGTCGCCGATTCCATCGCCGGGAGCGAGTCATGACGTCCTTGCCCTCGTGGGGTGCCCTCGTGGGTGCCGCACTGCTCGTCCCCCTTTCCGCCGTAGCGCAGGAAGGCCAGGGCGGTCAAACGCCGCCCCCTCCCACTCCTCCCGGGATCGAGGCCGAACTCACCTTCGAACGTGAGGTGTTCACCTATCCCACCTTCACGCGCCGCAATCCCTTCAAGCCGCTGCTGGCGAACAACACCGACGGCCCGCGCTGGGAAACCATGCGCCTCGAGGGGATCGTGTTCGACGCCGATCCGCGATACAGCATCGCCATCGTGAGTTCCGGACGGACCATGGTGGGCCAGCAGGCTCAGAGCGCCGACCCCAACGGCACGGTCGGGCAGATGGCGCGACTCCGGACGGGGGAGCGGTGGGGCAACATTCGGATCATCGAGATCCGTAAAGACCAAATCTTGATTCAGGTCGAGGAATTCGGCCTCACGGAGCAGAGAACGATGCGACTTCCGGTGCGTGGTGGCGGCCAAGGAGGCCTGCGATGACTTCGATCCTTCTAGCCCTCTGGTCAGGCCTGTTGCTGGGCCTCGGTGGAGGACCCGTGACGGAGGTGAGCATTCGCTCGGCCCCGTCGTCTACGACCGAGGTCCTGATCGCCGTCGATGGCGATGTCGAGTTCAGGGAGTTCACGATGGAGGGGCCCAATCGACTGGTCGTCGATCTCTTCGGCGCCCGTCATCAGCTGCCCCTGGGCGACTTCACCGGGGTGAACCGCGGGGGCATCACCGGAGTGCGCACCAGCCAGTATTCGGACGATGTGGTCCGGGTGGTCCTGGAGCTCGAGTCGGTGCGGCCATACGAGGTCATCGCCGAACCGGGACTGATCCGGGTGGTCATGGAAAACGAGGGCCCCGCCTTCGAGCCGTGGACATCGGGTGTGACCGAGGGGGCGGACTCCGAGCTTCCTGCGGCGGGCGCGGCCGAACGCGCGCAGCCCCTTCCGGCTCCGGCCACGACCATGGCGGCTCGCACGCCTCCCCCGCAGCAGGAGGCGCGGCGTATCTCGGTCGAATTCAACGAGATGCCCGTCCGTGAAGTGCTGTTCACCTTCGCCGATTTCTCCGGTCGCTCCATCGTGGCCGGCTCGAGTGTCGAAGGCAACATCTCGGCCAAGGTCGACAACGCACCCTGGCCCGAAGCACTCGACGTGATCCTGAGCACCAATGGATTCATCGCCACCGAACTCCCCAATGGGATCATCCGTGTCGACGACATCACATCGGTCAGTGATCAGGCCAAGGTCGAGCCGGTCGAGACCCACGCCTACCGCGTCAACTACGCGACGGCCGACGATGTCACCAACGCCATCGAGGGCCTGCTGTCGGCCGAGCGCGGGGCGGTGCGGACCAGCACCAGCACGAACTCGGTGGTGGTGACCGACATCGCCGCGGTACATCGCGACGTGGCTCGGCTCATCGAGACACTCGACGTGCGCACGCCCCAGGTGCAGATCAAGGCGAAGATCGTCTTCGTCAACCGGACCGATCTCAACGACCTGGGCATCGTCTACGACCTGAAGGACTCCGACGGCAACCAGCTCAACCAGGTCTCTCCGGGTGCCGCCGACCTCGACGGTGACGGCATCATCGAACTGCCCGAAGAGGTGGTGAAACAGGGCTCGAACGTCGTGTCGCTGGGCGGCAACTCCGTCTCGGCCCTCGGCAACGCGACCAATCGGATCCCGAGTCCGACGCTCACCCTCCTGAGCTCACTGCTCGTGGGGCGTCACACACTGGTGACGTTCCTCGAGGCGCTGGAGTCGGTCAATCTCTCCGACATCCAGGCCGAGCCCTCGGTGACGGTTCGCGACAATCGCCAGGCACGCATACAGGTCGGTGAACTGACGCCGCTCCGTGTGCTCGACGCGCAGGCGAACACCGGTGGTGGTGCCGCTGGCGGAGCCGGTGGTGGGCAGGGTGCGCAGGGCGGGGCCACGATTCCGCAGGCCACGGTGCAGATCCAGGAAACCGGGATCATCCTGACGGCCACGCCGCACGTCACCGACGACAACCACATCCTGCTCGAGCTGAGTGCGGAGCGTTCGTCTCCGCAGCTGGCCGACTCCGATGTCGGATTCATTTTCACCACGCAGAATGCGCAATCCGAGGTACTGGTTCGTGATGGCGAGACCGTCGTGATCGGTGGGCTCACGGTCACGGAACGCGAGGAGGTTCGCTCAGGGATTCCGTTCCTGATGAACCTGCCCCTCGTTGGCGGCCTCTTCCGGACGACTCGGGAATCGCAGGTTCAGCGTGATCTGATCATCCTGGTCACGCCGACCATCGTTCGCGAGAACTGATGCCGCACGGGAGACGAATCATGAGGTTCAAGGTTTTCGGATTCCGACTGCCCGCGGCGGGCGCCTTGATGGCGCTGACGTTGGCCGGGTGTGACGGACCCAATCAATTCGCCACCGGTACGGATGGCGTCATCGGCGGGGCCGCGGGCCCCCGGGTAGACATCGAAGTGCCGCGAGGGGATTCCCTCTCGGCCAAGCCGGTCGGAGACTCGGTCATGGTACGAGTGCGCGTGCGCTCGTCGGTCGGAGTCGATGCGGTCCAGTTCGATGGGTTCGCCCTCCGGGGTGATCCCGAGCTGGGTACGCAGGTGGCGATCGAGCGCTTCGGCACCAAGACCGTGACGTTGGCCAGCACGCGTGACACCGTGCTGACGCGATATCTCGTCGCCAACGAAGAATTGGCACCGGAGCAGTCGCTCATCGTCGTGTCCGCAACGGACGGCGACGGTGCGGTGAGAGCCGACACGGTCTCGCTCATTCTCGGTGGCCCAGATGTGCAACTCATGAATCTGGTCGCCGGCCAGTCGATCCAATCGGGGCTGGGTCTCAATCTGTCCGCCATCGCCAAGGATCCGCAGGGACTCCTGGAAGTGGTCTTCGAGCTGTCGGGCGTACTCGACACCACGCTGGTGCGTACCTTCGGTGCGGCGCTGGACTCGGTGCGCGTCGACACCACCGTGGCGATCCCCGCAGGACTCAGTGGCTCGCTCGACGTGTCGGTGCGGGCCCGGAACGCCGTCGATATCGTCGGAGGCGATGGCCCCGTACGGGCGGCGGTCGTCACCGGCGGTGCGGGCGATGCGGTACCGCCCACGGCTCGCCTCGAGGTGAGCGCATTGCCCAAGCTCGAGATGACCGATTCGCTCGTGGTGCAGGTGCTGGGCAACGACGATGCGCAGGGCAGCGGGATCATCCGCGCGGGGTACACCGTGGTGGCGATCTCCAACGCTCGCCAGGACACCGTGGTCCGGAGCGGAACCCGCGACTTCACTCCTCCGCGAACCGGTACGGTGGCGACACAGTTCGCGGTACCCGTGTTCAACGTCGATTCCCTGTCCCTTCCCGATACCCTGATCTACGAAGTGACCGGGTATCTCATCGACCAGGCGGGCAACTGCGCGGCGGCCGTGTCTGCCGAGCCGCAACAGCTCAGCTGCGGCAACCGCGGCGGTGCCATCGTGGCCGACGAAAGAGCCGGCACACGACTGGCCCGACCCCACGTGGCCGGGCGTACCGTCCAGCTGCCGTCGGGTGGTCTCATCATGGACGCGGCCGTCGACACGGCTCGGCGGAACCTGTTCCTTTCGAATCTCACACGGAACCGGGTGGAGCTCTTCCGGCTCGACACCGAGCGCTTCGGACCGGCCATCGGCGTCGGGTCCGAGCCCTGGGGTCTGGCCCTCAACCGCGGCGGGGACTCGCTCTGGGTGGCCAACTCCGGAGGCACCAACCTCTCGGTCATCGATCTGGAGGCCGAGCGCGAAGACGATGCCAACCGCTTCCTCACGCCCGACGTCGTGATCTTCGACATCGAGCTGAAGGAAGGCGAGACCGCGACGACCTACACGATCTATCCGCTGCCCCAGGGCGCGAACCCGGCCTTCTCCGACCGTCCGCAGTTCGCCGCGGTCGACTCGTTCGGGAGTGTGATCTACTCGACCAAGACGACCCTCATCGGTGACGTGGGTACGGCACGGAAGGCCTTCTTCCAGGAGGGCTCGGCTCGTTCCGAGGTGAAGCTGTTCGTCGAGCACGGGCTCACCACGCCGGCCGAGAACTTCTGGGCGGTGGCCCACATCGACTCGATCGGTGCTTCCGTGGTCCAAACGCAGATCGGGGGTGTACCGGTCTTTTCGGCGGCGCTCACCCTGTACGATCACGTGCCCGGATTCCCGGATCAGGTCATCGCCGGTTATGCCGACACGCGGGCGGGCGAGTTGCCCTCCGACGCCTGGGTCGAGCTCGTGCAGCAGGGTTCGGACGCCTACATGGTCGAAGGGGCCCGGTGGAACGTGCCGAGTCTCGGATTCCAGGACACCACCTACGTGGCCGGGTCCGGCGACGGTGGCTGGGTGGCCATCGGTGAAGGTGCGCTCGCTCCCGTGGCTCGCGTGCTCATGTATCGTGCCCGTCCGGGTGGCCGTACCGGACTCTCGGGTTACATCCAGGTGGCCGACCTCCTGACCAACCCCTCGGAGCAGGTCAAGGGGATTGGCATGAACTACGACGGCACGCTCTCGGTCGTGCGAGGGTTGCAGGCGGCCTACTTCATCAGTCCCGACCTGCGTCTGCAGGGTCTGACCGAAATCCCCCTCGCCAGCACCGGTGCCGGTGCCGCGCTCCATCCGCTCCACGCCAACTTCCGGACCCTCGAGAACCCGGGGGGCGGCTACCGGCCCGATACGCACCTCGCCTTCGTCGGAACGGGCGAGCGCACCATCGACATCATCGACACCTTCAAGTACCTGCGTGTGGGTCGCTTGGCGATCCGCGACGTCATCGTGGGGCCGCTCAGAGCGATCCTGCCCTTCCCGGAAGACAATGCGGGATTCCGGTGTTCAGCCGTCGACGTGACCGACCAATCGGGCAAGTTCATCGGCCAGGCGGTACAGCTCTACGAAGGCAACGATTTCAACTCACCCATCGTCCCCAACGGCATCACGGAGGACCGCTGTGTGGTGGTGAAGCTCTTCGGCGTCACCTCGTCGGGTGGAGTCGTGGTGGTCGACGTCCGCAAGGCCGACATCCTTCGCGAGCACCCGGAGCGCTGAGGGCGAGAATCCTCATTTCAGGCACGATACAGCGCGGCGGCCCCTTGGAGGGTCGCCGCGCTCGTCGTATCGTAGCCTCCGTCCTTCGCTTCCGGTCTCTCCTCATCGCGACATGAACCGCATCTCGTTTCGTACCGCTGGCGAATCGCACGGGCGGGGCCTGGTGGCCCTGCTCGAGGGGATTCCCGCAGGACTCGATCTGGTAATCGCACGAGACGTCGACCCCGAGCTCCGCCGTCGACAGGGCGGGTACGGGCGGGGGCGTCGCATGGCGATCGAGTCGGACCGGGCGGAAGTCGTCTCGGGGCTCCGTCTCGGAGAGACGATCGGGTCGCCCCTGGCCATGCTGATCTGGAACCGGGACTGGGACAATTGGACGGTGGCGATGAGTCCCGAGCCCCCGCCCCCCGACGTCAATCCGAAGGCGCTGCGGTCGATGTATCTTCCGCGGCCGGGGCACGCCGATCTGGTGGGTGTCCTCAAGTACGATCGTCGCGACGCGCGGGACATTCTCGAGAGAGCGAGTGCTCGCGAGACGGCCGCGCGGGTCGCCTGCGGGGCCGTGGCGCGCACCTTCCTGGCGGCCCTCGGCGTCCGGATCGGTAGCCATGTGGTGTCGTTGGGTGGCATCGATGCCCGCGTCGGCGCTGAGCTTCCAGCCGATCTCAACGGCGCCGTCGACGAGACACCGCTCCGTTGCCTGGACCCCGAGGCGACGGCGCGCATGATCCAGGCCATCGACCAGGCCAGGGAGGCGGGCGACACACTCGGCGGTGCCTTCGAGGTGGTCGCGACGGGGGTGCCCGTAGGGCTGGGAAGTCATGTTGCCTGGGATGCGAAGCTCGACGGACGTCTCGCTGGTGCAGTGATGAGCATCCAGGCCATCAAGGGGGTGGAGATCGGTGAGGGGTTCGAAGGTGCGCGCCGCCCGGGCACTCGGGTGCACGATCCCATCGTACCCGCCGCGGACCGCCCGCGCACGGGCGGCATCGGTCGTGCCTCGAACCGGGCCGGAGGGCTCGAGGGGGGGATCACGACGGGTGAGCCGTTGATCGTCCGGGGGCACATGAAGCCCATCTCGACCCTTCGGAACCGATTGCCGTCGGTCGACCTTCGTGACGGCTCGGTGGCCGATGCCGCCACCGAACGAAGTGACGTCTGTGCCGTTCCTGCTGCCGCTGTGGTCGCCGAAGCGATGGTGGCGCTGGTGCTGGCCGACGCGCTTCTCGAGAAGTTCGGCGGCGACTCGATGTCGGAGGTGGGCCGCAACCTCGAGGCGTACCTGACCCATCTGGCGGAGCGTGGATTCGGGGAGCGGGACCTCTGGCCATCGGGCTAGAGCCGGTGCGACGGGTGTTGCTCGTGGGGTTCATGGCGTCTGGCAAGACCACCGTGGGCCGGGAGGTAGCCGCGCGACTGGGGTGGGAGTTCGTCGACTTCGACGCCGAGATCGAGCGGCGGACGGGGCGTTTGGTCGCCGAGCTCTTCGACGTCGAAGGTGAGCCCGCCTTTCGGTCGCTCGAAGCCGAAGTGGGCAGCGAACTGCTCGATCGTGGCGAGGTGGTGCTGGCTTCGGGTGGCGGGTGGGCGGCGGTTCCGGGGCGAATCGATGCCGTACCGCCTGGAACCCTCACGGTCTGGCTGCGCATCGATGCCGCCACGGCGTTGGATCGGGCGGCGAGTGAGCCCGCCCTTCGTCCGCTCCTCGCAGGCCCCTCGCGGGTGGCGGCGGTCGAGGCGCTCCTCCACTCGCGAGCACCGCACTATGCCCGCGCCGAGGTGCATCTCGACGCGATCGGGCCTTCCCCCGAAGCCCTGGGCACCGCCATCGTGAACCACGTGCAGTCGTCACGTGGTCGTCCTGGTCACTCATCCAAGCACTGAACCCACCGCATGCCGGTCAACCAAAAACACCTGGTCATCGTCGAATCGCCCGCCAAGGCCCGTACCATCGGGCGCTACCTCGGCAGCCAATACGACGTCGCCGCCTCGGTGGGCCACGTCATGGATCTGCCGCGCAAGGAGCTCGGAGTCGATATCGACGACGGCTTCGAGCCCACCTACGAGGTGATCCATGGCGCGGGCCAGGTCATCCAGGAGTTGAAGCGCAAGGCCCGTTCGGCGGGGCGGGTGATTCTCGCGACCGACCCGGATCGCGAGGGCGAGGCCATTGCCTACCACGTCGCGACCCAGCTCGGGTATGCGCGCAACCCCGAGCGCTTCGAGCGCGTGGAGTTCAGGGAGGTGACGGCTCCTGCCGTGCGCGCCGCCATCGCCGCACCCGGACGGCTCGACCTTCGCAAGATCGAGGCCCAACAGGCGCGGCGCATTCTCGATCGACTGGTGGGCTACCAGGTGAGTCCGTTCCTCTGGAAGCCGATCCGTCCGGGCTTGTCGGCGGGCCGGGTCCAGACCGTGGCACTTCGGCTCATCTGCGAGCGTGAGGACGAGATCGGCGCGTTCGTGCAAGAGGAATACTGGTCGATCATCGCCCACCTCTCGAAAGACGATCAGTCCTTTCAGGCCAAGTTGCACAAGATCGCGGGCAAGTCGTTCCGGCTCGATGACGAAGCCGCAGCCACGGCGGCGTTGTCCGACATCGAGGGTGTACCCTTCGATGTGACCGAGGTGAAGCGCAGGGAGCGGCGCAAGAACCCCTCGGCGCCATTCACCACCTCGACGCTTCAGCAGGAGGCGGCCAAGCGGCTGCGTTTCTCGGCCAAGCGGACCATGAGCAATGCTCAGCGCCTCTACGAAGGCATCGAGCTGGGAGCGCGGGGGGCAGTGGGCCTCATCACCTACATGCGCACCGACTCGACCCGGGTGGCCGAGTCGGCGGTGTCGGCCGCGCGCCAATGGGTCACCTCGGAGTTCGGCACGTCGTTCGTGCCCCAGGCACCCCGGCTGTGGGGTGGCAACCAACAGAAGGGGGCTCAGGAGGCGCACGAGGCGATTCGCCCCACCGACGTATCGATTCATCCGCAGGAGGCGGCCCGCTTTCTCGATCGGGACCAGGCGGCGCTCTACGAGCTGATCTGGCTCCGATTCGTGGCCAGCCAGATGTCGCCGGCGGTGTATGACACCACGACCGCCGACTTCGCACTCGAGGGCCTCAGCGGGCGAACCTATCTATACCGGGCCACGGGGTCGGTCGTGAAGTTCCAGGGGTTCACCCGCCTGTATCTCGAGGCCATCGAGGACGGAGACCATCGCCGACTCGACGACCTCGAGCCGCTGCCCTCGCTCGACAGGGGCGAGCGAGCGGCCCTCGAGCGCATGGAGCCGCGTCAGCACTTCACCCAACCACCGCCGCGCTTTTCCGAGGCGTCGCTCGTCAAGGAACTCGAGGCGCTGGGTATCGGTCGGCCCTCGACCTACGCTTCGATCATCTCGGTGCTGGTCGATCGGGGCTACGTGGATCTCGAGCAGCGCCGTTTCGAGGCGACGCCGCTGGGCGTGGTCGTCTCGAAGCTGCTGGTGAAGGTCTTTCCCGACGTGTTCGACGTGGAATTCACCTCGCGCATGGAGCGGGAGCTCGATCGGGTCGAAGACGGTGAGACCGGGTGGCGCGAACTGCTCGCTTCGTTCTATCCCCGCCTGAAGCGTCGCCTGGAGGAGGGCAGGGCGATCTCCGACGACGTCATTCGGGAGATCTTCGCCGCGGACGGCGAAGTGTGCGACAAGTGCGGCCGGGCCATGATGGTGAAGTTCAACCGGTTTGGTTCGTTTCTCGGATGTTCGGGCTATCCGGACTGCAAGAACACCCGCTCGCTCGAGGACGGCGATCGAATCGACGAGACGCTGGGTGTCGACGAGGCGACGGGGCTCGATGTCAGCGTGAAGGTCGGGCCGTACGGACCGTACGTGGAGCGCGCTGCGCCCGACAGCTCCGAGAAGCCGCACCGGGTAAGCCTTCCCAAGGACACCGATCCGGCCGAGGTCGACCTCGCCTTCGCGCTGCGGTATCTGGCCTTGCCGCGGGCGCTGGGTACCGATCCCGCCACCGGCGAGGAGGTGGTCACGGCGTTGGGCCGATATGGCCCCTTCGTCAGGAGGGGAAAGACCTACGCAAACCTGGCCAGCCCCGAGCAGATGTTCACGGTGACGCTTCCCGAGGCGCTCGAGCTCGTGAAGGCGAAGGAGGAGTCCGGCAACAAGCGGGTGATCAAGGCGCTGGGGTCGCACCCCGAGAGCGGCGTCGACGTCAACGTCCTCGACGGCCGCTACGGCCCCTACGTGACCGACGGATCGGTCAACGCCAATGTGCCGAAGACGATGGCTCCCGAAGAGGTCGACCTCGCTCTGGCCGTCGAGCTCCTGGCCCAGAAAGCGGCCCGGGGCGGAGGGAGGGGTCGCGGTCGGCGAGCCTCGGGGGGAGCCAGAAAGGCACCTGCGACCCGGAAAGGGTCGGCGAAGAAGGGTGCTGTGAAGAAGAAGGGGGTGAAGAAGGGTGCCGCGAAGAAGGCCGGCACGAAGAAGACCGGTGCAGGGAAAACCGGGGCGAAAAAGGCCGCGGCGAAGAAGGCCGGTACGAAGAAGACCGCCTCCAGGAGGAGCGCGGTGAAGAAGACGAGTCCCAGGAAGACGGGGGCGAAGTAGAGTGCAAGGGAGCCGCGGGGCCTCCGACCCGATCGTGACCGTCGTGGGCGGAGGGCTGGCCGGCTGTGAAGCCGCTGTCGGACTCGCGCGCCGCGGCCATCGGGTCCGCCTGGTGGAGATGCGCGGCGTCCGGGGCACGCCGGCGCACCAGACCGAGGCGCTCGGCGAGCTCGTGTGCACGAACTCGTTCAAGAGCGAAGACCCGATCAATGCGCATGGTCAGTTGAAGCGTGAGATGCGCCTGCTGGGGTCGATTCTGCTCGCCTCGGCCGATGTGACCCGGGTGCCTGCGGGGTCGGCGCTCGCCGTCGATCGCCACCTCTTCGCCGAAGCGATGACGCAGGCCGTCCGGGCACAGCCCACCATCGAGGTGGTGCGCGACGAGGTCACCGAGCTTCCGGAGGGGCCTGCGATCGTGGCGACCGGGCCACTCACCTCCGATGCGCTCTCGGCGGCGATCCGGAGGGCGCTGGGCGACGAGGGCCTCTCCTTCTTCGATGCCATCGCACCCATCGTCGACCGTGAGTCCCTCGACGAGACGATCGTGTTCGAGGCGGGTCGATTCGAGGAATCGGGCGATTACCTGAACTGTCCGATGGACCGCGACGAATATGAGGCGTTCATCACGGCACTCAAGACGGGCGAGGCCTATCCCGGCCACGACTGGGATGCCGTGCCCTACTTCGAAGGATGCCTTCCCATCGAGGTGAGCGCGTCGCGCGGAGACGACACCCTGCGGTTCGGACCGATGAAGCCGATCGGACTCACCGATCCCCGTACGGGGCACCGGCCCTGGGCGGTCGTGCAGCTGCGGCGCGAAGATCGGGCTGGGCAGATGTGGAACATGGTGGGATTCCAGACGCGACTGCGCACCGGTGAGCAGCGCCGGATCTTCTCGATGATTCCGGGGCTCGCGCACGCCGAGTTCCTGCGCTGGGGCTCGATTCACCGCAACAGCTATCTCGACTTTCCGCAGCGTCTGACCCCCCACGGCGGCCTGCCGGACCGGCCCGACCTCGTTTTCGCCGGTCAACTCACGGGGGTGGAGGGGTACACCGAATCGGCGTCGAGTGGGTTGCTTGCGGCGCTCAACCTGGACCGGGTGTTGCGCGGCCTCGAGCCCTCGGTGCCACCGCCTTCCACCATGCTCGGGGCCCTGTATCGATTCCTGCGGGAGAGCGCGCCGAAGCACTTCCAGCCCATGAATTCCAACTGGGGACTGGTCGATCCCCTGCCGCGGCGGGTGAAAGACAAGACGCTGAAGCGGATCGCCCTCGCCGAACGCGCTCAGACCGATTTCCTGGGCTGGCTCGAGGCGGTGGGGGTTCGGCCCTTCGTCGATCCAGCGAGTCTTCGTGGTGCGGGCCCTCGCGTCGTGGGTGGGGCCCCCGAGGCGCCCCCGTCGTGACCACCCGGCCCACCGATGCCGAACCCAGGAGCGCGGTGCGCGCCTTCCTGCGGCATCTGGCGGACGAACGCAACTTGAGCGAGCACACGGTCACCGCCTACCGGTGTGACCTCTCCGACTTCACCGACTTCATGACCTCGTACCACGCCACGCAGGAATGGTCGTGGAGCTCGGTGGACCGGCTGACCCTGCGTTCGTTTCTCGGATGGCTCGACCGACGGGGCCTCGCCCGTCGCACGACGGGCCGCAAGCTGTCTGCGGTACGGGCGTTCTTCCGCTTCCTCCATGTCGAGGAACTGGTCGATGCCAATCCTGCCCGGAGCGTACGCTCACCGCGGATGGAGCGGAGGCTACCGGGCCATCTCACGCTTCACGACGTAGGCGCGGTCTTCGCGGGTGCCGAACTCCGCGCTGCCGAGAACACCCTCGCCGGGACCCGAAACCTGGTGATTCTCGAAGTGCTGTATGGTAGCGGGTTGCGGCTCTCCGAGCTTCACGGCCTCGATGTGGCCGACCTCGACCTGGTCGGCGAGCAGGTCAAGGTGCGGGGAAAGGGCCGCAAGGAGCGTCTGGCGCCGCTGACCAGCGCAGCGGTGACCGCCGTGCGGCGGTACGAGCCCCGTCGGGCGGAGACGCTGGCCGGAGCACGAGCGCCGGACCGTCGGGCCCTCCTGCTCAATCCATCGGGTAGACGCCTGTCCAGACGGGGGATCCAGCGGATCGTCCATGCGCTGATCGAGGCCGCCGCCGTACCGGGAGACCTCGGCGTCCATGCGCTGCGTCATACCTTTGCGACCCACCTGCTCGACGGTGGTGCCGACCTGATGGCGGTCAAAGAGCTTCTGGGCCACGTGTCGCTGGCCACGACCCAGATCTACACCCATACGTCGAAGGATCGGCTCAAGCGGGTCTATCGCCAGGCCCATCCACGATCCGAGTAGCCGTTTCCGCCTCCCTGTCATGTCGGCAGACTGTTATCGTTGGGGTTCCGATAGACCATGACTCCGATTGCCGGCGGCGATGAGACAGATAGACATCCGAGCCACCACCGTGGTGGCCGTGCGACGCGAGGGGCGTGTCGCGATGGGGGGAGACGGGCAGGTCACTCTGGGCGATACGGTGATGAAGTCGCGGGCCCGCAAGGTCAGGGCACTGAAAGAGGGCTCGATCCTGGCTGGATTCGCAGGCGCCGTGGCCGATGCCTTCGCCCTCTTCGAGAAGCTCGAGGAAAAACTCGAACGCTATCCGGCCAACCTCACCAAGGCCGTGGTCGAAATGGCCAAGGACTGGCGTACCGACCGGTATCTCCGGCGTATGGAGGCAGTGCTGGTGGTGGCCGATCGCACGCACCTGTTTCTGATTTCGGGTGACGGCAACGTCATCGAGCCCGACGACGAGGTGGTGGCCATCGGGTCGGGTGGCAGCTTTGCGCTTGCCGCCGCTCGGGCCCTGTTGCACCACTCGCAGCTGCCGGCCCCCGAGATCGTACGCGAGAGCCTGCGGATTGCGGCCGACATCTGCATCTACACCAACCACGACATCAGTGTGCTGCAGCTCGACGAGGTAGCCGACGATGCATGACGACCCGAGGTCCGGGCGCACCACCCGCTCCGGAGACCAGCCGTCGGCTGCGGCCCGCCCCTCGGGTGGCGCGGCCCCCGAGGCTGACGAGTGGACCGATTGGCTCACGCCCCGTCAGATCGTGGCCGAGCTGGATTCGTACATCGTCGGGCAGGACAACGCCAAGAAGTCCGTGGCGATCGCCCTTCGCAACCGGTGGCGTCGTCAGCGGGTGAGCGAAGATCTGCGCGACGAGATCGTGCCCAGCAACCTGATCCTCATCGGGCCGACCGGGGTCGGCAAGACCGAGATTGCGCGGCGCCTCGCGCGGCTGGCAGGCGCACCCTTCGTGAAGGTCGAGGCCAGCAAGTTCACCGAGGTGGGCTATGTGGGCCGAGACGTCGAGAGCATGATCCGTGATCTCGTCGACATGGCCATCAACATGGTGCGGGCAGAGCGTGAAGACGACGTCGCCGATGTGGCCGACGTGCGGGTCGAAGAGAAGCTGCTCGACCTCTTGTTCCCGGCCTCGGGACCCGATGGTCACGAGTCCGATCCGACCGATTCCGACCCGCAGTCGGTCTTCGTGGCCGGACCCGGGGGCGTCGAGGCGAGGGGCAGCGGAGAGCGCGGCGACGCGGCGCTCGACGACCGGCGCGCCCGAACGCGCGAGAAGTTGCGAGCGCTGTTGAAGGACGGAAAACTCGAAGATCGTGAGGTCGAGGTCGAGGTATCACAGACGCCCAGCCTCGATGGCATGATGGTGCCGATGGGCGGTGAGGGAATGGACTACAACTTCACCGAGATGTTGCAGGACATGCTGCCCCGGAAGACCAAGCGTCGCCAGGTCACCGTGGCCGAGGCGCGTCGCATTCTGTTCCAGGACGAACTCGACAAGCTCGTCGACATGGACGAGGTGGTGAACGAGGCCCTCAATCGCACCGAAGACATGGGCATGGTCTTCCTCGACGAGATCGACAAGATTGCCGGCGAACGAGG
Organism: uncultured Gemmatimonadaceae bacterium; assembly: GCA_964521385.1. Taxonomy (GTDB): domain Bacteria; phylum Gemmatimonadota; class Gemmatimonadetes; order Longimicrobiales; family Gaopeijiaceae; genus Gaopeijia. Next base: position 4,569 of record CAZFRU010000038.1, on the reverse strand, counting down.
TGGGGCCGGGCCGGACGTGAGCCGCGAAGGGGTCCAGCGCGACCTGTTGCCCATCGTCGAGGGCTCGACGGTCACCACCAAATACGGCATCGTACGCACCGATCACATTCTGTTCGTGGCCGCCGGCGCTTTTCATGTGTCGAAGCCCAGCGATCTCATTCCCGAGTTGCAGGGGCGCTTTCCGATCCGTGTCGAGTTGACGTCACTGGGTGAGGAAGACTTCGTGCGAATCCTGACGGAGCCGAAGAACGCCCTGTTGAACCAGTACCAGGCGCTGGTCGCGACCGAGGGCAGTGCCCTCGAGTTCACCGACGAGGGCGTCCGGGAGATCGCACGCATCGCCACCGAGCTGAACACCCGCATGGAGAACATCGGAGCGCGCCGACTACAGACGGTCATGACGACGCTGCTCGAAGAGCTCCTCTTCGAGCTCCCCGACGGCACCCCCAGGACGGTTCTGGTCGATTCGGACTTCGTTGCGCGTCATCTGAACGCCATCGTCGAGGACGAGGACCTTCGCCGGTACATCCTGTGAGTGCCCTGATCCGTGAATCCGGAAAGCGGGATTTCCTGACTCTGCGGGACCTGTCGGGTGATGAGCTTCGCGCCCTCCTGGTCCATGCCCGCCGCCTGAAGAGCGGAGATGGAAGAGCTGGACCGCTGGCGGGTCGCACCCTCGCCATGATCTTTCGCAAGAGCTCAACCCGCACGCGGGTGTCGTTCGAGGTAGGTATGGTGCAGCTCGGCGGACACGCGGTGTTTCTGTCGGATGCATCGAGTCAGATCGGCCGCGGCGAATCGATCCACGATACCGCGCTGGTGCTGAGTGGGTACGTCGACGGCATCATGATCCGCACCTTCGCCCAGACCGAGGTCGAAGAACTCGCACGCCACGCCACGGTTCCGGTCATCAACGGGCTCACCGACCTCGTGCATCCCTGTCAGCTCCTGGCCGATCTGCAGACCATGACCGAGGAGTTCGGCGACGACCTTGCCGAGTGCCCGGTGGCCTGGATCGGCGACGGCAACAACATGGCCAATTCCTGGCTCAACGCGGCCGCCCTGCTCGGCTTCGAACTGCGCCTCGCGTGCCCGGAAGGGTACGATCCCGACTCCGGCATTCTGGAGTGGGCTCGCCAGCGCACCTCGGTGCTGCTCACCCGAGACCCGGGCCAGGCCGCCGACGGCGCGCGGGTGGTGACCACCGATGTGTGGGCGTCGATGGGTCAGGAGGCCGAAGCCACCGTGCGTGCGCAGGCCTTCGCAGGGTATCTCGTCGACGAGGCGATGATGGAACGTGCCGCCGACGACGCAATCTTCCTCCACTGCCTTCCCGCCCACCGCGGCGAGGAGGTCACCGCAGGGGTGATCGATGGCCCCCGTTCTCGGGTGTTCGCCGAGGCAGAAAACCGACTTCATGCTCAGAAGGCCCTGCTCCTCTTCCTGATGGCCGGCCGTTAGCCGCTGTCCGCCCCATCCTCTCGGAGTGCAACCCATGACCCAGGACGACCTCGCCCGGACCCCGCTCTACGACGAACATGTCGCACTCGCCGGTAAGATGGTGCCTTTTGCCGGGTATGCCATGCCGGTTCAGTACCCGACGGGGATCACCGAAGAACACCGCGCCGTGCGCGAAGAGGCGGGCCTCTTCGACGTGAGTCACATGGGCGAATTCGAGATCCGCGGACCGCAGAGCCTCGACCTGATTCAACGCATTGCGATCAACGATGCGTCCCGGGTCGAGGTGGGCCAGGCCCAATACTCGGCCATGGTGCGCGAAGACGGAGGTATCATCGACGACCTGATCATCTACCGGATGGCCGATCGCTGGATCCTGGTGGTCAATGCGTCCAACCGAGCCAAGGACTGGGCCTGGATCTCGCGCCATGCGGCAGGACTCGACGTAGAGGTCGACGATCACTCCGACGAGACCGCTCTGCTCGCCCTCCAGGGCCCCGGCGCCCGTGCCATTCTCCAGGACCTCACCGACACCGATCTCGAGACCATCGGCTACTACCGCTTCGCAGAGGGCGAGGTGGCCGGAGTCCCCGGAGTGATCAGCGCAACGGGCTACACCGGTGAGGACGGATTCGAGTTGTACCTGCCCGCGACGGGGGCCGTGGCCGTGTGGCGCACGCTTCTCGAAACCGGTCGTGACCGCGGTCTGATTCCCGCTGGGCTCGGCGCGAGGGACTCGTTGCGCCTCGAGATGGGATACGGCCTCTATGGCAATGATCTCGACGAGGAGCACACACCGCTCGAGGCAGGACTGGGGTGGATCACGAAGCTTGATGCGGGGGAGTTCATCGGCCGGTCGGCCCTTCTGACCCAGAAGGAGCAGGGTGTGGCCCGTCGACTCGTGGGGCTACGCCTCGAGGAACGCGGGTTTCCGCGCCCAGGATACGCGATTCTCGCCGACGGCGCCCGGGTAGGCGAGGTGACCAGTGGTATCTCGAGTCCGACTCTCGGCGGTGGGGTGGCGCTGGGCTATGTGGCCGTCGACCACGCAAAGGCCGGAACTCCGCTCGCGGTGGAGATTCGGGGCAAGGCTGTGGCCGCCACGGTCCAGCGACCCCCGTTCTACACCGGGGGCTCGATTCGCCGCTGAAGGACGGACCCGTGGAGATCGGCGTCCTGACGGTGAGCGACGGCTGCGCGGCCGGCGTTCGAGAAGATCGCAGCGGCGCCGCCATCGTGAAGTGGGCTGACGTCGAGGGGCACCGCGTAGTGCATCGTGCCGTGGTTCCCGATGACACCCTCGCCATCACCCGGACCCTGCTCGAATGGGCCGATGGGGGTGAGGTGATGGCAATCCTCACCACCGGAGGCACGGGGTTCGGTCCCCGCGACGTCACACCCGAGGCCACCCGGCCGGTGTTGGATCGCGAGGCCCCGGGGCTGGCAGAGCGGATTCGCAGGGAAGGAGAGCAGGCGACGTCGTTCGCCTCGCTGTCGCGGGGGCTCGCCGGATCGCGAGGCGCCGTGTTCATCGCCAACCTGCCCGGGAGCCCCGGCGGCGTGCACGATGGTCTCGCGGTTCTGGCGCCGATGCTCGCCCATATCGTCGCGCTGCTCGACGGTCGCAGTCCCGACCACACGCCGCCGGAGCCGGGCTTGTGAGCGAGGTCCTGGTGTCGACGCACGATCTTCCTCGGGCCGGTGCCTTGCGCAGTGCCTTCTCAGACCGCGGGTTCGCTGTCGACCTGGTGACGCCCGACGAGGCGATCGACGAGAGCGAAGGTACGCTGCTGGTGGTGCTCACTGGCGGCATCGAGGGCGCCTCGATTCCTCCGCTCCTGAAGCAGGCCCGGGAAGATCTTCATGTGCCGGTCCTCGCATATGCGCCGCTGGGGAACGGAAGGGAACCCGAGGGCATCACGGAGGTCTTCGCCCCCACGACGCGAGCCGACGAGGTCGCCCTCGTGGGAGGCCGGCTCGCGGAGCGGACACGCCTGCAGGCCGTCACCGGAATCCGGGGTGAGACCGACGCGATGCGCGAAGTGCTCGAGCGGGTGGTTCAGATCGCTCCGGTATCGTCCACCGTCCTGATCACCGGGGAATCGGGCACGGGCAAGGAGCTGGTGGCGCGGGGTCTGCACGCGTTGTCGCCGCGGCGACATCGCCCGTTCATCGCCGTCAATGTGGCGGCCCTCACCGACACCCTGCTCGAGAGCGAGCTGTTCGGCCACGAGAAGGGGGCCTTCACGGGAGCCATTGACTCGCGCAAGGGGCTCTTCGAACTCGCCCATACCGGGACGATCTTTCTCGATGAGATCGGTGAGATGCCGCTGGCTACGCAGACCAAGCTCCTGCGGGTGCTCGAGCAACGGGAGTTCTTGCGGGTTGGAGGCGAGAAGCCACTCTGGGTCGATGTACGGATCGTAGCTGCGACCAATCAAGACCTACGTCAACTCGTGGCGATCCGGGCATTCCGCAAGGACCTCTACTACCGGCTCAATGTGCTGCACATCGAGCTTCCACCGTTGCGCGAGCGGCGAGCCGACATTCCGCTCCTGATCAGGGAGTTTAGCGAAGAGGTCGCCGAACGCCTCGATCGACCGTTTTCGGGGATCTCGAACGAGGCGATGGAGATCCTGCAGGCCCACAGTTGGCCCGGTAACGTGCGCGAGCTGCGCAATCTGGTCGAGAGCATGGTCGTGATGGCGCCGGGGCAGGAGATCCAGCCCCGCGACATTCCGGCCGAGATCCGCCAGGGCGATACGTCGCCGTCGCGCCTGCTCCCAGCACCGATCCCTCGTCCCGACGAGGGTGAGGTCACTTCGTTGTCGCGCCCCCAACTCGAATTCGTGTTCCGCACCCTGATCGACATGAGGGTCGACCTCGACGATCTTCGCAAGGAATTCGACGAATATCGGGACGAGCTTCCCGATCCCGTCGCCGGACATCGGTTCGGCCTGCTCGGCGAGAAGAAGGGTCGTGGCATCGACATATCGCCCGCGGATCGCGAGTTGGGGCAGCGGTCGGTCGAGGTCTGGGTCGATGGCGATTCGGTCGAGGTCGAGAATGCGGCACCGGTGGAGCGATCCGCGATGGGGTTGGGCGATGGGG
>CAZFRU010000037.1:0-49395 GCA_964521385.1 uncultured Gemmatimonadaceae bacterium | reverse complement strand
ACCTGTAACTCTCAATCCCTTCCCATTTGTCCGAAAGGCTCTGAAGCGCGACACTGGTGTTCGACTATGCCCACTGCAAGGGATGCGGGATTTGCGTCACCGAGTGCCCCCGCAACGTCGTCTTCATGAGCCATCTCTAGGAGCGTCACCCATGCCACTCGAAGTGGTCACCGGGAATCACGCTGCCGGACACGCGTTGTGTACGGCGGGCGACGCCAATCGTACGGGCCGGGGCACCGCCTGCGGGATCTATCCGATCACACCCCAGACCGAAATCGTGGAGCGGGTCGCCGCCTATCCGTTCGTGAAGGGGCGGGTCATCGCGGTGGAGAGCGAACACTCGGCAATGGCGGTCACGATCGGAGCAGCGGTCGCGGGGGCTCGCGCGTTTACCGCGAGTTCGTCGAATGGCCTGGCGTACATGGTCGAAAACATCATGGTGGCCGGCTTCTACCGGCTCCCGATCGTGATGGTGGCCGTGAATCGTACGCTGGGTCCGCCCTGGAACATCTGGGCCGACCAGAGCGACACCCTCATGCTGCGCGACTTTCCCTGGGTCCAGCTCTATGCCACCAACAACCAGGAGGTGCACGACCTGACCTTGCTCGCGTTCCGACTCGCCGAAGACCCCCGCATCCTGCTGCCCGTCATGGTGTGCATGGACGCCTTCATCGTGTCGCACACCCAGGGTGAGACCGACCTGGCGGAGCAGGCCCAGGTCGACCGCTTCCTGCCCGACCTAGACGCCACGCACCCAATACCACCACCTGATCACACCGGCGTCGCTTCGGTCCGATCACCCCGTCCACTTGCTCTGGAATCGGTGGTCCTCTTCCAGCGGGCTGCGTGGCCCACTTCGTCGGAAAGCGCAGACTTGCGCTTTCGCTGCCGCACCCAGCAAGGTGGAAGAGATAGTCTCACCCACCTGGGGCAGTGCGATGGCGGCTGAGAGGAGTGCCGAAGCGCCGACGGTTGAGAGCTTCGCGACGCTCTATCGTACCTGGCGCGACTTCGTGAAGCGTGAGGCGTCCTTCGTTTGTCGGAACGACGCCGACGCCGACGATGTGGTTCAGATCGTCTTCCTGCGCCTGTGGGACTCCCGGAGTTGGCGCACCATCCGGCACCCCCGCTCGTACTTTCGCGGCGCCGCACGGCGAGAGGCACACCGGATGGGTGTGGGCGCCGAGCGCCTGCCGGATGCAATGGAGATCGCCGATCCGTCGAATGGGCCGTTCAGGCGAGCCGTCGCCAGTGAAGCGCGGATCGCTATGTTGGAGGCCCTTGAGGCGCTGCCGCCCCGGTGTGGTGAGGTGATGACCCTCACTATTCGCCATGGCTACTCGGCCGCGGAAGTGGCGGCTGAGTGCGACATGAGCGTCGGCGCAGTGCGGAAGCAACGGACCCGCGGCGGGCGGCTGCTTCAACAGTGGTTTGAGGCTCGTGGCGGGGCTATGGTGTGGCTGTCCACTTTTCAGGACGGGGGGGGGTAGGGCGGTTCGACGCTCCTAGTGTTGTGCCGGGCGACGCCGTCAGTCTAACCAAGTGGGACGAGGAGGATACCAAAATGAAGAAAAAGATCTTGACCACTCTCGGAGTTCTGGTGGCAGTGAGCGCCTTTCTGGTGGGCCAGCCGATCAGCGCGACAAGCTCCGGGCCTAAGTGTGTCACCTGTCAACCTGACGGGTGTTACGACAACTACATCGGAGTCTTAGACTGCGAGGACCCCGCATGCGGCAACATCTGGCCGTGTCAAAGGCAGTGGTAGGGGCGGGCTGAAGGGTATACTGGCGTCGCCCGGCGCATGCCTTCGAAGGTCCACCTCTGAGGGACTCCAGCGATGTCGACTTCCGATCCTCTCCGCGAGATTCTTGGGGCGCTTTGTATTCTCGCTGTAAGTGCCTGCGGTCAACCGGATCCCTGGCTCTTTGGCGGCAACCAGGCGTCGTCGCTGGCGGTCCGCCTGGAACTCCTCCCGCCACCTCTGCTCGATACGGTGTTTGCGATCGACCCGTTGTCGGGGGGCGAGATCATGAGCGTAACCGATGCAGCGATCTCACCGGACGGCCGGGTGGTTCTTGCTGATGTGAGGGGACCCGCGGTCCACGTATACGACCCAGATGGGTCACTTGCGCTCACACTGAAATCCAAGGGAACTGCTCCGGGCTCGTTTCTCGCACCAATGCGAGTGGCGGCCTCAGCCAGCGGGTTCCATGTCTTCGATGGAACTCTCGGCAAGCTGGCCTCATTCGATTGGGAAGGGTCTCTTACGCGGGTTAGAGAGATCTCCGGCGTATTATCCGATCTCGAGAGCGATCCCGATGGACCAGTGCTCATCGCAAGCGCCCGGTGGGATGGGCACGTCACCGTTATCGATGGCTCCGTCGCGGCCGCACTGGTGCAAGCTCCCCCCGGACAGCCGCAATCCCTGGCGCGGCAGCCGCTTGGCGGACAGGTCTGCGCCACGAACCGGGGGTTCGTCTACGCCAGCCCCTTTACGGAGCAGCTGGTGGAATACGACCCTTCGGGCGAGGCCCTCCGTTCGGTTTTGGCCAAGCCACCCCGGGGGGTCGCGATGACCCCACGGGTCTCGGCGGGTGGGCTGTCGCAAGACCGCATTCCTGTGGGCATGGCCTGCCTCGACGACTACATCCTGGCAGGGTACCTTGACGAAACGTCTGGCCGGGCATGGGTGAACGTTGTGAACCGAACATCTCTCCAAGCGGTGGGTCGTATGCCGATGGAGGATGGGGGTTGGCCGCGGGGGTACCTAGGGAATGCCGCAAGCGGCCTTGTGGTCATCTACCAAAGCTCGGGAGAGAACCCGAAGGTCATGGTTGTCCGGCCGCGGTTCGCCTTCGCCGTAGCCGTTGGAGGCCGCCGATGAGGAGCCTCTCAAAGCTGGTTTCGCCCGAAGTGATCCTTGTGGCCCTTATTCTCGGCCTTTCCTGGCGTGTGCTCTCGATGCGTGCCACGGGGGGTGACCTTGCTGAGCAGTTGGACGCTGCTCGTGGCTCGATCCAAAGCCAATCGAACGACATTGCGATGCTCCGCCAGACGCTTTTGGGAAGTTCGCTGGTGGAAGGCACAAGGGTTGTTGGTGTTGACGTGGACGGCACCTCGCGCGTGGTTGATCTCTCTCAGCCGCCCACACCTCTCATGGTGACCGTGGTGAATCCCGACTGCCCGGCCTGTCGGACTGAGTTGCCCGAGGTCGCGGCCGCATTCGCCGCAGCTGGATGTGACCCCCACGTCGGGTTGGGACTGGGCATCGGCGCAGGAAAGGGCGTGGCGTCTTTCGCTGACTCGGTGGGCGTGCGGTTTCCGGTCTTGCTTGAGTCATCTGGCTCGGGATGGCGCGTGCTTCCAGTCGATGTCTCTCCCATGTTGGTTCTGCTGGCGGCGGATGGGCGGATCGCACACCTTTCGAATGGTCTGATGACGGATGCAGAGTGGCGGGATCTTGAGAGGTGGCTTTCGGAGAGTTGTAGATGACGATGGTCAAGAAACCCCTGAGGTGTCTTGTGATCGGCCTGTTGACCGCCTGCGGGGCACCGGGCGAGGCACCGAGCGTCGGCGAAGTGCGGGACAGCGCCGGCGTTACGATCATCAGCAGCGCTTTGCGGGAGTCAGTGGTAGTGGATTCGCTACTAGTGCGGCTCGGAACGGAAACCAACCCCCTGGGATTCGTGACGGCGGGACTCCTGCTGAACGACTCCATAGTCGCCTTGGTGGATCAGTATGAGGAAGGAGTGTCCCTGTATTCCATCGGTGCCGGTCGGCCGGTCGGGCGAATCGGTGGGTACGGTGATGGCCCTGGCGAGCTGCGGAGCGTTGCGGGGTTCTTTCGGTACGACCAAGACGCTGTGATCCTCGCCAACCTTGGCGTTTCTCGGGCCGAGGTATTGGGCTCCAATGGTAGGTCCGTGCGGTCCTTGCGCCGGAGTTGGGCGCCGCTTGGTGCACGATCTGGCTCGCGTGTGCGGGCCTGCTGCGATCTTCTCGGGGTTCTGAGTGATGGTCGTTTGCTCCTGGGGGGACCCGACGCCGTTCCCGTCGAAGTGGGTCCTCCCGTGGATGCCCTGAGGCCCTTCTACGTGTGGAACCCAGCACGGGCCGTGGCGCCGGAGCCAGTAGCCGCCATACCTTCCGGTCGATACGAGCCCGGCTCTTCGAGATCTGGCCCGCGATATGATCGGATCCACTTCAACACGGAGGCGTTGGCCGTGGCGAGGGACAGCTTCGTTGTCCTTTCCGACGGCCGATACCGAAGCTTGGATTTCATCGATGCCGGTGGCGAGCCAAGGGTCCGGACCCGCGTCAGTGGACCTCGGCGTGAAGTCGACCCTCAAGTGACTCGCTCACTGCTGCAGAGGATCGAGGACGAGATCGCCAGGGTGGGTCCGGACGTCGCTGAGGCAGGCGGATTCACTTGGTGGGCGATGCTGTCGTTTCCGGACTCGATGCCGTCCTATACGACGCTGCTAGCTCCGGCCGATCAGGTCTGGGCCGGCTTCGTCATGGAGGCCTACCTGGGGATCCCCTCCACCTATGACGCCTTCCGCTCAAATGGCCGCTATCTGGGTACCGTTACTCTCCCACCTGGGACGGTCGTTCTCGATGTCCGCGCTGACCGGATTCTGGTGAAGCGGCTAGGCGACGCTGACCAGACGCTCGTCGAGGTTTGGACAGTTCGCGACTAGAGCGAGAAGGCGAAGAGCGATCTACTTCAGGACGTCCCCCGAGTCGGACCGAACCTCGCCCGGACGCTCAGCGCCGAGCTCCCCGAACTCGGGCGGCTCTCGCACAGGGACTCGTCGGTGTCGCACCCTTCGCCCGTGATTGCGGTCTGATGAGAGGCAAGCGAATGGTCTGGGAGGGCGGGCACCGGTGCGGACCACTTCTGGAGAAGTCCGAGGAGTCGGTATCCAAGACGGTCGTCAGCTGGATCTCGAAGGGCCGAAGAACCTCAGCAAAGGACATTGGACTCTTCTTGCCCCCCACCTCGATGATCGAAACGCCAAACCGATTGAGGCCGAGACCCAAACGAGCAGCCTACTCGGGAAAGGCAAGCTTCTCCGTATCTCTGCCTAGGATCAGCCGCAGCCGGATCCCCCGGTCTCTGCCGCCTCGAGTACGTCCATGAGTTCTCGGAGGGCCGACGCGCCCGCGTCCTCCTCGTACCACCCCAGGAAGTCCCGAATCGCAGTCCGGTACTCTTCGCTCCGGCGATCCGCACCCTTGAGGTTGGCGAGGTAGAAGTCCCTCTGGCGGGCGGGGCGCTCGATCCAGCATCCCACCTCTTCTCCACTCTCGTTCAGAACCACGACGGTGGGGGTGGCCGGCCGGCCGTCGGGTGTGGGGCGCGCGTCCATGACTTCCTGGCCACCGTCCCCGGGACTCACCACACGCAGGTCGATGTTCCCGACCCTGTCGGCCAGCGCGGCCATCCACGGAATGCTCCACGCCGAGTCCAGGCAGCTGTCGGCCACCACCGCGAGGAGGCGATAGCGACCGTCCAGTCCCTCCGCCCGCATGGCCACGTCGTCCGGCACCTCCGCCATTGCCGCGTTGCCCTGCCAGAGTTCCTGCCTGGCCTCGGCTCCGGCGACGAACGCGGCAAAGGGCTGCCCCGCCTCGAAGAGGGCCACCAGGTCCGGGTCGACCGACACCTGGGGAACAGGAATAGCCAAGCAGGCTACGACGGCGACCACGGACAGAAGCATGAGGATTCCTGGAATGCGGTTCGAGAGCGTCCCCCGGGCGGACGCGGACACGATGCGGCGACGAGTGAGGCGAGGCAAGGCAAGAAGGGGTGAAGTTCAGCCCGCGCTCGATCCAGCCGGTCCGTACACCCCGCCCACGATGGCCCCATAGATCAGGTGACCGATCAGGCTTCCCATCGCCAGGGCGCCGAAGCCCGAGAAGAACGGCATCCCCATCATCGGCATCATCACCATCTGCGCGAGCAGAAACGGAGCGATCGCGAACAGGGCACCCCGCCCAGACTACGGCCGTCCGCAGGCTTCACGCCAGAGCCATCTACCCGGTCGAGGCCGGTTGGGACGGAGCGCCCGCAGGGCGCGGAGCCGGAAGCGCGGTGTTTTCTGAAACCGAGCTCGGGTCGCCGGCTCAACCAGGTGATCTTGTCAAAGGGTCCAACAGTTGAATCTTGAGTAAATGTCACATTCGGCATGTCTTTGCAGATGAGTCCAAACGACAAACCGCTGGTCAGGCTCGCAGGTGAGGTGAGGACTCCCCCCGTTCCCGTCTGAAGCGCGCCTTGACGCGCGCTTCCTGCTGAGACGCCTTCAGGGGGAGGAGAAGTTGGGGCTGCCCCACTCGCGGCAAATGGGGGGTGTGGGCCGTGGTCGTCACGAGCTTCGGATCGTTGACCTCGATGTGTCGTGGCGAATCATGTACTTCGTCGATGCCGATGCAGTCGCGATTCTGGAGGTATTCAACAAGCGCACGAGGGCCACGCCGCGGCAGGTGGTCGCGATGTGCATGGACCGGCTACAGGCCTACAAGAATGCTCGCAAAGGTAGAGGACGCGCCATGGACGAGAAGACCAGGAAGAAGCTCGCGACCGCCGGATGGAGCACCGGTGATGCAACGGACTTCCTCGAGTTGAGCGAGGCCGAGACCGAGTTCATTGAGACGAAGTTGGCCCTGGCTGCTGCCCTGCGCACTCGGAGGCTGGACCGTCACCTGAACCAGACACAGGTCGCGCGGATAGTGGGCTCGAGTCAATCGCGAGTCGCGAAGATGGAGGCCGCCGATCCCAGCGTTTCGCTCGACCTCATGGCCAAGACGCTCCTCAAGCTAGGCGCCGCTCGGGGAGACCTCGCTCAGGCCCTCATGCACGAGCCGGCCATCGCCGGCTAGACCGCTTACCAGCGTACCGCTCAGTTTCAGATAACATGTCCACGGGTAGCGACCCGCGCCAACAGCGAGGGTGCCGCAGGCCCGAAGCCCGCGCAAGCGGGCGGAGCCGCGAACCAGGATGTTATCTGCAGTCGCTCGGCAATGCTCACTGTCATAGTTCGACCCTACCAATCCCAGACGACGTCGAACACCACCAGGGATTGAATCCCCAACGGATCGGTCTTCCGTCCCAAGGCCACGCCTCCCCCGGCGAACATCAAGGTCACACCAGCCGGTCCCCTCACTCGACCTTTGATCATGCCATCCTCTCCGACAACGAGGTACTCCTGACTGGGTTCGTGCCAGCCAGCGTCGTCGTCGCTCCACCCTCTCTCCTCCACCGACTCGACGTACGTCCCCAGCCAAAGGCCGCCCTCATCGGACGGCAGGATCGTCCGATAGACCGGCTTCATCAACCAGCCTTCCGATGGGGCATGCAGGACTGACTGGGGCCGGTCCTTCAACGCGTTGAGTGATTCTCGGATGAGCTGACGCTCCGCCTCGACAACCGGCACTCCACGGGTAGGGAGGCGAGCATAAGTCCTTCGTTGACTACCCGGTACCAGCACCTCCTCAATCTCTGCCACATCGGTGCGACCGACGACAAGACGGCCCGAGCGAGTCCAAGCCCACCAGGAAAACGGCTGGTACTCGAAGCCATAGATCGCCCTCCCACCCGGCACATCGAGGTAGACGAGGGGGTCCGGCACTTCAGGAGCAGGGACAGTGTCCAGCACTTCGCCCGACACGTTCATGCGCACGGTGCCGGGCGGCGCGAGATCGAACTCGTCCTCCCGGATGATACCCATATACTCGACGCCGGCGGCGTCGACACCGTTGATGCGACCCAACTGCACGCGTCCATCACCGCCCCACAGCCTGGCCGGGGTGGGCGTCTCCGGACGGAGGTACACGACACCGTCGGGGTCAGCCACCAAGACGCCGTCCACTCGACCACCCAAGGCGAGGGTTCGGACGAAGGCGCCGTCAGAAGCGTAGAGGTGGGCTCGCCCCGCCAGGCTCTCGACGACCAGGAACCGCCCATCGGAGACCTTGACGAGGGCGTTGGCCTGAATGAGTTCACCAGGCCCTTGACCCTCATTCGCAACCCGACGCAGGAAAGTCCCGTCTCGATCGAAGACCCGGACATCCTGAGCCTGGCCATCCAGGACGACGACGTCCGTTCCAACCATGATCGCGTCCCTGACGTTCCCGAAGACGTACTCCTCGGACGCTTCCAGATGTCCAATCTCGACCCTGGTTCGGAGTCTCCCCTCGTCGAGTTCAAGCCCAGTCGGAGCGTCACTCGCAACCGGTTCGGGCTCGTCGGAACAGCCCAGAGCGACTATGAGCCAGGAGAGAACGGCGATCCTCCGCGCTATCATGACGGCTCCAACTGCGAGGGGATCACGCGATTGCCGATAACTACGTGGTTGCCGACGGTCCGCCGACGCGGCGATGCGGTCGGCCTCCAATCGGTGAGAAGCGTGGTGGGTTTCCGGGGTGCTGAAATGAGCCGGCTGGGGATCGAACCCAGGACCTACGGATTAAAAGTCCGTTGCTCTACCAGCTGAGCTACCGGCTCGGGAGCACCTAAAGTATGCCCCCTGCGACTTATTGAGTAGACGCGGCGGCCAGGTGCCCAGCGCCCGCGCTTGTCACAGGATCGGTCGGGGAGGACATTCAGTCATGCCCATCTCAGAGCCCGACCTCGAAGTTCTCCGCCGGCTAAGCCCGGCTCGAAAGCTGGCGGTCATGAGCAGCCTCACTCGGCAGGCCTGGTCCCTCAAAGCTGCGATCATCCGCGACCGACACCCGGACCTCGGGCCCGCCGAGGTGACGAGGCTCGCACGCAAGGCGGTAGCCGGTGAGCGAGCCTGATCTCGTCGGACTCTTCGTCGCCCCTCTTCAGCGGCTCGGCCTGAACTACATGGTCACCGGTGGGGTGGCGGCCGTAGCCTATGGAGACCCGCGGTTCACCAGGGACGTGGACATCGTTCTGGCGCTTGCGCACCGCGACGTACGCAGCTTTTCCGAGGAGTTCCCCGAGCCTGACTTCTACCTCCCGCCGCGAGAGGTTATCACCGAGGAGATGAACCGTCGCAAAGGCGGGCACTTCAACGTGATCCACCGTGACACGGCGCTTCGAGCCGACGTCTACCTCGTCGGAGACGACCCCTTCCATGTCTGGGCTCTCGAGAGGCGCCACACCATCCGCACCCATACCGGCGAGATCCAGTTGGCTCCGATCGAATACGTCATCGTGCGAAAGCTGGAGTACTTCCAGGCATCCGGATCAGATCGTCACCTGAGGGACATCGCCATGATGCTCGCGGTAAGCGGCGATCTCATCGACCCCACCGCACTCCGATCCTGGAGTGCACGGATGGGCGTGTCCGATGCCCTCGACCTCGCAAGAAAGTTCGACCCTTCGCCAGGCTGACGCTCGACTCAGTATTCGGGCATCAACCTCCGCGTCTCGTCGCCAAACTCGGTGTCCCCTCGTGCAGCCGGTCGAGGTAAGCCTGGTACGCGTAGACGCGGTCGCGCTTCCTGCCTGTGGTCTCCACCAGGACACCGCATTCGGTCTCCCGAGCGGGGCACCGAAGCGTCAGCGTTGGTCAGGCCGCGGCTCTTACCAAGATCTCTCGTTCGATTGTGAGCTGCCGGTTCTCCCGGCGCAAGCGCCGAGACCACCCATCGCGATCAGGAGCTTTGGAATCTGCTGGTCACCGGGGCCCGGTCCCGCCAACACAACCTTCGACCTCGGCTCGTCGGAGTACACCAGGGACGCCGCAAACCTCTCGGTGCTCCCATCGGTCCTCACGCTGGGAGGATTTGCAGATTCCTGTATGGGACTCTGCCGAACCGACGAGTGCGATGAAGGTGGTCACGAGTTCTTCCAAACGGTCTGGAATCAGCACACCGGAAACGATCCTCACCGCTGCGGAAACCAGGCGATCTGCTCAGAGGCCAACGGTCACGAGTCCTGCTACGAAGGTTCCATGCGCCTCGACCCCATCGACGTCTATGCCGGGGTCGCGGAGCTACCCGGGGAGCTCCGCGGCATGGGCGGTGGCGGCAGCTGTGGCGCCGTCGTAGTGTGGACGAACAGGACGATCGACTCGTACGGGAGATAGTCGCATGATGCACCGGACGGTAGCCCTGTTCTTCGCGGTCCTCCTGCCGGGTGCGCTGCACGGCCAGCTCGTGACCGGCCAGGTGACAGACGAGGGTACGGGCGTCGGACTGGAAGACGTGGGACTCCAGCTGCGGCCGCTGCTGCTCGGCGGGGGCGCCGCAGTCACTGTGCTCACAGACGAGCACGGTCGCTTCGCCTTCACCCGCCTCCGCCCCGGGCAGTACGAGTTCAAGGTCGTGCGGATCGGGTACGGAACGCAGGTGAGCTACCTGCACGTGGATGCCGGCGACACCGTGGCGATCGATATCGAGCTCGGCCAGGAGGCGATCGACCTCGAACCGATCACCGTCACTGCGAGCGCGCGGCCCTGGTACGAGCACATGAAGGCCCCGCCGCTCTGGGAATTCTACGAGCGGATGGAGTATCAGACCCGGCTGGGTCAGGGGCGGTTTCTCACAGGCGAGAAGCTCGACTACATCCGGGGGCTTCGGCTCAGCCACGCCATCGCGACGCTGCCCCGGTGGTATGCCACTCCCGCTCGCCCCGGCTCGGGGCTCTTCGACCTCAGCTACCGCGGACGCTGCTCCCCCACCTACTTCCTCGACGGGCACCTCTTCCGGGGCGACCTCGACGACGTGGTGTTCATGGGCATGGTCGAAGGCATCGAGGTGTATTCGGGCCGGCACGAGGTGCCGGGGGAACTCATGGGTGCTTCGATGCCCTGCGCCGTCGTCGCCGTCTGGAGCAAACGGGTATTCGAGGAAGACCCTTTCTGACCCCGGTCCGGCGTCAGCGGGGCGGGTCGGGTGCCACGATCCCGAGCGGACGGGACCGCTCGGCGGCGGCGAGATGCACGAAAAACGACCCGCTGCCGGCCACGCCGTCCATGAAGCCGGTGCGAGCGGGTCCGGAGTCGCTCCAGTAGAGTCCGCCCTCCGCACCGGGCTGGGCGCGCACGACGAGATCGGCCGCGATCGACCGGGCCACCTCGAGCGGCGCCCGCCCGGTCCACGCCTATCGGATCAGATGTAGGGCCCTCACCTCCAAGGTAGGGAGACCGGCCGCGTCCTCGTCGTAGATGATTGCTTCGCCACGGTTCGTGAAGCCGGTCACGTAGGCGTCGAAACGACGTGCAGCGATGACCTCACCCGAGTCCGGATCGATGGCTTCCACAATCGAGTCCCTGAATCGGCTCCAGACTGTCCGTTCGGGATCCGCTTCGTATTCGGGGTCGGCCACCATCGTGACCACCCAGAGCATATCGTCGGCATCCTGATAGACATCACCGACACTGACGGGGAGAGGCAGAGCGATATCGGGAGGGCGTTGGGCCGTCGGCATACGGACTCGGCTGCCAATCGGCAAACCATGGCGGGGTCCGCACCATTTCCGCAAGACGGGTGCCGGATTGGGGGTCCCATTGATACAGGTGAAAACGGGTCGGTCGATCAACGCCGGCACCGCCGCCTCGGGGTGATACCCACACCGTCCCGTGCGAGCCTGGACCGATCGTCGAACTCGATCCGGCCCAGGAAAGCGTGTCATACGACATCCTCAACCGACCCGTGGACGTGTTCCTGCGGGGGCGTCCGTCGAGCTCCAGGCGCCGCGTGCTTCGCGTACCGTCCCCCTGAGCCCTTCCTCCGCCCCGGCCGGCCCCCGAGGGTCGGCCATGGCCCTGTCTTCTCGCAGCCCACCCGCCGAGGCCGCTCCACACGCTGGGTGCCCGCGCCGCCGGGCCCACCCGCCTTCGCGCCCTCGCCGGTCTATCGCCGCCGCAGACCCACCGAAACGCCCCTCTACCCCGTCGTCCAGCACCACCTCGAGACCTTCCTCGCCGAGGCGGAGCAGCCGGACGGCCGCGGCATTCCATCCTGGGTCGAGCACGACTTCCGCCGCTACCTCACCTGCGGAATCCTCGCCCACGGCTTCGCCCGCCTGCGCTGTGACACCTGCGCTCAGGAGCGACTCCTCGCCTTCAGCTGCAAGGGCCGCGGCATCTGCCCCTCCTGCACCACCCGCCGCATGGCCGAAGTCGCAGCCCACCTGAGCGATCACGTGATCCCCCACGTGCCCGTGCGCCAGTGGGTGCTCTCCCTCCCCAAACGGCTCCGCCCCTTCCTCGCCCGCGATGCGGTCCTGGTCGGACGCATCCTCGCCGTCCTGCTCCGGCTCATCCGGGGAGCGCTGCGGGACGCCGCCCCCGACGCCCCGCCCGATGCCGCCCTCGGCGCCGTCTCCTTCCTGCACCGCTTCGGCTCCAGCCTCAACCCCCACCTCCACCTGCACCTCGTCGTCCTCGACGGCCTCTTCGCACGCGACGACAAGGGGGCTCTCGCCTTCCACCATGCCCCGGGGCTCGACGCCGACGCCGCCCGAGACCTCACCCCGCTCGAACTCCTCCAGCGACTCGCCCGGCTGATTCCCCCGCCGCGCATCGCCACCGATACCACGGCGTCCTGGCGCCCAACGCACGCGGGCGCTCCGACGCCATCCGCTTCGCACGGCCCGACGACGAACTCCGCTGCCTCGACGAACTCCACGCCGCCGGCTCGGCGTCACCCGACGGAGGCTCAGGCGCGACGTCGCGAGCCCCCTGCCCCGCCCGCCTCCGCTGGGCCCAGCTCCTCGCTCGCGTCTACCAACTCGATCCTCTGCGCTGCCCCGGATGCGACGGCACCCTGCGCATCCTCGCCTTCCTCACCGATCCCCCCGTCGTCCAAGGCATCCTCCGACATCTCGACCTCCCCCATCGCGCCCCGCGCCTCGCCCCCGCTCGGACCCCGCCCCAGGCCGGACCAACGCTCCGCGTCGGTGCCCCGACTTCAACCAGACCCCCCACTGGGATCGGGTCGCGTCGCTCACTCCCCCCACCGGCGACCCGCCTCCCCAAGGCCTCGATCCCCTCGATCAGTCCTTCCATGGCGACGACGGTACCTGGAGCGCTTGACGCTTCACCTCACGCTCAGGACCGACCAACCCGCGCCCGCCACCCGTCTCATTCCGACCGGTCGACGACCCGTTCCCTCATCTCCCGCCTGAAGCGCGCGATGACGCACGGCGCAGCCCCGCCCACACCCTTGCCGAACCGCCAACTCGATCCCGGAGCCTCCCTCGTCCCCGTCTCCCAGCCCGCCCACCCCGCGCGCCCTCACCCACCCCAACGCGAACAGGGCCTTTGGATCTCCTTCTATGGGGCAGCCCGTCAACACACACGCCCACTACACGCGGGCCGATTTCGTTTTGACGGCCAGCGTCCGTTGCTTCAGGCGCCCGGGACGGTGATTCGCGGAATGAGGTGAGGGACTCGACGGTGGCGCTCGCCTCAGGAGAACGCCACGTTCGCTCCAAGCTCCACAGGGTCATCCCGTACCTCCCGCCAAGGACGCGCTGACCCTATGATGCCTATTCGTCGAGTCCCTTCTGGTCATGGGTCAGCCGGGCATGACGGTGATTCCGCTGTTGGTGGATGGCCGCGCCCGTGATCCGCTGGTCGATGCTGTTCCGTTGGTTTCAGCGATCGATTGCGCCGGGCTCGGGTCCCCTCAGCCGCGCTAGAACACGATCTGACGGGAACCTCCCTGATCACACGGATGTATTACGGATGTCACATCGATCAAGGAGCCGTGCCATGACCGTAGTAACCGTATCGCCGAAATACCAGGTCGTCATTCCCAAGGACGTGCGCGAGCGGCTTGGGATTCAACCAGGCCAGAAGATCCAGGCGATGGCGTTTGGGGATCGCATCGAGTTGGTCCCGATTCGGCGCCCGTCCGAACTCAGAGGCTTCTTGAAGGGGGTCAGCGCTGACTTCGAGCGTGAACCGGACCGGATATGAATCTCGTCGACTCGTCGGGCTGGATCGAGCACTTCACCGGTGGCCCCAACGCCGACGCCTTCGCTGAGCCGATCGACGACATCGGCGAGGTGGTCGTTCCCTCGATCTGCCTTACCGAGGTGTTCAGGTTCGTCCTCCGCGAAAGCACTGAGGCAAACGCCCTCCAGGCCGCAGCGGCGATGCAGCAGGGAGTGGTTGTCGATCTCGATCCCTCCCTCGCCCTCCTCGCTGCGAAGCTCGGGATTCAACACTCGCTGCCGCTGGCCGACAGCATCATCTACGCAACCGCGCAGTCGAGGAGGGCAACAGTCTGGACCCAGGACGCCGACTTCGAAGGTCTTCCCGACGTCAGGTTCATCGCCAAGGGGTGACCCCCGACTGCGGCCGTCCCCTGAGGTAAGCCGCCACGGGCCGATCCACGCCCTCCGGTTCTGCTACCTGAACACCCGCATCTCCCCGCGTCACTTGTGGGGATGGGACCCTCCTCGCAGAACTGCACCTCGGCTGGTCGCGCCCGGTCTGCGCGAAACCGCTCACCCGTGGGAGCGACAGTATGACCGAGGGTCCGAGGGGCAGCAGAGCGGCGCGGTATCTCGCTGAAATGACCGTGATCATCGTCGGTGTCCTGATCGCCCTCTCCGCGGACGCGCTCTGGGATTGGCGACAGGACCGGGTGCCGCAGATGAATCACTTCCAACGTCGTGCGGAGCTGTCGACTACTCGTCGCCGAGTTCGGTCCCCGTGCGCAGCCGGTCGAGGTAGGCGAGGGAGAAGTCCAGCCACGCCTCCCAATCGCCGTCGGTGCGTACCGCGTTCAGCCGCGGGTAGTACTCTTGCCGGTGGCGCTTGAAGCAAAGACCAGGTAGAGCAGCGGGCGCGTGAGCAGGCGCCAATGCTTGAGCAGCAGGGTCACGAACAGGCGGCCGATGCGCCCGTTGCCGTCGAGGTAGGGGTGGATGGTCTCGAACTGCACGTGGAGCAGACCGGCTCGGACCACCGGCGGCAGCGCGTCGTCAGCATGGATGTAGCTGCGTTCGCGCTCTTCGGTTCGAGGTTGGATTGGATCGCCACCATACTGATTCTGGCGGTGGGGCCCGTGATGATCTCGCGGCTCGATCGCGACGACTGGCTGCCAGGTTGGCTGCACAAGCTGTCCCTACTGGCTGTGGCGGCGGGACTCCTCACTGCGGTCGCCTCGTTCACGAATGCCCTGGCGACGTACGGCTTCGTGACGGTACCGGTGGGGATGATCTGGCACCTCGCCGCGGGCATCTACTTCGTCAAGGGACGGGCCCGATAGCAGCAGCCCCCGTTAGAAAGCAACGGACTCTCCCAGCTCGACGCTCGTCCGGTGGCTTTGGTTTTCTGTTTGACGGGAGCTCCTGGCTCGGGTCGGGCTGCCTGATACGGCGGGCGGGTCTCCCTCACTACGGCGGTGATCGCCGCCTCCACCCAGGCATTGAGACAGATCCCTGATGCCTCTGCCTCCACGGCCGCTGCTCGGTGGACTTCGTCCCATTCAGGCCGGACGACGACCCGTGCCGTCATCTCCCCCCTGAAGCGCGCGAAGAGGCACGGCGCACGTGGAGGCTGGTGAGTGGACTCGGTCAGCGGCGACGAAGGGAGTTCCAGGGAGCGTCCCGCCGCGCCTCGTCCACCGGCTGTCCCCCACTGGCACCGATGGCCACGAGGCCTGCCCTCACGGCCTGCGCGTCCTCCGTTCCCCGTGCACCGCTCGCCGCCATGGCGCCGATCAGCGTCCCGTTCACGATGATCGGAAGCCCTCCATCGAACCCGATGGCGCCGGGGATCGAATCCGTCGTGCCCGCTGCGAGCGCCCGTCCGTAGTCTCCCGAGGGACCACCCGTCACAAGGACGGTATGACATTTCATCGACGCGATCTCATACGTCCTCTCCGAGGCACCGTCCATGCGCCTCAGGTACACCGGAACACCCTGGGCGTCGGTGATGAGGATGGTGAGGTTCCAGCCGTTTGCCCTCGCTTCGGCTTCAGCCGCATCCATTGCCGTGCTAGCTTGTTCGAAGGTGATCTGGGCCTGAGCTGATCCTGGACCGAGCCCGATCAGTCCGAGAGCTGCGAGAGCGATCACGGCCGACTTCGCGTGAGGTTTCATGTCCTGGCGCACCATTTCTGGGGGGTTCGGAAGGGGGATCCGTCTTCGACGATGGTGGGGACCGAGGCCTCGCGCCGCAACTGCCCAGAACGGCAGGCACACGAGGAGCGCGGGAACAGAGAATCGCGTCACTTGAAGCTCCTGGCAGGTCGAGGGCTACGTGAGGGTGGGCAATGGCGTCCGCGATGGGGCCTCAGCCCACAGGATGCGCAAGGCGGCCTTGCGCGTCCCGCATGTGCACAAGGAGCGCTTCGGTTGCCGCCGCCCCGGGCAGTTCCCATCCGGGCTCGTAGCGGAAGACCTCTTGCAGGGGGCGGCTTCCGAAGTTGGCATCCAGGATCTCCATGTGGTCGGCGCGCTGCTGGCCGGGGTGCTCGACACCGCAGGCGTGGCTCAGGCGAATGAGCTCCTTGCGCAGGGTGATCACGTAGTTGGCGAGCCGCGCAGACTTCTGGGTCGGATCGAGTCCGCGCACCAGCCAGGGATTCTGGGTCGCCACACCCGTGGGGCAACGGCCCGTGTGGCAGCGCTGAGCCTGGATACACCCGATCGCCATCATCGCCTCCCTGGCCACCGCCACCATGTCGGCGCCGAGGCAGAAGGAGAGCAGGGCTGTCTCCGGAAACCCGAGCTTGCCGCCGCCCACCCACACCACATCGTGGTGCACATCGCGTTCCGCGAAGATGCGATAGACCCGGCTGAACCCCACCTTGAAGGGCATCGCGACATGATCGGTGAAAGCCAGGGGGCCCGCCCCCGTGCCACCCTCGCCGCCGTCGATGGCAATGTAGTCGACCCCTCGATCCTCGGCCGCCATGCGGTCGGCGAGTTCGGTCCAGAAGTCGAGCAGGCCCACGGCCGACTTGATCCCGACGGGCACTCCGGTGGCGTCCGCGAGTCGTTCGACGAAATCGAGCAGCTCATCGGCGTTGGAGAAGGCCCGGTGACCGGCGGGGCTGATCACGGTCTGGCCGATCGGAACGCCCCGGATCCTCGAGATCTCGGCCGTCACCTTGGCACCGGGAAGGACACCGCCCAGACCCGGCTTGGCCCCCTGACTGAGCTTGATCTCGAGAGCCCGCACGGGATGTGCCTCGACCTTGCGCACGCACTCGGCGAGATCGAAGCTCCCGTCGGGGGCACGAGCTCCGAAGTATCCCGTGCCCAATTGCCAGATGAGGTCGCCGCCGTGGAGGTGGTGGGGAGAGATCCCCCCCTCGCCCGTGTTGTGGAGACAGCCGGCAATGGCCGACCCCCGATTGAGCGCCTCGACCGCCGCCGACGAGAGGGAGCCGAAGCTCATTCCGCTGATGTTGACCACGGAAGCCGGCCGGAAGGCGTGGCGTCGTCCGCGCGCCCCACCGAGTACCTTGGCACAGGGCAGGGCGTAGCTCGCGTCGTGAGGGCCATCTTCAGTGTGGCCGAGGGTATGGTGCTTGATGATCAGGTAGTTCGGCGCGCGCTCGAGGTCGTTGTCGGTCCCGAACCCCGCATAGTTGTTCTGCACCTTCGCCGAGGCGTAGACCCAGGACCGCTGGTTTCGCGAGAAGGGCAGTTCCTCGTCGTTGGAGGTGACGATGTACTGCCTCAACTCGGGACCGACAGCCTCCAGCAGGTAACGAAAGTGCCCGATCACAGGGAAGTTTCGCAGGATCGCGTGCTTCGTCTGGATCAGGTCGTAGAGGGCGACGAGCAACAAGAGTCCGACCGGGATCAGGACCCAGAAGATCATGGTCACGCCTATGGGGTTGGGGATGGTTGCACTTCTCGACGACCGCGTCGCTCATATATTCCCACCGGAGGAAGGCCAACACAAATCCCCTCTCGGCCCTTCCGTGACGTTTCGGCCCGGGTGCGCGACCATGTTTCGTGTGTCCACCTACGTGAGCTCCAGCCCCATCGCAGGCGTCGGAGTCTTCACCTCGCAGTTCATTCCCGCTGGCACCGTGATCTGGGACTTCACCGAGGATGTCGACCTTCGCCTCGACCCGGCGGTGGTAGCCGCGACTCCCGAGCCGCTCGGATCGAGGGTCCGCCGGTATTGCTATGAGGAGCCCGACGGCACGCTGGTACTATGCGGCGACAACGCGCGCTTCATGAACCACTCGTTCGAGCCCAACTGCGACGACCGAGGCACCGTGACCTCGGCCCGCCGCGACATCCAGCCCGGCGAAGAACTCACCTGCGACTACCGCGCCTTCGACCGCGAATCCGCCCTCTCGGGCCTCGTCGAGTGGCAGAACTCGGGCTGACGGGGGAGCTTTCTGCCACGCCGGGGTAGTCGTCGGCTCGAGCTGCCCGCCGGTGGGGAGTCGGTGCTGCCTCCTCCCGCCCCCCGTTTCGTCTGCCCTGGATCGCCGTCCGCCATGCCCCCCGAAGCGAGCCGCCCACCGTCGTCGCCGTTCCCGAAGCTGCCCTCGTCCCCGCGTGCGGCGACCGCGTTGCTCGTCGCCCTCCTCCTCGGGTTCGCCGGCTGTGGGGAATCGCGTCCCCCCGCGATGCTCGCCGAGGACAACGTGCTGGTCGTCACTCCCGACCCGCTGTGGAGCACGGTCGCCACCGTCCTCGACGACAGTCTCGGGGTGCGCCCCTTCGGGCTCCCGACCGAAAACCCCTTCCGCCTCACCCAGCGCGATCCCGAAGGGGTGACCACCTCCGATCTCCAGCGGTACCGGCAGGTGCTGATCGTGGGAGAGGCCCAGCTGCCATTGGTGGCGGATGCTCTCGGCGAGTCGGCGGCCGGCACCGCGCTGCCCGCACTCTCGACCAGCCGCGACGTCTGGGTGGCGGGACAGCAGCTTGTGGTGCTCGCCCTACCCGGGGGCGCAGGCGAAGAGGTGCTGCGTACGACTCTGGGCGAGGTGGCCCGCATTCTCCACGCCGGGCTCCACAGGTGGACGGTGGAGCGAATGTACTCGTCGGGCACGCACCCCGAGGTGGACAGCGTCGCCGCCGCCGCGGGATTCGGACTCGACGTGCCCGGCTTCTTCGGCTGGAGCATGGTGGCGGACTCGATGCTGATGGTCGCCAGCCGCCCGAACGACATGGACCCGCTCCTGCGCTCGGTGCTGGTCACCTGGCGACCGCTCGGCGAGGAAGAGGCCACTGCCGAGATGGCGCTCGATTGGCGCGACGTCGTGGCACCCCAGGCGTACGAAGGTGAACAGACCACCCGGCGAGAGCCCATCGAGGTGTCGGAGGTGGAGGGTACGGAGGCTCGAGGACTCCAGGTACGCGGCTTCTGGTCGGCTATCGTCGAGGGCCAGTTGCAGGGAGGATCGACGATCACACGCGTGATCGACTGCCCCGATCAGGGCCGCCGCTATCTTCTCGACAGTTGGATCTACGCGCCCAACCGCGGCAAGTACCGCTACCTGATGCAGCTGGAGGCGCTGCTCGACACCTTCCGTTGCTCGGCGGGGTGAACGAGTTCGCGGGGTGAACGCGTTCGCGGTATGACCGAGTTCGCGCCATGAACTGGTCTCGGCTGACCGCGCGAGCGTACGGGTACTACTGCAGAGGCGACGGAGCCTCAGCCTCCCTGAATCAGCTGGGTCACCGCCCGCATCCGTCCCGACAGCCGCCCGATGGCATCGACGTAGCGTTGTTCCCACTCGGGCACCTCGCCCGGATCGTCCGTCTCGATCTCGTAGCGCAGCCCCGGCAGCATCCACGAGGCATACCCGCTGAACGGGTCGGGCGACACGTAGAGCGAGCGACTCCAGGGCCGGTCCTGCAGGCCACGATCGTCGAGCCATGCCTTTTCGAGACCGATCAACGCCGCATTGATGGCCGACGCCTCGGCGGGCGGTACCGACCCCGCCTGCAGACGCACGGCACGCGCATTCTGCAGCTCGCGAGCCGCGGTCTCCAGGTCGCGACTGGCGTCGACGAGGGTCGACAGGTCGACCTCGACCCCGCGCCGATCGGCCACCTCGAGCAGGGTCTCGACGTGCACCCGTACGTCGGTGGCGTACCGCACCACGTCGTAGGGCAACAGGTCGGCATTGGCGAAGCGTAGAGCCAGCAGCCCGTCGGCCCGCGCCAGCATGGGCCCGAAGACCCAGTCCGAGTCACCGAAGCGCTCGAACCAGGCGAAGTTGTCGTAGTTGGAGTGGTAGATGCCGCTCCGTCCTCCCGAACTCAGGCCCGCCGAGGGCACACCCACGTGGGTGTAGAACGCCACGTGATCCGATCCGCCTCCGAGATTGCCCAGCGTGGGCCCGTCGTCGCCGTCGGAGCGAGCTGCCCACCACTGATAGATCGACTGGTTCTCGCCCGGATACGCCACGGCCGCGATGGCCTCGAGAATGGGCGCCTTGAGCGACGGTGAGGCCGACCCGCTGAAGTTGGGTCCCGACACCGCGCCGTCGGCGTTGATGTAGGCGATCCCGCGAGCGGTCAGCTCGTCGCGAAACTCCTCCACCCACTCGGTCGACCCGATTATGCCGTACTCCTCGGCGTCCCAATGCGCAATCATGATCGAGCGCCGAGGCCGGCAGCCCTCATCGGCCAGCTCACCCAGCGCTTCGGCCAGGGTCAACAACATGGCCGTGCCGCCGTTGGGGTCGACCGCCCCGAAGCCCCAGGGGTCGTAGTGCGATCCCAGAATGAACCACTCGTCGGGAAACTCCGAACCCTCGAGCGTGCCCACCACATTGATGGCCCGGGTCAGCGCCTTCGGCTGGTTCACCCGCACCCGCACGGTGAGCTCAGGGCCGCCCACGATCCGATACGGAAGATCGAGACCGCCCTGCCATTCGTCAGGCCCCGCCGGCCCCGTCATGCGCGACAAGATCTCGGCCGCCGCCGAGTACCCGAGAGGCAGCACCGGGATCGTGTGGAGTCCCACTTCGTCCGGATCGAGACGCTCCACCTGTCGATCGCCATCGAGGGGAAGCGCCGGCTCGAAGGGCGTGAGCGGGTCGCCGGTCCAGGGCAAGGTGAGCACGGAGCCCCGCTGAATGATCTCACCATTCAGCATGGGTCCGTCCGGATACGCGTCGACCTCTGCGGCGGGCGCATCGTTGAACATGATCACGCCTGCCGCCCCGCGGGCCTCGGCGAACAACACCTTGAAGCCCCTGAAATTACCGCCGTAGCGGGCAATCACGATCTTGCCCTCGAGCGAGATGCCCATCGAGTCCAGCGCCTCGTAGTCTTCGCGTCGACCGAAATTGGCGTAGACCACCTCACCCGTGACGTCGCCGCTCCCCGAAAATGCATTCCAGCCGTTGAGCAGATCGGGATGTGCCGAGAACCGGTCCTCGGCGAGCGCCGGCTCCCGGTTGGACAACCGCATCGCCACCGGGGTGACGATGTGCGCCTCGACGTCGTCGGTGAGCTGCGGCAGGTAGACATCGTACGGATGCTCGCGCACGGTGAAGCCGGCCGCCTTCATGACCCGACCCAGGTAGTGGCCCACCTCGACCTGGGCGGCCGAGCCCGTGGGATGCGGGTTGGCCGTGATCACCCGTAGATGTTCGCGAAAGGCGTCGGACGAGGGCAGGTCGAGAAACCGTGCCTCACACATGGCCTGTGCCTCGGCCCCCATCGCGGAGAACCCGGTGAGCAGGGCCTGGGTCTGGGGACGAGCGGACAGGGGGCCGGCCGTGGCCAACAGGAACGGGGCCACGGCCCCCATGATGGTGATGATGCTGCGACTCGTCCGACGGATCATTCAGCGCTCCATGCGTAGACCGGTGACGGTGGCTTCGGTGTTGTGACCGAAGCGGATGCCATAGATGCCGTCGAGCGACGACAGTTTTCCCGCACCGAGCACGTCGCCTACAGGGTAGCTCGCCACGGTCGTTCCGTTGATCGAGCACGAGACCTGACCACCGCGCACCGCCATGGCGATCTCCTGCGTAACCGGGGCTCCCGGCCCAGCGGCCTTGTGCACGGCATCGTTCATTTCGGCACGCCGTCCGTTCATCTGAAACGGCTCGGGCCCGAAGCCACGCACGATGAAGCCGCCGTTGCCGTAGGCCGCGCAATAAAGCAGGCGCTGCTGGTCGGTGCCCATGTCGGAGCCGCCGATGAACAGCCCGTAGGGGTGGGGATGGTTGTTGCGGTTCATGTAGGCGGGCTCGTTGAAGGTGGCTCGCACCTCGTAGTCGCCCGACGCCATGTTGTCGGCACGCCAATAGACGACGGCAGGTCCGGTGGTGACCTGCAGGGCATCGGCATCGCCGGCGAGCCTGGAGTGGTCGAGCATGCCGCCGTTGGCCGCCTCACCGGCGTCGATGCGGCCGAGCCATCCGGTCACATGGATGCCACCGTCTTCGATGGCACGGGACTCTTCCTGGGCTAGGGCAGGAGCCGCGATCAGGAGGGCAGCGGCAACCGCCATGAGGGACTTGTGAGAGCGTTGCATGGTCGAACTCCTTCGGAGGGTCGGCCCGTCCGTCGATCACGGGCCGTGGAGCGCAAAGTTAGGAACGGGCCGACTAAAGGGCCAGTTTGAACTGCAGGCCGAGAAAGCTCCGCCGGTGGTGGGGGGTGGGGCCGAGTTCCAACAGGGCGGCCCGGTGTGCAGCGGTGCCGTAGCCCACGTTGGTCTCCCAACCAAAGCCCGGATAACGCAGGGCGAGTCGTGCCATGAGGTCGTCGCGGAGCACCTTCGCCACGATCGACGCGCAGGCGATGGTGTGGACGATCCCGTCGCCGCCTACCACCGCCTCGTGCTTGCAGCCGAGTCCACGGACCGGTAGTCCGTCGACCACGACATGCTCGGGAGGCCGGGGCAGCATGGCCAGAGCTCGACGCATGGCCAGGGTCGTGGCCCCCAGGATGTTCAGGCGATCGATCTCGCGGACCGAGGCCGCCCCCAGCCCGACCGCGGCGGCCGTCGTGCGGATCACCGGAGCCAGGGCCCGTCGGCGCACCGGATCGAGCACCTTCGAATCGGCGGCACCCTCGATGCCGATCCCGGGGCAGAGTACCACCGCGCACGCCACCACCGGCCCCGCCAGGGGCCCCCGACCCACCTCGTCGACGCCGGCGACGGTAGCTACACCTCGGCCCCAGAACCCGCGCTCGTAGTCGAGTGGGTCCAGGGGCCGAAGAGACACTTCGTGGCGCGGTCGCGAGCGGTCAGTGCCGCTTCTCGCGGATCCGGGCCGCCTTGCCGCGCAGCTCGCGCAGGTAGTAGAGCTTGGCTCGGCGCACACGACCCCGGCGCACCACCTCGATGCCCTTCACCGTCGGTACATGCAGGGGGAACACGCGCTCCACGCCGATGCCACTGGAGATCTTGCGGACCATGAAGGTCTCGCCCAGGCCACCACCGCGCCGCCCGATGCAGACACCCTCAAAGGCCTGGATGCGCTCCTTGTCACCCTCGACGACGCGATAGAGCACCCGAATCGTATCGCCGGGCGCGAAGTCCGGGTGGTCGGTCCGGAGCTGGTCCTTCTCGATTTCTTGCAGCAGATCAGCCATGGGTCTCTTGCTCCTGAGCGGCCGCTCGATTGTCGGCCAAATACCAGTCAGACCTAAAGTATAACCAGCCCCTCGCCCGTCGTGAAGTGCGGGCTTACTCCAGAAGGTCGGGGCGCTGCACACGGGTGGTGCGTTCGGCTTCTACGCGCCGCCACTCCTCGATGCGAGCGTGATCTCCGCTCCGCAGCACCTCGGGCACTTCGAGCCCCCGGTAGACCGGCGGTCGGGTGTACGACGGCGCGCTCAGATGTGCGGCATCATAGAACGAATCGGTAGCTGCGGCGTCGTGGTCGCCGAGGGCGCCGGGGAGCAGTCGTACCACCGCGTCGGTCACCGCCAGCGCCGCGATCTCACCACCCGAGAGCACGAAGTCGCCGATGGAGAGCTCTTCGTCGGCGAGGTGGTCGGCCACCCGCTGATCGACGTCCTTGTAGTGGCCGCAGAGCAGCGTCAGGTCGGATGCGACGGACAGACGCACCGCATCGTCGTGCGTGAAGCGCCGTCCGCGAGCCGAGAGCAGTACCACTGGCCCGGTGGGTGCCAGATGGTCGACGGCCTCGAAGAAGGGCTCGGGCTTGAGCACCATGCCGGCGCCGCCGCCGTAGGGCAGGTCGTCGACCGTGCGATGGCGATCGTGGGTGAACTCCCGCAGGTCGACGAGTCGGTACTCCACGAGCCCCGCAACCGCTGCGCGTCCGGGGATCGACAGGGCGAGCGACTCCCGGAAGAACGCCGGAAAGAGGGTCACGATGTTGATCCGCATGGGCGCTACAGGTCCAGGAACCCGTCGGGTGGATCGATCACCATACGCCGCTGCCCGAGGTCGACGTCGACCACGACCGTGGCCAGAAACGGCACCAATATCGTCCCGCCGGCTCCCCGCACTTCGAGCAGATCGGCCGGCTCGAGCTCGTAGACCTCTCGCACCGTTCCCAGCGATCGCCCATCGACGGTTGCGACGGACATGCCCAGCAGTTGATGGTAGAACACCTCGCCCTCGGCCAGCGGTTCGAGGTCGGCGAGCGCTCGCATGAGGTAGACCCCGCGCAAGGCCTCGGCGCCATTGCGATCCTCGACACCGGCGAAGCGCACCAGGAATCCCCGCTGGAAGGGACGCGAGGTCTCGACGACCAGCGGAGCGGCCTCGGGATCGGGATCGCGGCCGCCGGTGCCGGGGAGCAAGACCACCCCGGGAGCGAAGATGCCCTCGGGGTGGTCGGTCAGCGGCCACACCACCACTTCGCCCCGCGTGCCGTGGGGCTTGTTGATGTGTCCGACGACGAGGTACTGCGGGTCGGGGACTACTCCGACGTCTCCGGCTCGGCCTCGCCGCCGGCGACTTCGTCCGTCTCGGCGGGCGCCTCGGAGTCAGCGTCGGCTTCGGCCTTGGCGGCAGCCTCGGATGCGGCCTTCGCTTCGGCTTCGGCCTTGGCGGCAGCTTCGGCCTCGGCAGCCGCTGCGGCCTCGGCCGCTTCGGCGTCGGCGAGGGCCTGCTTCTCGGCCGCGCGCTTGGCGAGCAGTGCCTCCTGGGCCTTCTGCTTCTCGGCCTCGCGGTCGGGCTCGCCGACCGCGAACGACTCGTCGCCGCCCGAACGGGCCTTCGCGATGAGCGTCGTCACCGTATTCGACGGCGCGGCGCCCTTGCCCAGCCAGAAGTCGATGCGCTCCAGGTCGAGGACGAGGCGAGCAGGATGCGTGAGAGGCTTGTAGTAGCCAAGGCTCTCGACGAAACGTCCATCGCGAGGGGAGCGGGAATCAGCCACCACGACCCGGTAGTGTGGCTGCTTCTTGCGACCCATTCGCTTGAGTCGGATACGTACGGCCATCTCGGTTTTGCGCGGTTGTGTCCGGACCGCCCGCCTCCCTCTGGAGGATCGCGACGATCGGAACGGAGTCTTGTGGGGACCAAGCTGGACCCCGGAACGCAGAGCCTTTTAACGTATTCCGCCATCGTCCGGGGCACAAGCCTCGCGGTGCCGACCTTGCCCGGCGCCTCGGCCGGGTGCACGATTTCGCCCCCCCATCCCTGCCCTACGGACGCCCATGACGCTCGAATCGCATGCGCACCCCGCCTACGACGACCTGCGCGATCTCGTCACCTCCAACCCGGGCCAGGGGACTCTGGAAGAGTACCTCCACCTCTACCGCACGATCGAGGGAGCGGCACCGGGACGAGTCCTCGTGTTCGGTGTGGGCAAGGACTCCCGCTTCTGGATCGCCGCCAACCAGGGTGGCGCCACGACCTTCGTCGAGCACGAGCCCGAATGGATCCGGATGACACGCGAGCACGTGCCCGGCATCGAGATCATCCAGGTCAGCTACGAGACCCGCCGTACCCAGTGGCGTGCACTCCTGGAACGCCGCGACAAGCTCTTCATGGAAGACCTGCCGGATCATATTCTCGCCACCGACTGGGACGTGATCTTCGTCGACTCGCCGCAGGGCGGGAGCCGAAAACGACCGGGCCGCATGAAGAGCATCTACACCGCTTCGGTCCTCGCCCGCCGCTCGACCGACGTCCAGGTGCTGGTCCACGACTGCCACCGGGAAGTCGAGCAAAGTTACTCCGACCGCTATCTGGGGCCCGAGAGGATCGTCCGCCAGGTCGGGTCACTTCGCCACTACCGGCTCCGTCCCGCAACTCTGGATCGGGCCGAGTCCTGAGGCTCAGGGGTGGGGGCCACCCGGAAGGAGCGTGGTCGAGAAGATGGTGCTGTTGAGTCCCGCGTAGTCGGTGATGAAGAACTCCACCAGCTTGGCGGTCTCGCCGGTGGCGAAGGTCTCACAGGTGATGAGATCGGTGAACCCCGCATAGGGGTTGATCTCGCCAAAACTGCTCCAATCGACCTGCCGGGTCTCCATCAGCCCCGAGGGCACTCCGGTGAGACGGATGGTGACGCCTCCCCCTTCGACCAGGTCGCCGTCGCCGTCCTCGTACCCGAAGTCGAATCGGAACGGCTGGGCGGACCCGCATTGTCCGCCGGCACCGCCGACACCCAGGGGGGTGACCGCGCGCACCTCGAGCCTGGGAGCGCCCCGCTTGAGCGACTGCATCGAGATCTCGTAGGGCCCGGTCTCTCCCGACGAGAAGCTGGTTGCCCATGCGCGATAGCGCCCGGGAGCCAGCACCCCCGCCAACAGTGCGTTGGTGCCGATCCCTCCGTCGTCGTCGTGGGCCAGAGGACTCGTCAGGAAGGGGTCGAGCACGTGATCGGGGGTGAGCGCGAGCTCGGCATCGAAGGCACTGCTGATCAGGTCGATGCGGTACGGCGTCTCGACGAACACCTCGATGCCCCACAGGTCGGCGGCACGACCGCTGACCAGCGGACAATCGATGTAGGTGAGTTCCTGTGACGCGGACACGCCGGGAGCGAGCATCGCGGTCTCGCTATCGCAACGATCGAACTCGACCACCTCCAGCGCATACGAGACACTCTCGAGCGGAAGCACACTGGTGACGACCGCGACGTAGGTGCCCGCACCGATGAAGAGATGGATCTCGTCAAGTCCCGCATCGACGATCGGCGTCCCGTCTGGAGTCTCGAGACGAAGGCGTAGATCCGAGGTGGAGTTGTCGGGAGCCACCGCCAGCGAGAGCCCCGCGTCGCGGGGCAGATCGAGGGTCCAGCGATCAGCGAAGCTCGTGCGCGCCTCGACGTAGCAGTCACCGAGTTCGAGGCGGCCGTGGGCCGCTCCGGGTGGTCCTCCGATCGGGCCGACGTTGACCGCCCCGACCGTCTGGGCACACACACCCTCGCCCACATATTCGACCGCGATGGCAATGGGCTCGGCGGTGGGCACGACCGCTACCGGGCCCCCGACGTAGACGTCACGCCCCCCCTCACGCAGGGCGAGGTCGACCGTCAGCGACTCACCGGGAGTCGCCGGCACCTCGATCTCGACCTCCAGCTCCACGTCGGACGGTGCGACGGCGACCACCTTCTGAGCGAGGAGTTCCCCGTCGTCCGTGCGGAACACCCGGATCCGTACTTCGTCCACCGGCAGGACCGGGAGCGCCGCCGTGCCCTGCTCGAACCGGGGGCTCAGTCGCAGGTGGGTCGTGGCAGCAGCCGGGCCGGTCGGACGC
This sequence comes from uncultured Gemmatimonadaceae bacterium, assembly GCA_964521385.1. GTDB lineage: Bacteria > Gemmatimonadota > Gemmatimonadetes > Longimicrobiales > Gaopeijiaceae > Gaopeijia. The sequence goes on along the minus strand of CAZFRU010000037.1, from coordinate 21,826 downwards.
TCACCACACGACGCCATGAACGCCAGCGTCACCACCGCGGCCGCACGCCACCCGCCGCGCCTCATCGCGACCACTCCAGCCTGACCGAGACGCGAAAGCCCTGCACACCCACCGACTCCCCACCACTCCAGACCGTACCCAGCGCCCCCTGCCCTTCGAGCACGAACCAGGCGCCCTCACGAGCGCGACGTCGCAGAGCGGTCCCAAACCGCACCACGTCGCCCAGCTTCTCGAGCTCGAGCCCGGCTGCGTCGGGAGCCACCGAACCGGTACGCAACTCGACCGACGGCTCGAGGCGCGTGTCGGCGCCGAGCCCGATCACCAGTCGTCCGCCGCCGCTGAAGAGGGTGCCCCGCGGCACGAAGGCGGCGCCGACCGCGGTCGCCTCGAGCGAGGGATCGGATCGCACCATTCCCGACGCCCACACGGTCGCCACCGTGGGCCCGAGCGGCGTGTCCAGGGCGGCATACGCGGCGAGACGATTTCCCACGCCGTTCACCTGCACGCCGTTGAACTCGTCGGCCGCACGGGTCGACAGCACGCCGGCCACGCGCAGGAACGAGCGACGACCGACCGGGGTCTCGAGTCCCAGGCGCGCCCGGACCTCGTTGCCGGCCCGGACCTCGTCACCCGTACCCAGGACCGGCTCGAACGAAAGGGGCACTCGGTAGGTCAGCCCGAATCCCACCGAGGCCCTGCCCGCGGGAAGCGCCCCCGCAAATCCCACACCCACCGCTCCACCCGTCCCCAGCGTCGGCGCCGCAAAGCCGAGGATGTCGTTGGACAGGGGTCCCAGAATCACCGCATCGGCTTCTGCCAGAGTTCCCGTACCCGTCGGCACCGCCCCCGTGAGCAGCAGCCGGAGTCGCTCCTCCACCAGGGTGACGGCCAGCCGGGCTTCGGTGTCGAGCGGTCCCGTGAGCGATGGGCTCGGCGTCGGTACATCGGTCGCCGACATCTCGACCTGGGCGTAGCCTGAAGCGAGGGTCAGGTCGGACCGGGAGCCCAACCGGAGTCCCACCACCACGGGCACGGTGAACTCGCGCACGGACTCGAATCCAAGGCCCGGATCGAAGGTATAGCTCTCGAAGAGCGCCGCGGTCTGCACCGTGTACCGCGGCTGAGCGGCGCCCGGAACGGCGGCCATGACGCACAGCAGGGCCCCGGCCAGGAGTGGCCGGCTCATCGGGGAATCCTCACCAGGATCCGCAGGATCACATCGAGGGGCAGCGGCGGCGCGAGCTGGTCGAAGCCGGGCGTGCGGATCGAGCCGACGCCGGGAGTTGCACCCATCGAGGCCTCGGGGCCCAGGGCCGCGAGATCGTACACCGCCCCGGCGAGCGCTCCACCGACCCCGGGGCTCGACACGCCGGCCACGGCCCGCGCGGCGACCTGCCCCGAAGCGACGACGTCGGCCGGCGAGCGCCCGATGACCGTGGCCGCCGAGGCGGTCAACCGGGCTCGGGTGCGCGCCTCGGTGAAGCCGGGGTCACTGCCGGCTGCCGCATCGTAGGCCGCTGCGGCGGCCGCGAAATCGCCCACCTCTTCGAGAATCAGCCCGTCGGCCCAATGCAGGAAGGCCTCGATGCTCTGCGGGCCGTTGTCGAGGATCCGACGCTCCTCGGCCTCGGTGAGGGGGCCCACGAGTCGGGTCGCGAGGTCGAGCGCCAGTTGCTTCTCGATCGACAAGATGTCGCGGAAATCTCCGTCGGCGAGGTCGACGCCGACCCGGCTCCCTCCGCTCTCGATCAGCCCGGCTTCGAGGCGTACCGATCCCTGCTCGAAGATGGCGGCAGGCTGCACCAGTCGTTCCGCCCTGACGAGACGTCCGAGGCGCAACGCCGTCGCCGGGTCGACGCGATCGGTGCCGGACAGCGCCAACTCGTCCATGAGGCTCGCGAGCTGGGTGCGCTCGACGAGCCGAATCCGCTCGATCAGCGAGAGGTCGGACACCAGCATCTGCGCCAGCGCTCCCGACAGCGCAGCGTAGCGAGGCGGGTCGTCTCCCAGGATCGCGGCCGGGAGCACCGCCACCACCGCCGGGTCGGCCGGCAGGGCCGAGAGTTCGGATTCACGGGCGATGGCCTCGCGGGCGGTGACCTCGGCCAGCGCGCGCTGCGCCAACAGACGCCGGCCCCGCACCGCATCCGAGCCTGCGGCGTCGGCATGGCCTCGCAGATATCCGGCATAGACGTCGACGGCCTCGGCCAGCCGGCCCTCGGCTTCGAGGCACTGCCCCTGGATCAGCGGCGTGACCCCGTTGGCCGGGTCGAGGGCCGCGGCGGCTTCGGCCTGAACCCGCGCAGCCGCACAGTTCCCGTCGGCAAAGAGAGCGGCCGCGTAGCGCAGCACGAGCTTCTGGTCGTCGGGACGTTCGACCAGTGCGGCCTCGATGGCAGGGATCTCACTCGGCGACACGCGCAGGGACGAGCGGCCCCCGCAAGCGGCAGAGGCCCCAACGAGCGCGCACAGCGCGACCCGCAGCCGCCGTGGTCCGAGGGCTCGGTCGACGAGGCTCAAGAGCGTCGCATGCCCGGAAAGCCGCCCCCCTTGCCCATCATGCCACCCATCATGCCGCCCATTCCCTTCATCTGCTTCATGAACTTCTGCATCTCGACGAACTGCTTCAGCAGCCGGTTGATCTCGGCGACCGGCCGACCTGAACCGCGGGCGATCCGGGCCCGGCGCGAACCGTCGATCAACTTGGGGTTCTTTCGCTCGGCAGGGGTCATGGAGAGAATGATCGCCTCGACGTGCTTCATTCTCTTCGGATCGACCGCACCGCCCGGGATCTTCAGCTTTCCTGCGCCGGGCATGAGCTTCAGCAACTGGTCGAGGGGGCCCATTTTCTGCACCTGCCGCATGGCGGTGAGAAAATCCTCGAGGGTGAAGCGCCCGCCGCCGAGCATCTTCTCCTGCAGCGCCGCCTGCTCGTCGACATCCATGGCCCGCTCGGCCCGTTCGACGAGACCCACCACGTCACCCATCTGCAGAATCCGCCCCGCGAGTCGCTCGGGGTCGGCGGTGTCGAGATCGTCGAGACCCTCACCCACACCCACGAACTTGATGGGTTTGCCGGTGACGCCGCGGATCGACAGCGCGGCACCTCCCCGGGCGTCGCCGTCCATCTTGGTCAAGACCACGCCCGTGAGCGCGAGGGCCTCGTCGAAGCCCTCGGCGATGCGGACCGCCTCCTGCCCCGTCATGGCATCGGCTACCAGGAGAATCTCCTGCGGGCGCACCTCGGCCTTGATGCGACCCAGCTCGGCCATGAGCGGCGCGTCGATCTGGAGCCGCCCCGCCGTGTCGATGATCAGCACCGCCCGCCCCTGTGCCCGCGCCGCCTGCACCGCAGCCCGCGCAGTGGCGACCGGGTCGCCCCCGAATTCACCGGCGTGGACGGGGACGTCGATCTGACGCCCCAGAACCTGGAGCTGCTCCACCGCCGCGGGCCGTTGCAGATCGCAGGCCGCCAACATCGGGGTGCGTCCCTCGCGGGCGAAGCGCTTCGCGAGCTTGGCGGCGGTCGTCGTCTTTCCCGATCCCTGTAGCCCCACCACCATCAGTACGGTGGGAGGCGCCGAGATCCAGGCGATGGTCGGGCGGCCCTCGCCCAGCAAGGTGGTGAGTTCGTCGTGTACGATCTTGACGATCTGCTGGCCGGGCGACACGGACTTGATCACGCCTTCGCCCAGCGCGCGCTCCTGCACACGACCCAGGAAGTCGCGCGTGACCTGGAAATTGACGTCGGCTTCGAGCAACACCCGACGGATTTCGCGCAGCCCCTCGCGGATCATGGGCTCGGTGAGCACACCCCGCTGACGGAAGCGTGACAGAACCCCGTCGAGTTTGTTGCTGAGTTCCTCGAACATCGATCCTACCCACCCCGCGAAAGGTCGAACGCCACACCACGGCACAACACCGGAACGAATCGTTATCCTAAGTGCGCCGACGGGGTGTGTGAAGCGGTCCCTTCCGGCGGGGCGACCCGGTCGGTAGTGTCAGCGGATCGCGCCGTCCACCCGCCATCTCCCTCCCGAGCACCATGTCCGTACGCATCCTCGTCACCGATCAAGTCGACCCCATCGGCGTCTCGCTCCTCCAGGAGGTTGCCGGGTTCGACGTCGATGTCGAGCCGACCCTCGACCCCGAGCAGTTGCTGGCGCGCATCGCCGACTACGATGCGCTCATCGGACGAAGCGCCACCCACATTTCGGCCGACCTGCTGAGGGCCGGAACCCGACTGCGGGCCGTGGGCCGCGCCGGAGTGGGTGTCGACAACGTCGACATGGACGAGGCCACCCGCCTGGGAATCGCGGTCATCAACGCACCCGCCGGCAACACCGTGGCCGTCGCCGAGCTCTTCTTCGGCAGCGCTCTCAACCTGATCCGCCACCTCACCCGCGCCGACCACTCGATGCACCGGGGGGCGTGGGAGCGCTCGACCCTGACCGGGACCGAGCTCAAGGGAAAGACCCTGGGAATCGTGGGGTTGGGACGCATCGGCAGCGAGGTCGCCCATCGAGCTCACGCCTTCGGTATGAAGCTGTTGGGCTACGACCCCTACGTCCCCGACGAGCGCTTCCTGCGTCTGCGCACGGAGCAGGCCCCGGAGTTGAAGCAACTTCTCGAGCGGGCCGACATCGTCACGATCCACACCCCCCTCACCGACGAGACGCGCGGCATGATCGACGCCGCCGCCTGTCGGTCGCTCAGAGATGGAGCGATCCTCGTGAACCTGGCGCGAGGAGGCATTGTCGACGAAGGCGCGCTGCTGGCCGAACTCGAGACCGGGCGGCTGGCAGGGGCCGTACTGGACGTGTTCTCGATCGAGCCCCTGGAGCGATCCCATCCGTTTCGGCACCGGGACGACGTCATGCTCTCGCCACACCTTGGCGCATCGACCGTCGAGTCCCAGCACAATGTGGCGGTCGATGTGTGCGTCGGCGTGCGCGACTTTCTCTTGCACGACGACCTGACCCGCTCGCTCAATGTCGACGTGGGCGACGACGATATCGAAGGGTTGCCCGCCGCACTCCGCCTGGCGCGACGCGCCGCCAGCGTCGCCCGGGGACTGCTCGCCACCGCAGGAGGTACGGCCGTCGGCGCACTCACCCTGCGGATCGGCGACGATCTCGCCCCGGCCGGCACGGTGCTGTTGAGTGCCGCCTCGGTGGGGGTGCTCGACAACGTCGTCGACGCGGGCCGCCTCAACCTCATCAATGCGCGGACCGTCGCGGCCGAGCGAGGCATCGAGCTCCGACTCGGGTCGGGGGGAGTGCCCCCTCATGCGCGCGCCCTCGAGGTGAGGATCGAAGCCGACGGACACGAGATCAGGGTGGGCGGTGTGGCTCCCGTGGGTGCCGAGCCCCGGCTCACCCGCATCGGCGACTTTCACGTCGATGTCGCTCCGCGCCGCACCCTCCTGGTGCTCGACAACCACGACGTGCCCGGCGTCATCGGTCGGGTCGGGACCGTGTTGGGCGATGCCGGAGTCAACATTGCCGAGTACCACCAGGCCCGCATGGCCGAGGGCGGCGAAGCGCTGGCCGTGGTGACCCTCGACGCCCCTCCTCCCCCCGATCTGACCGCTCGGCTCCTGGCGCTCCCCGATGTCACCCACGTCACCATCGTCTCGTTTCGAGGAGACCGGTGACCGAGTTCGTCGACGACCCCACCATCTGTTCGGCGTTCGCTGCCGACGTCTCGGGCCTGCATCAGCTACCGGCGGCCGTCGTCCGCCCCACGGGTACCGAGGACGTGGTCGCATCGCTCCGGCGCGCGGCACTCGACCGCATGGGGGTCACTCCGGCAGGCGCACAGACGAGTACCACCGGCGCCTCGGTCGCCGACCCGGGGGGTCTGCTGTTGTCGACGCGGCGCATGGATCGGATCATCGATGTCGACCCGGTCCGAAGGCGGGCCCGGGTGCAACCCGGCGTAGTGGTGGGTGACCTCAATCGCACCCTCGCGCCCGAAGGGCTGTTCTTCGCCCCTGATCCGACCAGCGAGAACGAAGCCACCATCGGTGGCTGTGTGGCCTGCAATGCCTCGGGTGCGCGCACGCTGAGGTACGGACCCACCCGAGCGCACGTCACGGCCCTACGGGTCGTGCTGGCCGACGGGCAGATACTGGACGTGCGCCGCCCGGGCCTCGACAAGAACACCGCAGGGCTGTTCCCGGCCCAGGATCCCGTCGATTGGTTCGTGGGCAGCGAGGGGGTACTGGGGGTCGTGGTCGAAGCCGAACTGGCGCTGCTGCCCCTTCCCCCCGTGGTCGTGGGGTTGGGGATTCCCTTCCCCGACGAGGCCACGGCGGTGGCCTTCGTGGTCGCCGCACGTGACTCCACCCACCTGCGGCCTCGATGCCTCGAGTACTTCGATCGGCCCTCGTTCGCCTTCGCACGCGCCGCACATCGGGGCGGCGCCTGGGCCGGAGCCGACGGCACCATGGTCTATCTCGAAGAAGCGTCTGCCCAGGAGCCCGACTTCGACGGCTGGCTGGCGCTCGCCGAGGCGCACGGTGCACGAGACCACGACGTTGCGGTGTTCGACGACGAGTCCACCCTTCGCGATGCACGCACGATCCGTCACGCCTGCCCCGCGGCAATGCACGAAGCGGCAGGACCGTGGATCGCCGGAGGCGGACGGCGGATCTCGACCGACTGGGCGGTGCCCTACCACCAGGTCGGCGAAGCGCTGGCTGAAGCGCGCCGGGCAGCGGCCGATCACGGCATCGAGGCGCCGGTGGTATACGGACATCTCGGCAACGGACACCCCCATCTCAACTGGGTCGCCCGCAATCCGTCCGAGGTGGACCGGATCGAGGCGGTGGTCGAGGGAATTCTCAAGAAGAGCGTCCTGCCCCGAGCGGGGACGGTGGCCGCGGAACACGGCGTGGGAAAGCTCAAGTCGCGTTGGCTTCCCCTCCAGATGGCTCCCGTCCAGATCGCGGTGATGCGCGCGTTGAAGCGCGAACTCGATCCCGACGGCCGCATGGCCCCCGGGAACGTGCTGGCGACCTCGTAGTACCCCCGAATGTGACCCGAGCCCCCCAGCGGGGGTCGAACTCCCAAGGGCGTCGTTCCGCACCATGCCACTCTCCGACACCGAGACCGAAGGGCTCAGCGACGACGAACTCGTCGCCAGGGTCCGTGCCTCCGACCGAACCGATCTGCGGGAATTCGAGCAGCTCATGCAGAGACACGCGCCGCGGGTCGCGGCCAACTGCCGCCATCTGTCGGGCTCCGCCACCGACGCCGAAGATCTCACCCAGGAGGTCTTCGTCAAGGCGTACTTCAAGCTCGATCGCTTCGAGGGGCGCGGATCGTTCGGGGCCTGGATCGGTCGCATCAAGGTCAACCACTGCCTCAATCACCTGAAGAAGACGAAGCGCATGCGCTTCGATGATATCGACGACCCGGTCGTGGCCTCGTCCGATGCGCTCCACGTGGCCGCGGACGGCCCGGGTGCGCTCGAACGCGCCGTGATCCACGAGGTGCTCGAGGGCCTCACCGATACCCTGCGCATTCCGCTGGTGATGTGCGACGTCGACGGCTTCAGCTACCAGGAAATCGCCGAACAGCTGGGCGTCGGCCTCTCTGCGGTGAAGATGCGGATCAAGCGGGGCCGCGAAGAGTTTCGCAGGCGCTACGAAGAAGCCACAGGAGCACGGGCATGACCGGCGACGACACCTCGATCGACACCGGCGCCCCGATCCTCATCCTCGCCGATCTCCAGGACTCCGTGCCGGAACGACTGAGGGGGCGGGTTCGCAACGCCATTCGGCGGCGGCATCTCGTGGGCGATCTGCTCGACTTCGCGGTGGCGACACCCGGCCTGGTGCTGATGTCGTACGTCGCTTCGGTACTCGAGTGCCTGCATCCCTCTCCAGCGCGGGATGGCGACGAGTCGAGTGCGCCGACCGACGCCGCACGTTCAGGGAGTGAGGTCGGCGACGAGGCCTAGTACCGCCGCGCGCAGTTGAGCGATGTCGAACGGCTTCGTGAGGCGGGCCACATTGCGGCGCGCGTGGAATCGCAGCTCTTCTTCGGTCACGGGTCCTCCGCTGACCACCAGCACCGGTAGTTCGGGCCAGGACGAATGCACCCGATCGAGCGTCTCGAGGCCCCCCATGCCCTGGGGTACCTGCACGTCGAGGACGAGCAGGTCGGCAGAGGCATCGGCCTGGTGCAGGAACCTCAGCACCTCTTCACCGCGCCGGAAACCGGTGAAATTCCACCCCAGATGCCGCACGATCGATCGGGCCGTGTCGAGCACCTGGCCGTCGTCATCCATCCAGACCACGTCCAGCGCGCGGGTGCCCGTTCGCGAGGCGATGGGAACGACCGACCCACCCCCGGCCGTCGTCGGCTGCTCGGACTCGGCAATCTGCAGGAGCAGGCGCACGGTCACGCCTCCACCCGGGCCGGCCTCGGCTTCGAGCAGCCCCTGGTTGCAGTGGGTGGTCGTCCAGGCACTCGCCAGCGCGAGGCCCGCGTCATGGTCGAGGTTCGGATCATCCGCCAGCGGAAACGGATCGAAGTAGGAATGGAACTCCGCATCCGACGGTGTCGGCCCCGAATCGGTGAACGAGATCTGAAGGTAGCGATGCTCCCGGGACAATCCCGTGGGGATCTCCTCTTCGGCGACCACCACCGCTCGGACGGTCAGCTGCCCCTCTTCCCTCATGTTGTTGCGGGCGTTCTCCATCAGCGCCACCACCACGCTCCGGATCTGCACGGGATCGGCCAGCACCCGACGGTCGGCAGCGCGGAGGGCCTCGAAGCGGAGGTCGACCTCGATCGACGAATCGGCGAGCACCGACCCCGCCACATCGAGAACCAGGGCCGGGAGATCGACGCCCCGGCGTACGGGCAGCCCCTCGCTGGCGAAGTCCAGCAACTCGCGCACGAGTGTAGCCGCATCGAAGGCAACGCCCTCGGCCTCTTCCAACAGCCGGTAGGCGCGGCTCGAAGGCTCGACCTCGGCCACCGCGATCTGGATCCGCCCCAGGAGCCCCATCAGGAGGTTGTTGAAGTCGTGAGCGATCCCTCGAGCCAGAAGTCCGTTGCGCCGCAGCCGGTCGGAGCGACTCGCCCGCTCGTCTTCCAGTCGCCGCTTCGTGACGTTGCGGACGATCGCGATCCGACGCGGCCCGCCGCCCTCATTCTCACCGGGCACGACCTCGACCTCGGCCACGAATGCCGTGCCGTCGGAACGATACCACCGCACGTCGACCACCCCGGCTCGCCCGCTGCGGATCAAGGCGTCCAGCGCCTCGGTGGCCGCGGCATCGGTCCGGGGTCCCCGGAACATCGAGAGCGTCGCGCCCACGAGCAGGTCGGAGCGGTAACCCACCAGCCTCTGGCTCGACGGGCTCGCCCACTCGATCTGTCCACGCTCGCTCAACGCGAGGACCACCTGGTTGACCTGGCTCAAGACCTGATCGGGCCAGTCCTGCTGGTTCCCTTCATTCACTACGGGTCCTCCGGATCGGAATGTGGTCGCACCGGCACACCAGCGCTCTTCTGGCCAAGACCGTGCCAGGCCGCGGAAGGTCACATCCGGGGCGGAGATGGGGCCGCACAAAGATCGGGCGCGGGGACTGGTCTCATCTCGAGCCAGGGGAGATGATCCGTGCCTCGATGTGACTCGCAGCCCCGTGCGCGGGTCATGGGCAGTAGAAGCGCTCCGAACCGGAAAGGTGTGTGATGAACGAAATGATCGATCCGCTGGCTGCAGCGTTTTCGCAGCTCTGGCAGGACATGGTGAGCTGGACCCCCCGCCTCGTGCTCGGTCTGGTGCTGGTCGTGGTCGCCATCGTGACCGCCAAGATCGTAGAGCGTATTCTGCGCGGAGTCCTCCGGCGCATCGGATTCGACCGGGCGCTGACCTCGCTCGGTCTCGATGCGGTCGGTCACTCGCTGTCGTTCACGAAGACGCTGAGCGAGCTGGTGCCCCGCTTCGTGTTCTACCTCCTGCTCTTTCTCTTCGCGCGCACCGCTGCCGACGCCATGGGGCTGGAGCCCATCTCGTCGGCCATCGGCTCGTTCATGGCGTATCTGCCCAATGTACTCGCGGCCACTCTCGTGCTGGTGCTGGGCGGTGCCGGAGCCCAGTTCGCCGGCAAGGCGGTGACCCGGGCGGCCGAAGGCACAGGCATCGAGTTCGCCAGCTCCATCGGAGCCATGGCCGGAGCGATCCTGCTGTTCGTGGTGGCGGTTACCGCCATCAGCCAACTCAAGATCGACACCGAGATCGTGCGTATCCTCACCTGGTCGAGCCTCGGCGTGCTGGTCATCGCCTTCGGGCTGTCGTTCGGGCTGGGCACGCGCGAGATCACGCGCAACATCGTGGCCGGATTCTATGCCAGAAAGACCTTCGACATGGGACGCCGGATCGAGATCGACGGCCATTCCGGTCGGCTCACGGCCATTACGCCGACCCAGACGCTGCTCGACGACGACGGCACGATGATTGCCATTTCCAACAACGCCTTCCTGCAGCAGACCATTCGACAATATCCGGCCGGCGAATCCCGGCCGCCATCCAATACAAGGACACCATGACCATGAGGCTTTTCCGGGTGACCCCCGTTGCGCTGTTCATCGCCGCCACCCTCGCTGCGCCGGCCGCCGCCCAGGACGAGAAGGAACTCGGTTGGTTCGACAAGGCCGAGCTGACCTTCGTCACCACGGGTGGCAACTCGTCGCAGAGCACCTTCGGGCTCAAGAACTCGCTCGACCGCATCTGGCCTGCGGCGGCGCTGCGGTTCCAGTTCGGTGGTATCCGCACCGAATCGAGCGTGCGGACCCGCACTGCGACGGGGACCGCCGACGACTTCACCATCGCCGAAACCTCGACGAGCACTCTCACGGCCGAGAACTACTTCGCCCGAGGACGGTTCGACAAGAACCTGAGCGAGGCCTTCTTCGCCTACGCCGGCGCCGGGTGGGACCGCAACACCTTTGCGGGCATCGACAACCGCTACGGGTTCGTGGGCGGATTGGGGCGGGCCTGGACCGAGACCGAGACGACGAAGTTCCGTACCGACGTCGGTGTGACCTACACGATCCAGGATGACGTGGTCGAAGACGCCACGAAGAGCGACAGCTTCGCCGGGCTGCGGGCCGGATACGGCTTCTTCCGCAAACTCACCGCCACCACCGACTTCACCAGCGACCTCATCGTCGACGAAAACCTCGACGACACCGACGACCTCCGGGCCGATTTCACGAACTCCGTCGCCGTGTCGGTGAGCAGTCAGCTCGCCCTCAAGGCCAGCCTGCAGCTGCTCTACGACAAGCAGCCAGCCCTCACCGCCGTGCCCCTGGGCACGACGGGGACCACGGTCTTCGCGCCCCTCGGCACGACCGATCGCGTCTTCACGCTGGCGCTGGTGATGAGCTTCTGAGCGATGTTGGTCCACGAGTCGGGGGCTGTCGGGGAGTCCGGGTGACGCTGTAGACTGGCGTACCTTCCGGACTCCCCGATCTCGTGCCACCATGCCCAACCCTCCCGTACGACCCTCTCGCTCGTTCATCGTCCACCTTCGTGCCATGGGGTCAGTGGCCCTCGCCCTTCTGGTAACCACCGGCTCGCCGTCGGCCGCCCAGACCCCCTCTGCCGACGAACCGTTTCCACTCTACCAGGCCGGGCTGGGACCGTTCGGACGACCGGTCAACACCTCGGTCCCCGAGGCCCAGGCCTATTTCGACCAGGGCATCCAGCTCATGTACGCCTTTGCGACCGGCGAAGGACTCCGCTCCTTCCGGGAGGCGTGGGTGCGCGACCCCCGCTGCGCGATGTGCTACTGGGGTGAGGCCTGGGCGTTGGGCCCGTACCTCAACGGGCCGATGCGCGACGCCGACGAGCCGCGGGCGTACGAGGCCGCGACGACCGCGCTGGAGCTCGCCCGGGCGCCGGGAGCGGCCACACCCACCGAGCTCGCCCTGATCGAAGCGATGACGGTCCGCTACGCGGCGCGGCCGGACGGAACCGGAAGGGCACAGCGCGACTCGGCCTACGCCCGGGCTCTGGCCGACGTCTACACCCGGTTCCCCGGCGACCTCGACGTGGGTACCGCCTACGGAGAGGCGTTGATGCTGCTCGAGCCGCGGCGTGGCACCTGGCCGCTCGACAAGCCGTCCGTGCAGCGCATCCACCGGGTGCTCGAGCAGACGCTGGCGCACGACCTCTCCCACCCAGGGGCGTGCCATCTCTATGTACATGCCACCGAGTCCACCCCGGACGCGTACAAGGCCGAGCCCTGCGCCGAGCTCCTGGGCACGTCGATTCCAGGTGCGAGCCACATCAACCACATGCCCTCGCACACCTACAACCGCGTCGGCCGCTGGAGCGATGCGGTGCGGGCCAACCAGCGCGCATGGCACTCCGACCAGAAGGCGGCCATCGGTGAGGGGTTTGCGATCTATCCGTCGCACAACCTCCACATGCTGCTCTTCGCCGCCTCGATGGACGGCCAGGGCGCCGTCGCGGCCCAGGCGGGGCGCGACTACGGCAAGCTGGTCGAGGGGGGTCAGTTCTACGAGGCGCTGGCGCTATGGCGTTTCGGGCGCTTCGACGATGTGCTCGCCGTGAGTGAACAGCCCGACGACCCGGTCTTTCAGGGGCTCTGGCTCTTTGCACGCGGATACGCCCACCTGCGCCTCGCGGCCCCTGACAGCGCGCGCTGGTATCTCGCGCAGGTAGGGGAACTCGTCCGCGAACACGGCGACAACGCGCAGTTTCGGGGGCACACCGCCACCCAGCTGCTCGGGGTGGCGGGCGGGATGCTCGAGGCCGAGCTGCAACGGGCCGAGGGGCAGCTCGACGCGGCACGAACCACGCTCGAGCAGGCTGTGGCGCTCGAAGACGAACTCCGCTACGACGAACCCGAACCGCTCAACTTCAGCGCCCGACATTGGCTGGGCGCCCTTCTGCTCGAGATGGAGCGACCGGTCGAAGCCGAGGCCGTCTATCGGGCGGCGTTGGTCGACCACCCCCTCAACGGATGGAGCCTCTTCGGACTCGAGCAGGCGCTGCGCGCCCAGGGGCGACACGGCGACGCCGAGCTGGTGAAACGTGACTTCGAGGCCTCCTGGGCCGACGCCGACGTGTGGATTCGGGCGTCGAGGTTCTGAGCGTTCACGGCTAAGCTACAACCAGACACAGACTCGAGATCACCGAGGTCATTCGAGAAACCATGAAGAAAGTCACCCAACCCAACGTACGGCTGCTGGCGACAGGCGAGGAGTTCGTGGTCAAGCAGATGGAGGCCAGAGCAGGCGATCTGCTGCCGAACCATCGCGCGAGTCTTGAATCCGTACTGGTCGTCCTGGAAGGAGAATGTGTCTTGTCGTTGTCGGGTACCGATCACTCGCTGAGTGAGGGCGAGAGCTTCGTGGTGCCGCCCGAGATCGGACATCAGATCGGTGTCATACGAGATCTCAAGGCCATCCACGTGATGCCGAAGGGTATTCGCTTCGACTTCTACGAATAGCGCGGGCCAGTAGGCCTGGAGAAAAGCGGCGGACGCATTCGGGGCGGCGGCCGCGCTTGTTGGATTCGAGTGTGATCCCTCGCCCTCCGTGGAGCGCTGATTTATGGATCCGGCTCTGTTCTATCATCGGTTCCAGTTCGCCTTCACCATCTCCTTCCACTACCTCTTTCCCCAACTCACCATGGGGCTCGGCTTCCTCATCGTGCTGCTGAAGACCTGGGCACTTCGCACGGGGGAGGCGCGTTTCGATCAGGCGGCACACTTCTGGGCCAGGATCTTCGGCCTGACGTTTGCCATGGGTGTGGTCACGGGAATCCCCATGGAGTTCCAGTTCGGCACGAACTGGGCCCGCTTCTCGGAACGCACCGGCGCCATCATCGGCCAGACCCTGGCCATGGAAGGCATCTTCGCGTTCTTCCTGGAATCGTCCTTCCTCGGCCTCTTCCTGTTCGGAGCCAGGAAGATGAGCGCCAGGGCCCACTGGATGACCGCCGTCGCCGTATGGCTGGGCTCCTGGATCTCCGGCTTCTTCATCGTGGCCACCAACGCCTTCATGCAGCATCCCGTGGGTCACGCCGTCGACGCCGAGGGCCGCATGGTCCTCGACAGTCTCTGGGGCCTGTTGGGTAATCCGTGGCTCTTCTGGCAGTACCTGCACACCATGACCGGCGCCGTGGTCACGGGCTCGTTCGTCATGGCCGCGGTGGGTGCGTTCTACCTGCTCACCGACGAGACCGACGCCGGCGACGGCTCGCCGCAGACCCGATTCGGCCAGCTCTTCCTCCGCCTGGGGGTGCCGGTGGGACTGGTGGCGTCGTTTCTCATGGTAGCCCCCACTGGAGACCGGCAGGCAGCCAACGTGGCCCGCCATCAGCCTCCGACCTTCGCCGCCATGGAGGGCCTCTTCCACTCCGACGAAGGCGCGGGGCTGGTGATCCTGGGCCAGCCCGACATGGATGAGCTACGCCTCGACAACCCGCTGGAGATTCCCCGGGCGCTGAGCTTTCTCACCTACCGGCGCTGGAATGCTCCGGTGAAGGGACTCACGGCGTTCCCCCGGGAGGAATGGCCCGACAACGTTCCCCTGCTCTACTACGCCTATCACATCATGGTGGGTCTGGGAACCATGTTCATGGGGGTAATGGCCCTGGCCGCCTTCCTGCTCTGGCGAGGGAAGCTCATCGAGAGCCGCTCGGTGCTCTGGCTCGTGATGCTCTCCGCCCCCTTTCCCTTCATCGCGAACACCGCCGGATGGATGACCGCGGAGTTGGGCCGCCAACCCTGGCTGGTCTACGGCCTCATGCGCACCAGCGAGGGATCTTCGCTGACCGTGGGCGCGGGTACGACCCTGTTCTCCCTCATCGGCTTCATGGGCATGTACCTCCTGCTGGGCATGCTCTACCTCTTCCTGCTGGCGAGGGAGATCAGCCACGGACCCGGTGGCAATGAGCACGCAGCTGCCGGGCCGACATCTGCGCCCATGCCTGCAGCGGGGGAGGCGTGACCATGGAAACGCTCTGGTTCTGGCTGATCGCGGCGCTGCTCACGGGATATGTGATCCTGGACGGGTTCGACCTGGGCATGGGCGCCATCTACCTCTTCCTGGGACGCACGGACCGGGAGCGCCGGACGCTCCTTCAGAGCATCGGCCCGGTCTGGGACGCCAACGAAGTCTGGCTCCTGGCCGCAGGCGGATCGTTGGTGATGGCCTTTCCCAAGCTGTACGCGTCGAGCTTCTCGGGCTTCTATCTGCCGCTGATGATGGTGCTGTGGCTGTTGATCCTCCGGGCCATCGCCATCGAGTTCCGCAGCCACCTGGACAGCAGGGTGTGGCGCCCGTTCTGGGACGTGGTGTTCTCCCTGGCCAGCCTGTTGCTCACCGTCTTCCTGGGCGCGGCTCTGGGCAACGTGGTCCGAGGCGTGCCCCTGGGCCCCGACGGGTACTTCTTCAATCCCCTCTGGACCAACTTCCTCACCACCGGCGAACAGGTGGGAATCCTGGACTGGTACACGGTGACGGTGGGCGTAACCAGCCTGGTTGCCCTGGCGCATCACGGCGCCCTGTGGGCCGCCCTGAAGACCGAGGGAGCGGTTCGGGAACGGGCGCGCTGGGTGGCGGCGCGAGGGTGGTGGGTTCTCCTGGCGCTGGTGGCGATCCTCACAGGCGTCACCTTCCGCATCCAGCCCCACGTGGCCGGGCGACTGGCGGCCAATCCCGCTGGGTACGTCTTGCCGCTCCTGGCCCTGGGCGGCCTGGTCGCCAGCCGGTGGATGGATCGGCGGCACCGCGAGCTACCGGCGTTCCTGGGGTCTGCGGTGTTTCTGGCCGGGATGCTCCTGTCCGTCTCGTTCGGGCTGTTCCCCCTGGTGCTTCCGGCGGTGAACGAGGGTGCCGTATCACTGACGGTGTACAACACCGGCGCTCCGGCCGCGGGCCTGCGCACGGCACTCTTCTGGTGGATTCCGGGAATGATGCTGGTCCTGGGCTATACCACCTTCATCTACCGGAAAATGGCGGGCAAGGTGGCACTGGACGTGGACGCGTACTGACCTCGGGCCGACTCCTGCTGCTGCGTTCCCCCTTGGCACCTGGAAGCCCGAGCCCCCTGGATCCTGCCAGGGCCTGTGTACACCAACTGGGGTCGCAACAATTTGCTGGTCAGAGCGAAGTGGATGAAGGCGGTGAAGATCACGTCGAGCTTGTCGTACCGAGAAAAGACGCCACGGTAGCCCTTCAGGCGCCGGAAGAGGCGCTCGATCTCGTTGCCGCGACGGTACATCTGCGTGTTCAAGGCCCACGGGAGGAGTCGGTTCTTCTGCGGAGGTACGACGGGCGTGAACCCAAGGTCGAACGCGAGTTGACGGGTATCATCGCCCTCGTATGCGCGATCCATGATCAGAACCACCGGTGCCTCGGGCCGCGGAAGGTCCTCGATCAGCCGCCGCCCGGCCGGGGGCATCTCCCCATTGACTCGGCGTCGGGGAGAAGCTCACCGCCCTGCGATCATCTGCGGCAACCATATGAATCCTGGTGCCCCACCCGCCCTGCGAACGTCCGATGGGTTGCGGGCCGTTTTTTTTTCCGCCCCCCTGCCATCCGGATGGACCTGGACGATGGTGCTGGCGAGCCCCACCGCTCCGACCTTGATGCGGATGATCTCTTCCTGGTTGTAGCGCGGTGAAAACACGATCCAGCACCCCGGCCCTGGCCCAAGGGTTCATCCGGGTACATACCGTGTGCCACCGGCGGAACCGGGGTGGCAATGCCCGGTATCGGCAGCCGTTTTACACCATGTAGAGGATCGCGTTCAACATGTCGCGTTTGGAAATCGAGACGTTCCCACGCTGCGTCGGAAAGCAATCCTCAATCCGCTGAAACTGCTCTTCTAAAATGGTCATGCATGAAGAAGGCCCTCCACTCCGTAGTGTGAACAGACTCCAGGATCCAGAGTTGGTCGCCGCCGATGATGCGCGGGTTGCCGTGTCGTAGCGCCGCGTATTGCGGTCGACTCGAACCCGTCCTCGGGGTGCATGCCCTGGATACCGGGTCGCTGCGGCCCGGTCCCTGTGGGCACCGGACCCCACGACGGCGCGACGAGATTCAGGCCGGAAGCTGCATCGTACCCTGGTACCGGGCCCGCGCGAATGCGAGCGTTGCTTGGACACGCCCGGCAGGGTCGGTCTCGTCGGACCGGGTCTCGATCGAGACCCAGCCCTCATACCCGCGCCGGAGCAGTGTGCGCGCCAACCGCTCATGCGCTTCTTGGTGCTGCCCCAGACCGTTGAGGAACGGTTCGCTGAGGTGCACGTGAGCGAGGGGCCACAGTGCCTTCACGGCGTCTCGCGGATGCTCTTGCGACAGGATCACACCGCCCAGGTCCAGGTGATGCACGACACCCGGGTGATCGAGGGCCTGAACGAAATCAGCCAGCTCCTGGTGCGTGGTGAGGAAGTCGCAATGGTAGTCCGTCGGATTTGCCTCCAGGCCGATGGTGACACCATGATTGCACGCTCGATCGCCCAGTCGTCCGAAGAAGTCGAACGCGACCTGGCGCGCTTCAACGAGTCCAAGCGGACCGCGTTGTCGGTTCTTCGGAGACCCAAATACCAAGACCCGGGCACCCAGGAGCGCCCCGATCCTCAAGGCATGATCGAGGTACGCCAGCATCTGCTCGCGAGTCTCGGGGCCCTGGAACAGTCGCAGTGCGGGCTGACCGAAAAGGAGCGCCTGCATCGAAGGGATCTCGAGTCCATGATCGCGCCAGTACCGCTTGTAAGCCGTCACTTCGGCGGCCGGAGCGCGCGAAAGGTCATGCCAGATGCGGGTGGGTGCAACCTCGACACCCTGTGCACCCCACGCCACCAGGCGAGCGGCGATCGCGTCCTCCTCCTGGACGCTCCAGGCAATGTTCGAAATGGCCAGCTTCACGGTCGAATCCACCCTTCGGTGGTCACGTAGTTGGCGATTTCCGCGAGGACTTCGGATCCCTCCGCGATGTAGTCTCCGGAACGATCCCAGACCGCCGCATGTCGCGTATGCATGTCGTATCGCGCAAGTGGCCCGGGGTCCCGGTTTGCGAACTCGAAGCCAAAGCCCCACCGAGCCACATCAGCCACAGAAACCGGTTCGGTCGCGAAGTTGACCAATCTGAGGCCCGCGTTCCACGCGCGCTGGATATCGGCCCAGAGGCGTCGGATGTCGTAGAACTGGAAGACGCTATCTGGGTTGATGTGACCCACCGCATTGTCGTGGAGAAAATCAAAAATGATGTTCTTCTTCAGTCCGGGACCAAAGAGTCCAGGCAGGCGGACGACCAGCGTCTCAAAGCGGTCCTGGAAGAAGTCCTCGAGTTCGAGGCGGTGGCGGCCGTAGGCATGGCCAGCCGCGGGATCGATCGGCGTGGCCTCGTCGACATCGCAGGGCTCCGGGTACACGTCCACGGTAGAGATCAAGACAGCCCGGTCGGCCCGCACTGTGTCGACCACCGCTCTGAGCCGTCTCAGGGCCTCGCGATCGGCATCCGGCTCCTTGTTCGCCTTCCACTTCACCCCAGGCGCACCGGCACATGCGAACCAGCCATAGGAGCGCCCACGCATATCGGTGATGTTGGACGAGCGGAATCGATCCTCGAACGAAGTCTGCGCGTCGAGATTGCCACCGACGAACCCCGAGAACCCGATCAGCGCGCTGGGGCCGTCCCATCCCTCCGAACCGGCGGGCTCAACTTCACTTCGAGGTCTGTTCATGGAGCGCGGCTCGGTAGGGGGACTCAGGGATCGAAGCGGTGGCGGGCCGCCTCCCAGACCGTGCGCAGCACTCCCAGATTCCCCTTGAGCGGGCTGATCTTGGTGGGGATGGGGCCCTTGCCGGGATAACAACGCGTCACGGGGACCTCCTTGACGCGGAACCCTAGTTCCCCGGCTCTGATCGCCAAGTAGTAGTGGAGTTCATAGGCCATGAAGACGTCTCGAAATGGCGCGACGCGCGGATCGCCCAACAGAGCCCGGCTGTACGCTCGAAATCCGTTTGTGGTATCGGTGTAGCGCACCCCGGCAGCCCACGACACCAACGGTGCGTGCAGAAGCCGCACACCGATGTACCGACTCAGGGGCGTGTTCTCGTGGTGTCCGCCGGCAATATAGCGTGATCCCTGAATGTGGTCGTACCCCTCATCCAGCGCCCGAGTGAACAGCGGGATCGCGGCAGGATCGTCTTTGTTGCTGCCGTCCACGACGACCACCCCTTCGTAGCCGCGCCTGAGAGCCCAGGCCAACGCCATACGCATCTGAGCACTGAGCGCCCCGGGTCCCCGCTTGATCAGGACCGTGTTCACGCCAAGCGGAGCGAGCGCGTCTCGTGCCACCGAACCGTCGGTGCTTGCTCCGTCGGCTACGACCACGTCGAAGTCCAGTCCCGTGGCGTGCATTCGCGCCAACTGGGTGTGGAGTCGGGCGCCCTCGTTCAGCACGAAGACCGCGACACAGTAGCGCGAGCTCTTTGGTTTCCACTCGGCAGCCTCGAAGTCGGGGACCTCCCATGACGACTCGACGGTGGAATCGTCCGGCCGATGCGACGATCGACCGGGGGACGGCATATTCACTCTCTCACTCGTCGGTCGTGGCGCCGCGCACCACGTTCTTGCGCGCTTCGTGTGGCGTCGGCAGCGCGCTGTTCCGCTCTTCCAGAGAGTGGTAGAGAGGACCCTGGGCTTGCTCGTCCAGCAACCGACCCAGGTACAGGCCCATCGTCCCGAGCGTCAGGAATAGCACGCAGAACGAGGCCGCAAGCGGACCCGCGACCGTCGCCCAGCCTTCGGCCACCTGATCGCGGATCAGATAAACGATTGCAACATACAGAGCGAACGCAGCGAGGCCCAAGGACGCGAACAAGGCCATCCAACTGACCGCACGCAGCGGACGTGTCGTGTTGGTGACGACGATATCGCTCGCCAGGGCAACGAGGTCGGCCAGACCCCGGCGCCGCGGTTTCGGGCGCCTGGACTCGGGGCGGTATACGAACGCCTGGTTTCCGAAGCCCACATGGTGGGTAAGCGTTTGTAGGTAGCGCTTTCGTGATCGGATGCGCGTCAGGGCATTCACAGCCTCGCGACTAAGCACCCGAAAGTGGGTGGCGTTGCGCTGGATCGGTACGTCCAGCCCGGCAGCGGCGAGTGCGTGAAACACACGCCGACCCACGCGCTGCGCAAAGGGGTCGCCGGATCGATCATCGTGCACACCGAATACAACCCCCACACCCTTCCGTGCCTGGGCAACCATCTCCGGTATCGCGGCAGGAGGATCCGATGCGGGCAGCATGACGACGACGTAGTCACCGATCGCCGAATCGAGACCGGCCGAGATGGCGATCTCCTGACCGAATGGGCGGGAGAGCGGAAGGAAACGGAGGCCGGGTATCCGCTGCAGGATCTCACCGACGACAGCAGCGGTTGCGTCGACCGATCCATCATCGACCAGGATCACTTCGTAGTGCCTGTAGTTGGCCCTGAGGACGCCGCCGACATCGTCAATGAACCCGGCCACGATGTCTGCGTCGTCGCGCAGTGGCGCGACGACCGAGACGAACAGGTCGGAGGTGGCCACTAGGCCGTGCCCCCTGCTTGATCGAGGTCCCGGTGCAACGCGTCGAGGACGTCGTAGATGTTGTCGATCTTGGACCCCATGACGGAAGTGAAACCCGGCAATGCAGGGTCGCGATGCACCAGGATCGGCCGGCCATCGTCGGCGTCATTGCGCGGGAGTATGGTCTTGATCTCCCACAATGACCGCCGATAGCGTGTTTTCGCAATCACGGGGAGGTAGCGCCTGGCGTCGGCGACCATATGATCGAACTGGCTCGGCGGGGGGGATCTGTTCAGAACCGCATGAGGGTCGGGCCAGTCTCCAGCAGCAGTTTCGGTCCAGGCACGTTGTGGGGTGTAGCGCACATGACTGAGGGCGTAGCAGCCTTCCGCCGGAAAAGGCGTCAGCGAGAAGAAGGGGCCGCACATGACGGTCACCGCCAGGCCATCCAGTTCAGCGGGGGGGTCGACCAGAGCCAGTTCAGCTACTTCGTGCCGCAGGGATAGGGGGTCGCCGCCCGCAGAACGAATGAGCGCATTCGTGCGGGAGTACGTGCAGTTGTAGACCCGTGGTGACACAACGGTCTCGATATCGCCCAGCTGGGGCCTCAATTCCAGGGCGAGGCCGCCGTCGACCCGACGGAGACGCACCGCCTCGGTGCTCGTGCGCACCTCGACCCCCACCGCCCCCAAGGCCCCAACCAGTCTCTGACGCAGCCTGGAGGCGTCGAACGCCACTTCCCTCACCGTGAAAACCGCTTCAATCAGGGCGGGATCGAACAGTGCACGGACCCTGTCCGGTGCAGCATCGAGGGGTGCTCCAATCCGTCGACAAAACTGCTCGAATTGGCCCGCCGAAACCTTGGAAAAGGGCCGTGCAATGGCGTAGTATGCCGCAAAATCACCGTCGACACAATCGTCGTATTCGGCGACGAAACGGTCGAAATTCACACGCGAACGTATTCCGGTCAGGAAGCTTCGGGGATAGTGATATCCCATGTGGACGCGGGCTTGGTTGGCCCACGACGCGCGGCCCAGGAGCTCGGCGCCCTGTTCGATCAACACGACACGCCCCGCGCCCCTACGAGCCGCATCGAGCGCGATGGAAGCCCCGTAGTGACCGCCTCCGACGACCACCACATCATGGGTCGCTGTCATCAGCCTCGTCTGTGTACAGGAGATGTGCTAGGATAGGCATCATAGGGGCAGCGCGTCCTTGGTGGGAGGTACCCGATGAGCCTGT
>CAZFRU010000036.1:0-49748 GCA_964521385.1 uncultured Gemmatimonadaceae bacterium | reverse complement strand
ACCCCCTGGCCCATAATTTCCGGAAGAGGGTGGCCCATAATTTCCGGAACTCACAAAAACGATCTCCGAGCCCAACGAAGGACTCGAGCACGCATTCCTTCTCGGAGTCAAACGAAGCAGGGACTGGCTGCCGGCGCCAGGTCTCGACAGAGCAGTGGTGAAGGATGACGACCTCGTCATCCATGGCAAGCTGGAAGACATCGAAGCGGGGCTGGGAGCAAGGGGTGGTGTAATCAGGGTGCGCCAGGCCGTGCGAGACACGGACTTGTTTCGATCAGACCAGTCTGACTAGTTTGCGACCATGAACCCACCGGACACGTGGTCTACCTGGGAGGCGAAAGCCCGGTTCTCCGAATTGCTTCGGATCGTTCGTGAGGGGCGCACCGTTACGGTGACCTACCACGGGGAACCAGTGGCGGAAGTCCGCCCCCTGAAGCCGCAGACGAGCATCGCAGGCCGGTTGGAGTTCCTGCGCAAGCGAGGACTCCTGTCGATGCAGGAGCACTCCGACGCAGGCATGCCCTCGCCTCTGGTGTCTCGACCCGGAGCCCTCGAGCGCTTTCTCGCGGATCGGCACGGGTGAAAGTCGCCTACGTGGATACGTCGTGCCTGGTGGCGCTCGCCTTTGACGAAGCGGGTGCTGCGGAGTGGGCTCGACGCCTGGAAGACTACGACGAACTCGTCACGGCCAACCTCACCGAGGCCGAATTCCGCTCCGTGCTTCGTCGTGAGGAGGTGGAGGGCGCCGAACCATTCCTCACCCAGCTGGCCTGGCTCCTTCCGGACCGTCCGCTCGGCTCCGAGATGGAGCGGGTATTGTCATCCTGCTACCTGCGGGGTGCCGACCTGTGGCACGTCGCGTGCGCTCTCTATCTCGCCCCGAACCCGGCCGACATCGATTTCGTGACGCTCGACGCCGACCAGCGTGAGGCTGTGCGCGCCCTGGGATTCGGGTTGCCCGGCTGAGATTTCGGCCCCTCAGGCCCCCGGGACCGAATCCACCCCCGCTGGGTATCCGAGGCCCGATTCGAGATCCCTGTCCCGGAGGACCCATGACGCACGTTCGCGTGACTCGCCGCGTGCATTGGAATTCGGCCCACCGGCTCTTCCGGCCCGACTGGTCGGATGAGCGCAACGGTGAGGTGTTCGGGGCCTGTGCCAACCCCCATGGCCACGGTCACAACTACGAAATGGACGTGACGGTCTCGGGATCGATCGATCCCGAGACCGGCTACGTGCTCGACCTGGGGATCCTGAAGGATCTCGTCACCGACCGGGTGCTGGCCGACCTCGATCATCGCAACCTCAACGTCGAGGTGCCGTGGCTCAGCGGGGTCAACCCCACCACCGAAAACCTCGTGGTGGCGATCTGGGATCGCCTCGTCGACCAATTGCCCGCGCACGTCGCGCTCGAAAAGCTCGTCCTCTGGGAGACGCCCCGAAACTACGTCGAGTACTCGGGGGCCTCCACACCCTCCACCTCAGGAAGTCTTCGTGCCTGATTCTCCGCCCCTCACCGCGATCGACCTGGCCACCGTCCCCTACACCGACCTAGTCGCCGAGATGATCCGGCGCCTCGGCGACGATCCCGAGCGAGAGGGAATGCGGCGCACGCCCGAGCGGGTCGAAAAGGCCATGCGCTTTCTCACGCACGGGTACCGGTCATCTCCCGAGGCGGTCATCGGTGACGCCCTCTTCGAGGAGTGCCACCCCAACATGGTGCTCGTGAAGGACATCGAGATGTACTCGTTGTGCGAGCACCACCTGCTGCCTTTCTTCGGCAAGGTGCACGTCGCGTACATACCCAATGGCCAGATCATGGGACTGTCCAAGACGGCGCGCCTGGTGGAGGTGTTCAGCCGTCGCTTCCAGGTCCAGGAGCGTCTGACCGAGCAGATCGCCCAGGCCCTCTGGGATGTCGTGGAGCCGCAAGGCGTGGGTGTCATCATCGAGGCGCATCATCTGTGCATGATGATGCGGGGGGTGGAGAAGCAGAACTCGGTCACCATCACGTCGGCCATGCGGGGTGCGTTTCTCGACGACCCGGCGACGCGAGACGAATTCCTTCGCCTGTCGATGGCCGCCCATCGGCCCATGGGTTGATCAGGGTGGGGTCGCTCAACGGCCATTCGGTGTTGGTCACCGGCGGAAGCCGAGGCATCGGCCGAGCGGTGGTCGAGGCCGTGGCCGAGGCGGGGGCCACCGTCCACGTGTTGTGCCGTGACCCGGCCGAGGTCGCGACCCTCGCACGGGGCACCGGAGGTGAGGTCTGGGCCGTCGATCTCGCCGACGACGAGGCGGTGTGGCATGCGCTCGAAGGCGTGCAGGAACGTCTGGCCGGCCCACCCGATGCCATCGTGAACTCGGCAGGTGCCTTCGGCATCGTTCCGCTCGTCGATACCTCGGTCGCCGCCTTCGATCGCATGATCGCCGTCAATCTGCGCGGATCGTTTCTGGTGGTGCGAACGCTCCTGCCTGCATTGCTCGCGCGCGGAGCGGGCCGCATCGTCAATGTCGGGAGTGTGGCGGGTCGTCGCGCATTTCCCGACAACGGCGCGTACAGTGCGTCGAAGTTCGGCCTGCGCGGACTGCACGAGGTGTTGCTCGAAGAAGTGCGGGGCACGGGTGTCACCGCCTCTCTGGTCGAGCCGTCGGCCACCGACACCTCCCTCTGGGACGCGGTCGATCCCGACCAGGTTCCGGGGCTGCCCGATCGACGCGACATGCTGCGGCCCGAAGAGGTGGCCGACGCAATCATGTTCCTGCTCACACGACCGCCCCACGTGCGGATTCCCCTGCTCCAGATCGAACGAGGCTAAGAGCTTTCCATGTACACCATCAGCGTGCAGGCCCACTACGACGCGGCGCACTTTCTGCGAAACTACGAGGGGAAATGCGCACGCCTCCATGGGCATCACTACGTGGTCGAGGCGGCCGTGCAGGCCGCCGAGCTGAACGAGGCGGGCCTGGCCTTCGACTTCGTCGATCTCAAGCGTGAGCTCCGCGATCTCGCCGAGATGCTCGACCACTACAACCTGAACGACCTGCCCCAGTTCGCCGAAGTGGAGACCAGCGCCGAGAACCAGGCGCGTTGGTTCTTCGACGAACTCAAACAGCGGCTCCCTGCCGAACTGCGGGACGGGCTGCTCTACACCCGTATCTGGGAGACCCCCACCCAGTGGGCCCAATACGGGCCGGTGCCGGCGTGGGCTCCGGCCCACCGATCGCCGTCGCTCGCCGGAGGCTGAGCGAGGGGGGCTCGAGCTCGATGCACCTGCTGCTGACCGACCGGCTCGCCTGCCCGCGCTGCGGGCCGACCTTCGGCTTGATTCTCCTGGCCGAGCAACTCCAGGATCGTCGCGTGATCGAGGGATCGCTCGGCTGTCCAAACTGCCGGGAGCGGTATCCCGTCACCCAGGGGTTCGGTGATCTCCGCCCGCCGCCGCGCGGGCCTCTGGACCCGGTACGGGCAGAAGCTACCGAGGTGGGACCGGCAGGGGCCGAAGCGGGACCTTCTGCGCTGGCCCTGCCCATCGCCGCCGCCGTGGGAGCCGTGGAGGGACCGGGACAGGGGCAGGGCCACCTGCTCGTCTTCGACGACGTCGGCCCGATCGGTCGGATCGGCCGGATCGGCCGGATCCTCCCAAGCCTGCGTGAGGTGCTGCCCGACGGCCTCGAACTCGTGGTGGTGGGCGACGCTGCCGCCCCCGGGCCGCTGGGGCGATCCGATCAGCCGGGAATCAGTCGCCTGGCCGTCGGCCCGCGGTTGCCCTTCTTCGACCGCACCTTCAGGGGCGTCGTCGTCGGCGGGCCCGACCTGGCGTTGCCCCGCCTGCGTGAGGCGGCTCGGGTGTTGGCCTCGGGCCACCGGGTGGTGGTGCTCGACCCGTCCGACGAGACCCAGGTACTCCTCGGGGGTGTCGGGCTGACCCGATTCGTCCGGGCGGAGGGATTTGTCGCTGCCGGCCGATGACGACCCGGATCGTCATGCGTTGCGCCGATTCTGACCCCTCGGTAGCTTGAGCCGCCCCCTCTCCCGTTCCCATCAACGGCCTGCCGCGATGTCCATCTGGAACAAGCTGTTCGGCAACTCCGGCGAGTCGAATCAGGTGAACTACTACAAGGAGGGGCTCGACCTCCTCCGCAGCGGGAAATTCCACGAAGCCCTGACGTCGTTTCGCCTGGCGCTGAAGGACTCACCGGGCGACCCCGTGGTGCTGCAGCAGATCGCCATCGCCTATACGCGCATCGGCATGACCGAAGAGGCGGCCAAGACCTATCGGCACGTCCTCAAGAGCAAGCCCGACGCCGCCGGCGCGCATTACGGCCTCGCCTTCATCTATCTGCGGTCCGGACAACATGAGCATGCCGTCCGTCACCTGGAGGCGTTTCTCGAGAACTCGCCCGACGGGGCCGAGGCACAGGAGCATGTCGGGCATGCACGGGCGACGCTGGCACAGATTCACGGCGGCCAGCTCGACGACTTCGACGACGGGACCGGTGGTGACGGAGGCGGGTATGGCTGACAAGAGCGTGTCGCTGCGTTGGACCGGCCAGGGGATGGCCTTCGAGGGTGGTGCGCCGGGAGCGGTGCGCATTCCCCTCGACAGCGACGGCGTCACCGGACCTTCTCCCATGGACGCGCTGTTGCTGTCGCTGGCGGGATGTATGGGGATCGACATTCTCATGATCCTCCAGAAGGGACGTGTGCCGGTCGACGGTCTCGAACTCGAGCTTTCCGGGGATCGCGCTCCGGATCCTCCCCGCCGGTTCACGCGCATCGTCATGGTGGTGAAGGTGGCGGGTCCGGCCGCAGAGCATCAAGCGCGCATTCAGCGGGCGGTGGATCTGTCTCGCGACACGTATTGCAGTGTGTTCCACACGTTGCGCACCGATCTCGAGGTGGAGATCGTCATCCAGCGGACCTGAGCGGGCCGCGCCTCTCCAGAAGAGGTGGACATGTCGTCACCGCGCACCTATGCGGCTACCGAAGGTACGCCTCCTCCGGGCACGTTGTGTTCGTTGTTTCTCGACGCCGTGCACCGATTCGAGCACGAGCCGGCGTTGCGGAGCTTCACGGGTGTTGGGGACGAACTCACCGACCTTACCTACGGCGAGGTGCTGCACCGTGCGCGGGCGGTAGCGGCGGGGCTCGCTGCACTGGGCATTGCGCCAGGCGACCGGGTCGGGCTGCTGTCGGAAAATCGCCCGGAGTGGGCCATAGCCGACTACGGCTGCCTCCTGAGCGGTGTCATCGACGTGCCCGTCTATCCGACTCTCATCGCCTCGCAGGTCGGCTTTATTCTCGACAATGCGGGGGCCCGTCTGGTCTTTGCCTCGTCGCGCGAGCAGGTTGACAAGGCGCTTGCGGCGGCCGACGAGGTCGGCCTCGAGCTGACCGTGGTTGCATTGGACCCCATCGCGATCCCGTCTCCTCGGGTGATCCACTGGAATGACCTGATCGCCCGGGGCCTGGAGCAGCTGGGCGACCAGCCGATGGCCGAGTTCGAGCAACGGGCCCGGGCCATCACGCCCGACGATCTCGCCACGATTCTATACACGTCGGGCACGACGGGTGCGCCCAAGGGCGTGATGCTCACCCATGGCAACCTCTCTTCCAACGTCTGGGCGTGCTCGAAGATCCTCGACGTGGGGTCCACCGACGTGACCCTGAGCTTCTTGCCGCTCAGCCATGTGCTTCAGCGCATGGTCGACTTTCTGTTGCTGGCGGCCGGCTGCACCATCGCCTATGCGCGTGACATCAGGAATGTGGCCGCCGACCTCCAGGTGGTGCGGCCCACGGTGGTGGTGTCGGTGCCGCGGCTCTACGAAAAGGTCTACAGCCGGGTCGTGGAGTCCGAAGGCCTGAAGGGTCGGCTCGTTGCATGGGCCGTACGGGTCGCCACCCAATGGACCGACGTGGTCCTGGCAGGTCGTTCTCCCGGGCCCTCGCTGGCGATTCGCCATGCGGTGGCCGATCGCCTGGTCTACAGCAAGATCCGTGATGGTGTGGGGGGACGACTGAAGTGGTTCGTGAGCGGGGGTGCCCCGCTCGAGCCAACCATCGCCCGCTTCTTCTATGCGGCGGGGCTGCCGATCCTCGAAGGATACGGGCTGACCGAGACCAGCCCCGTCACCAACGTCAATTCGCTCGAAATGCTCCGCATCGGAACCGTCGGACCGCCCGTGCCCGGAACCGAGATTCGCATCGCTGCCGATGGCGAGATCTTCGTCCGAGGCCCACAGGTGATGAAGGGGTACTACCGCAACCCCGAGGCCACGGCCGAGGTCATCGACGACGAAGGCTGGTTCCAGACGGGTGATATCGGCGAGCTCACCGACGAGGGGTGCCTGCGCATCACCGATCGCAAGAAGGACATCATCGTGACCGCCGGTGGCAAGAACATCGCGCCGCAGCCCATCGAAAACCGGCTGGTGACCAATCCGTTCATCGAGCAGGTGGTGATGGTCGGTGACAAGCGCAAATTTCCGGCCATGTTGGTGGTGCCGGCATTCGACGCACTCGAGTCCTGGGCCCGGTCCCACGGGGTACCCTCGGGAGACCGCAAGGCATTGCTCGCAGACCCCGCGGTTCAGGCTCATATGGAGCGTCAGGTGATGGAACATCTGGGAGACCTGTCCGGCTTCGAGACCCCGAAGAAGATCGCGCTGCTGGATCAGGAGTTCACCATCGAAGACGGCACCCTCACACCCAGTCTCAAGGTCCGGCGTCGCGTGGTCCAGGATCGGTTCGACGCCGTGATCGACCGCTTCTACGACGAAGCCAACGAGCACCGCTCCGTCTTCACCGCGTAGCGTGACCACCACGGTACGGATCGTTCTGGTCACGGCCCCGTCGGCCGAGGTGGGAACTCGGCTCGCCCGGGCTCTGGTCGCAGAGCACCTCGCCGCCTGCGTGAATCTTCTTCCGGGCGTCCACTCGATCTATCGGTGGCACGACGAGCTCCAGGAGAGCGACGAGGTGATGCTGGTCATCAAGACTCGAGACGAGGTGGTCGATACTCTCCGGGAACGGGTGGTGGCGCTTCATCCGTACGAGGTGCCCGAGTTCATCGTGCTTCCTGTCGTAGGGGGGCTCGAGTCGTACCTGTCGTGGATACGCGCCGAGACGATTCCGCCCACCGTGTGACGGCGGTCGGGCCGTGTCCCGACTTTGTCGTCGACTGTTGTCCGGGGGTGAGTAGAGGTGATCCACGTGGTGCGGGACGTACTCGAGCTGTGGGAAGGAGAATGCGTCGTCCGGGCGGTCCGCTCCGACGGCGCGTCGATCACGGCGGTGGCCCGGAGGCTGGAACTCGGCGCGGGTGAAGTCGTGTGCCGACGTCTAGAGAAGTTGGGCGAACTGCCCGTAGGGAGCGCGGTACTCACTCCCGGCGGAGATCTGGCGGCTCGCTTCCTCATGCACGTTGTGCTGCAGTCGGCCGACGAGCCCGTCACCGCGGCGACGATCCACCGGGCCACTGCCAACGTGCTGGCCCGTGCCGCCGACTTCGGCATGGACGAACTCGCCCTCCCTCCCCTCGGCACCCACGCCGGCAACCTCGAAGCCGAACCGGCGGCCCGTAGTATGGCGGCGGCGTTGGCCGACTCCCTGGCCCGCAATCCACACCCGGCCACAGTCCACATCGTCGTGGAGTCGGAGTACGAGCGCGATGTCTTCGCGCGAAGTCTCGGAGTCGCGCCGTGACCCGGCAGAGCAGGGGGCGCTGGATCGAACTCGTGATCCTCGTCGTGTGGGTGGGGCTGCTCGCCTCGCATGTGAGGCGTGAGTACTTCGCTCCCGAACTCATGCGCCTGGCCGAAGCCGCCATGTCGCTCGCGCCGGGGACCCACTTCTATACGCTGCGCATGGGGGATCGCGCCGTGGGGCAGGCCACTTCGGAACTCGACACGGTGCCCGGTGGATTCCGGCTCAGTGACCTCATGGCCCTCGAGCTTCCGGCGCTCGGGCAGACGGGCACGGCCGTCGCGCGTACCCGGGTCGATCTCGATGCGGCACTGCAGATGAAGACCTTCGAGTTTTCGCTCGATTCCGAGGTCGGACGGTTCCTGGCCAGAGGTGCGGTGACGGGCGACACGCTCCTCGAGGTCGAAATCACCTCGCAGGGCACCAGCCAGACCGTGAGCTACCGGCTGGCAGCGCCGCCGGTGTTTGCGGCCATCGTCCCGATCCGGGTTGCGGCACAGGGTGACCTCGAGGTCGGCCGACGAGTGCGCATGCCGGTATTCGATCCCTCGACCCTCTCGACCCGTTCGGTCGAGGTGCGGGTGCTCGAACACGATACCCTCGTGGTGGCCGACAGCGCGTCGTTGGGCGCCGGCGGGCGGTGGACCGAGGCGCACTTCGACTCGATTCCGGCCTGGCGCATCGCCGAAGTCTTCGGTGGGGTGTCGGTCGAGAGCTGGGTCGACCACGACGGCCGGGTGTTGCGGGCAGAGTCACCCCTCGGCTTCGCCATGGAGAAGACCGAGTTCGAGTTGGCGCGGCAGGCGCTGGGCGATGCCCGCGCGGAGGGCGGGACGGGCACCGATGACGACGTGATCATGGCGACGGCGATCCAGAGCAATGTCGATCTCTCCGATGCTGCGACCTTCGACGAACTTCGGTTCGTGCTGTCGGGAGTCGACCTGGAGGGCTTCGATCTGGAAGGGGGACGCCAGAGCCTTCGTGGAGACACCCTGGTGGTGCGCCGCGAACGGCTCCGCGAACTCGATGCCGGGTATACTCTGCCCTACCCGCGCATGGACCTGCGTGACGCGCTCCAGCCTGAACCGCTGATCCAGAGCGACGACCCCCGCATCGTGGCCATGGCCGAAGAGCTCACCGTACGTCGAGCCTCGTGGGCTCCCGACCCCCGGCGGGCAGCGGGAGAGCTGAACACCGGCGTCTTCAATCTGCTGGAGAAGGCCATCACCTTTTCGGTGCCTTCGGCGCTCCAGGTGCTCGAGTCCCGCCGGGGCGATTGCAACGAGCACACGGTTCTCTACGTGGCGCTGGCTCGGGCGCTGGGGCTTCCCGCCCGGACCGCGGTGGGGCTCGTGTTCGTGAACGGCGCCTTCTTCTACCATGCCTGGCCCGAGGTCTGGCTCGGCGAATGGGTCGCCGTCGACCCCACCTTCGGCCAGTATCCCGCCGACGCATCCCACATTCGTTTCGTGGTCGGTGGGTTGGCACAGCAGGTCGAGCTGGTGCGGCTCATCGGCCGGCTCCAGATCGACGTCGTGGAGGAATCCCCCAGTGCATGATCCGATACAGGTGGCGATGCTTCGTCTCGAAGGTGTCACGAAGCGCTATGGTGCCTTCACCGCCGTCGACGGGATCGACCTCGACGTGCGTGCGGGCGAGATCTTCGGGTTCCTGGGCCCCAACGGCGCGGGCAAGACCACCACGATCCGCATGGTTGCCGGGGTGCTGCAACCAACCCGGGGCCGCATTCTCGTGGCCGGCGACGACCTGCACCGGGATCCGGAGCGGGCGAAGCGGCGGGTGGGCTACATTCCCGACCGACCGTTCTTGTACGAGAAGCTGTCGGGGGGCGAGTTCCTGCGCTTCGTCGGCGGCCTCTGGGGCCACGAGGGTCCGGACCTCGACGCCCGTGCCGACCGGTTGCTCGACCTGTTCAGTCTGACGCCCTGGAAGCACGAGCTGGTCGAGAGCTACTCGCACGGTATGCGCCAGAAGCTGTTGATCTCCTCGGCCTTTCTGCACCAACCGAGTCTCATCGTGGTCGATGAGCCCATGGTCGGCCTGGATCCCCGCTCGGCGCGCATCTTGAAAGACCTCTTTCGCGCCTTCGTCGATGACGGAGGCACGATCTTCTTGTCGACGCACACCCTCGAAGTCGCCGAGGCCCTCTGCGATCGGATCGCCATCCTGCAAAGCGGGCGGATCATCGCCCAGGGCACCATGGACGAGTTGCGGGCCGAGGCGTCGGGAGGTGGCGCACACCTCGAAGAGATCTTCCTCAAGGTGACCGGGGGCGACGCTCTGTCCGACGTGGTGGCGGCGCTGCGGGATCCGTCTCGTGAGCCGATCCGAGGCGCTCCATGAGCACGGTCGTCGACCGCAGTTGGCGTTTTCTGGTCGGCCCGAAGCTGCGCATCAAGATCAACCGCAGCCGCTCTGCGCAAGGGCGCACACTCAAGATGGCGCTGATCGGTTTCGTGGGACTGTTCTTCTGGACCTTCGTCTTTGCGGTGATCTACCGCATGCTGCTGTACTTCCGGAATACGCAGGGCATCGGCGACCTTCTGGCGGGAAAGCTGCTTGGTCTGGCTTTCCTGACCTTCTTCATGATCCTGCTGTTGTCGAACGTCATCACGGCGCTGTCGACCTTCTTCTTGTCGGACGACCTCGAACTGCTGGTGGCGGCACCGGTGCGTCCGGGGCATCTCTACGGGGCGCGCCTGGCCGAGACGATCCTCGATTCGTCGTGGATGGTGGCGCTCATGGCGGTGCCGATCCTGGCGGCCTATGGCGTGGTCTACGGTGCGGGGGTCGGGTACTACCTCCTGGCGTTGGGAGTGACGGCGGCCTTTCTGGTGTTGCCCGCGGTCCTGGGGTCGGCCTTCACCCTGATGCTCGTCAACGTCTTTCCCGCGCGGCGCACTCGCGACCTCCTGGCGCTGATCGGCCTGTTCGCGGCGGCAGGCGTGGTCTCGATGTTCCGATTCCTCCGTCCCGAGCGCCTCGTACGCCCCGAGGAGTTTCGTGACCTGGTCGATTTCATGGCGGTGCTGCGGACGCCGACGTCGGTATGGCTACCGAGTCACTGGGCGTCGGACGCCCTGATGAGCCGCTTGAATGGCGTGCCCGATTGGCACCCGTTCCTGCTACTTGCCGCCACCGCGGCGGCCTTCGTCGTACTCGGCACCTGGCTCCACGGGCGGTTCTATGCCAGTGGATTCAGCCGGGCCCAGGAAGGGGCCGATCGCCGGCCGGAGCGGGTTCGCTCGCGAATGCTCGGTCGCCTCTTCGGGTCGATGCCCGCATCGACCCGGGAGCTGGTCGAGAAGGAGATCCGGGTGTTCTTCCGCGACGCCACCCAGTGGTCCCAGTTGGTCCTCCTGGGGGTGCTCGTCGTGGTCTACGTCTACAACATCAGGCAACTGCCCCTCTATACCGGAGAGCAGGTGTCGTTTCTGCTCATCAACGCGGTGTCGTTCTTGAATCTCGGGCTGGCCGGCTTCGTGGTGGCGGCGGTGGCGGCGCGTTTCGTCTTTCCGGCGATGTCGATCGAGGGACGCATGATGTGGCTGCTGAGATCGTCCCCGATCGATGTGCGCACCCTGTTCTGGGCCAAGTACTGGGTGGGAACGGTGCCACTCCTGATCATCGCCGTACCGCTCATCGTGGGCACGAACCTTCTGCTCGAGACGTCGGGATCCATGCTCGCGCTCACCACCCTGACGATGGTCGGCATGACCTTCGCCCTGACCGCTCTCGCGCTGGGGCTGGGTGCGTTGTTTCCGAACCTCGACACCGAGAATGTGGCCGAGATCCCGACGTCGTTCGGGGGGCTGCTCTTCATGATGACCGCCGTATTGTATCTCGGGGTGGTGGTGCTGCTCGAGGGCTGGCCGGTCTATCGCTTTCTGGCGGTGGGTGCGGGTGGAGAAGCAGTCAGCGGTGGAGGCGTCGGCAACCTCGTCCTGCTGCTGTCGGGGCTGGCAGGAGCGGCCCTGGTGACGGCTGCCGCGGTGTGGGTGCCTCTGCGGGCCGGAGTGCGTCGGGTGCGAACGCTGGAGTAAGGCGGGGCGTGCCGATAGATTGGCGCCATGCTCGAGCACCTGCGTTCGTTCTTCAAGTCATCGATGCTTCCGGCCGAAGACGCGCCCGCGCCTACGCGGGATCGCGATCTTCGCCTAGCTGCCTGCGCCCTCCTGCTCGAGCTGGCCTACGCCGACGACGAGTTCACGTCAGACGAACGCACCCATCTGGAGGGTGCGGTGCGTCGCCACTTCGGGCTCGACCATCACCAGGCCGACGACCTGATCCATCACGCCGAGCGGGCCCGGCAGGCCGCACCCGACCTCTGGCAGTTCACCAATCTGATCCGTGAGAGCTACTCGCTCGGGCAGAAGATGGTGCTGGCCGAGATCATGTGGGGTCTCGTGTTCTCCGATGGCGAGTTGAGCGCGCGTGAGGACTATCTCATGCGCAAGGTCAGCAAGCTGCTGCGGCTCGACATGGGCTATCTGTCGGAGGCTCGCAAGCGAGCCGAGACCGGGTTCGACGAGGCCCCGCCTGCGATCGACTGAACTGGCTGGGCCCGGCGTTCAGATTCCGGGGAGAGGCTGGGGCTGGTGGCGGCGGACTTGGCACTCGCAGGGGCGTGGACCTACTTTCGCCGGCGCTTGGAATCGTTGTGCCAAGTGAACACCTCGCGCCCTCCTCCCTCCCCCTCGGAGCGCGCGTCCTCCAGAGACTGGAGCCACCATGCGCTCGCCTGTTTCGTACGCCCTCGGTGCGGTCCCGTTGGGATTCGCGATGCTCCTCGCCGGATTCGTCTCGAGCGCAGCAGCGCAAGGGACTCGCATGCTCCGCCAGCCATCGGTGGGCGCCGATCATGTCGCGTTCGTCTACGCCGCCGACATCTGGGTGGCCGATCGAGCGGGTGGCGACGCCCGACGAATCACGAGCACGTCTGCCGTCGAGAGTGATCCGCACCTGAGCCCTGATGGGCAGAGGGTCGCCTTCACGTCGAACCGATCGGGTGTGCCGGCGGTGTATGTGGTACCGGTGACGGGAGGCCAACCCGTGCGTCTGACGTGGTATCCGGCCGAAGCCCTCGTGCGGGGTTGGTCGCCGGACGGTGCTCGCGTGCTCTATGCGAGCGGGCGGGAGATGGCACCGAATCCGGTCAATCGACTCTGGACGGTGCCGGCCGGAGGCGGGCCCTCGGAGAGGCTCACGCCCTACTGGGGCTTCGATGGGAGTTTCTCTCCGGACGGGCGCCGGATCGCCGTGGACCCGATGACGCGGTGGGATGTCGAATGGCGGAACTACCGCGGGGGCCAGAACACTCCGATCACCCTCCTGGACCTGACCACCTTCGCCGAAGTTCGCCTGCCGAACGAGCGTACGACCGACACCCAGCCGGTGTGGATGGAAGACAAGGTCTACTTCCTCTCCGACCGGGACTACGCCGTCAACGTCTGGGCGTACGACGTTCCGACCGGTGCGCTCGAACAGCTCACCCACTTCGTCGATGCCGACGCCAAGTCGTTGTCGGGAGGCGACGGTGTGCTTGCCGTGGAACAGGACGGCTGGATCCATCTCCTGAACCCGACGACGGGTTCGCTGAGCCGCCTCGAAGTCGACGCCACGGGAGACTTTCCGTGGGCCGAAGCACGCTGGGTCGACGTCACCCCGAACATCCGGTCGGCGTCGTTGTCGCCCTCGGGAAAGAGGGCGCTGTTCGAGGCCCGCGGAGAGATCTTCACGATCCCGACCGACAAGGGAGATCCCCGCAACCTCACGCGCTCGTCCGACGCCCACGACCGCAACCCGGTCTGGTCGCCCGAAGGCGACCGCATCGCCTGGACCTCGAACGACGGAGACGGGTGGGTCCTGAAGATCGGGGCCCAGGATGGGCTGTCCGCGCCGACCACGGTCTCGCTGGGGGAGTCGAACCTCGCCGAGTCGCTTGCGTGGTCACCCGACGGCACGCGGATCGCCTTTGTCGACTATCGAGGGCGGCTCCAGGTGCTCGAGGTCGAGACCGGTGACATCACCACCGCCGACGAGAGCTACCTGATCGGCGCGATCCTCAGGCCGCAGTGGTCACCGGACTCGAAGTGGCTTGCCTATGCCAAGGACTTCGAAAACCGCTTCAACCGGATCATGATCTGGTCGTTGGAGTCCGGTCGGGCCCGTGAGGTGACCGACGCCCTGGCCAACGCCGTGGGCGCAACCTGGGATCGGGGCGGACGGTACCTCTACTTCGTCGCCAGCACGAATCTCGGCCTCGGCGCCGACGGGTTGAATCTGAGTTCGCTCAACGCCGATCCGACCTATGGCGTATATGTGACGCTCCTCCGTGAGGAAGATGTGAGCCCCTTCGCTCCCGAGAGTGACGAAGAGGGAGCCGCGGCGGACGAAGCCGACGAGTCCGAGCCGATGGACTCGAATCCGGATGCGGACGAAGCCGGTGTCGACGCTGTGGAGATCGATTTCGACCGCATCGATCGCCGCATACTCTCCCTGCCGATGCCGGTCGGACGGTACGGCACCATCGTCGCCGGCCCCGAGGGGAGTGTGTTCGTAGGGGAGCAAGGCGAGAACTCTCCCCTCAGCACCCTCCACAAGTTCAGCCTGGAGGATCGCAAGGCGACGGTCTTCGCTCGGGGCGTCACCCAGGTCTCGGTCTCGGAGGACGGATCGAAGGTGATGTACAGCCAGGGTGGGAATTGGCACGTGGTCGGTACGGCCGCACCGGCCGAGGCAGGTCAGGGCCGCATCGAGGTGGCGCTGAGAGCCCATATCGACCCGCTGGTCGAATGGCAGCAGATGTTCGACGAGGTCTGGCGGTATGAACGCGACTACTTCTACGACCCGGGTACGCATGGAGCCGACTGGGAGGCGGTCCGGGATCGGTACGCGCCGCTCGTCCCGCACATCCGGCATCGTTCGGACCTGACGTATGTGCTCGACATGGTGGGCGGCGAACTCGCCGTCGGCCACTCGTTTGCGGGGGGTGGGGTCTTCCCGCCGGTGGACACCTTGCGCGTCGGCACGCTCGGGGCCGATTTCGAGCCGGACCAGGGTCGCTGGCAGATTTCGCGCATCTACACGGCCGAGAGCTGGAATCCCGGCATGCGGGCACCGCTCGATCGTCCAGGGATGCGCGTGCGTGAGGGCCACTTCCTGCTCGCGGTCGACGGCGTCGATCTCACCACTGCGGACGACCCCTACCGCCTCCTGGATGGGACTGCGGGCCGACAGACGGTCCTGCACGTCAACGATGCGCCGACCATGGACGGTGCCTGGACCGAGACGGTCACACCGATCCCAGGGGAGAACGGGTTGCGCACTCGCGCGTGGGTGGAGGACAACCGGCGTAGGGTCGACGAACTCTCGGGGGGGCGGCTGGCGTACGTCTACGTCCCGAACACGACCACGGCGGGGTTTACATCGTTCAACCGCTACTACTTCGCTCAGCAGGACAAGCTGGGTGCCGTCATCGACGAGCGCTACAACGGTGGTGGCTCGGCGGACGACTACATGGTCGACCTCATGACCCGCCGCTTCCGGGCTGCCTACAACAACCCCGGTGCGGGTGAGGCACTCAGTCTACCCTCGGGCGTCCTCGGTCCGAAGGTCCTCATCACCGACGGACGGGCGGGCTCCGGCGGAGACTACTTTCCCTGGGCGTTCCGTCAACTCGAGGTGGGGCCGATCGTCGGTACCCGGACCTGGGGCGGGCTCGTGGCGAACTGTGCCCCCTACCTGATGGCCGATGGGTTCCGTATCACCTCTCCCTGCATCGGCCTGTTCCATCCCGAACAGGGGTGGCTCGCCGAGAACATCGGGATTCCGCCCGACATCGAGGTGCTCATGGACGCCGCGGCGGTTGCGCAGGGTCGCGATCCGCAGATCGAGCGCGCTGTCCAGGAGGCGCTCCGGCTGATCGACGAAGAGGGGATCCAGCTACCGGTGGCGACGCCACCCTTCTCGACCCCGGCGAGACGACCGGGCGGAGGCCGGTAGCCGAGAGGGGCGGTCGTCCGGGATACCGACCGGAGTGGCCGCGCCGAAGGCTGGCGGGTTGGGGGGTGACCATCGAGGGTCCGCCGCATCGTGATCCGAAGAGAGCGGTGGCAAGCGCGCTGTTAGCTTCCCGGGAGTCCGATGCCCGTTACCGTGGAGATGATACATGGACGCCCTGACGTCCTGGCTGGTAGAGAGGGGGTTGCCAGCCGGCAACGCCCAGGTGGTCGGCGCCCTCGTCGCATTGGTCGGCGTCGTGTTGGTGAGCGTCTTGTTCTACGTCGTGGCCAAGCGGATTCTGCTGCGACTGGTGAGGGCGGCGACACGCCGGACCAGGACGACCTGGGACGATGTGTTCGTCGAGGAACGGCTCTTCTCCCGGCTCGCGCACCTGGTGCCGGCGGTCGTCATCCGGGCCGCGGCGCCGAGTGTACTCGGAGGCTTTCCCAGCGCCGCCGCTCTGGTGGAGACGGGTACCTCCGTCTACATGGCGTTGGTGGGCATGACCGTGTTCGACGCCTTCCTGAACGCGGGCGAGCGCATCTACCAGACCTTCGCGATGGCGGAGCGGTTTCCCATCCGCACGATCGTCCAGATCATCCGGGTGGGGGTCTATTTCGTCATCGGTGTGGCGGTACTGGCCATCCTGCTGGGCAAGTCCCCGTTGGTGTTCTTCAGTGGACTCGGCGCCTTCACCGCGGTCCTGCTCCTCATCTTCAAGGACACCATCCTGGGGTTCGTCGCGGGGCTCCAGTTGACCGCCAACAACATGGTTCGGACCGGCGACTGGATCGAGATGCCCGCACAGAACGCCGACGGTACCGTGCTCGATGTGTCGCTGACCACGGTGAAGGTCCAGAACTGGGACAAGACCATCACGACGATTCCGACCTATGCGCTGGTCTCGCAGCCATTCAAGAACTGGCGCGGCATGGAAGAGTCGAGTGGCCGCCGTATCAAGAGGGCGGTGCACCTCGATGTGACGAGCATCGCGTTTTGTGACGCGGAGATGCTGGAGCGTTTCAAGAAGATCCGGTTCATCACCGAGTACATCGATCGCAAGCTCGCCGAGGTGGAGGCGCACAACCGCACCATCGAAGCCGACGAGGCACTCCTGATCAACGGGCGTCATCTGACGAACGTGGGCACCTTCCGCGCCTATCTCGAGCACTACCTGCGGGCTCACCCCGACATCCACCAGGACATGACGTTTCTCGTGCGGCAGTTGGCGCCGACCGAGCACGGCCTGCCCATCGAGATCTATGTCTTCAGCAGCGACAAGGCGTGGGTCGGCTACGAGGCCATCCAGGCAGACCTGTTCGACCACGTGCTGGCGGTGCTGCCGCTGTTCGATCTGCGTCCGTTCCAGGCACCCACGGGCGCCGACCTCCGAGCGCTGGGGCACGGGCCGAGGCCCGTCGAGGTCACCTGAGGATCGGTTTTCCTCGCGCTCCCGACCAGACCGATCCATCTTGGCCTCTGAAGCGATGTGCGACCTCGCGCACGGGGCGTCGGGTCGCGTCCCCGTCTCAGGAGCCAATCATGACGAAGCGTTACGTCGTCTCATTGTTCGTCGCCCTCCTGACATCTGCGCCCGGGTTGGTTGCCCAGACGAGCGTCACGGCCGAGGCGGCTTTCAGGAGCCGTTACCTCTTCGCGGGAATCCCCTTCGCCACCACAGCGGATGGCGCGGTGAGCCAAGGCAAGCTCACGGTGTCCAGACCGGTCGGGACCGCCGGGGCCCTTACCCTCTACGGCTTTGGCGTCCTGGACCACGAGTCCAGCGAGATCATCGAGCGCGACGTCTACGCGGACTACTACCACCAGGTCTCCGACCTCGTCGGGGTCTTCGTGGGGGGCGCGCTCTACAACTTCCTGCTCCCCAAAGCGGCGGGAGGCACGTACTGGAATCTGACCCCCGAAGCCTACGGCGGGGTTGTGCTCGCGACGCACCTGAATCCCACACTCTATGTGGCCCACGACTTCGACCTGGGTGACGGTACCCACGCCACCCTGACGCTGTCTCACGCCGTACCACTGGGCAAGAGCGGAGCCAGCCTGACGTTCATGGGCAACATGGGCTACAACGCCGAATACCACACCACGTCGAAGGGGCTGTCGTACGCCGATGTGGGAGCCACCCTGGCCTTGCCGCTGGGACCCCTGACCATCACGCCCATCTTCGTGATCCAACGCCGCCTCGACGATGCCTTCGAAAGCGACTTCGTGGTCGACGAAGAGGTGTTCGGAGTCTCGGCGTCGTACACCTTCGGCGGGTAGGGCGCGAGGTGTGAGCAGACCGGGGGCCGTGGGACCGCTGAAGAGAAGCCACCCGCAATTACCGCATATCGAATTACCGCGTATCGGAGGTTCACATGAAGCGAGTCACGGGCATCGGTGGCATCTTCTTCAAGGCAAAGGACGCCCCGGCGCTGCGGGCCTGGTATCAGCGTCACCTCGGCATCGATGTCCAGGAGTGGGGCGGTACCGCATTCAGCTGGGCCGACTCGGATGGCAAACCCAAAGGCGGAACGACCATCTGGTCCGTTGGCCCGGACGACGGCGACCAGTTCGCTCCGAGCACAGCCACGTTCATGGTCAACTATCGCGTCGAAGACCTCCACGGCCTGGTCACGGCGCTCAAGACGGAAGGCTGCAACGTCCTCGACAAGATCGACGACTCCGAGTACGGCAAGTTTGCCTGGGTCGTCGACCCGGAGGGAAACAAGGTCGAATTGTGGCAACCGCCTGCCGGTCAATAGATGCGCGCACACGTTCGCGGGAATCATCTGCGACCGGTCCCTGATCCACACGACCATCGACGATGGTCCACCCATCGTCGACACGCAGCTCTCTGCAGTGCCTGTTCTGGCCGTGTCGACGTCGTGGGGTAACCCGTGCGAAGGCGGCGGTGGGCTGGTGAAGGCGTGGAGGCCGGTCCATGATGTATCACGCCTTTCCCCTTCGCCGCTCCGCAGACTCGCCCATGCCCGCCACGCCCGCTTCACCCCGATTCCTTCGCGCTGCCCTTTCCCTCGCCCTGGGCCTCGTGGCGACGACGCTCTCGCCCGCCGGTGCGTCGGCGCAGGGAGACCCACCCGGTTGGGCCGAGTCTCCACCCGGACTCGGCGACCTCGTCGACTTCGGACGGGAGCAGTCGGATCTGCGCGTGGTCGTGACTCGCTACGATCAGGACCGGAGCGCGCTCTTCCGCCGCTACGACGTACAGTATTCGCCGGAACGTCGGGTTCGATTCCGGGCCTTCTACCGGGGGTGGCTGGATCGCCTCGGCGAACTCGATTTCGACGGATTGAATCACGAGGGGCAGGTCGACTACGTCTTGCTCCGCAACCGCCTCGAATTCGAGCTCGAGATGCTCGACCAGGAGGAAGCCGCGGTGGCGGCGATGGAGCCCCTGGTGCCGTACGCGCTGGACCTCGGGCGTCTGCAGGAGGCCCGTCGGGATCGCCTCGACGTCGATTCCCGGGCTGTCGCCGACACCCTCGATGCCGCCGCCGGCCGGATCGACGCGCTGGTGGCCGACCTGCGCGGTGGACGCGGTCCGGCGCCGGTGAGGGCGGTCGACGCCGAGCGGGCGGCGCAGTGGCTCGGCCAGCTCCAGCGCACGCTGCGGGGCTGGTACGGGTTCTACGCGGGCTACGATCCCCTCTTCACCTGGTGGGTGGCCGCACCCTGGGAGCGCCTCGATGCGGCGCTGCAGGCCCACGCCTCGGCGATCCGAACGGAGTACGTGGGCGACGCCGCCACCGGCCCGGTGATCGGCGACCCGATCGGTGAGGAGGGCCTCCGGGCACATCTGGTCCACGAGATGATTCCCTATACTGCCGAGGAACTCATCGCCGTCGCCGAACGGGAGTTCGCGTGGATGGAGGAGGCGCTGATCGAGGCGTCGCGCGAGATGGGCTACGGCGACGATTGGCGGGCCGCCCAGGAGGCCGTGAAGAACCTCGCAGTGGATCCGGGTGACAAACCGGCCGTGGTGCGCGAGCTGGCGCGGCAATCGGTCGCGTTCATCGGGGAGCGGGACTGGATCACGCTGCCCCCGCTGGCGGAGGAAGTCTGGCGCATGGAGATGATGTCGCCCGAGCGCCAACTCGTGGCACCCTTCTTCCTCGGCGGAGAGGTGATCCAGATCTCGTATCCGACGAACACCATGGCCCACGACGACAAGCTCATGTCGATGCGGGGCAACAACCCCCATTTCAATCGGGCCACGGTCCATCACGAATTGATTCCGGGGCACCACTTGCAGGGGTTCATGACGAGCCGCTTCAACGACCACCGAGGGCTGTTCTCCACACCCTTCTGGGGTGAGGGGTGGGCCCTCTACTGGGAGATGGTGTTGTGGGACGCCGACTTTCCCCGGAGTCCGGAGGACCGCATCGGCATGCTCTTCTGGCGCATGCACCGGGCGGCCCGGATCATCTTTTCGTTGAGCTTCCATCTGGAGCGCATGACGCCTCAAGAGGCCGTCGATTTCCTGGTACAGCGCGTGGGCCATGAGCGGGCGAATGCCGAGGCCGAGGTACGGCGTTCCTTTGCTGGCGCGTACTCACCGCTGTATCAGGTGGCGTACATGATCGGGGGACTCCAGTTCAGGGCGCTGTACGACGAGCTGGTGACGGCGGGGCGCATGACGGACCGCGAGTTCCACGACGCGGTGATGCAGGGCGGTCGGATGCCGGTGGAGATGGTCCGGGCCAGGCTCATGGAGCTGCCCCTCAGCCGTGACTACGCGACGCGGTGGCGCTTCGCCGACCCGGGGTGAGGCAGGGGCGGCACCCATCTCGACCGTCTGCCGGGGCGGCTCGAACCCTGGTCAGGATCCGCCGCCGGCGGAGCGTCCGGTGTTCAGCTTCCGGATGAGGTACTCCGCGGTGGCCTCGTTTACCCGCACGGCGTTGGAGTGCTTCATCCAGTGGTGGGTATCGTCCACGATGACCAACTCCTCGAAGTCCACGCCCTGGGCGCGCAGCCGCTGGACCAGATCCACGGTCTGGCTGAAGCGCACGTTGCGATCATCGTCACCCTGGATGAGAAGCACCGGCGAGCGCCAGGTGGAGACGTAGGCGACGGGCGACGATTGCCACGCCACCTGCTGGGCCTCTTCGGCATCGGGTGGCGTCGCGTAGTCCGCGCCGACCAGCCCCGCGACCAGCCGCGTCGCGTCCCCGGCGTCCAGGGCCGACCGATCGTGCACCCCGTGGAGATCCACGCCGGCGGCAAAGAGATCGGAGTCGCGGCCCAGCGCCATGGCTGTGAGGTACCCGCCGTACGACCCACCGTAGATGCCCACCCGGGCCGGATCCACCTGGGGCAGGGTCTGAAGGTATTGGCCGGCGGCCTTCACATCCTGGTACTCGCTCGCCCCCTGCGTGCCGGCGTTGGGGGGGCGGTGGAAGTCGTACCCGTAGCCGATCCCCAGCCGGTAGTTCACCGCGAGTACGACGAAACCCTGGCTGGCCAGGTATTGGTTGACGGCGTAGCAGTTGGCGTAGTAGTCCGAATAGTGCCAACCCACCAGCATCTGGCGCGGTGGTCCCCCATGCACGAAGACGACCGCCGGTTTCTTCTCCCCTCCTCCGGGAGCCTCGAAGATCTGGCCGTGGACCGTCATGCCGTCGGGTGCCTCGAACGAGACACTCCGGGGGGTTACGAGCTGCGCCGTGGGAAAGTCCGCCGGGATCCGGTCCTCGGCCAGCAA
This sequence comes from uncultured Gemmatimonadaceae bacterium, assembly GCA_964521385.1. Taxonomy (GTDB): domain Bacteria; phylum Gemmatimonadota; class Gemmatimonadetes; order Longimicrobiales; family Gaopeijiaceae; genus Gaopeijia. The sequence continues at coordinate 28,290 of CAZFRU010000036.1, read as the reverse complement.
CCGTGCTGAACCCCCGGATGCGGGCATCACCGATGGAAGCGGAGGCCGCTCGCCGGTGCCGCCGAGGAAGGCGATGGTGGCGCCGTCCCCGGTGACGACGGGGGTCCACTCCAATCCGGTTCCCGGCGTCATGACCGTCGCGTCGGCCTGGTCCACCGAGACCTTCACCACGTGGCGGCGATTCAGGTCCTCGGGAGTGGTACCGGTGTTGCCGGCGAAGACCAGGTAGGTGCCGTCGGGCGACAGCGTGATGTACTCCGCCATGTACTCACCGGGGGTGAGCAGGAGCGGATCACCACCGCTCTCCGGGATGGAGTACAGATGAGGCCACCCGTCCTGATACGACATGAAGACGATACGTCCCCGGGCGGCCCAGTGGAGGTTGTAGCGCCCCTGTGTGCTGGGGGGTGAGCCCTCCAGCGTCTCGGGCGCCGTCCAGACCCGGCGGGCGGCGCCGGTCGCCGCGTCGGCGGTCCAGAGCGCCCAGGGTTGGTGCCGGCGTTCCAGAATCGGCTGCGGCGCTCCGCCTGCGCCCGGACGCCGCACGAACACCAGGCTGCGTCCGTCCGGCGACCAGCGAGGGCTCGCGTCCCGGGCGGTGGTGGGATCCATCCACAGAATCGACTCGTGTTCCCCTCGGTACACACCCACGAAGGCGTGGTCCCCCCGGGCCGACTCGAAGGCCAGGCGCGAGCCGTCGGGTGACCAGCGGGGACTTCCATTGCTGCCACGAGAGGTGAAGAGCCGCTTGGCAGGCGCGGATCCGTCGGCGGGAACCGCCCAGATCTGCCCTCCCCGTTCGAATGCCACCCGGTGTCCTCTTGGCGCCACCACCGGGTAGTCACCCTCACCGAGGAGCGTAGGCGTTCCGCCGGCGAAGGGAACGCTCCACATCTGGACGGGCTCGGGCTCGGGGGTGGACGCCGGGTTGACCGGCTGCGTGTCGTCCCAGTTGGCGCCGTGGTCACCGCCTCGGACGTAGACCACGATCGATCCGTCGGCGGTCAACTGCACGCTCGTGAGTTCCTGGCCCTGGTCGGTGTCGTACGACGTGAGCTTCCGGGGCGTCCACGTCGGTCCCTCGGCCACGTAGATGTTGCGTCGCCCCTGCTCGTTCATGGCCCAGGCGATACGGCTTCCGGTGCTGGCGGCGGCGAGCTCGTTCGGGAAGGGGTACGACCGGACCTGGGCCATGGTGAATTCCGCACGCTGCGCGGCCAGAGGGGCTGCTGCCACGAGAGCGGCGAGAGCGACGGAAAGCGAGATGCGTCGAGGCGAGATCATGCGAATCTCCGTGGAAGGAACACCGTCGCGACGATAGGTGGGGGTCCAGGGAAGGACAAGGAGGGGCGCTCCTTGACACCGGGCTCCTCCGACTAAACATTGTTTTCAATCACTGTTTAATCCAAGACGAAGGGGTACGGTGGGAAAGCCGCGGGAGTACCTGGGAGAGTTCGAGCAGGTCGTGCTTCTGGCCCTGGCGCGCCTGGAGAACGGTGGATACGGCGCCGAGATCCACCAGGAGATCCTGGACGCCTCGGGGCGTGATGTGTCGATTCCAGCGGTCTATGTGACACTCAAACGACTGGAGCGGAAGAAGCTGGTGTCCTGCCGCACGCGCCGTCCTGAAGATGGAGGTCGGGCGACGCGGGTGTATCGGGTGGAACCAGAAGGCCGGAAGGCACTCGACCGGTCCCGCGAGCTCTTCGAGAGTCTGTGGGACAGCCCCCACCTCGATCCAGAAGGCGCTCCGTGAGGGCCCGGCCGCCGGGACTGGCTCGCGCACTGATCCGTCTGCTGACCCCTCCCGCGGACCGTTCCTTCGTGCTGTCGGACCTGGATGAGACCTTCGGGGAGATCTCCCGGGCGAAGGGAGGCAGGACCGCGCGGCGCTGGTACCGGCGTCAGGCGGTGACCTCGTTTCTTCCGCTCCTCGGGCAGCGCCTGGGGGGCGCATTCGGGTTGGTGGCCGTCGGTGATCTTCGCCGCACACTGCGATCCCTCTTGCGTCGTCCCCAGTACGCCCTGGGCGTGGCGGGTACACTCGCGCTGGGGTTCGCCAGCGCCATCGTCCTCGGCGGGCTCGCCTGGCAGATCTGGCTGAGGCCCCTTCCGCTACCCGATTCCGAGCGGCTGGTACGCGTCTACGAGCTGGAGCGCGCGGATAAGACGGGAGAGCGTACTCGCTACCCGGTGTCACCCCCACTTCTGACGGCGTTGCGGGAGCGGGAGTGGAGTCACTTCTCCGGGTTCGCCGGCATCCAGCAGAGCGCACCCGAATGGATCGTCGAAGGCGAGGTCCACCATCTCACCGGGGCGATCGTGTCCCCGGGGTTCTTCTCGGTCCTGGGTATCCCTCCCCTGCATGGGCGGGCAGAGTGGCGAGGCCGCGACGGCGCCGAGGTTCCCGAGGTGATCCTCTCCGAAGCCTTCTGGCGTCGCGCCTTCGGGGGTGACCCGGATGCGGTGGGCCTCGAGATGGACCTTGCGGGGGTCCGGCACACGATCGTCGGTGTCGTCTCCCAGCCTGGGGGATACCCCGAGTCGGTCGACCTCTTTCTTCCCCTTTTCTGGAACGCGACGCAGCTGGGCGAGGGCTTCCGCGGAGCACGCTACGTCGAGGTGGTAGGTCGCGTCAGGCCGTCGTCCAGCCTCGCGGTCGCGTCGGCCGAGTTCGTGGGATTCATGGAGGGGCTCGGGAACGAGTGGGCGTCCCACACCGGGTGGAGCGGCGAGGTGGTCTTGTTGCGCGCCGACCTCGTCGGCCCCTTCCGCGCCGTGCTGCGCCTGTTGCTCGGCGCGGGGCTGGCCTTCCTCACCCTTTCGATCGTCAACGTGCTGGGGCTGGCGGCCGCACGGGCGCTCGAGCGGTCGAGGGAGGGTGCCGTACGGATCGCACTCGGCGCTTCCCGGGCACACCTGGCGCGGCGTGCCCTGCTGGAAGGCGCCGTGTTGGGTCTGGTGGGAGGTGTGACTGCCCTGGGGGTCGCGCGGGTCTTTCTCGAGGCATCCCTCCGGTGGCTTCCCGACGATCTGCCGCGGACCACCACCCTCGGCCTGTCGATTCCCGCGGGTGCCGCCTGGCTGATGATGGCCACGGTCCTCGGTGCGGCCATCGCCGCCTTCGCACAGTTGATGGTTCCAGACGCCCGGCTGCGAATGACCGGGGCGCGCGTGTCTCGACGGCTCTTCGGCGGCAGGGTGCTCGTGGTGGGCCAGTTCGCGCTCACGACCCTTCTGGTGGGCACCGGCGTACTTGCGGTGGAGCGGTCCGTCCAACTGGTCGGTCAGGAGCTGGGCTTCGATGCCGAAGGGGTCTGGATCGCACTGGTCGGCCTGCCCCGTACGAGCAACGATGGCTGGGAGGCCCGTCGCGACAGCTGGAGTGGGTTGCTGACGAATCTGCAGGACCGTGGGTACCGTGCCGCCATCTCGACCAATCCACCGATGGTGGGGTCGAACAATCGATACGACTTCCGGCGTTCGGTGAACGACGAGCAGCAGTTCGGGCAGTACGCGATCATCTCTCCGGACTACTTCGAGGTCATGGGCATTGCGATCCTCGAGGGCCGGAGCTTCGAGAGGGGCGAGACCGCTCCCCACGTGGTGATTTCCAGGGCGCTCGCCGACGAGGTCTATCCGAACGAGTCTCCGATCGGGCTGACGCTCTCCATTCTGCAGCAGGACCGCGAGATCATCGGGGTGGTCGGGTCCACGGCCCACTTCGGCCCCGACACCCCCGCACCCCCTGCGATGTACGTCTCGTACGAGGCCGAGAACTGGAACTTCACCCGGGTGATGGTGCGGGGCGACGAGGGTGCCTCACGCTCGATCGCGGCGGCGGTCGAGCAGTCCGTGCCTGGAGCGGCCATTCCCGTCGTCGTTCCCTACGAACGGCATCTCTCCGAGTGGTTCCGACCCCTTCGGATACAGCTGGGCATCATCGGTGCGCTCGCGGTCGTGGGAGGGCTGCTCGCGGCGCTCGGTCTCTACTCGGCAGCCGCCTACCAGGTGCGGGGACGACTGCCGGAGCTGGGCATTCGGAAGGCCCTTGGCGCCCACTCGTCGACGATCATCGCGGGCGTCGTCCGACGAGGCGCGGCCACGGCGGGATTCGGGCTGGCCGTCGGACTCGGGCTCTGGTGGCTGGGCCGGGACGTCCTGGCCGAGGCGCTGGGAACCGAGGCCGCGGGGCTGACCGTACCCGCGATCGCCACGACCGCCCTGGCCATTCTCGGACTCGCTCTCGGCGCGGTCGTAGGCCCGGCACGCAGGGCCGCATGCGCCGATCCCCTGGCGACCCTCCGGTCGGAGTGACCGGAAGATATTGGCACCCTCGCATCCACCCACCCCTATGGCCGGCTACTCAGGCACTCCACTTCCGAAGAAACTGGGCATCCGCGAAGGTACGCGCGTCGCGACGATTCATGCGCCCGCACATTTGTGTGAGATCCTGGTGCCCTGGCCCGCAGGCGCATCGATCGAGCCGTTCGATTTCGCCGCCGGGCCGGCGTCGGCAGACGATCGCTTCGATGTGATCCTCCTCTTCGTGAACGAAGAGCGAGCGCTCGCCGAGGGGTTGGTGGCTGCTCCGCCCCGGTTGAAGGTCGCGGGGGGGCTCTGGGTCGCCTGGCCCAAGATGAAGTCCCCCCTCTCCGGGGGGCTCAAGGACTCGCACGTTCGCACCGCGGGACTCGAGGCGGGTCTCGTCGACAACAAGGTCTGTGCGATCGACGCCGACTGGTCGGGGCTGCGGTTCGTGTTCCGCAAGGAAGATCGCCCGAGAATCAAGGCGGAGCGCGGCGGCTGAGGCGACGAAGCAGATTCGCGCGGCGAGCCGCTCCACCCACCAGATCGCTACTCGCTGATCGGTCGACTTCCCGGCCCCAACTGCAGGTGCAGGTAGGCGAAGGTCAGCGCCAGCGACTCCGCCTGTTGCTCCGGGGTCACCCCTGAGCCGTGACCACCCTCGACGTTTTCGAAGTAGAGCACCTCGTGCCCCTGGCTCTGCATGAGGGCGCCCATCTTGCGGGCATGGCCGGGGTGGACCCGGTCGTCACGGGTCGTGGTGAAGATGAAGGGTCGCGGATAGTCGACGTCGGGATGCACGTTCTGGTAGGGCGAGTATTCCGAGATGTAGGCCCATTGCTCGGGCACGTCCGGATCCCCGTACTCGGCCATCCAGCTGGCCCCGGCCAGGAGCGTGTGATAACGCCGCATGTCCAGGAGGGGCACCTGGATCACGACGGCGTCGTACAGATCGGGCCGTTGGGTCATGGCTGCGCCCACCAGTAGCCCCCCGTTGCTGCCACCGATGATCCCCAGATGATCGGGTGAGGTGACGCCTCGTGCGATGAGATCCTCGCTCACGGCAATGAAGTCGTCATAGGCGCGTTGCCGGTGCTCCTTCAGTGCCGCCTTCCACCAGTCGGGCCCGTACTCGCCCCCGCCTCGGATATTGGCGAGCACGAAGATGCCGCCGCTCTCCACCCAGGCCTTTCCCGTGGCACCCAGATACGATGGCGTCCGCGATATCTGGAATCCCCCGTAGGCCGTGAGGAGTGTCGGATTCTCACCGTCCATGGCGACGTTCTCGGGACGCACCACGAAGTAGGGCACTCGGGTGCCGTCAGCAGAGGTGGCGAAGTATTGCTCCGTCACCAGTCCCTCGGCGTCGAACTGGGCCGGCAGGGAACGCACTTCACGCACAGCCCCGTCTTCGTCGGCCAGATAGAGGGTCGTGGGCTGGGTGAAGGACGAAAAGGTGAAGAAGAATCGGTTGTCGTGGACCGAGGTCGCTCCCACATCGACGGCGCCCATGTCGGGCACCGCGATCTCGTCGTGCACCCAGGCGTCTCCCTCACGCCAATACCGGAACAGACGCCCTTTCACATCGGTGAGCTGGTTGACCAGAAGGTGGTCACGGGTCGTCGCGAACCCGTTGATGGTCGATCGCTCGTCGGGATCCACGATCAGCTCGACTTCACCCCGGCCCGCCAGGTAGTCGTCGAGGACGGCGCTCACCACCGATCCCGCCTGGAAGGTCGTCTCCCCCACGGTCCAGTCCGAGACGAGTTGGAGGACCATGCGGTCGCCCAGGAGTCCCATCTGGGCATCGGAGGGCACATCGACGGGCACGAGGTTGCCGCCACGCAGGAGGTTGACCTCGGTGTCGAAGATGGTCACCAGGCGCAGAACCAGATGGGTGGGCCCGGCGGACGTCTCCTGCGTCGCGAGCCAGATGCCCATGTCGTCGAGCGCCGCCTCGGCGACGACGGGCGCTTCGTCCAGGGGCGTGCCCCTCGTCCAGCGGCGTGCGGCCCGGGCGTAGCCGGAGGTGGTGACGTACTCCTCATCCAGATTGTGGGCCACGAGCAGGGTGTTCTCGTCGATCCAGGCGGTGGTGCTCTTGGAGACGGGCACGAAGAAGCCGCCCTCCACGAATTCTCCCGCTTCGAGGTCGAACTCCCGCAACTCCACAGCGTCCGATCCGCCGGGCGACAGAGCGACGAGGCAGAGGCGTTCGTCGGGGAGGAGGCAGTTCATCCCGCCGTACGCCCAGGGCATCCCTTCGGCCTCCGCCAGCGCGTCGATGTCCAGGACGACCTCCCAACGGGGACTTCCGGCGAGATAACTCTCCCAGGACGTCCGCCGCAGCACGCCCCGGGGGTTGTCGGCATCGGTCCAGACGTTGTAGATGCGGTCTCCCGAGATCTGGGGGTAGGCGATCCGATCCGACGAGGTGAGGAGTTCCAGCGTACTCTCGTAGAGTCGGTCGTAGTTTCCCAGGGCGGTGAGCTCGGCCCGGGTCACCGCGTTCTGTGCCAGGACCCACGCCATGGCCCGTTCCCCTTCGATCTCCTCGAGCCAGAGGAAGGGATCGTCGGATTGCTGGGCAGGCATGAGACGGGGCGTAATCAGGAGCGCGAGGAGGAGAAGGGTGCTGCGCGGGGCACAGGCCGGAATCACGGGCAACCTCCGGATCGAGGAGAGGGAGTGCAAAGCTATCTGCGGCGCCGGAGAGGCGCCAACAGCACGGCTCCGGCAGACGGTCCCTCACACCCTCGGGCCCCTAAAACGGTATGAAACCGTATCGAATACGGATTCGTACTCAATTCCATGACACCCCGCCCCACCCCCCACGACCGCCGGGCCCAGCGCCTCGAAGAGGCGTACCTCGGACTCGGTCGACTGCTCCCCCGGGCTTTTCGCACGCGAGTTCTGGATGACGCCGCAGCCGACGCGGCCGCCCTGGTGCGCCGGGCCTCGGAGAGGGGGGGACGCTGGGCCGCTGCGGGCGCGGCCGGGCGAGCTTTGTTTGACCTTGGGGTGCGGATTCTCGCCGAACGCCGGCGGGACGATCGACCACGAGATGGAGGAGGGGAGGTGATGCGGGCCCTGGTCAGCAGACTCCAGCATGCGGTGCGGGCTCTCGGGCGGCACCCCGCGTATTCGGTGGTTGCGATCCTCACGCTCGGACTCGGCATCGGGGCGAACGTCGCGATCTTCGCCGTCGTCGATGGCGTCTTGCTGCGCCCCCTCGACTACCCGGAAGGAGAGCGGATCGTAGCGGTGCTCCACCATGCACCGGGGCTCGACCTGCCGGAGATTCCCCAATCCGACGGGACGTCGCTGATGTACATGCATGAGGTGGGCGCGTTCGCCGCGTTCGCCTCTATGGAGACGGAGGGGCGCAACCTGGCGGGGGATGCGGGTACCGAGGCGAGGCGCATCTCCGTTCTGGCCACGACCGCAGAGTTCTTTCCGGTATTCGGGGTGACCCCCCGTATGGGGCGTGCGCTGGTCGAGGCGGACTCCGAGGTCGACGCCCCGACGGTGACCCTTCTGGGTCACGATCTCTGGGTCGGGACCTTCGGGGCGGACCCCGCAATCGTCGGACGGACCATCACCCTCGACGGCGAGTCGGTCGAGGTCGTGGGCATCCTGCCCCCGGGAGTGCGCCTGCCCGACGACGACTTCGATGCGGTGGTCTCGATGGAGCTGGATCCCGCCGAGGGATTCGGGAGCTTTACCCACAATGGTGTCGCCCGACTTGCGCCCGGTGCGAGCCTCGAGCGGGCGCAGAGTGAGGTGACCGCTCTCCAGGCGCGGCTTCCGGAGTTCTTTCCCGATGTCCAGCCGGCCCTCCTCGAGGCGGCCAACTGGTCGGCGTCCGTCACGCCGATCAAGGAGCTGGTGGTCGAAGAGGTGCGGACGACGCTGTGGATCCTGATGGGCACGGTGGGTTTCGTGCTCCTCATCGCCGCCGCCAATGTAGCCAACCTGGTGCTGGTCCGGGCCGAGTCGCGCCAGCGCGAGACGGCCGTACGCACGGCTCTCGGCGCCGATCGCCGGGCGCTCTTCGGCACCTTTCTCGCCGAGAGCGTCGTGATCGCGGCAGCCGCAGCTCTGCTGGGCCTCGTCGTCGCATCGGGCGCACTGCGGCTGTTGCTGGCGGTTGCGCCCGAGGGGCTGCCGCGCCGTGAGCAGATCGGGGTGACCGGGTCCGTGTTTCTGTTCTGCTTCATGCTGTCGGCCGTATCGGCCCTCGTGTTCGGGCTCCTGCCCCTCGCTCGGGCCGGCGCCCGCGACGTCTCCGGCGCGCTGAAGGAGGGGTTGAGGGGAAGCACCGGTAGCCGTTCGAGCCTCCGGGCGCGCAACGGCCTCGTGATCGTCCAGTTGGCGTTGGCGCTCATTCTGGTGGCGGGATCCGGCTTGATGCTGCGGAGCTTTCAGGCTCTGCGGGCGCTCGATCCGGGCCTCGACCCCGAGGGTGTAACCAGCATGCGGGTCTCGCTCGATCGCTCGTATGCCGAGGAGGGTGCCTCGACCCGCCTCTATCGTGCCCTGCAGGAGCGCGTCGCCGGCCTGCCGGGGGTCGAGGCCGTCGGACTCGTCAATCAGGTTCCCCTGGAAGGGCGGGGCATGTCCGGCGGATCGTTCGAGGTCGACGGGTGGACTCGTGCCGACGACGCTCCTCCGGTCGTGGCGTCCCGCCAGAGGGTTACGCCGGGATACCTGGAGGCGCTGGCGATTCCGCTGCTCGCCGGCCGTGCGCCCACCTGGGCCGATGCCCAGGACCGCGCCCAGGTCGCGTGGGTGACCGAGACGCTGGTCCGCCAGTTCATCGAGGGCGACCCCGTCGGGCAGAAAATCCGCGACGGTGAGGAATCGCCCTGGATGGTGATCGCCGGAGTCGTGGGCGACGTGCCGATGGAGGGCCTCGGCGAAGATATCCGGCCGGGGATCCTGCGGTTGAACGAGACGGCCGACAGCGGTGAGCCCGCGCTCCAGATGGCGCTCCTCGTCAAGGGGCCTGCCTCCAACCGGATCGTCCCGGAAGTGCGCAGCATCTTGCGGGAGCTGGATCCCGGTGTCCCGATCTCGGTGACCGAGACGATGGACGAGATCGTCGCACGCGACCTCGCCGACACCTCGTTCACCGCCGCGCTCCTGGGGCTGGCTGCCGTCCTCTCGCTCGTCCTGGGCACCGTCGGGATCTACGGGGTAATTTCGTACGTCGTCTCCCAGCGCACGCGCGAACTCGGCGTACGCATGGCGCTGGGAGCGCGGGCTGCAGATGTGCGGAGCATGGTCGTGCGCCAGGGGCTGACGGTCATCGGGGTGGGTCTGGTACTGGGGCTGATCGGGGCCGTGGCGCTCACCCGGGTCCTGGGATCGCTCCTGTTCGCCGTGTCGGCCACCGACCCGCTCGTCCTCGGAGGCACCGCCCTGATCCTGCTGGCGGTGAGCCTGTTCGCCAGCTTCGTGCCTGCCCTGCGCGCATCGAGGGTCGATCCCGTCGAAGCGCTGCGCGCGGAGTGACGATGCCCGACGTCCCTTTGAAACCCCAGTGGTTCCAGGTGCTCCTGGCCCTTTCCGACGAGCCCCGTCATGGCTTCGCCATTCGGGATGCGGTCGAGACCCGCACAGGTGGAGGGATGGTGCTCTGGCCCGCGACCCTCTACGGTGTGCTGCGCGATCTGTCCGAGGTGGGGTGGATTTCCGAACTCGAGAGCGAACGAGCGCCGGATCCGGACGGTCGCCGGAGGTACTACGAACTGACGGCTCCAGGCCGCCGGCGGCTTCTGGATGAGGCGCGACGGCTCGAGGAATGGGCCGCGCTCGCCCGGGCCGGGCTCAGACCCGAGGAGTCGTGAGCAGGGTTTCTTCTCCTGCGTCCTGCCGACATATTGAGTAGCCGTCACCGTCTTTCCCTCAACGAGCGCCTTCGATGAGCAATCTGGTTCCGGGAGGATACCTCCTGACCAACATCGTCTTCTGGATCTTCGTGGCCATGATCGCCGTGGGCACCATGGCTGTGGGGATCATACTCAGCATCGGTCTCGGGATTCTCGCCAAGGAGGGTCTCGAAAAGGGATGACGGCAACGTTCATCGTCGCGGGTGTGCTCGCGGTGGCACTGGGCTTCTGGCTTGGTCTTCCGGGACGATTCGAGCAATCCATCGACGAGATCGAACAGTTGATGGCGCGGGGCGGCTCACGGCGCCGCAAGGTCAAACGCCGCTTCACCCCGCTCGACTGGTGGCGCCGCGACGAGCTGGGCTCGGATCGCCGGCGGGCCGAGTCACAGCGACGGTTCCGGACCGCGGCTCCGGATCGCAACGACGGGTCGAACGGCGAGGGCGGTTGAAGCCTCCGCCCTATCCGAGCAGGGTATTGATACCCACCAGGCCCATCCCGATGATGGCCCCCAGCAGGTAGCCGAGTCGCACGATCAGCCGCAGTTCGCGGTCGGTCACCTTGCGCACGATCTCTTCGAGACGAGGCATGGGGAACTCGACCACCTTGGTCTCGACCCGGCGCCCCACATCCAGGCGCTGCACCACGGCCGGCACCTGGCCCTGGAGCCAATCCCACAGCACCGGCCCCAGGCTGCTCTCGAGGCGGGTCGAGGCGTCGGCGGGCAACCACCGCGAGGGGGTGCCGATACGCCGCTCCAGGATGCCCGCCGACGCACGGGTACCGACTTCGTGCGCGATCCGCCGCACGACGCCGCTCCGGCCTGCCGACACCAGCCATGCGGCGATGCGATCGGGGGGCACCCGCTCGAGCAGATCGCCCCAGGTGCGGGCCCCACCCTTGTCGAGCCCCTGCTGGAGCTTTTCGACCAGGAAGGTGCGGGTCTGCGGATCTCGTGCCATCGTCACGAGCCAGGCCGCCAGCGTCTCGCGAGCGTCGACGACGCTGGCCGAATCCGGGGGGCCCAGCACCGAGCGCACCGGGCGGCGCAGGAAGTCGACGATCGCCTCGCTGACCCCTCGCGACATCGCCTCCTGCACGGCCGGCTCCCGCAGCATCTCCGACAGGCGCTCGGCGCCTTCGGCCTCGATGGTGTCGAGCACCCGTTCGACCGTCTCGTCGGTGACCACCAGGCGAGCGACCATGCGCTGATGGAACTTGAGGTCGCCCAGAAAACGCTGGAACAGCTCCCGCAGCATGCCCTCGAAGCGCGCTCGCGCTTCGGGATCGTCGAGCAGTCCCCCGAGACGCTCGATGGCCAACGGCAAGTAGCTGCCGATGGCGCGCTCGAGCGATCCCACCAGACCCAGGGGCAGCACTTCTTCAAAGGTGCGATCGGGCCGCAGCAGCGTCTCGGTGGCCCGCACCAGGTAGTCGTCGAGTGCAGCTCGAAAATCGGTGCTCTCGACCGCCGACATCAGCCACGACTCGACGGCGTCGGCGACGGCGGATTCGCGGGCCGGGGTCAGCAGACCACCGATGGGTTCGTCGGAGACCGCTTCGACCAACCCCGCCGTGCGCTCTGCGACCACCGCCTCGAATCCCTCCGAAGCCAGGTAGCTGTTCAGGCGATCGAGCGAATGCTCGACGAGTCCTTCGAGCAGCCGTTCCAGTTCGGGCAGCGCTGAGGGCGGGAGCAGCTCCCTCAGCGATCCCCGCTCCTGGTGCAGGAGATCGCCGAGAAAGGCCGAGAGGCGTTCGTCGAATGCGGCACGGAACTCGGGCTCGGCGAAGATCCGGGCCAGATCGTCCGCCGTCAGCAGTTTGTCGCCCACCGTACGACCGATGGCCGCCGCGAGACGGGCCTGGTTCTTGGGCACCGCGCCCTGAAGCCAACCGATCCGCAGCCCCGCCACCGTCGGCGGGTGATACGGATGGAAGAGCATCCAGATCGCGATGGTGTTGGTCAGGCCGCCGGCCAGCGCGCCGAACGCGATGGTCACAGCGGCGCGGATCAGTTCTTCGGACACGGAGGGGTCGGCTGGGGAAGGGCGTCAGGAGCCCTGCGCGTGGCGCAGAAGTCCGTGGACGGGGTATTCGGCACCCTGGATCGTGATGGTTCCAGACACCTCGAACAACCCATCGACCGGAAGCAGGGGGCCCTCCCCTTCGCCTGCCAGCAGCTGAGAGGAGCGCGCATTGAGCGACCCCTGCACGTTGCCACTGCCCGAGCGGATCGTCCAGCCTACCGGCACGTCACGCCGCGCCCGGTCGAAGGCGCGCGTCGTGGCCCAGTCGACCGTCATGTTGGCGAAGGGCAGATCCCTGAAGTCGAGGTGTGCCCAGCCGCGCCATCCGCCGGGCTCGCGATTCTGCGCCTGAAGGGGCGCATGGAGTACGAGGTGGAGCGAATCACCCGAGGTGAGCACCATCCAGTCTCCGCTCGCACCTTCGCCCACCCCCCTCGCTCGATTCAGATCGAGGACGAGCCCGGAGACGCGACGCTCGGCGAGCACGAGTCCTCCGGCGAGGAACCGAAAGGTCTCACCGCGCCGTCCGGTCCATTCGGCGAGGGACGATTCCAGCATGAGGTCGAGACGACGTCCCGCGCTCACGAATGAGACCTGTTCGAGTGCGTCGCCCTCGCCCACCTGGAGGCGTAGCGCTCCGTGGGGCATGGGCCGCCAGGGCGCGCGCACGAGAGGCGTTTCCCAGGCCTCGTCGAAAAAGGGATCCCATACAGCGCCGCGCAGGAGCCAGCCCCGACCATGCCGGCGCACGACGCCGGCCCCCGTGCGCACGGTGAAGAACCAGGGCACCACGAAGACGCTGTCGGACTGGGTGCTGAGAAAGACGATCGACCGCTCGTAGATCCGGCCCGAATCGGCGGGAGTCGGTTGCGAGGGGGTGGCCGTGGCCGGAGGGGGTGTGCCCGGCGGTTCGGTGTCGGGGGCGCACGCGAGGGGCACGCCAGCCAGGCAGAAAACGACGAGGAGGCCGCGTGTGGCCCGGATCCGCGCGAGGGTCGGCGCCACCGCACGATCGAGCTCCGAGAAGAAGTGCTGGATACGGCGGCGACTGACGCCCAGGTCGGCACCTCCGTCGGACGGACCGGCCGCCATGTCGACCCGGGTCTGGGCATCGGAATCGAGCGAGATGCGGACCCGCACCATGCCCGCCGGCCGCAGGAGCCGTTTGGCCACCCTGGCCTCGAGGACCCCCTCGCGGTCATCGGCCCAGGTGAGCGACCATCCACGCAGATCTCCCGAAACCAGACGGCTGGCGGCCTTCCAGATCCTGTCGAAGGGAACCGCGTAGGTCCGTCCCCGCAGCATCGGATCGGCTGCCTGCGGATCGGTGCGTACCCGATAGCTCGGCCCCGACTCGGTGGGGCTCAACGCGACATGCCCTCCAGTCGGAAGCTCAGGCTGACGGTGACCGTCACGGTTTGTGAACCGGGCTCGACCGGTGTGGCGGCCATGGCCATGTCCGCTCCTCGAAACCGGGCGACCTCCGCGTATTGCATGCCTCCCGATACGGCCACGTCGAGCGGCTCACCCAGGTGCCGACCCAGGGCAGCGGCCAGGACCTCGGCCTCTTCGCGCGCCTGTGCTGTGGCCTGGCGGATCGCCTCGAGCCGCGCCGGGCGGGGATTGGAGGCGAAGAAACTCAACTGGGCGACCCGGTTGGCACCGGCGCCCACCGCGGCGTCGAGCACGGCTCCCACTCGATCGACGTCGGTGAGGGTCACGACCAGGGTGTTCTGGGCGCGGTAGCCGGTGATGGTCTGTGATCCGCCCCGCTCGGGCGTCGAGTAGATCGGGCTCAGAGCGTATCCCGACGTCTCGATGGTGCCGGCGTTGCCCACGGCTGTGCGTGCCGCCGCCAGTACCGCGTTCATCTGCTCGGCATTCGCTTGCGAGGCTGCGGCGGCCGAGCGCGCTTCGGTCTCCAGGGCGAAGTGGAGGCGGGCCCGATCGGCCGGCACCTCGATCTGAGCGGATCCGCTGACCCGGACGACGCCGGTGTCGGCGGCCGCGAGCGCCGGCACGTCCCGTGGCGCCGAGGGCGGTGTGGCGAGGGTGGTGGCCGAGGCGCTGGCTGCAGTCGAGGCACAGGCCGAGGCGGCCGTGAGGACCAGTGCCGGGATCAGCGCGACACGGCGGTAGGTGAGGGGGGCGGGAGTACGGTGCATGATCGGCAGGGTGGCGGTGGGAAGGTGGTCACGGGTTGGCGATGAGGGTCCGGAAGTCAAAGGTCTCGCATTGCTCGGGGGCGCGCCGAAGGGGTACCTTGGGCGCCGTGTCCTGGCCGAAAGCCCGGCCTTCCACAAGACCCACGGACGACCATGAAGGCGATCATCCCCCTGGCGGGACGCGGTACGCGGCTCCGCCCGCAAACCCATCATACTCCAAAACCCCTCCTGAGGGTCGGTGGACGTCCGATCCTGAGTTATCTGCTCGACGACGTAAAGGCACTGGGCATCGAAGAAATGGTGTTCATCGTCGGATACCGCTCCGACGTGATCCGCGACTTCATCGCCTCCGACTATCCCGAGCTCCGGCCCCACTACACGACCCAGGAGGTCATGGACGGCACGGCCGGTGCCATCAAGCTCGCCGAGCCCTGGGCCGACGACGATCTGCTGATTCTGTTCAGTGACACCCTCTTCGACGCCGATCTCGGCCTTGCCCGCCGCCTGCCCGAGGGTGACGCCGGGATTCTCTGGGCCAAGGAAGTCGAAGACTACCAACGGTTCGGGGTCATCGTCACCCGCCCCGACGGAACCATGGAGCGGATCGTCGAGAAGCCCAGCGAGCCCGTGTCGAAGCTGGCCAACATCGGCGTCTACTACGT
This sequence comes from uncultured Gemmatimonadaceae bacterium, assembly GCA_964521385.1. Classification (GTDB taxonomy): domain Bacteria; phylum Gemmatimonadota; class Gemmatimonadetes; order Longimicrobiales; family Gaopeijiaceae; genus Gaopeijia. Next base: position 13,231 of record CAZFRU010000036.1, on the reverse strand, counting down.
GCGCGACTACGGACTGCTGTTCGAGGGCATCAACCATACGCTGGCGGCGGATGCCGGAAAGGGAGGCGAGTACTATCTGACGGACGCCTTCCAGTACATGGTCGATCACGGCGCCCGACTCCGCACGGCGCCCGCCCACGGGTGGTATGACTGCGGCAAGCTCGAGACGCTGCTCGACACCAATCGGCATCTGCTCGAGACCTCGCGTGGGGGGGTTCAACCCGGTGCCGCGGTCGAGGGCGCCGAGATCGTGGAGCCGGTGCGGATCGAGTCGGGCGCGCGGGTACGGGGCGGGCGGATCGGACCCAACGTCACCATCGAGCGCGACGCCACGGTCGAGGGGTCGACCCTCGCCGACACCATCGTCGGACACGATGCCGTGGTCGAGGGGTCGACGCTTGCGGGAAGTCTGGTGGGTGCGCGGGCGCGGGTCCGGGGCGCCCAGGGACGCGTCAACCTGGCGGACGACTCCGAAGTGGTGGGCTGAGGGCCGGGTCGAATCGGATCGGGTCAGGCAACCGGGAGCCGGAGCACGAACCGGCTTCCCGCTCCGGGCGTCGAGTCGAGGGTGAGCGTACCCCCGTGCAGGGTGGCGATCCAGCGGGCGATGGGCAGGCCCAGCCCCGTGCCCGGCGTGGTGGTGTCGAGTCGGACGAACCGCTCGAACACGCGCTCGGCGTCGGCGGGCTCGATGCCGGGGCCCTGGTCGGACACCTCCACCCAGGACCCGGTGGCGTCGGAGCCCGCTCGCACCACGACGTCCGAGGGTGCGGCATGGACCAGCGCATTGTGGATCAGGACGCCGAGGGCTCGCTCCACGAGCACGCGGTCGCCAGCGGCGGGCGCGGGCTCGAAGTCACCGAGGCGCAGCCTGCGGTTCCGCGCCGAAGGATGACGCGACAGCCGCCGCAGGGTGTCGGTGGCGACGTCGTCCATGAAGAAGCGTTCGGGCCGCAGCGCGAACTCGACGCTGTCGGCACGGGCGAGCAACAGCAGGTCGTCGACCAGCGTCGAGAGCCCCACGGCCTCGCGCTCGATGCGCTCCAGCGCGGCTCGGTGTTCGTCGGGGTCGGAGGGCCCCTGCAGGGCGACCTCGGCTTCCGAGCGCAGGATCGTCACCGGCATGCGCAGTTCGTGGGCTGCCCCGGCCAGGAACCGGCGTTGCTCCTCGACGAGCTTGCGCTCTCGCCGCAAGGCCGGCCCCAGGCGGTCGGCGAGCCCGTTCAGCGCCGAGGTGAGTTGACCCACCTCATCATCGACCGGCGCAGGGCGTGGTCGGGTGAAGGTGTCGCGGCCTGCGGCGACCTCGTCGGCGATGATGCCGGCCGCCGCAGCCACCTTGGCGACGGGACGGAGTGCCCGGCGGGCTCCGGCGGCACCGATGATGGCGCCAAGCAGGAGAATCGCGGGGAGGCCAACGCCCAGTGCGGTCGCCAGGTCGTTCAGGAGAGCATCGAGGGGCGCACGCGACAACACCACGTAGGCCGTCACATCGTCGGCGAGCGGTCGCCGCAGGACCCGGAACGGAACCCCGTTGGCCATCAGGTCGAAAGCTCCCTCGTGAAGCTGGCCGGCGAGCTGTGGCACCACCATCTCGGCGAGCTCGAGCCCCCGACTGGTGGCGAGCGTACCGTCGTCACGCAGCGCCACGAAGAGCCGGTCGGGAAAGAGCAGCTCCGAGACCGCGTGCTCGGCGGCCGCCCAGGCATCGGGAAAGTAGGCCAATTCCTGGTGATGGAGCTCTGCGAAGGCGGTGGCGCTGGCGGCGAGATCGGCGTCGAACTCGGCCCTGTAGTCGTGGGCCAGCCAGGTGTGGAGCCCGAGCCCGCCTGCCGCGAGCAGGAGTCCGAATCCCAGGGTGAAGAGGCCGGCCAGGCGCCAACGCAGCGAAAGCGCGGGGACCCTCACCGCTCGGGATCCAGCACGTAGCCCGCGCCCCGGATGGTGTGGATCATCGGGGCCCGGTCGTCGAGCGCGAGCTTTCGCCGCAATCGGGCGACGTACACGTCGATGATGTTCGAGAGCGGGTCGTAGTTCTCGTCCCAGACGGCCGCACTGATCTGTTCGCGTCCGCGGACCTGCCCGGGGTGCCGGGCGAGGTATTCGAGCAGCGCGTACTCGGTAGTGGTGAGGTCGATGGCCACCCCCGCCCTCGAGGCCGTGCGAGCGGCCGGGTCGACCACCAGGTCGCCGACCTCGAGGAGCGGCGCACGCGTGTCGGGAGGCCGGCGGCCGAGGGCCCTCAGACGCGCCAGCAGTTCGGCGAGCGCGAAGGGCTTGACCAGGTAGTCGTCGGCGCCGGCGTCGAGCCCCTCGACGCGGTCTTCGACCGAGTCCCGGGCGGTGAGCAGGAGGATCGGCAGCGGGTGGCCGGCAGCCCGTAGCTCCCGGGTCAGGTCGAATCCGGTCCCGTCGGGGAGGTTGACGTCGAGCACGGCGACATCATGGCTCTCGACGCCCAGTAGCCGCCGAGCTTCGGCCAGCGTAGCCGCCTCGTCCACGGCGTGGGCGGCGTCGCGCAGTCCCCGAGCGATCACGCCACGCAGGCGACCGTCGTCTTCCACGAATAGGATTCGCATGATGACAAGATAGGCCCCCGACCATGAACGGACGATGAACGCGGGTGCATGGAGGGCGTGGCCTCGCCTGTTCATCGTGGATTCATCTTCACGCCACTACCTTCCTGCCCGACGGTCGGATCCCCGGCTCCTCACCGCCGCTCGATCAAGGAATCCCGTACCATGTATTTCGCACTGGTCTTTGCTCTCACCCTGCAGACGGACTCGATCCGGATGGGCCCCGAGGCCTATCTCGACCGTGTCCTGAGCGTGGGTCCCGATGTGGTGGCCGCCTCACTGCGTTCGGAAGCCGCGGTCCATGCCGCCCGGCAGGCGGGCGCGTGGTCCAACCCGCACCTCACGGCGTCGGTCGACAACATCGGCGCACAGACCGAGGTCACGGGCCTTTCCGGGGCCCGCGGACTCGAAGGTCAGGCGGTCTTCACCTTCCTGGTACCCCTCGGTGGAGATCTCGCCGGTGCGCGGATGCAGGGGGAGGCGTTGGCTGACGAGGCCGGCGCGATGGAGCGCCTGACGCGGCTGCGCGCGGTGTCGGGTGCGGTCGACGCCGTGGCCCGTGCCCAACGCGATGCCCGTTTGCGGGCGTTTTCATCGGATGAGTTGCTGGCGCTGGAGCAGCTGGCCGAGACGCTGGGAGCTCAGGCTCTGGCGGGGCGGGCCGCCGAGGGCGACGCCGCGCGGGCTCGGCTGGCGCACTCGGTGGCGCTCGAGGCGTTTGCGATGCGGAGCGGGGCGGCGGCCGCCAGCGCCGTCGAGGTCGCACTGCGAGGCGGACTCGAACCCACCGTCGAGGTCCGGATCGATGCCCCCCTGTGTCGACCGGGACAGCCTCTGGCCACGGGGGAGGGATCTCCCCGCGTCGAGGCGGCCCAGGCCCGGGTCCGTCAGGCGGAGGGCGCCGAGAGGCTGGCGCGAGGCCTCCGGGTGCCCGACCTCCAGCCGCAGGTCGGGTTGCGCCGGGTGGCCGGGGTCGAGGCGCTCTATGCCGGGCTGGCCTTCGACCTCCCGCTCTTCGACCGCGGATCTCGTCGCGTGCAGGCGGCGGTGGGCACGACCGCCGCGACCCGGGCGGCCGCGGCCGACGAAGACAAGCGGATCATGGCTGAACTCGCGGCGGCTCGCGCCGATTTTCAGGCCCTCGATGCGGCCGGGTCGGCGTTCCGGGCGCCGGAGTGGGAGGCCGACGTGGCCCGCATGGTGGAAGCGTCCCGTGCGCGGCTCGATCTCGGAGAAGGCTCGTTGATGGAACTGCTCGATGTGCGGCGAGCGCGTCTCCAGGCACTCGAAGCGCGGGAGCGTTGGGGCGCCGCCTGGCGAAGCGCCCGGGCCCGCGTCGCCGAACTCGAAGGACGCGAATCGACCGCTGACCTCTTCTGTGACCCCCTGATCCGGGAGGATCGATGAAGCGCACCCTGGTGGTCCTCGTGTGTGCGATGAGTTTTGCAGCCTGTGGCGATGACGCCGCGCTTCCCTCGCCGCCCGCCGACTCCGACGGCTCGGTCACCCTGTCCGAGGCGCAGCAGGCCGCGGCGGGACTGCGGGTCGAAGTCGTGACTCCCGGAGAGGTGAGGATTCCGGTGCATCTTCCCGCTGAACTCGCCCCTCCCGACACGGCCCTGGCGCGGATCGGATCGATCGTCGAGGGGCGGGTGGTGCGGGTGCTGGTGGTGCCGGGCGACGAGGTGCGCGCCGGCCAGGCCCTGGCCTACATCCACTCGCACGAACTCGCCGACGCGCGCCGTGATCTCGGCGCCGCCGAAGCGGGGCTGGAGTATGCCGAGGCCGCCTTCGTGCGCTCCGAAGCGCTACTCACGGCTGGGGCCGTACCGCGCGAAGAGGTGGAGCGGCGTAGCGCAGAACTGCGGGGAGCCCGCGCCGAGCACGTCCGCGCGCTCGAGATCCTCGCCCACCTCGACCCCTCCCCCGACGGCGACGTGACCGTGCGTGCGCCCCGACCGGGCCAGGTGCTGTCGGTGTGGGCCGAGCCGTCGGCCACCGTCGTGCCGGGCGATCCCCTCATCGAGGTGGGTTCGGTAGACCACCTGTGGGCGACCGCCTTCGTGTCCGAAGACCATGCGGTGCGGCTCCAGCCCGGGGCCGACGCATGGGTCACCCTGCGCGCGATTCCCTCCGACACGGTGGCGGGTCGCCTGATTCGCGTGGGTGGGCGGGTCGATGCGGCAACCCGCACCATCGAGATCCGGGTCGATGTGCCCAATCCCCCCCGGGGAGCTCGACCCGGCATGTACGCCACGGTCATGCTGCAGGGCGCCGAAGCCCGCCACGGAGTGCTGTTGCCCGCCGACGCCGTCCAGTACTGGGAGGGAGGTAACGTCGTCCTGGTCGAAGTCGAGCCGGGGCGGTATCAGCCCGTCGCCGTGAGCGTGACCCCGGTCGGGAACGGCCAACTCGCGGTGGAAGGACTCACCGCGGGCATGCGGGTGGTGGTGGAGGGTGCGTACTTCGTACGATCCGCCCTCGAGCAGGGTGGTGTCGTCGACGAGGAAGGCGGCGAATGATCGATCTCCTGATTCGGTTCTCGCTCCGCCAGCAGCTCTTCATCGCGGGCGGTATCGCAACGCTCCTCGCCGTCGGGGCGTGGGCGTTCTCCACCTTGCCCTTCGAGGCGTTTCCCGACCTGACGGCCAATTCGGTATCGGTCATAGCAGAGGCTCCGGGGATGGCCCCCGAAGACGTCGAACAGCTCGTCACCTTTCCCATCGAGCGTTCGCTCCTCGGCCTGCCGGGCACGTCGGCGGTGCGATCGACCACCAAGTTCGGCTTGAGCATGGTGCAGGTGATCTTCGAAGACCGCATCGACCCGTATTTTGCGCGGCAGGTGGTCTCGGAGCGTCTCAACGGAGTCAGCGCCGATCTCCCCGAAGGGGTGCGCCCCCAGTTGGGGCCCATTTCCACCGCCATGGGCGAGATCTTCCAGTACGTGTTGCGTTCGCATGATCCCGCCTGGGATCTCATGGCGCTCAAGACGCTCCAGGACTTCACCATCGCGCCCCAGCTGCGCACCGTCCCGGGAGTGACCGAGGTGAACTCGTGGGGCGGATTCGTCGAGCAATACCACGTCGTCACCGATCCGCTGCGGCTCAACCTCACCAGTCTCACCCTGGCCGACCTCGAGGGGGCGGTAGCCGAGAACAACCGCACCTTCGGGGGCACCTACATCGAGGCCCGTGGCGAACGCCACGTGGTTCGAGGCGAGGGGCGCCTCAGGGGTCTCGTCGACCTGGCTCAGGTACCGGTGGCGTCCCGCAACGGGGTGCCGGTGCTGCTCCACGAGGTGGCCGAAGTCGAGCGCGGGCCTCTGCCCCGTCAGGGCGCGGTCACCCTCGACGGTGAAGGCGAGGTGGTGGCGGGTATGGTGATCATGCGCAAAGGCGCCAACGCCCTCGACGTGATCGACGCCATCGCGGTCCGCATCGAGCGGATCGAGAGCACCTTGCCGGCGGGGGTCGATCTGGTGCCCTTCTACAACCAGGCGCACCTCGTCGAACAGACCACGTACACGATCGAGAAGAACCTGCTCCTGGGTGCCTCCCTGGTGGTGGTGCTGCTCTGGGCCTTCCTGCGCAATCTGGCGGCCAGCATCATCGTCGCCCTGGTGATTCCGCTGTCGATGCTGTGGGCCTTCATCGCCATGCGCGTGTTCGGGTACTCGGTCAACCTCATGAGCCTGGGTGCTCTCGACTTCGGACTCCTGGTCGACGGCTCGGTGGTGATGATCGAGAACATCATGCGCAAGTCCGAGCACGGGACATCGAAAGACGGCTCGGTCCGGCGCATGACCGAGGCGGCCACCGAGGTGGGTCGACCGGTGGTGTTCGGCATCAGCATCATCATCGCCGTATACCTGCCGATCTTCGCCCTGGGCGGTACCGAGCGAAAGATGTTCGTGCCGATGGCGTTCACGGTCACCGCGGCGGTGTTCGGTTCGCTGATCCTGGCTCTCACCTTCGTGCCGGCCGCAGCGAGAGCGTTCCTGATGAACGCCCGTGAGCCCCACACGCCGGTCTTCGACCGCTTTCGTGACCGGTATCGCAAGATGCTGGCCACGACGCTGGGACGCCCCCTGCCGGTGGCCGCGGTGGCCCTGGTCGTGGTGACGGGGGCGATCTGGAGCGGAACCCGTCTGGGCACCGAGTTCATGCCCCGTCTCGACGAGGGCAGCGTGTTGGTCCAGGGACTCCGTCCGGCGTCTACGGCGCTGGGGCAGGGGGTACAGTTCTCGTCGGCCCTCGAAGCTTCACTGTTGTCGCTCCCCGAAGTGGAACAGGTGGTGAGCAAGCTCGGCCGACCCGACCTGGCCACCGAAGCCATGGGCACCTACGAGTCCGACACCTACGTGGCGCTGGTGCCTCGCGAACAGTGGCGGCCGGGAGGAAAGGACGCCCTTCTTCAGGCCATGGACTCGGTGCTCCAGGATGTGCCCGGGCTGGAATACGCGTTCACGCAGCCGATCCAGATGCGGCTCGACGAAGCCGAGACCGGGATCACCACCGACGTGGGGGTGAAGATCCTGGGTCCGGATCCCGACCGCCTGGCCGCTCTCGCCGGCCGGGTCGAGACACTCCTGGCGACCATTTCCGGGGCGGCAGACGTCAAGGTGAGTTCCGCCGCGCGCGTCTCGGAGCTGCGGGTGGCGTTGGATCGGGTGGCGCTGTCCCGGTACGGGCTGTCGAGCGAGCAGGTGGGCGCGCAGGTCGAGGCGGCGCTCGGAGCCTCGGTAGCCACCCAGATCGTCGACGGGCCCCGGCGCATCGATGTGGTCGTGCGGCTGCCCGACGGCAACTCCCTCGATCCCGATCTGCTCGGTGCGCTGCCCGTCGCCACCCGAGAGGGGGGCATGCTCCCCCTCTCGGCGGTGGCTGTGGTCGAGCGCCGCGAGAGCCCGGAGGCGTACGCGCATGAGGGTGGGCAGCGCATGGTGGTGGTCGGCGCCAACATCCGTGGTCGTGATGTGGGGTCGTTCGTCGACGAGGCCATCGAGGTGCTCGACCGCGAGGTGCGGCTCCCCGAGGGCTACGCCTTCGAGTGGGGCGGACAGTATACGCATCAGCAGACCGCCCTCGCTCGCCTCTCGATTCTCGTGCCCGCGACCGTGGTGGTGATCTTCCTGCTGCTGTTCTCCGCCTTCGGGACGGTGCGGCATGCGGCCCTGATCCTGCTCAACGTGCCCTTCGCGCTGGTGGGGGGAATCGGCGCGCTCTGGATCGCCGGCTTGAACCTGAGCACGTCGGCCATCATCGGCTTCATCGCCGTGTTCGGCATCGCGGTGCTCAACGGCGTGGTGCTGGTGAGCTACGTCAACCAACTCCGCGAAAAGGGAAGGCCCCTCGACGAAGCGATTCTCGAGGGGGCGGCGACCCGACTTCGGCCGGTCTTGATGACGGCGCTGGCCGCCAGCTTCGGCTTCATTCCCATGGCGCTGTCGCACTCGCCGGGCGCCGAACTCCAGCGTCCGCTGGCCAGCGTCGTGATCGGCGGCATCGCCACCTCGACGGTGCTCACACTCCTCGTGTTGCCGACGGTATACCGCTGGCTGGAGGTAACCTGGGATCGGATGCGGAGCGCATAGCGCGGTCGGCCAACAGCAGGGTCAGGAGGGCCCTGAAGATGCCGTCGGGCCCTCTGGCGTTGCGATACCACTCATCGGGCGTGTGCGCCTGCCCCGCGTCGCCGCCGGCGCCCAGGGTGAGCGAGGGGATGCCGAGCGACATCGGCAGGTTGGCGTCGGTCGACGAGACTCCGAATTCTGGCGTGACGCCCAGTGCCTCGGTGGCAGCAGCGGCGGCGCGGGCCAAGGCATGTTCGGTCGCGGTACGGCCGGCCGGACGACGTCCGAGCGGCGCGAGCTCGACCTCGAGTCCTGCGATCTGATCGAGCACGCTGCGAATCTCGAGGTCCATACGGCTCAGCTCGACCTCCGTCTCGGAGCGTACCTCGAATTCGACCCACGCCTCGGTGGGGATCGCGTTGACGCTGGTGCCGCCGCCCCAGCGTCCGATGGAAAAGGTGGTGGTGGGCGCCGTCGACAGGGGAATCCGGCAGCACCCCTCCATTGCCCGAGCGAGGGCATGGATCGGATTGGGGACTCCGTAGTCGACCCAGGAATGCCCCCCGGGGCCCCGTACGGTAGCCCGGTAGCGTAGCGATCCCAGTCCCGTGTTGATGATGCGGCGCAACCCGGCTCCGTCGAGCGACACGAAGGCCCGGCACCCCTGTGCCAGCGCCCCCTGGGGTGAGAAGAGGTGGCGCACGCCGCGCAGGTCTCCGGTGCCTTCTTCCCCGACGGTGGCGATCACGAGCAGGGGCGCCTCGAAGCGGAGGGCGCCGGCTCGTGCGGCCCGAGCCAGCGCCAGCGTCGCTGCCAGGCCGCGGCCGTCGTCGCTGATGCCGGGGCCCTTGAGGAGGTCGCCATCACGCGTCACCTCGGTATCGGTGCCCGCCGGGAACACCGTGTCGAGGTGGGCTGCCACCACCAGAGGGAGTGCGCCTCGACCCTGGGGGGTCCAGGGTGCGGAGTCGGAGAACCGGGAGATCACATTGCCCGCCCCGTCTGTCTCCAGGACCTCGAGCTCTGCGGCCCTCATCAGCTCGGCCATGGCAGCACCCCGCGGGCCTTCACCGAACGGCGGCGCCGCAATGCGCGTGAGCGCGACCTGCTCGTCGAGGGTGCGCTCGTCGGTGCGTTCGAGGTGCTGGCGGGCCTGCTGGACGTCGGCCGCGGCGAGCAGTCGGGAGAGGTGGGGAGGCATGGATCAACCTCCGCCCTGACCGGGATCGCCGCAACCGCTCGGACGAACACCGCTCCCATCTGCCCACAACCGCTCGGGCGCCCTAGCTTGTGGGACTGCGGCTGCCCCTGGTGAGGGCGGCGTTCCCCTGACCCACGGATGCGGGTGCATGGACGAGACGGACCTGATCTACGACTGGAATCGCTTGCCGGGTGGATTCGACTGGTCGGCCGTCGGCCCGATCCAACTCGACGACGAGACGCTGCGCGACGGACTGCAGAACCCTTCGGTCACCGATCCACCCATCGAGGCGAAGATCGGCATGCTGCGGCGCATGAACGAGCTGGGCATCCATACCGCCGACATCGGGTTGCCGGGGGCGGGCCCACGGGCCGTGCGCGACGTGACCGCCCTGGCCCGCGAGATCGTCGACGGCGAGCTGTCGATTGCGGCGAACTGCGCGGCGCGTACGGTGCTGGCCGACGTCGAGCCCATCGCCGCGATTTCGCAGGCGGTGGGCCTTCCCATCGAGGCGTGCACCTTCGTCGGAAGCTCGGCCGTGCGGTTCTACGCCGAGGGGTGGGACCTGGATCGCATGCTGGCGACGGCCGAGAAGGCCGTGACCTTCTGCATACGCGAGGGACTGCCGGTGATGATGGTCACGGAAGACACCACCCGCGCGCATCCCGATACCCTGAAGGCCCTGTACGGGCGGGCCATCGAGTGGGGTGCGCGCCGGATCTGTCTTGCCGATACCGTCGGGCACGCCACTCCCGAGGGCACCCGAGCTCTCGTGCGCTTCGTGATCGACGAGATCGTGACGCCATCGGGAGTCGATGTGGGCGTGGACTGGCACGGTCATCGGGATCGGGGATTCGGGCTGGCCAACGCGCTGGCCGCGATCCAGGCCGGTGCCACCCGAGTCCACGGCACCGCGCTGGGAGTCGGAGAACGGACCGGCAACACCGAGATGGATCTGCTCCTGGTCAACCTGAAGCTGCTCGGGCTGCACGATCACGACCTGACGACGCTGCCCGACTACTGTCGCGAGACGAGTCGTGCCTACCGGATTCCCCTGGGTCACGCCTACCCGGTGGTGGGCCGCGACGCCTTCCGCACCGGGACCGGCGTACACGCTGCGGCCATCGTCAAGGCCGAAGCCAAGGGCGATGCGTGGCTGGCCGACCTCATCTATTCGGGGGTGCCGGCCTCGATGGTGGGACGGACGCAGGAGATCGAGATCGGCCCCATGGCCGGCCTGTCCAACGTCAAGTACTGGCTGCGCAAGCAGGGCCTCGATCCCGACGACGAGTCCCTCTGCCAGCGGATCTTCGCGGCCGCCAAACGCACCGACCACACCCTTTCGCAAGACGAACTCGAGGCGTTGGTGGGTGGGGAGGGGTCTGGGTGACGAGGGCGTGTGCGTCCGCGTCTCGAGACCGGCACCCGCACCATGGCACGTTGGTCCATGGGCTCCTCTCGAGGTGTATCCTCGGTCGGTCCGACCTGGAGATCCACTGCTGCGACTGCGTAGAGGAGACCTGAATGTCCCGTAGGTACGCGCCGGTAGTGTCGGGTGTGGTCGCTGGAGTGGCTCTACTCGGGTGCGTCGAGTCCGGTGACGTGGTAGAGACTGCCGCGCCGGGCTTTCACCTCGATACCGTGAATCCCGTCGTTCGCGTCTCGGAGGCCACCGGGGCGGGTCGTGGCAGCGTTTCAGCTCTCCTCCGGTGCTGTCGCCATCGCGGATGGGATGCTCTCCGAGCTACTACTGGTTGATCCGGCCACCGGGCAGGTGTCACCCGTCGGCGAGCGCGGGGAGGGAAGTGGTGAGGTGCCCGCGGTGGTCGATGCGGCGCTTGCTTGGGGTGACTCCATCGTGGTGGCGGGTGGAGATCGAATTCTGGTCGTGGGTCCGACGGGGAGACCGTCGCGTGTCGTGCGGTTGCCGGTCGAGGCGTGGGGCGCTTCTGATATCGTGGGCTCGACAGTCGACCGGGTCGTACTCGAGAGTGATCTCCTGCAGGTTTTCCCCGACGGCTTGGGGATCGATTCCATCCGGATCCTTGTCCTCGACCGAGCTTCCGGCGCGGTCACGGACTCGATATCGCTGGCGAACCGGATGTACTACCACCGGGATGACCCCGGGGCGCCCTCCTTCCTGACCTATCCACCGTTCTTTCCCCAGGGGATCGTGGCGGTCCACGAGTCGCAGATCTTCCACGCGGTGGGGGACAATCCCTGGGTGTTCAGACTCGGAGCAGGAGGCGTTGCCGAGGACTCGTTCCGGATCGTGATCTCCAGTAGGGAGCTTTCATCCGAGGAGATCACGAGGGCGCTTGAAGACCGGATGGAGCGGGCCAGTGCGCGGCCCGATCTTCGACGGAACTGGATTCGAATGTTCGAGGAGGTGCGGTTTCCCGACGCGCACCCGTACTTCGACGCACTTCTTTCGGGAGAGGACGGGCTACTATGGGTTCGCCAGGCGCTCCGAGCCAGCGACAGCGAGGTGGTGTGGTGGGGCCATGATCCAGAGGGGGGGCTCGTGCGCCGCCTGGTGGTGCCGGTGGGCTGGGACATCCAGCAGATCCACAACGATCGCGCCGTGGTGGTCGTGCGAAACGACCTTGATGTTCCGGAGATACGGGTCCTCCGACTGGAGCCGACGGGCTGATAACTCGCTCGGAGCGAGGGACACCGACCTCGGCCTGTCGATTGCCGTCGAGATCGTATACGGTCAGTCATGCACGGGTGACCCAGGGCGTGTTCGCGTGATCGTGGGCGTTTGGGCCCGGGAGACGCACATTCTGGATAGGAGGCGAGCCCACAGTCTGGATAGGAGGTGAGCCTGTGTTCACTCGCAGTCGAGTGCTTCCCAGGCTCGGGCCTCGATGGCCCAGGGGATCTCGATATCGCGCTTCCACCGCGCGGCGCCGGGAGTCGGGCGGCGGCTGGGCGGTGCGGGGGGGAGTGGCGCAGGACTCGGGCTGCGTTCGTACGGGGCATGAACTCCATGCCGCTCGTGCCCGCCACCCCGGCCCAGCCCTCGACCCCGACCCAGCCCCTCACCCCGGTCGTGCCCCGCTCCCGGCGCCCGCCCCCCGCGCGCGGTGTCGAACATGACCCGCCCTGCGGGGGTGAAGAAGACGACCGCGCCCTCGCGGTCCTTGCACACCTGAACGCGCCCCTCGTGGACCACGCGATGATGCCGCTGGCAGAGCAGGATCAGGTTGCGCAGGTTGGTCTCCCCTCCATCGGCCCAGTGTTTGATGTGGTGCCCGTCGGTGAAGCGGCAGCAGCATCCCGGAAAGCGGCAGACCTGGTCCCGCAGCTGGAGCGCGCGTCGTAGGGCCGGCGAGATGGTGCGGGTGCTGCGGCCGAGATCGAGGCTGACGGAGTCATTGCCACGGCCGAGACCGATGCCGGGCGAGCCGACCACCCCCACCCGCACGATACTCGCGTCGCAGGTGAGGCGCCGAGACGTCTCCGCGGAAACGCGGACGCCGTCGAGGTCGGAGCGACGAGGGTCGTCGCTCGAGGTGGCGGGGCCCGTGTCGGTGCGCTCGCTGCGCAGGGTCGCGGCGTCGACGTGCAACATGACCTGGTAGCGCTCGGCCCGCGATCCGCTGCCGCCCTCGGTGAATCCCGCGCCGAGTGCCCGCTCCGCGATCAGCCCCACCGCGTCGGCCCGACGCTGGGCGGGGGTGATGGGACCGAAGGGATCGCAGTCGCAGGGGGAATCGTCGTCGTCGTCACGGTCGCACCCGGAATCGTCGCCGCCGTCGTCTTCCCCGCAGCCGTCCTTCCCAGCGGCCCCTTCCCGTGCCGCCTTCTTCTCGTTCCGGAACAGCGCGTCGCTCGCCGCCTCGACCGCCCGCATCAGCAGTGCACCCACCTCGGGCT
>CAZFRU010000035.1:0-52881 GCA_964521385.1 uncultured Gemmatimonadaceae bacterium | reverse complement strand
CGTGCGACGTCGCGGCATCCGACAGATTGGGATCAGCCAGCATCTGTGCCGTGCTTCCAAAGTCCCATTTCTGCTCATACCACGCCGAACCTGCTGTCGGCGCGCTCACCGATACCTGCACGCTGGCCGTGACCCCTGCCGCTGTGGCCTGGATCGTCGCAATGCCCTGCCCCACACCCGACACCCGCCCTGCGCCGTCGACCGTCGCAACGCCGGTATTGGTCGACGACCAGCTCACCACCGTTCCAGGGATCGTGACGCCCGCAGCGTCCCGTCCCACCGCCGTGAGTTGGATCGATCCACCGACGAACACGCTTGCCGATGACGGTGACACAGTGAGGGTCGCCAACGGACCAGCGCTACCGCCGCCCGACGGAGTTACCTCTACTGCAGTCGAACCGGTCTTTCCCTGAGCTGACGCTCGGACCGCCGCAGACCCAGCTTGATTCGCCGTCACCCGACCCGACCCGCTGACCGACGCCACACCCGTATTGGTCGACGTCCAGGTGAACACCACACCGGGTACGGCCACGCCGGCCGCATTGTATGCCACCGCAGAAAGCTGTCGAGTCGCGCCCACCGCGAGTGAGACAGCGGCCGGGGCAACCACGACCGATGCCACGCTGCCGTCGGTCGGCGCAGCCGACACCGAAATCGACGCGCTGCCCGTGTGGCCGCCGACGGAAGCTCGGATAGAAGCCGATCCCTGCGCGACACCGGACACGCGTCCCGATCCCTCAACTGTGGCGATGGCCTGATTCGTCGACGCCCACACGAAGCCCAGGCCCTCGATGGATTCCCCGGCGGCATCCAGCGCAGTCGCGACCAACTGAACCGTGGTACCGGGAGCGACCACCGCGGTGGACGGCGTAACTATCACACGGTCGACTCGCTCCTGGGGTCCGCCCGAAGCCGCCAAGGTCGACCCCGTCGCAATATTCGAGAGTGGCGAGAAGATCGACTCCGACTCATCGACCCGCCATGTCACCATCTGAAAGTCGTAGCTTCGTCCCGGAGTCAGACCGCCGACGCGACAGACCAACTCTCCCCCCACGGTGCTCGGCAGCACCGGCGACGCGCAAGGTCCGGACGAAACGATTGTGGCAAGGCCCCATCCCCATCCCATGGGCGAGGGCGCATACCGCAGCTCGTGGCGAGCGGGGTGTCCATTGCCGTCATGGCCAACCGTCACCGCAACGTCGATGCTGGTCTCGGTGGCCCCAACGGTACGCACGTCATCGAGGCGCTCGGGGACTCCTCCTCCGGGCGGCGGTGGTGGCGGGGGGGCGGTGATCACGACGACCGCCGATGCCTGCAGGCCACCCAGCGACACCCCAACCCGTGTCGAGCCAACCGCGAGGGCAGAAACCCGTCCGAACGCATCGACCGTGGCGATGGTCGAGTTGTCCGAGGTCCACACCGCTTCGGTCGTGGGGAGCAGGGCGCCGGTGGCATCCAGGGCGGTGACCGCCACGCCTCCACTCTGCCCGACGTCCAGCTTCAGCGTGTCCGGAGACACCTGAAGCGAGGTAAGCACGCCTTCGCCGGTCCCACCCCCACCTCCGCCCCCACCATTGGGATCCTGGACCGGTCGCACGACAAAGTCGATCGTGTCGACCAACGCCCCGACAGTGATGAAGGCGCGGCTCCGACCGGGTCGTAGCGCGTAGAGAATGCCATCGCCGGATGGGTCCGTTTGGGCTGACAACACCGCCGGATCCTCGATCACCCACTCGGTCGTGTGGGGACCCGCAATCACATTGCCGAGATCGTCGAACAACGCGACGTTGGCCCGCGCCGCGTTCCCGAGCTCGAGCACGAGCTGTCGGGGAAGCACGGAGATGTGGGTCGGTGCAGCGGTGCTTGCCGCAGCCTGAAAGGTCACGGCAATGCCACCGGACACTCCGCTCGACCCTGAGCCGGTGGCCTGCGGCACGTTGAGCCGGACCGAAGCGGTTTGAACCCCAGGATTGGGGCCCAAAACCCAACGGGCGCGGGCCCGACCCTGCAGGTCCGTCACGGGCGAGGTCGGAAGAAGCGTGCCCGCCGACGCGGACCATTCGACACTCACACCGAGCACGGGCCGACCCTGAACGTCGCGGGCCCGGACCTCAAGCAACTCCGGGAGCGCCTGGCCGACCGTCCCCGTCGACCCACCGGCCGAGACGCCGGAGAGAATCGCCGAGGCCAGGTCGCCATTGACGTACGAGAACAGCTGGGTGGGAGGTGCGCCGGCGACGGTGGCCTGCAGCGTCTGCAAACCCAGGTTCGGACCCAGCACCCATGCTGTCTGTGCAAAGCCGAACTCGTCGGTGACCGCCGTGGAGTGCACCGCCGAGCCACCACCACTCATGACCTGAAAGGATACGGGGACCCGCGGCACCGGCGATCCGTGGCGATCGAGCACCTGCACCCGTGCAGGCTGCGGCGCCAGTTCACCTGCGAGCCCAACGAGCACGGACGGACCCTGACTCGTGACCTGCGCCGCTACGGGCCGGACTTCGATCGACCCCGTCGCCGACAACGAACCTAGAGAGGCCCGCAGCATGGTCCGTCCCGGCTTCATGCCCGACACCTGCGCACTGAGTCCGTCGCCAGAGACCTGGGCGACGGTGGCCGCGAAGCTCGACCAGCGAACCTCGCCGCCCTCCGGCAGCGACGAGAGCGGCCGGCCCGCTCCGTCACGCAACGTGACCGAAACGTGGGCCGTACCTCCGTCAGACAACGTGATGACCGACGGATGGATGCTCAGCGAGCCATTGGCCTGTACATGGAGCAGCGGGTCGGAGCGATCGCTGCATGCCGAAACCAAGGCGACGACGAGGATCCCCCAGAGCACACGGCCCGCACCCCATGATTCGGCGCATCGCGACGACACTGCGCCAGATCGGTCCGAGCAACGGCTTGAAGCGAGACAGCGGCCACGCCTACCGGCGATTCTTGCCGCCCGCCCGGCGGCGATGGACCAGGGTGTCTTCAATCTGAGATGCGTAGAATGTGGGGAAGATCCGCGACGCGGGGCGCAATCACGGGCGCCGATCTCCGACCCCCCCTGCTGCCCAGCACCCGTCCAAGTGCAGGAGCCATGCCACGGCCGTGATCGGCGCCTGGATGCGCCGGACGCTCCCGTCCACCTTGGGCTGCGTCCAGCTCGAGTCGATACTTCTGGGTTCGTCCCCGTTTCCCTCTGCTGCGTCCGCCAACCATGATCGGATCGACCAAGGTCTCACCCGTGCTGCTTTGCGGCGGCTCGGGCACACGGCTCTGGCCCCTCTCTCGCCGACTCCTGCCAAAGCAGTTCGCCCCCTTGACCGGACCCGCGTCCCTTCTCGAGGTGACGTGCCGCCGGGTGTCGTCGCACGCCACAGGGTCGTGGTTCGCAGTATGCAACGCCGACCATCGCTTTCTCGTCGCTGAAGAGCTGAGCAAGGCAGGGGTCGAAGGCACACGGATCCTGCTCGAACCCGTCGCTCGCAACACCGCACCTGCGATCGCCGCCGCGGCGCTCGCCGCACAGTCCGAGGGCGACGACCCGATTCTGGTGGTCTTGCCATCGGACCACATCATCGACGACACACGCGCATTTGGTGTCGCGCTGGAACGAGCCATCGAGTCGGCCCGTTCCGGAAGTCTGGTCACCTTCGGAATCGCTCCGACCCATCCCGCGACCGGGTACGGGTATATCAAGACGTCGAATCCCAGAGCCGGGGTGGGCAAGGTGGAAGCGTTCGTCGAGAAACCCGACGAGGAGACGGCTCGGCGTTACATCGAATCAGGAGGTTACCTGTGGAATAGTGGCATCTTTGTCTTCCGCGCCAGCCGATTCATGGCTGAACTCGGCGCTCATCGGCCGGAGATGGCCGCTGCTGTGGGCGATGCCTGGGCATCGCGTACCTCGCGACCCGGGTTCGTGGAGCTGGGCAAGGAGGCGTTCGCCGGAATCACGGGTGAATCCGTGGATTACGCCGTCATGGAGAACACGACGGGTGCGAAGGTCGTGACGCTCGATGCAGGGTGGAATGACGTGGGATCCTGGAAGGCCCTCTGGGACATCGGGGAGCATGACGCCGCAGACAACGTCCTCTCGGGCGACTGCGTCGCCGTCGACGTACGTGGGTCGTACATCCGCTCCGAGCGCCGCCTGGTCGCCGCGGTAGGGCTTCGAGACCACCTGGTGGTTGAGACGGCGGACTCGGTGCTCGTGGCACCACTGTCGCACGCGCAGGAGGTCAAGGCACTGGTCGACACCCTCACGGCAAAGGGCCGACCGGAAGTGAGCCCACCGCCCCGAGTGCCCCGACCATGGGGTGACTATGAGAGCCTGGACACGGGCAATCGCTACCAGGTGAAGCGCATCACCGTGTCGCCGGGAGCGGCTCTTTCCGTGCAGAAGCATCACCACCGGGCCGAGCACTGGACGGTCGTCGAGGGTCGCGCTCGGGTGCTGTGTGACAACGCCGAGTTCGAACTTGTAGAGGGCGAGTCGACCTTCATTCCGCTGGGAGCGATCCACCGTCTGGAGAACCCCGGCACGACACCACTCGTCCTGATCGAGGTGCAATGCGGCGCGTATCTCGGCGAAGACGATATCGTGCGCTTCGAAGACCGTTACGGGCGAGTAGGCGAATAGGTCGAACGCGAAGAGACTGCGGCCTCGAGCCTTCCCTGAAACGAATCGCCGATGGCCTCGAACGAGTAGGCGTCGACGGCGAGGCGTCGCGCGTTCCGCTCCAGGGTATGACGAAGAGCCTCGTCATCGCGAAGCCGTAGCACGGCCGAGACGAACTCGTCGGGGTGCTCGGCGAATATCACGTTCTCGCCGGGCGTCACATCGATGCCTTCACATGCGATCGGGTGAGCGACGATCGCCTTCGACATCGCGAGTGCGTCGAGAATCTTGAGCTTCGTTCCGCCGCCGTCGCGGATTGGGCAGACATAGCACAGCGCGTCCGAAAGGACCGGGTGGATGTCGTCGACGAAGCCGTGGACGTGGAAACGTGAATCCGCGTCCGCGAGGGCCACAAGATCTGCCGGGGGGCGGCCGCCCACGATGTCACAGTGCATCTCGGGATCTCGTGCCCGAAGAAGCGGCCAGATCTCGGTGGCGATGTAGCGCACGGCCTCGGTGTTCGGATACCAATCAAGTGTCCCGACGAACACGATTCGCCTCGCCCGAGGTGCGCCGGCCGGCGCATCGAAGAACTCGATATCCACGCCGTTGGGGACCGTGGTCACGACCGAGCCCGGCGCCACCGAAACCAACCGTTCACCATCCATATCCGAACAGACGATGTTGAGATCGACAGTCGGGCAGAACTGCCGCTCCAGCGACGCCACATGCCGAGCCTCGAGGGCGAAATAGCCCCGCTTCAGCGGATGGGGCTCGTTTTCAGCACGCCGAGCGAGCATGTGTGATTCGATGTTGTGGTGATCCAGCACCTGGATCACACCGGCTGGCACGAGGTCAGCGTACTGCATGAGGCTGATCGTGTCGAAATGGACCACGTCATAGGATCTGCTGCGCAAAAGTTCCGAGAGTCGGCGCCTGAAACGAGGCGACCGCACCCAGAGATCGTTGTAGGCCCGTCCCTCGATCAACGCCCTTGCAGCCAGGATCTCCCGCCCACGCGAGTGCGCGTCGGAGGGGAGATCGAAAAACTCGACGAGCGCGCAGTATCGCGAGAGTTCGGCCTGAGCGATCACAAGACCTGCGTCGACGTCGTCGTAGATCGGCGAAAGCAGGTTTCTCTGGGTGAATGCAAGCAGGTCCAGGTCGTTCCGCCGCGCCATCTCGCGTACGAGATGGTAGCTCCGCAAGAGCACGCCCGCCTTTGGCGGGAACGGGATGAGGTGGGAGAGCCAGAGGATCTTCATCGGTAACGGAGCGCGCTACCCGAGTACCTGCTCGAAAACCTCCGTATACCGGCGCACGTACTCGTCGCCGGTGAAGTCCCTGGTCGCTCGAATACGGGCCGCTTTCCCCAAACGGATTCTCAGCTCCGGGTCTCGCATGAAACGGCGGAGTACCACGCTGAGCTCTTCCATGTCTTCGGATTCGAAGAGCAAGCCATCGACATCATCTTCCACGTAGTAGGGGATACCGCCGACCCGACTCCCAAGTCTCGGTCGTCCGAGAAATGCGGTCTCGATAAGGACTCGACCCATCGCCTCAGAGCGCGAAGGAAGAATGAGTGCCGCCGATGACTCGATTTCTTGGGCCATCACATCGGGTGGTTGAGGATGAAGAAAATCGACTCCATCGATCGGGAGCCCCAATGCGCGCGCGCTTCTCTCCACATCCCATCCGATAACGATCAGCCTCCAATCTGGAAAGTCTTCTCGGGTGAGCGCAAATGCCTCAAGCAGGACATCGACACCCTTGCGGTGGAGCGGATGTCCTACGAAAGCGAGCCGTCGTTGGGGCTCCAAACCCTCCGGCTGGAAGACCTCGGCATCGACGGGGTTCAGGAACCAGGCGCGGGGTGTATCGCCCACAAAGGTCTCAAAGCCCTGAAGCTGCCCGGGGAAAAGGGTCTTGATGAAATCGGCTCTCCGGAGGACGAAAGCACCCAGCCGGAGCATCGCTTTCTTCTTGGCCTGACGCCGTTTGGGGTCTGGAATGTCGATCAGATTCGCGTCTTCACCATAGACGCCGTTGATCTCGCAAATGAACGGAGCGCCCGTGGTCCACTTCACGAGGCATGCGATGAGTCCGCTCTGGAAGGGATCGTAGGCAATGACAATGAGGCGTCGATGTTGCAGCCACCGGAGACGCATTGCTCGCGCCACGACTCGTAGCGTGTAGTAAAGTCTTGCAAACGGACTGCTCTTCTGCGGCTTCCACACGATTCGACGGACCGTAAACCCGCCTTCGCGCAAGAAGCCCGGTTCATCGCTGTATGTGCGAATCTCACCCTCGAAGCGAGAGCCGAACACCTTGGCCAGGAACCGCAGATGATTCTCGATGGACCAGACCGGCCCGTCGCGAACGACGAACAGATAGGGAGAGTCGGTCGAGGTTACGCTCATTTGACACCCAGTGCGGGGCGTCCCCCAACGGTCACTCGTTCAATTCGTCCCTGGCTCAAGTGCCAGAGTTCCTCCGCGAGATCGCGGATCGCCGGCTGATGCGAGATCGCGATCATGGTCAGCTTCCCCCGAAGGCCGGCCAGCGCGTTGCACACTTCGGCCTCCGAAGAAGCGTCGAGGGCCGTGGTGGGCTCATCGAGAATGAGAAGCTGCGGCTTCAGCACTAGTGCACGCGCGATCGCGAGGCGCTGCCGCTGCCCACCAGACAGGTTCTGTCCGGCTTCTCCAATACGCGTGTCGAGGCCAGCAGGCAGTTTCGATACGAAGCTCCAGGCGTTGGCGGCATTCAAGGCGCTCCGGACCTGTGCGTCGGAAATGCCATCGGCACCCAACGTCACGTTCGCACGAACGGTGTCACTGAACAACATGGCTTCCTGTGGTACATATCCGATTCGACTTCGCCAGCTGCGGAGATCGATCTTCTCAAGATCGGTGCCGTCGACCAGGATGCGGCCAGAGACCGGCTCCATGAGTCCGGCGATGAGGTCGGTCAGTGTGGTCTTGCCCGCTCCCGAGGGCCCCACCAGCGTGACGAAAGTACCAGCGGGAATCACACCCGAGACCCCCTGAAGCACGACATGGCCGTCATAGTCGAAGCTCAGATCGTCGATCCGGATGCCCTCTACGAGGGAAGGGGCCGCAAAGCCCCCCCGAAGTGCCAACTCCTCGTCCTCGGCCTCGGCCGCGTCGATATGCTCCATGAGCGACTGAAACGCCGTCTCGCCAACCAGGACGGTAGCCCATCGACCCTGGACGTTCGTCAACGTCCTTACGGTTCGGTAGAAGAGCACCGCAAGCGCCATCAATTCCGTGACCGGAGTGGAGCCGAACGATAGGATCGCCCAAAGCCCCAGAGCCATGGCACCGAGCAGAAGGGGCTCCTGGGCCTTGTAGATGAACTCTTGGAGCGCGATCTGCGATCGCTGGGCCTTGAAGAACCGTCTCGTGCCCGCCTCCAGCCGGGGCAGCAGATAGGACTCCCGGCCCATCGCCTTCAACGGCTTGAGGCTCGGGAGTGCGTCGGTCAAGCTCGCCAGGATGTCTCGAAGAGTGTATGTCTGCGTTTGCCCGGCGTGCCGAGCCTTTTTCACGACCCCGCGAAACAGAAACAGGATACCGGCGCCCACAACGATGCTCATCGCCGCCGCCTGCCACGACAAGACGAAGGCTACACCCACGTACACCACGACCTGGATGACCTCGGCCAGCAGCTGGCAGAACTCGCGATAGGCCTGCGACGTGCGGCTCGCCTCGTTGCTGATCGCATTGCCGATGAAGCCGGAGGGGTAGTGCAGTACGTGCCGCCAGTTGGCATCGACGATCGCTCTCAGCAACCGAAGCCGAAGCTCCATGCTCACCCGCGCGACCACAGTACCGACCTGCAGCATCGCACCGTAGGCAACCAACGCCTTCACGACGAAGAGCCCCACGAGGCCGAGGAGAAGAACCTCGATGGTGAAGGGCAGACCCACCGCCTGCAGCGCGTCGCTCACCCTCTGCGCCACCCCGCCCATCTCGGCTCCTTCCGGGGTGAGCAGGATCTCCAGAATGGGCACGATCGCGGCCACACCGATGCCTTCGAGGATACCCGCGAGCGCAAGCAACCCCACCATGAGGGCGGTGCGGGCCACATTCGCGCCGGCCATATAGCGGATCAGGCTTCGCGTAGGAGGCACCAGCTTCCTGCTTATTTGAATGGTTCGGAGGGGGAGGCGCCCGGAGCCTGTCACTCCGGTACTCGGGGAACTGCTCGACGGAGATTCCCGATCAAGTCCGTTCGAGGGGCACGCGCGCGGGTCAATATCGGCACGCTTTGCCTCAATCTAGAGCTTCGCGTCTCTCCGACGCCACGGCAACCAGCCGTCTCCCCCTCCCGTTGTCCACCGTCAGCCCCACGGACTAGCTTTTCGGGGTCATGCGCCGACCTCCCTCCCCTTTACCACCCTGGACCGGCCCGATGAAGTTCCGCTCCATTGCCCTCCCGCTGCTCGCGCTGCTGCCCGTCACCGTGACCGCCGCGCGACCCGCATCTCCCGACCTGCCGCATCTGCGGCTGGTGAGCTCCGCCCCCGCCGCAGATAGCGTCGTCGCCCCACCCACCGAGCTCCGCCTGACCTTTTCAGAGGCAGCCCAGTCGGGCGCGACCAGCGTTCACCTCGTGGACGGTGCATCCCGGCCCATCACCCTGGGCGAACTGAAACCTTCGGCAGACGGTACCGTGTTTCGGGCCGCCGTCGAGGCGCCCCTGACCGCCGGCCCCTACACCGCCTCCTGGCGTACCATGGCCACCGACGGCCATGTGGTGAAAGGCGAAATCAACTTCCGCGTCCGGGCCGCCGACCCGACCGAGTAGCCTGGTCGCATAGCCCCGGCTCCGAACAGCTTCGGGTGGGGGTGGACGGCTGGACCCCGACGGGACGAAGATTCCCGGCGGGGTCCAACCACCCGCACTGCTCACCCCACCGCGCTGATCATGTCGAAGATGGGCAAGTACATGGCCACGATCATGCCACCGACCACGACACCCAGCACCACGATCATGATGGGCTCCATGGCCGACAGCAGCGCCTCGACGGCCGCATCGACTTCTTCGTCGTAGAAGTCGGCGATCTTCGACAGCATTTCGTCGAGCCCACCGGTCTGCTCACCGACGTTGATCATCTGCACCACCATGGGCGGAAAGACCCCCGACGCCTTGAGCGGCCCCGCAATCGTCTCACCCCCCGCGATGCTCGCGCGGGACTCCATCACCGCGTCGTGGATCACCCGGTTGCCGGCGGTCTTGGCGGTGATCTCCAGCCCCTCGAGAATGCTCACGCCCGAGCTCACCAGCGTCCCCAGCGTGCGCGTGAACCGCGCCACCGCGGCCTTGCGCTGCAGGTCGCCGAGGATCGGAACGTTGAGCAGCATGCGATCGAGGGCGAGACGGCCGGGATTGGTGCCATACATGTGGCGAATGCCCAGGATCACACCGGCGATCCCGATGAGCATCGCCCACCAGTATTCCTGCAGCATCACCGACATCCAGATCACGAACCGGGTCGGGAGCGGCAGAGGCACGCCCGCCGAATCGAACATCACCTGGAAGGTCGGGATCACGAAGTACAGCAGGATCGCGACGGCCGCCACGGCCACGAACGAGATCACCGCCGGATAGATCATGGCGCCTTTGATCTTTCGTACCAGCGCGTCGTTCTTCTCGAGGAATGTGGCCAGGCGCAGGAGAATCGTGTCGAGAATACCACCCGCTTCACCAGCGGCCACCATGTTCACGAACAGATCGGTGAAGATCTTCGGATGCTTGCCCATGGCGTCGGCCAGGGTATGCCCCGATTCGACATCGTAGAGCACATCCTGAATGACCTTGCGCAGGCTGTCGTTCTCGGTCTGCTCGGCCAGGATGTCGAGGGCCTGTACCAGCGGCAGACCCGAGTTGATCATCGTGGCGAACTGCCGCGTGAAGATGACGATGTCGCGGGTCTTGATGCCGGTGCCGAACTTGAGCGTGATGTCCTTCGGCTTCTGACGAACCGAGACCGGAATCAGCTTCTGCTTGTGCAGGTACGCGAGTACGTCGTCTTTCGAGACGAGGTCCACCTCCCCGTTCTGGATGCCACCGACACCGGTGGCGGGGCGGGCACTGTATGTGAATACGGGCATGATCTACCTCGGGGGAAGGGCTAACTATTCGGTGCGGGTTCACCCACGGCCCGCAGGAACTCCTGCTGGTCGGGAGAGCGCTTCAACGCCTCTTCGAGCGACACGTCGCCCTTCATATAGAGCAGCTGAAGCGCATCGTTCATCGTCTGCATGCCGTGCTTCTTGCCGGCCTGCATCAGCGAGTAGATCTGGTGGATCTTCTCGTCGCGGATCACAGCCCGGATCGCCGGAGTGCAGATCATGATCTCGGCCGCGCACACGCGACCCTTGCCCCTCGCTCGGGGCAGCAGCGTCTGGGTCACGACGCCCTCGAGCACGAAGGCCAGCTGCGCGCGGATCTGGGCCTGTTGGTGGGCCGGGAACGCATCGATGATCCGGTTCACCGACTCGGCAGCCGAATTGGTATGGAGCGTCGCCAGCACCAGGTGCCCGGTCTCGGCGATGGTCAAGGCCGCCGAGATGGTCTCCAGATCGCGCATCTCGCCGATCAGGATCGTGTCGGGATCCTGCCGCAATGCGTACTTCAACGCCGCAGTGAACGACTGGGTGTCGGCCCCCACCTCGCGCTGATTGACGACACAGCTCTGGTGACGGTGAATGAACTCGATCGGATCTTCGATCGTGATGATGTGACCCTTCCGCTCGCGATTGATCTTGTCGAGCATGGCGGCCAGGGTGGTCGACTTGCCGGACCCGGTCGGGCCCGTCACCAGCACGAGCCCACGGGGGCGCTCGGCGAGACGGCTCACGATCGGGGGTAGTCCGAGCTTCTCGACCGAATGGATCTCGTACGGAATCTGCCGGATGGCCATGGCCACGCAGCCGCGCTGCTTGTACACGTTGCCGCGAAAGCGTGACAGGTTCTGGACCCCGAACGAGAAGTCGAGCTCGTCGTCGGTCTCGAACCGCTTCTTCTGGTTCTCCGTCAGAATCGAGTAGGAGAGCGCCAGCGTGTCCTTGGGCGCCAGGCTACGCGGGTACTGGCTGTTCACCAGATCGCCATCGACGCGGACCTTCGGGCGCTCGCCCACCGTGATGTGCAGGTCGGAGGCGCCGCGCTGAATCATCTCCTGCAACAGCAGGCGTAGACTCAACTCGGGTACCTTGGGCACAGCCGGCGGGGTCTGCCCCGGGGCCGGGGCATGCACGGCGCCCGGTGTGGGCGCGGGGCGCGGGGGCGGTGTGGTGGTGAGCTCGCTCATGTCGTCGTCCAGATCCCGGGGGATTAGTCCTGCACCGAGGTTTCCTTGATCACTTCTTCGAGCGTCGTCACACCACGCTCGACCTTCTTGAGTCCGTCCATGCGCAACGTCAACATGCCCTCCGACAGCGCGATCTCACGCAGGTCATCGGTGCTCCGCTCTTCCATGACGGCCTTCCGCAACGCAGGTGACATGGCCATCACCTCGTACAGGCCCTGACGGCCCTTGTAGCCGCTGCCATCGCACTCGTCACACCCGGCGCCGCGACAGAAGGTCGTCTCTTTCGCCCAGTCCAGGGGCACACGCGCCGCACGCAGGTATTCTTCCTCGAAGTGCACCTCGGTCTTGCATTTCCTGCAGATCCGACGCACCAGTCGCTGGGCCGTGAGAAGGTTCAGCGCCGAGGCGACGTTGAAGGGTTCCAGCCCCATGTCGATCAGGCGGGTGATGGTGCTCGGGCAGTCGTTGGTATGCAGGGTCGACAGCACGAGGTGGCCGGTCAGCGCTGCCTTGATGGCGGTGCCCCCGGTCTCGAGATCTCGAATCTCACCGACCATGATGATGTTGGGGTCCTGCCGGAGGAAGGCCTTCAGCGCGGCGGCGAAGGTCATGCCGATTTCGTTGCGCACCAGCACCTGGTTGATGCCGTGCAGGTTGTACTCGACCGGGTCCTCGGCCGTCATGATGTTGACTTCGTTCGTGTTGATCTTCGAGAGGGCCGAGTAGAGGGTGGTGGTCTTGCCCGAGCCCGTGGGCCCGGTGACCAGCACCATGCCGTACGGCTGCGCGATGGCGTGGAAGAAGTCCTTCTCGGCCTTGGGTTCGAATCCGAACTTGCCCAGATCAAAGGTCAGATTGCCCTTGTCCAGGATTCGCAACACGATCTTCTCGCCGAAGATCACGGGCAGGGTCGACACCCGGAAGTCGACCACCTTGTTCTTGATGCGCAGTTTGATGCGACCGTCCTGGGGCACGCGTCGCTCGGCGATGTTGAGGTCCGAGAGGATCTTGATCCGCGAGATCAGGGCCGCCTTCATCTTCATCGGCGGTTTCATCACCTCACGCAGCGCGCCGTCGATACGGTAGCGCACGCGTACTTCACGCTCATAGGGCTCGATGTGGATGTCTGAAGCGCCCTTGTATACCGCGTCGGTCAGAAGCCCATTGATGAACTTCACGACCGGGGCGTTGTTGACCTCGGCCTGCAGCGCGGCCATCGAGATGTCTTCTTCGTGGTCTTCGACGAACTCGACGTCTTGCTCGTCGATGAGATCCTCGAGAATCTCGGTCATCCGTTCTTCGGCCGTCGCGTAGTACTTCTCGAGGTGCTTGCGCAGCGTGAACTCGCCGACGATCACCGGCTCGATATCGAGACGGGTGATGAACTTCAGGTCGTCGATCACCCCCAGGTCGGTGGGATTGACCATGGCGACGGTCAGGACCCGGCCCACCCTGCGCAGGGGCAGCACCAGATGCTTGATCGCAACCTCGTCGGGCACGAGACGGATGACCTTGGCATGGACTTCGACCTGGTCGAGGTCGACGGCCGGCACCCGGTACTGACGGGCGAGCATGGTGGTCAGATCGTGTTCCGAAGCCATGCCGAGCTTGACCAGCGCGTACCCGAGGCGGGTGGCCTCTTTGCGCGCTTCGCGAAGCCCCTCGGCGAGTTGGTCTTCGGTAATCAACCCTTCGCTGACGAAGAGATCGCCGAGACGGTCCTGTGCGACGTTGGTTGGCATCGTTGCCCGCGGAAGGATGAGAACTCTGTCGGACCTGTACACTGGCTCCGCGGCCACGCGGCCCACGGAAAACGTCTGTAGTATTCAAAAGCTATGCAGCCTGCCGGAGCAGGCGCCAGCAATTGTTGTCGAAGCCTCGCCGTCGCTCCTATCGGCCCACCGTGACTCTGGGCCTCAGTCGCTCCAGCGTCGCTGGACCAATCCCACGCACCGCCAACAGGTCGTCGACCTGCCTGAATCGTGACCGACGCCTGTGGGCGACGATACGACCGGCCAGGGCCGGCCCGATTCCGGGGAGCGTCAGCAGCTGCACCGAATCCGCCGCATTCAGGTCGACGACATTCGCGCGCGACCTTCTCCCGGTCGGAAGCATCGGCGCCCCCGGCGGGAACTGAAGCAGGGGAACCAGCCGGGCCAGCGTGGCGGGGCCGATTCCCCGCACGGCGCCGAGGTCGTCCGGACCGCGAAACGCCCCATGCGCCTCGCGGTGCGCCACCCACGCCGCTGCCAGGGCCGGGCCGACTCCGGGCAGACGATCGAGTTCGGCAGCCGAGGCCCGGTTGGCGTCGAGCCGCTCACCCGGAGCCAGCGGCCGCTGCCGCAGCTCGTCGTCGGCGGCCGCCTCGCTCGACGCCGAATCGAGCGCCGTGACCTGGTCGGGCCGCCCCACGAGGGGATCACCCGCCGGACTCCGGCGGTCGGCCGCCCAGCGTAGGCCCGCAGCCAGGAGCACGAGCAGCACCGCGGTGCGCAGGGCAGACCGTTCGCCTTCGCTCATGAGGCATGCTATCCCACCCCGACGGGCGGTGGCATGGTCCGAAGCGCCCTCTACCGTCTCGCCGTCCTACGCTCCGCCGCCTGGAAAGCCCGCCAGCGCGCCCGCTTCGATGAGGAACTGACCGAACACCGAGAGCTGGAACTGGGTCGATCCCCGGCGTTGCCCCACGAACGACTGGCGATCGAAGAAGCTGCCCTGAAGGCCGACATCGAAGCCCGAGACCTTCGTGTCCATGGTGAAGGTCAGCGACCGGTTCAGCTGGTCCACGAACGGAACACAGTCCCCCCGGCTGCGCGGCACGCGGCATTCGCGTTCCGACACATAGCTGAGCAGCACCGAGAGCCGAACCGGCTGAGCCCCGCCCGCCGCGCGGGTGCCCAGCCCGAAGGGCGGAATGAACGACGAGGCCACCGACAGGCGGTGCTGCACCCGATCGCGGTCGGTGTCACCGGTGGGGTCCGTACCGGTCCCCGTCTCGAGCGATCCCCGGTAGGCCGTAGCCAGCCCTCCCACCCACCGAACCGACAGGTCCCACGGCAGGGTACGCTCATCGAGCAGTCGGGTCTGACCCCCGGTTCCGTAGACCAACTCGCGCTGTTCCTCACGGATGCCGAGGGCGACCGTCGCCCCCTGGAGCAGCCGGGTCGAATCGCCGGGAGACGGCACCATCGCGACCCGAGCCCGCAGGTCGGGCCAGGTCGCCGTGCGGATCGTGCGGTCGGCCCGCGAGTCGAGGGTCCCCGTCTCCGTGCGCCCCCAGAGGGCATCGATGCCGAGGGGGCCCAGCGCGAGGCCCCAGGTCACCTGACGGCCCTCGCGTTCCACCAGGGTGGCCGCCGCCGTGCCATCGATGTCGAGGTAGCCCCGTCGATCGGTCCACCCCAACTGGTATCCCCAGCCCGGATTCACCGGGTCCCGGTCGAAGCGCGAGAACAGCCCGTCCTGGGTGGTGAGGGTCACCGGCAGGAAGGCGCCGATCAGCCGTTGCCATCCAGCCGCCGCCGGCCCGGCACCCTCCCCGGCACCCTCGTCGGCACCCTCCTCGGCACCCTCCTCGGCGACACCTGCGCCGATCGCCTCGCCTCGCACTCCCGCGGGTCCCAGGCTGCGGGCCAACGCACCCGGATCGAACGAGACCAGGGTCGAGACGGCACGCTCACCCAGGGCGTTGCGTTGCAGACGGTAGAGCGTGTCACCGACGAGGGGGGTGGCTTCGACGAACGCCGCGTTGCGCACACCCTCGAAGCGCGACGACCAGGTCATCTCGTGCTGCAGCCACGACACCACACGGGGCCGAAACGAGACCCGCGTCCGCAGACTGCGGCCCGTCTCCCATCCCACATCGACCCCGGCGAGATCGAGGCGCTCTCCCGCCAGCAGCTGCTGAACCCGGGGGTCGGCCACCGCCTCCAGCGGATCGAGCAGATCGCGGGTCGAGATGAAGGTGAGATCGGCGGTGAGCGAACGCAGCGGTCGCAGCGCCACCTCGGCCACCGTCTCGAGCACTTCGCGGGGCGCCGAGGCCACCACGACCAGCGAGTCGCTCGGGCGCTCGAGAATGCGATCGAAACGGCGGATCGCGGCATCCTGACGGGAGTACGACGTGCCGATGCTCACCCGTTCGGGTGACCACCGTACCCGCTGGTCGAGCAGTGCCTCTTCCAGAGCGCGCGGGAACAGCCATCGCACCG
Source organism: uncultured Gemmatimonadaceae bacterium (assembly GCA_964521385.1). Classification (GTDB taxonomy): domain Bacteria; phylum Gemmatimonadota; class Gemmatimonadetes; order Longimicrobiales; family Gaopeijiaceae; genus Gaopeijia. The sequence continues at coordinate 36,719 of CAZFRU010000035.1, read as the reverse complement.
CCGACTCGAGTGCTCCGGGGATCGCATCGAACTCCCTGGGCTCGAGGCGCCGATTGATCCCGAGTCGAGCGTCGACCCCTTCGGCTTCGACCCGCGAGGTGACCGACGCGTTGGCGGTGCGATACCAGGCCAGGTTCGCCTCGAGTCCGTTGACCAGGAATCCTCGTATGGGATCGGCCGCAGGAGTGGTCTTGCGCAGTCCCAGGCTCACGCGCGTACGGTCCGACCCGGTCTCGCGAAGAGTCGAGAGGCGGTCGGCGCGGACATCGCTTCCCGAAAGGAAGGTGGGATCGTAGCGCGCACGGTCGTGCTCGAACTTCAACGGCATCTCGATTCCCCAGGCCGGAGAGACGAACCGCTCGAGCCGCGCCGTCGACGAGACGGAGAGCCGCTGGTCGGTCTGGTACGACGCCACCTCTTCGAGCTGCCGAAAGAACGCTCCCCGCGACGAGTACGCGACGCGCGTGTCGATCAGGTCGCCCATCGCCAGCGTCGCATTGACCACCCCGGCCAGCCCCGCATCGGTGACCCCACGGGACAGCCGCAGCTCGTCGACCCATACCTCGCCGGTGAACGACGGCACGCCCTCGTTCCAGATGCCCATCGACAGCTCACGCACGGCGGCCAGATTGGGCGCCCGCCCGCGATCCCGTAGCACGACGGCGTAGGTCGAATCGCGAGCCCACAGGGTCAGGGGCGGATCACCCGGCTGCCGCGGGACGAAGGCCAACGCCTCTTCGACGCGGCTGCGCAGCTGCTGGAAGACCTCGAAGTCGATCACCACCTCGGGGTCCCAGTCGGCCGGAGTGAGACCGGCGCCCACCGGCGGCCGCAACCGGGTACGGTAGAGGTAGAAGTTCTCCGAGTCCGTACCGATCTTGACGAAGAAGGTCACCGGCGTGTCGGGCCCCCAGGGACCGGCCCGCGGCAGCACCCAGAGCCGGGCTTCGCGGTAGGCGAGAAAGTTGCGGGGGCGCTGGGGAAACCGCGAATACACCTCGGCGCGGGTTTCGGGAAGCAGCCCCTCGGCCCGTACCCGCAGCGATTTCTCGTTGAATTCCACCCCCTGCCCGCCCACGCCCGAGGTGGGGTCGCTGAGCTGGTCGAGCACGCCGGGCGGCGCCACGTAGTCGTCGCCCTCGGTCAGCGCACTCACGGGGCCCACCTCGACCTGTCCGCCCAGAGCCGCGGTATCGCCCACGATGCCGGTCACGATCCCGTCGACGGCGCGTTTCACCCACCGGGAGCCCACGATGCGCATGCGCGCCAGGGTAAGATGGTCGCGCCGGGTTCCGGTCACCGTCAGGCGCAGGTGTCGAACGGCGCGCAGGTCGGCATCGGTGATGGGGCCATTGACCTGCGTTGCCCCGGCCACACCGATGGGAATGCGAAAGAGGCGAAACTCCGTGCCCGTCTCACTGCGGGTCCGTACCAGATAGGGAGAGAGCCCATCGAGGCGGACCACCCAGCGCAAGGAGCGTTCCGCCACGTCGAGGTTGCCATCGCCGTCGAGGTCTTCGGAATCGTTGCGACCGTTGTTGCGCGTGCAATTCGCCCTCGGGTCGCCGGGGCGGAAGATCCGACCCGGCTCGCCCTCGCAGCTCTCGCCCCACACCCCACGGGCGTCGGCCAGATTGCCCCACACCTCACGCAGTCCCGGGTCCGCCTCCTGGTCGAGACGCCCGAGCCCCCACAACGTACCGTTGTCCTTCACGCCGTGGGTCCGGCGTTCGGCATCGATGAAATAGGCGTCTTCGCTGACCACCCCCAGGTCGACCACCAGGGTGAGCGCATCGCCCCCCGCCACATAGAACTCCAGGAACTCGCTCTGGGTGAGGTCGGTGCCCGTCGGGCTCAACACCGTGGTCGTCGACGCCCAACGCCGCCCAGGGCCGGGTGCGACCCCGCCGAACGACAAGCGCAGACCCGGCTCGCGCACGCGCGAGCCCGCGATGCGGATCTGCTGATCGATCTCCTCGCGAGACAGGAATCCCTCGAACACCCCCACACTGTCACCCTGGGCCGACTCGACGATCCACTGGTGCTGCCAGACCAGCGAACTGAGCGTCGGTTCGTCGAGCGTCGCGGGGAGCGCCTGTTCGGCCCCGTCGCGATCGGTGGGCGCGCTGCCCAGCACCCAATCGTAGCTGAGCAGCGACAGGGGACGCGTGTCCGAGGCGTCGAAGTCGTCGAGAAAGACGTCGCCGCGGGTATTGGGATTGGGCATCGAGAGGGCCACCTCGCCATCGAGGGCGAAGGACGAGGCCGCCGCGACTCGCAATCCCGGAACCCCGCCCAGGAGTCCGTCGAGCCAGGGAAGCGCGCGCTCGATCCCACCGCTCATCCCGCCCAGCAGCGCCGCCCCGGGTTCGAGGCCCAGGGTGGGGCGGTTCACCAGCGTCTTCTCGGCGCGGTACAGGGCGACGAGATCGAGTCGCCCCGAGCGGGGATCACCGAGACGGCCGCTGAACCCGAAGACCGAGGTGGGAGCCGATCGGAAGACCTGCTGTTGTTCCCAGGTCGCGCGCACCGGCGCGTCGGGCGCCGTGGCGAACAACGCCTCGGGATCGAGAAGGGTCACCTGCCCCAGGTCGTAGTCGATCTCGTAGTCGACCCCCTGCACCAGCGGGCGGTCTCCCACGAGCACGCGCTCGCTGCCCGGCAGCACGCCCAACGCCCCCAACGAGAACGACGAGATCACCCCTTCGCTGTGGATCCGGAAGGGGATCGTCAGTCGAAAGAGCCCTCCCGCATCGCGTTCGTAGGGGTCTTCGGACTCGTAGATGCGGGCGTTGGCATCGTCCCCGAGCAGGTCGCGGGTCTCGGCCGCCGTCAGATCGAGCGACGGAAGGGGTGGAGGCTCGAGAAAGGGACGCAGCGTCGGAAACACCACGAAGGTGCCCTGCACGCCCGCGGTACCGAGCACGAGATCCGACGCCGGCGAGTACACGACGTCGGGGTCGATCTGGTCGAGCGGTGACTCGACATCGAGACCGGTGAGCTGCAGAAAGGTGATGTCACGCCCGTCGGCGGCGCGCTTGAAGGTGCGACCGGCCGACAGTTCGCCGAGCGAGAGGGTCACGTCGACCGAGGTGGGTTCGACATCGGGATTGGTCGAGACCCGGTAGACCTGATGCATCTCGAGGTCCCAGGTGGGGCGGCCCGGCTGATGGTTCGCACCCGACGCCTTGAGCAGCCGCAACCGGGGCCGCCCTCCCGCGTTGTAGATCCGCTCGGGGTCGTAGGTGCCGATGGTGTCGCCCACGGCGGTGATGTAGGTGACCGCCAGCATCTCGTCGCGTGAGAGGGGATTTCGGAGCACCACCCACAACCCCGACGGATGCACCACGTAGTCGAGTCCCGGTTGCAGGTACCGAAACCACCCCGATTCCTCGACCACCCCGCCTGGCCCCTCGGCAACGGCATCGGCCTGGATGTAGCCTTCGACCTGCTGGCGTGCCGCCGGATCGTTTTCGAACCGATAGAGCTGGATCGGGCGCGGTCCGGGCACCACCGCCGACGGCGCGGCGCCGGCATCGAGGTCGAGTACGTCGATATGCGGGTAGCGAGTGATCGCCGAGGGATCGAAGACGAAGAAGAACTGACCCCGCACGTAGTCGGCGTCGTCGAGCACCAGGGTGTCTTCCTGCACGAAACGGCGCTGATTGCCGACACCGGTGAGCCGGAACTCCCGCGAGGAGACGTCGCCCCGCTGCTCGGCCCACACGCCGTTGAACTCGAGCGGCCCGAGCTGCCCCTCAGCCTGGAATCCGAAGTTGCCCGCTGGGATGCCCTGGGTGAGGTATCGCGAGCGCGGCAGACGGAAGGTCACGTCACCCACCTCGAGTCGGCGCAACACGTCGTCCTCGGCGCCATCGTACGTCACCGCGATGGTGTTGGTGGCCCCGAACTCGCGCATCTGGTCGTAGTCGACATCGACCGTCACGCGATCGAGGACCGATCCCTGGACCTGCACCGCCAGGTTGAGATCGGGACGCAACTGGGGCAGCAGCGACGGCACGCAGCTTTCCTGAAACTGGCTGGTGCACGGGCGGAACCGCGTCCAGTCACCCCCGAGCTCGGAGCGTCCCCGCACCCGCACGCCGAGATCGGTGAAGCGGTTGACCAGCCCGGTGGCTCCGGCGGCCACGCCCTCGGCCTCAGCCGGCGGGGGTTCGGCCCGCGCGGGCACCGGCAGGGGGGGAAGGAACCACAGGGGACCCGGAGGCGCGGCACCGGCGGCGGCGCGGGCATGCAGGAAGTCACGGGTGGCCTGGGTGAAGAAGGGCGCCGCATCGCCCGCGCGCAGCCCCCCCTCGATGGGCGTGATACGCCTCCCGCCCGTCATCAACCATGGCAAGCGGAGGGCCACCAGGTCGGGCAGCGAGGCGGTGAAGGGGGCTTCGACCAACGGGATCGCGCGGAGGCCCAACCGCACGGAGGGGCGTTCGCCCGGCCCCGTCCACGCGGGCGGATCGAGCAGGCGCGGCGCAAGGAAATCGCGCACCAGGATCGTGTCGCCGACCGCGGCCGGCGCCACTCGGAGCGACTCGGGAACGGCTCCCAGAAGGAGCAGACCCGGCATCAGTCCGGCGGCCACCGCGAGCAGGCGCACGGCCAGGGCGTCAGGCCGGGGACCAGAGCGGACGGCTGCGGGTAGCAGAGGGGTCGCACCCACCCCGCTTCACCGCACCCCCCACTGCATGCAGATCCTCACCCGATACCTGATCCAGGCGCTGCTCGGGCCATTCCTCTTCGCCCTCTCGGCGCTGACGGGGCTGTTGTTTCTGAATGCGGTGGCCCAGCGAATGGGCGATCTGGCCGGCAAGGGCCTCGGTTGGGACGTCATCGCCGACTTCCTGCTCCTTTCGCTGCCCCACACGGTGGCGCTCACCCTGCCCATGGCCGTGCTGGTGGCGGTGCTGCACGCCTTCACCGAGATGACCGCCGCCAACGAGATCACGGCCATGAAGGCCGGTGGCATTCCCCCGCGGCGAATCCTGGTGCCGCTGCTGCTCATGGGAACGCTCGCCGGCTCCGTGATGCTCTACTTCAACGATTCTGTGCTCCCGGACGCCAATCATCGCCTAAAGAACCTCCTGCTGGACATCAACCGCAAGAGCCCGACGTTCACTCTGCGCGAGCAGGTGATGAATCGGATCCAATCCAATGAAAGCGGCCAGGTGGTCTACCTGCGGGCTGCCACCATCGACAACGCCACGAGCACGTTGAACGACGTGTGGATCATTCCGGCCTCCAACATGCTACGACGGCGGGTCACCTATGCTGACAGCGCCCTGATGGCGCTCAACGCCGACCGCACCGATCTCTACCTCACTCTGTTCGACGGCGTGGTCTACGAGACCGACTTCGATCGCCCCGGCTCGTTTCAGCAATCGGCGTTCAAGAAGCAGATCGTGCCGATCCGCGGCGTGGACAACGCGATGGAGAGAGATCTCTCCGCCTCGCAGCGAGGCGATCGGGAGATGGACCTCATGATGCTCAGCGATGAGGTCAAATCCGCCCGCACCAACCTGGCCGAATTCCAGGCGCGCAGCCTGGGGCGTACCGTCGAGACCGTGCGCCTCGCCCTGGGACTGCCCATCGCCGACACGGCCTCAGCGGAAGCGGCCATCGCCGCGGCTCGTGACCAGGAGAGCGAAGGCCGCACCATCATGGTCCGGGATCAGGTCACCTATCGGGCCCTCCAGGCCGCCAACACACAGACCCAGCAGGCGCGGGGCGCGACCCAGCAGATGCATCGCTACCAGGTCGAGATCCACAAGAAATTCAGCCTCGCCTTCGCCTGCATCGTCTTCGTACTGCTCGGAGTGCCCCTGGCGATCCGGTTTCCGCGGGGCGGGCTCGGCATGGTGATCGCCGCCTCATCGGTCATCTTCGCCATCTACTGGGTCGGGCTGATCAGTGGCGAAGACCTGGCCGACCGCGGGATCGCGCCGCCCATCGTGACGATGTGGACACCCAACGTGTTGTTCACCATCGCGGGGCTGATCCTGGTCAAGAACATGGGCAAGGAAACCGCCACCATGCGGGGTGGGGGTTGGGACGATCTGTTGTATACCCTGCGTTCGTTCTTCTCGCGAGGATCACGGCGCCGGAGCCCCGAGTCGCAGGAGGCCTCGGCGTGAAGATCCTCGACCGGCTGGTGGCGGGCACCTTTCTGCGCCTCTTCTTCGTCTCGATCCTCGCGACGCCCCCGCTCTTCATCCTGGGCGATCTGACCGAGCATCTCGACGACTACCTCGAAGATCAGCTGTCGATGGTCGACCTGGCCCGAGGCTATTTCTTCAACCTGCCCGAGTACCTGCAGTGGTCGTTTCCGATGGCGGGTCTCATTGCGGCCGTCTTCACCGTGCACGCCATGACGGCGCACCGTGAGATCGTCGCGGCCAAGGCGGGGGGCGTGTCCTTCCACCGGCTGATCCTGCCGATCCTGCTCCTGGGTGCGGTGCTCGCCGGTGCGGCGCTCGCAACCACCGACCTGGTGCCGCTCAGCAAGCGCAAGTCGGTGGCGATTCTCCAGCAGAAGAACACCGGGCGCGAGTGGCGCTCCGACTTCGTCTATCAGAGCGAGAACGGGTTGCTGCTGGCCGTGCAACGCCTCGAGGTGCGGCAACCGCGCATGACGGGGCTGGGCATCCATCGCCCGCGAACGGCGGGCCATGAGGTGGCCCTGCATTCGCAGGCCGAGCGAGCCACCTGGCTCGAAGACGAGAGTCGATGGGATTTCGAGAGCGGCACGCTGCGCCGGATCTGGCCCGACGGGGTGGCGTCGTCGAGTCGGTTCGCGCGCATGCGGATTCCCGGATTGGTCGAGCGGCCCGAGCAGCTCATGGAAGAAGTGCGTGACGAAGAAGAGCTGACCTACGCCGAACTCGAACGGCAGGCCCGCCTCGTGGAGCGGGGCGGCGGGAAGGCCGACGGGCTACGCACCAAGAAGGAACAGAAACTCGCGATCCCCATCGCCACCTTCGTGGTCATTCTCTTCGGCGCGCCGCTCGCGACGAGCGCCAAGCGTGGAGGAGCCGCATATGGCATAGGATTGTCGTTGGGATCGACCATTGCCTATGTGCTGCTCCTCAAGGTCACCGGGGCATTCGGAGCAGCCGGGGTGTTGTCGCCGATATGGGCGGCGTGGCTCCCGAACGTGCTGTTCGCGGTAGCGGGGTTGGTGTTGCTGGCGCGAGTGCGGACGTAGGCGGGGGCTTTGTGGGCAGCGCCCTCAAGCAACTCCCGCCTGCCCGTGGCCCGCGAGAATACGCTCGAACACCTCGTCAGCTGAGACCCGGTCACCGGCATCCAGCTGGTCCACCCCGGTGGCGATGGATTCCGTCAGGACCTTCAACCGAAATCGTCGTTCCTCTTCCTGATCCTGCAGAGTGCGCACCGCGCTACGTACGACCTCACTTGCGGAACGGTACCGCCCCTCCTCCACAAGCTGGCTGATGTACTGCTCGAGTTCGGGCGTCAGCGAGACGTTCATCTCTACAGCCTCTTTTCAGTCGGAGGACGGTGTCTCTCGGCACGACTCGACGGCTGGCCCTACTCCGGGACCGCGTGCTCGAACCGGTCCTTCCCCTGCCAGAAGGGGCACTGCGGGCATTGACCACCCTCGGGATAATCGACGCCCTCTTCATGAGGGCAGCCGATGATGCCCTCTACCACCGCGATTCTCCGGGCACCGTGCTTCCTTCTTCTGGCTTGGGACATCATCGCAAGCCGGGCATCTCCTCGAGAGCCCCATGCCGTCGTTCCATGAGCATCACCGGCTCGGAGCCGGCACGCCGCCCTCCGGCTCCGGCAGCCGTCCCCCGCCCAGCACGCGCGCGAATCCGGCATCGAGTTCGCCGTCGCACACCGCACGCACCGGGCCGCGGAGCACCACCCCCAGTTCGGCGTCGACCTTCACCCGCAGCGTGCCGCCCTCCATCACGAGGGTCTTGTCGCCGGGGGACAGGCGCCCTGACGCCACCGCCGCCACGGCCACGGCACAGGCGCTCGTACCTGATGCCGCGGTGTGGCCTACCCCCCGCTCCCAGACCAGGAACTCGATTCGATCCGCGGCCAGGATTCGGGCCAGTTGCACATTGACGCCCCGAGCGAAGGCGGGGTGGGCGGTGAGCGCCGGTCCCAGTCGGTCGAGGTCGACGCGCTCGAGACTGCGCCAGGGCTCGTCCTCACCGAACACCACGCAGTGGGGATTGCCCACCGAGATGAGCTCGCCGATCAGGCGTCCCACCTCGTCGAGTTGGAGCACGCCCTCGGCGGGCACCACCTCGGGCGCGGCCTCGACCGCCACCGCCCCTCGACGGGCCTGCCCCATCTCGACCGAGATGTCGTACTCGCCGCGCCCATCGGCGCCGTGCACCTGCATGCGGATCCGATCGCCTCCGACCTCGACCTCGAACGGGTCGGCCGCCACGCGCCCGGTGCGGAACAGGTGCGAGGCGACGATCCGCAGGCCGTTGCCGCTGCGTTCGAACTCCGAGCCGTCGGGGTTGAACATGCGCAGCCGAAAGGGCGGCGACGAGCCGCGCTGAAGCACGACGATGCCGTCGGAGCCGACCCCTTCCCAGCGGTGGCACACCCGAGCCGTGGCAGCCGACGTCACGCGCCAGGCGGTGCCCTCTTCGACCACGAGATAGTCGTTGCCGAGCCCGTGTCCCTTGTAGAAGGCTCGACCGGCCACCGGCCGATCGCGTTCCGTATCGAGTCCCAAGTCGACCTCCATATGCAGATGTCCGGCGCGGTGAGTCCGCGTGGATCGCCGCCCATGATGGGGCGTTCGGGCCGGAACAGAAACCCGTGGCGACCCGGGCGCCGACGCATGCCACGACGTAACACTGGAATCCCGCGGCGCAGACGCGTACCTTGGGACCACAATTGAATCGGGGCGATTTGAGGCATCTTGCGGCCCGCCCGACCCCTCCGGATCCCGGAGAGTCGGGCAAACACGCTAAAAAGCCACGCCTCGGCCGTAGCCCCCGCCGAGGCTTTGCCATTGGACACGTACCGTGACGAACCCGTCCGTTCTGCAAGGCCCTTCCGCTTTCCCGGGCCCCTTCCAGCTCTCGAGCCGCAGCGAAGCGCTGCTCTCCGCCCTGTCGTCTCGCATTCTCGTGCTCGACGGCGCCATGGGCACCATGATCCAGGCGCTTCGCCTGGACGAGATCGACTTCCGGGGTTTGCGCTTCGCCGACCACCCGCTCCCGCTGGACGGTGCCAGTGATCTGCTCTGCCTCACCCAGCCCGAGGCGATCCGGGAAATCCACGAGGCGTACTTCGCGGCCGGCGCCGACCTGGTGGAGACGAACACCTTCAATGCCCAGGCGATCTCGCTGGCCGACTACGGGATCGAGGCCCTCGCCTACGAGATCAACGTCGAGGCGGGCCGCCTCGCCCGACGCGCCGCCGACGAATGGACCACGCGCACGCCGGAGCGCCCACGGTGGGTGGTAGGGGTCCTCGGCCCCACCAACCGTACCGCGTCGCTGTCGCCCGACGTCGACGACCCGGGCGCGCGGACCGTCGACTTCGAGCGCCTGGTCGAGATCTACGACGAGCAGGCTCGGGGCCTGCTGGATGGCGGCTCGGATCTGCTCATGATCGAGACCGTCTTCGACACCCTCAACGCGAAGGCAGCCCTCTACGCGGTCTCGCGACTGCTGGAGCGCCGCCAGGCCGCCGTACCGGTCATGGTGTCGGGAACCATCACCGACCGGTCGGGACGCACCCTCACCGGACAGACCCCCGAGGCGTTCTGGAACTCGATCCGCCACGGAGTGGCCGCCGCCTTTCCCACCGGCGTCGCCCCCTGGTGCGGCGGTGAGGGCGCTCCCGCGCGCGGCACCGGGCTGCTGGCGGTGGGGCTGAACTGCGCCCTGGGCCCCGAGCAGCTGCGGCCGCACCTCGAAGAAATCGCCGGCGTGGCGGATTGCTTCGTGTCCGTGCATCCCAACGCCGGCCTGCCCAACGCCTTTGGCGGCTACGACGAGGCCCCCGAAGCCATGGCCGCCGCCACCCGTGACTTCGCGCAATCGGGCTTCGTCAACATCGTGGGCGGGTGCTGCGGCACCACGCCCGCCCACACCCGGGCCATGGCCGAGGCGGTCGAGGGCCTCGCTCCGCGGCGGATTCCGACCCTGCCCGTACGCACGCGTCTGGCCGGGCTCGAGCCCCTCACCATCGGCCCCGATTCGCTGTTGGTGAATGTGGGAGAGCGCACCAACGTGACGGGGTCGCGGCGCTTTCGTCGGCTGGTGTCGGAGGGCGACTACACCACCGGGCTCGAGGTCGCCCGGGATCAGGTCGCCGGGGGAGCGCAGATCGTCGACGTCAACATGGACGAAGGCCTTCTGGACTCGGTGGCGGCCATGGAAACCTTCCTTCGCCTGGTCTCGGCCGAGCCCGACATCTCTCGTGTGCCGATCATGATCGACTCGTCGCGCTGGGAGGTGATCGAGGCAGGACTCCGTTGCCTGCAAGGCAAGAGCGTGGTCAACTCGATCTCCCTCAAGGAAGGCGAGGCCGAGTTCCGGGCCCAGGCGCGCGAAGTGCGTCGGTTCGGAGCCGCGGCGGTGGTCATGGCCTTCGACGAAGACGGGCAGGCCGACACGGTAGCGCGGCGGGTCGAGGTGGCCGAGCGCGCCTATGGTATCCTGGTCGACGAACTCGGATTTCCACCCGAAGATGTGATCCTCGATCCCAACATCTTCGCCGTGGCCACCGGACTCGCCGAACACGATCGCTACGCCATCGATTTCATCGAGGCCACGCGCCGTATCAAGCAGTCCCTGCCCCATGCGTTGGTGAGTGGCGGGGTGAGCAACCTGTCGTTCTCGTTTCGTGGCAGCCCCGACGTGCGCGAGGCGATGCATGCGGCGTTCCTCTACCATGCCGTCCATGCGGGGCTCGATCTGGCCATCGTCAACGCAGGCGCGCTGATGGTCTACGACGAGATCGCTCCGGACGTCCTGGAGGCCGTCGAAGACGTGCTGTTCGCGCGGCGGCCGGACGCCACCGACCGGCTGACCGTTCTGGCCGAGGCACACCAGGGACGGGAAGCGGCCCGCGTCGAGGATCTCGCGTGGAGATCGCTGCCGGTGCGCGAGCGCCTTCGACATGCGCTGGTCGCCGGCCTCGACGAGTACGTCGACGTCGACGTCGAGGAGGCACGCCTCGAGGCCGAGCGCGCGCTCGACGTCATCGAAGGACCGCTGATGGACGGCATGAACCGCGTGGGCGACCTCTTCGGTGACGGCAAGATGTTCTTGCCGCAGGTGGTGAAGAGCGCGCGCGTGATGAAGAAGGCGGTGGCCTGGCTGATTCCCCACCTCGAGGCCGAAGACTCCGGCCCCCGGCGTTCGGCGGGCAAGGTGCTCCTGGCGACCGTGAAGGGCGACGTGCACGACATCGGCAAGAACATCGTCGGGGTCGTGCTGCAGTGTAACGGCTACGAGGTGGTCGATCTGGGGGTGATGGTGCCGGCCGAGACCATTCTCGAGCGCGCCCTCTCCGACCAGGTCGATGTGATCGGCCTGTCGGGACTCATCACCCCCTCGCTCGACCAGATGGCGCACGTGGCCCGCGAGATGGAGCGGACCGGAATCGATCTGCCCCTGCTGATCGGCGGCGCCACCACCTCCCGCACCCACACGGCGGTGAAGATCGAGCCCGAGTACACCCGGGCGCCCACGGCTCACGTCAACGACGCGTCACGCGCCGTGGGCGTCGTGGCCCGCCTGGTCGATCCCGAGGCCCGCTCCCTGCTTCAGGCCGAGTTGCGGGAGGAGTACACGGCGCTTCGGGACCGATATGCCAATCGCCGTGCCAAAGCCTCGCTGGTCTCGTTCGATCGGGCCCAGGCCGGCCGCGCCCGGATCGATCCGGTGCTCGCAGCCCCGCCGCCGCGACGACCCGGCGTCCATCGCTTCAACGATGTGCCTCTCGCGTCGCTGCGCGAGTTCATCGACTGGACCCCCTTCCTGCAGGCGTGGGAGCTCTCGGGCAGCTGGCCGGCCATTCTCGACGACCCCGATCAGGGCGAGGCGGCCCGGACCCTCATGACCGATGCGCAACGACTTCTGGATCGTATCGAGGCCGACGGCCTGCTGACGGCCCGCGCCGTCGTGGGTCTGTTTCCGGCCTCGGCCACGGCCTCCGAGGAGATCACGATCTACGGGTTGGACGCGGAAGGCCAGGAGCGCGCGCGTCTTCAGTTCCTGCGCCAGCAGTTCGAGCGGGATGGCGACCGGCCGTACCGGTGTCTGGCCGACTACGTGCGCGCGCCCGGTGGAGATCTCGACGAAGACGGGGGCGTTGGCCGTGAGGGGGACCGCGACTGGATGGGTGCCTTCGCGGTCACGGCGGGAATCGGGCTCGACGCCCTCGTCGCCGACTGCCGCAAGGTCCACGACGACTATCACGCGATCCTGGCCAGCGCCCTGGCCGATCGCCTGGCCGAGGCGCTGGCCGAATTCATGCACCACCGCGTGAGAACCGACCTCTGGGGGTACGCCGCCACCGAGCATCTCGACAACGAGGCGTTGATCGCCGAAAGCTATCAGGGTATCCGGCCGGCGCCGGGGTACCCGGCCTGCCCGGATCATACCGAGAAGCGCACCCTCTTCGATCTGCTCGATCCGTCCACCATCGGCATGTCGCTCACCGAGTCCTGCGCCATGTTGCCGACGGCGAGTGTGTCGGGCTGGTACTTCGCCCACCCCGAGGCCGCCTACTTCGGCGTGGGGCGGATCGCTCGCGATCAGGTCGAGGACTACGCCGCGCGGAAGGGGTGGACGGTGGCCGAAGCCGAGCGGTGGCTCGCCCCGCAACTGGGCTACGAGCCCGGTCGCGAGTCATGAGCGCGGGCAGGCACCGGGCAGAGGGCCCGCCGTCGCTGGCCGACATGTTGGCCGACGACCGTGTGCATCTGTTCGATGGAGCCATGGGCACCGTGCTGTACGGACGGGGCGTGTTCGTGAACGTCTGTTACGATGCCCTCGCCGTCGACCAGCCCGAGATCGTGGCGAGCATCCATCGTGAGTACGTGGCGGCCGGGGCCGAGATCGTCGAGACCAACACCTTCGGCGCCAACCCTGTGAAGCTCTCCGCCTTCGGCCTCGCCGATCGCACGGAGGAGTTGAATCGCGAGGCGGCGCGGCTCGCCCTGGGCGCCACCGCGGGTCGGGCCCGGGTGGTGGGCGCCGTGGGCCCCCTGGGAATTCGCATCGAGCCCTGGGGTCCCACCTCGATCGACGAGGCGCGGGCCCATTTCCGGCGCCAGATGGACCCGCTGCTGGCGGCGGGAGTGGACGGCCTGCTGCTCGAGACGTTCGCCGATCCGCGCGAAGTCGAGGTCGCACTCGAGGCGGCGCGCGCGGCCGCCGCCGACGCGGGTGGGGGCCGCCCCATCCTGGTGCAGATCACGGTGGCCGAAGACGGGCGCACGCCGTACGGAGCCGACGCGGCCCGCGAGTTGATTCGCCTGGCCGACGCAGGCGCCGATGCGGTGGGGCTCAACTGCAGCGTGGGCCCGGCCGTACTGCTCGACGTGCTGGAAGAGGTGGGCGAGCGGATCGCCGTGCCGCTGCTCGCCCAGCCCAACGCCGGACTGCCCCGCACCGTGCGCGGACGCAAGATGTACATGGCGAGTCCCGAGTACATGGCACGCTACGCCAGTCGCTTTGCCGACGTCGGGGTGCGGTTCGTGGGCGGATGCTGCGGCACCACCCCCGAGCACACGGCCCACATCGCGCGCGTGGTCCGCGGACTGCACGCGCGACCCGCTCCCGCGTCGTCGCTGCCCGGACCCGCGGCCCCGCCGGCCACCACGCCGCTCCCCCTGGGGGAGCGCTCCCGGTTGGGAGCCGCGCTGGAGCGAGGCGACCTCATCACCACCATCGAGCTCACGCCTCCCCGGGGATGGGACCCGTCGGCGATGGTGGCCGCGGCCCGGGCCTGCGGCGTTGCGGGGATCACCGCGGTGACGCTCCTCGATCGGCCGCACGGACGGAGCCGTCTCGGGGCGATGGCCGCGGCCGCCCTCGTGCTTCGGGATGCCGGGGTCGAGCCCGTCCTGCACTACACCTGCCGCGACCGCAACATGATGGGCATGCTGTCCGATCTGCTGGGGGCGGCGGCACAGGGAATCCGCAATGTGCTGCTCGTCTCGGGTGACCCGCCCGTGCAGGGCCCCTACCCCGATGCCACCACCGTCTTCGACATCGACGCCATCGGCCTGACCAATGTGGTGAGCGGATTGAACCGTGGCGTGGATCCCGGCGGTGAGGCGATCGGTGCTCCGACCTCGTTCGTGGTGGCGGTGGCGGCCAATCCCGGGGCGGTCGACCAGGAACGCGAACGATCCCGGCTGCGGTGGAAGGCCGAAGCCGGCGCCCACCTGGTCATCACCCAGCCGGTCTTCGACCGGGAGACGCTCGCGTCGTTCCTCACGGCCACCTCCGACGCTCCCCTGCCGGTGCTCGTGGGGCTGTGGCCCTTCACCTCGCTGCGCAACGCCGAGTTCCTGGCGCACGAAGTGCCGGGCGTGGCGGTACCGACCGTGATCCTCGAGCGGATGCGCCTCGCCCAGGAGCAGGGCGCCGAGGCCGCCCGGGCCGAGGGCATCGCCATCGCTCGCGAGGTGCGCGCCGCCGTGGCCGGGCTGCCCCGTGTGGCCGGATTTCATGTGAGCACCCCCGGCGACGACGTCGATGCGGCCCTCGCGGTGCTGGCCGACGAACGCCCATGAGCGGCGTGGCGCTGACGCACGCGTTGGCCGCGGGTCGCCCGCTGATCACAGTAGAGCTGCGCCCGCCCCGCGCGGGCCTCGATACCGATTCGGGCATGGACGCCTGGATCGACCTCAACCACGCCGTGCGACGGTTCACCACCGCCGGGCGATTCGTCTTTCTCACCGACGACGCGCTCGGCCAGGCCGAAGAAGAAAGCCTCGGCCACCTCGCTGCCAACCTCGACGAGACCACCGAGCGCGAGCGCCTCGTACCCTTCCTCACCTGCAAGCACACCCTCGAGCATTGTCTGCTGTACGCAGAGCGGGCCGCCGCCATGGGACTCTCGGCCCTGACGGTGGTGGGCGGAGACCAGCGTGGGGGCCCGGCCCGGTGTGTGGCCCATGCGTACGAACTGCGGGCGCACATCCGACAGCGCGTCGGCGGAGTGGCCCTGGGCGGATGGGCGAACCCGTTCCGGGATCTCGACGAGCAGGTCTCGTTCCTGGCCGATCCCGACTTCGTGGGTGAGTTCTTCCTGACCCAGGTCGTGTCGCATCACGACACGCATCGCCTCGCCGGTCTGCTCTCGCTCCTCCGCTCACGGGGCATCGAGCGCCCCGCACTCGTCGGGGTGTTCCATTACCGCAGCGCCAATCCGAAGACTCTCGAGCGGCTCGGTGACTTCTTTCCAGTGCCCGCCGCGGCTCTGACGCGCGAGTTCGAGGCCGGCGCCTCGCCTGAGGAGATCACGGCCCGCAGCGTGCGCGCGGCCCTCGACGCCGGAGCCCAGGGGGTCTACCTGAGCAACCTGGGACTGCGCGGTGCCCATCGGCTCCTGGGGCGCATCCTGGAGCTGGCCGAGCTGAGCGATCCCCTCAACCCCGCACCAACGCCTCGATCTCGTCGGGATCGGTAGGCATCGCCGCGGTGAGGTTTTCGTACCCCGTCGCCGTGACCACCACGTCGTCTTCGATCCGGACCCCGATGCCTTCGAAGGCGTCGGCACGACCGCTCGCCCCCCCTACCGCAAGCGCCGAGAAATACAGCCCGGGCTCGATGGTGAGCACCATGCCCGGCTCGAGCACACGGCTCTCGCCCGCGACCTGGTAGTCGCCCACATCGTGCACGTCCTGGCCGAGCCAGTGCGACGTCTGATGCGGAAAATACGGATGATGCGCCGCCGGGTCCGATGCCTCGTCGGCCCCCAATACCCCGAGATCCACCAGGCCGCGCGTGATGCACTCGGTCGCGGCCCGGTGCACGTCGGCGATCCGGGCTCCCGGGGCCACCACCGCCAGCGCCTGGGCGCGCGCCGCCTCGACGATCTCGTAGACCGCGCGTCGTTCGGGCCGGAATCGCCCATCCACCGGAAAGGTCCGCGACAGGTCGGCCGCGTAGTGCGCCACCGACGCGCCGGCGTCGATCAGCACCAGGTCGCCCGCGGCCAGTTCGCGGTCGTTGGCGACGTAGTGCAACACACACGCATTCGGGCCCGATCCCACGATGCTCTCGTAGGCCGGACCCTGGCCGCCACCCGCGCGAAACGCCCCGTCGAGCCGCCCCTGGATCTGCCATTCCCCGGCCCCCGCCACCATGAGGGGCGCAACCTGATGAAAGGCCGCCACGGTCAGGTCGGCGGCCGCCCGCATGCGTTCCAGTTCATCGGGCGACTTGCGGAGCCGCAATTCGTCGAGAATCTCGCCCGGGTCGATGATGGCGCGGGGCCCCCTGCCCTTGCGCGCGCCCCGCAGACGAGCGCTCCGCAGAGCCTCGACGACCGGGTGCTCGGCCGGTCGCCCCTCACCGAGGCGAAACGCCACCGCCGAGCTTCCCCGGAGCATCCGGGGCAGTCTCTCGGCCAGTTCCGTGATGGGGTAGACCGCGTCGGCTCCGTGACGTTCACGAAGCGCCTCGGGATCGGGGCGTGGACCGGTCCAGAGTTCGGCATCGGGGTCACGATCCCGCACGAAGAGCACGAAGCGGTTGCCGTCGGAGTGTCCTCGCAACACCGCGACCGCCGCGGGCTCATCGATGCCCGTCACCCATTGCAGTTCGCTGTCGGGCCGGTAGGGGTACTCGGTGTCGCGCGACCGTCGCATCTGCGGCGCCGAGGGCAGCACCAACGCGCGATCACCCAGGCGTTCGAACACCTGCCGACGGCGCGCCGCAAAGGGGGCGGGCGAAAAGAGGTGCTCGCGGGTCGGCATGATGCGGGGCGGAAGAGGTGGAGGGGTCAACGGTGGGCGCGTGCGCCCGAGGGGCCGCCCCGACAAAGTGGGTGTTCCGCGCGTCGCCGTCACCTCGCTGGAGCGCTCCTGGGGGGTGAAGCCCCACGCGCTCCGTCGTAGATTGCCCTCGTCCCGGCCATCGTCCCCGTCTCCGACCGTGTCCTCATGCGCCCTATCCGCTGTCGTATCGCCGACTCCTGCCGACTCGTCGCGCTCACGCTGTGCGCGGGACTCCTGGTCGGCCCGGCGCCTCGGGGGCTCGGGGCGCAGGTGCCCGAGGCGTGGCGTGAGGCCGAGCTCGTCTTCCACACCTTTTCCATCGCCGCCATCGACCCCGAAACGGGCGAGGCCGGCGTCGCGGTGACCACCCGCAATGCGTGCGTGGGCAACGCGGTGCCCTGGGTCCGTGCGGGTGTCGGCGCGGTGGCGACGCAGGCAGCGACGCGGCCCGAATATGGACCCGAGATCCTCGATCGGCTTGCCGCAGGCATGACTGCCACCGGGGCGCTCGCGCAGGCACTGTCCACCGACCCCGCCGCCGATCGTCGACAGATCGGGGTGGCCGCGATCGACGGGGGCGTGGCCCAACACACCGGCCCCACCACCAATGCGTGGGCGGGCCAGCGCAGCGGGATCGACTACGCCGTACAGGGCAACCTGCTCGAGGGGCCCGAGGTGATCGAGGCGGTGGCCCGCGACTTCGAGACCAGCCGCGGCTCCGGCCGCCATCTCGCCGACCGCCTGATCTCGGCCCTGGCCGCTGGACAGGCCCAGGGCGGAGACGCACGCAAGGGCCGGATCCAGTCGGCCGCGGTGCGGGTGGCCGATCCTCGCGAGGGCATGTCGCAGCGACCCGATGGTGAGACCGTGTTCATCAACGTCTGTGAGCATCCCACGCCGGTGGCCGAATTGCGCCGAATCCACGATACGATCTCGGGCACCCTCGGATTCCGCACGCTCCAACAGTTCGCCGGCGCCGACGTGGCGCAGCTCAAGATCATGCTGCATGCCCTGGGGTATTACCGGCCCGACCTCGACCCGCTGCCGAGAGATGCCCGGCTGTCGCAGTTCGACGCACCCACTGCGGCGGCGGTCGACGAGTTCCGACGCGACCACGACCTCTCCACACCCGACGACGGATCGCCGTCGGGACTGGTCGACGAAGAAACGGTTCAGGCCCTCTGGACGGCGCTTGCCGAAGCCGACAAGGCCGTGGCCGTCCGCATCGAATTGCGCACACTTACCCGGATTCGTAGATGACGCACAGTCTCCCGATGAAGCGCCTTCTCCCCGTCATGGTGCTGCTGGCCGGTAGTATCGTCGCCGGCAACGGTCCCGTGGCGGCCCAGACCCCGCCCGATACCGTCACCCCGGTGGTGCAGGTGGCACCGCTCATCGTTTCAGTGTTCCGCTCTCCACTGGTGGGGCGAAACACGCCGTTTTCGGTTGCGGGACTCGACCTCGAGACCGAGCCGCTCAGCCCTGGCGGGGCCTTTCTCGCCGACGCCCTGCGTGCGCTGCCCGGTCTCGAGATCCAGAACCGACACAACTTCGCCGTGGGTGAGCGCCTGACCGTGCGAGGATTCGGAGCCCGGGCGCAATTCGGCGTTCGGGGGCTGCGGGCGGTGCTCGACGGAATCCCGGCGACGCTTCCCGACGGGCAGACCACCCTCGATCACGTCGACCCGGCAAGCCTCGGTCGTGTCGAATTGCTGCGGGGACCGGGCTCGGCCTGGTACGGAAATGGGGCCGGTGGAGTGTTGATCCTCGAGACCCGCCGCCCCGCTCCGGGTCGCCAGCTCGATGTGCAGACGCTGGTCGGCGGCCACGGGCGTCGGGAGATCACGGCACGTGCCTCGGACGGAGGCGCTGCCGCGGGCGACCCCTCGACCTCACTCGCCGTGACGCGGGTGCTGTGGGACGGATTCCGCACCGACCCCCTCGCAGGCGGCACCTACGGCGCAGCCGAACGCACGATCCTCACGGCCCGGCATCGTCGCGACCTCGCGGGCGGTGAACTCGTGGTGTCGGCGGTGGGATTGGACCTCGACGCCGAGAATCCGGGTTCCCTGCCCGCCGACTCGCTCGACGATCCGGACCGATCGGCGTGGGGCAACAATGTCCGCCAGAAGACCGGCAAGACGGTCCGTCAGGGACAGGTCGGAGCGTCCTGGCGGGGGCCACTCGGCGGCGTCGCGGGCGACATGGCGGTCTGGGGTGTGACGCGAGAGCTTCGCAACCCCATTCCGGGAACGGTGGTCGAGGTGGATCGGGTCGCGATCGGTGCGCGGGTTGCCGTCGAGGGATCGAGAGGCGCCCACGGCTCGTGGGCCATCGGAGTGGACGCTGAACTGCAGTCCGACGACCGACTCAACTTCGCCAACGAAACCGGCAGGAATGGCGACCTCACCCTCGACCAGTCCGAACGTGTACGGGGCGTGGGCGTGTTCGCGCGGGCTCGCCAGGGATTCGGCCCAGCCGAGGTCCAGGGAGCCCTGCGGTGGGACGCCGTGCGGTTCACGGCCGACGACCGGTTCACGCAGGACGGCGACCCCGATGACTCGGGTGCGCGAACCCTCGACGCCCTGAGCCCGTCGCTGGGAGTATCCGTGCCGGTCGGTCGTGTGCTGGCCTTCGCCTCGGTCGCCTCGTTTCTCGAGACCCCCACCACGACCGAACTGGCCAATCGCCCCGACGGGAGCGGCGGCTTCAACCCGGATCTTCAACCGACCCGGGGCTGGACGACCGAAGTAGGGCTGCGCGGCACCGCGGGCCCCCGAGTGGGCTGGGAGGTCGTGGCGTTTCGCACCGCACTCCGCGACGAGCTCGTGCCCTTCGAAGTACCCACCGATCCGGGCCGCACCTTCTTTCGCAACGTGGGCGAGTCGCAGCACGAGGGCGTCGAGCTGGCATTGCGGGCCGTGCTCCCCCAGGGCGTCGCGGTGCGTACCGCCTACAGCCGGGTCGATGCCCGTTTCGAAGCGGGAATGGGCGACGGGATCGACGGCAATCGTCTTCCGGGACGGTCTCCGAACCGATTCGAGGCGGTGACGACCCTCACGCGGACGGCCTTCACGCTGGGCCTCGATCTGACCTGGTCCGACGCCGTGCCGGTCAACGACGCCAACACCGCCGAGGCGCCCGCCTGGTTCCGAACCGACCTGCGCCTGGGCCTCGCCGAAATCGGACTGGGCGAATTCGTATTGAGCCCATGGGCCGAAGTCGAGAACCTGATGGATACCGACTACGCGGGCTCGGTGACGGTGAACGCCTTCGGTGGTCGCTACTTCGAGCCCGCGCCCGGGCGCACCTTCAATATGGGACTCCGGGTCGGCTTCGATCCCACACGCGCCGGGCGGTGAACCGGGCGGCTCGGAACCGGGGCGCTCAACATCGGGGCGCTCAAAATCGGAGCGCTCAGAATCGGGGCGCTCGGCGGCACGCCGAGGAGTCTTCGACCAGCAGCAGCGCGTTGACCACCGCTCGCTCACCCGTCTCATCCGACGGTCGGCTCACCTGCCGACCCTGCACGATCATCACGGTCGAGCCCCCGCCGTCGAGGTTCAGCGCCTCACGGACCCCGAGACCCTCCATCAGTTCAGCGAGTTCGGGAAGCGACATGCCGGTCGAATAGGCACCCTGACGCCCATCGACCACCACGAGCCACAGCCGACTTCGTACGGGGTCGAGACCCACTGCAGTGCGCGGATGGCGCGACGCGGCGAACCCCGGGTTGGTCGACACGCCCAGATCGCCGACTCGAGCACCCGCTTCGAGCAGTTCCGGAAAGCCGCCCATCACGTCGACTTCGGGACGCCCCCCTCCGGTCGACCATCCCGGAGGGGACACCACACCGTCGCGGACCTCGAACACGCCGATCAAGGGGGGCTCACCATCCCGCCATGCCAGCGCGGGACGAGGGCGGCTCTGACGAGCCTCGCCCTGACGCACTTCAGACCCCAGCGCCTGCCCTTCGGGCGTGAAGAAGTCGCCGTTGACCGCGGCGAGTACCGTTCGCGAATGGTGCGTTGCCAGGTCGCTCACTCGTTCGTGGGTGGCCGCCGGGTCGGGTCCATGGCCCGCACCGACCACATCCAGTCCCAATTCGCACCGACTCAGGTCGACTTCGATGAGGTGGATGGCGAAAGGCCCCGTGGCCGCCCACAGGTAGTGGTGCCAGACTCCTGCCGCCACCTGGCTCGAACGAACCGTGTCCGGCATGAGGGATTCCAGCAGAGCCTTCGGCACCGCCGCCGGGGTGGGCTCGGCGTCGTCGGGCGCGCGACATCCCGATCCCCCGGCGAGCGCGCCGACGGTCATGGCTGCAGTCAGAAGTCGAAGGGGGTCCATGGCACCACACTAGCACGGTGGACAAGCGTCCGGAATGGCCGCAGGTGGCTGTGCCGGGCGGCCAGCCACCCGCTCACCCACCCGCCCGTCCACGCGACGGCGCACGGTGACGCCGGTCGATGACCCGGCTATACTCGCCGGGTGATGCGTCCTCTGTGCTGCGCCCTCATCGGGCTGATCCTCACGAGCCTACCGGTCTCGGCCCAACGCGCCGAGACCGCCCGTTTCGGCATCTCCGTCGGCGGCATCTCGACGGTGGGATTGATCGTCGAGTACATCGACGGCCAGAACAGCCTCGAGCTCAATGTGGGTACCTGGTCGTTCCGCGATCTCTCGGTCTCGCTGGTGCAGCGGCACTACCTCGGTGTGGCTCACGTGCGGCCGTCCATCGGACTGGGGTTGTGGGGTGTGGTGGGATTTCCGGCCGACGAGCGTGCGTCGGCGGCCCTGGTCGTGCGCGCACCCATCGGCATGGACTGGAACATCGAAGCTGCCCACGCCCTGACCCTCGACATCAATCTCAACCGCGCCCTCTGGGTTCGCCGCTCCGATCCCGACGACGACCTCCCCGCCAACCATCGCCTGATTCCGCTGCCCGGCCTCGCCTACCGGTGGCGCAACCGCTGAAGATGGGGTCGGCTGGGCTGCGTGCCCGGGCGACCCAGGTGGTTCGTATCCCGACAACCTGAAAGAGATCTCGGGGCGCCACCTCTAGTCGACGGGCTCCATCCCCACGTACTTGAGCCCGCTGCCGGTGTTGAAGAGCACCACCTCGTCATCGGGCGACAGATCGCCCGAGGCGCGCAACCGTGCCGCTGCCGCGGCCACCGCACCGCCCTCGGGTGCTCCGAAGACACCGGTATCGGCGCCCATGTGCAACACCCATTCCGCCATCTCGTGGTCGGGTACGGCGATGGCGGTCCCGCCGCTTTCTCGTACCGCGCGCAGAATCAGGAAGTCGCCCACGGCGCCGGGCACTCGCAGTCCCGATGCGTAGGTCGTCGCCCCCTCCCAGGTCGTCGCCGCGTCGGCCCCGGCCTCGAAGGCACGCACGATGGGCGCACACCCGGCCGCCTGGACGCTCACCATCCGGGGTCGCTGGGGCCCGATCCAGCCCAGCTGCTCCATTTCGTCGAAGGCCTTCCACATGCCGATGAGCCCGGTGCCGCCCCCGGTGGGATAGAAGATCACGCCCGGCAGGCGCCCGCCGAGTTGCTCGAACAGTTCGTAGCCCATGGTCTTCTTGCCCTCGACCCGGTAGGGCTCTTTCAGCGTCGAGAGGTCGAACCATCCGTGCTGCTCGACCCCCTCCCGAACCACCCGCCCGCAATCCGAAATGAGACCGTCGAGCAGCTGCAGGTCAGCGCCCAGCGCCCGGATCTCTTCGATGATCGGGCGGGGCGTGTCCATGGGCACGACCACATGCACCGGAAGTCCCGCCGCGGCTCCATAGGCCGCCGCGGCTGAACCGGCGTTGCCGGCCGACGGCAGCGCGAGGGCGTGGGCCCCGAGTTCCCTGGCGCGGGAGACGGCCATGCCGAGGCCCCGCGCCTTGAAACTGCCGGTGGGGTTCTGCCCTTCGTCCTTGACCCAGACCCGCCCGACCCCGATTCGGCTCGCCAGACGCGGCGCATCGAGCAGCGGCGTGAAGCCCTCTCCCAGCGCAACCCGTGCGGCCGGATCCCGCACGGGCAACACCTCGGCGTAGCGCCAGAGGTCGGGCCTGCGACCCTCGAGCGCCTCGGGTGTGAACCGGTGTCGAAGGGCATCGAGGTCGTAGCGGGCGAAGAGCGGCTTTCCTGCCGGCGAGAGGCCCTGCAGGCGTTCGCTCTCGAGGTGCTCGCCAGTGGCGGTGCATTCGAGATGGGTCGCGCCGGGCATGGGTTCGGACATGGCGATGTACGGGGTTGAGCGGGGGTGAGGTGAAGGGGCGGAGTGTGGCCCGGCGGACCTCGATCGGCAACCCCGCAGTAGCACAGAACAGGGCCATGCGCGGCAGGGCGCCAGGTGCAGCCGAACGCCAGACGCATTCAGACGCCAGACGCATGCAGACGCCAGACGCAGCCCGGTGCCAGACCTGGCCCGGTGCCAGAGGCAGCCCGACACGGCAGGCAACCCCGGAGGTGCCCCCCGGCATCTCAGAAATGTGAGCCTGCCCCGGTACCGACACGACGACAGAGACGATTCTTGAGCGAAGCCCAACTCATCCGGAGCGCCGGAGATGGTGACGCCCAGGCCGTGCGCGCGCTGTACGAACGCTACGCGCCCCGGGTGTATGCAGTGGTGCGCCGCATCGCCGGTGACGACGATCTGGCGCAGGACTACGCACAAGAGGCGTGGATCCGGGCGATCCGGGCGCTGCCCACCTTCCGCGGCGATGCGCGCTTTTCGACCTGGCTCCATCGAATCGCGGTGAACGCCGCACTCCAGGCCATACGGCGCACCGAGACCCGTTCCAGGCGGGAGGCCCCCATGCCCGAGTCGGTGCCAGTTGGCCCACGTGTAGCCGATACGCTGCTTCAACATCGCCTCGAGGCCGCCCTGGATCGGCTTCCCGAGGGGATGCGTGAAGTCTTGATCCTGCATGACGTCGAAGGGTACACGCACGAGGAAATCGGCGAGGTATTGGGTGTGGCGACCGGCACGTCGAAGTCCCAGTTGTTCAAGGCGCGCGCAAAGATGCGGTCCCTGCTGGGATCGATCGATCAGAAGGACATAGATCAGGGAGTCGAAGCATGGAGCATCTGACCACCGACACGTTGGCCCGCCTCGTCGACGAGCCCCCTACCCGGGACGAACGCACGCACCTCGACGCCTGCCCGCTCTGCATGGCCGAGCTCGACGCGATCCGAGCCATGACCCGTTCGTTGGGAGAGTTGCCGGACGTCCGTCCCCCTCGGGGGGATTGGGAGGTGCTGGAGGCCCAGTTGGTGAGCGAGGGACTCATCCGGGTCGAAGGTCGAGTCCGCTCCCGCCTGGCCACCACGCCGGGTTGGATGCGGGTAGCCGCTGGCCTGGTCTTGTTTCTCGGGGGTACGGGACTCGGCATGACCTTCGATGCAGGCGACGCCCGCAACCCGGTTCCCGGGGCTCTACGAGCGGCCGACGGCAGCCTGATGCTGGCGGCGGCTTCGCCCCAGACGGTCGCAGAGGCGGCTGAGACGATGCGCCAGGCCGAACGGATCTTCATCGACGCACTCGTGCAGTATCGGCAGATGGTCGACGCCGAGGGCAGCGACGGATCGGGGGTCGATCCCGAGCGGCGCTACGCCGCGCTCGAGTATTTTCTCGCCGCCGGTGAGGCTGCAGTCCGCGAAGCCCCGGCCGACCCCTTCATGAACGGGCTGCTCGCCAGCGTACGGGCAGAGCGACAAGCCGCCCGCGCCGAGGCATTTCGGCAGGCGAGCCGAACCCAGGACTGGTACTGATCGGCATGATGCGTCGCCTCCCCATCCTGGCGGCCGCTCTGGCCCTGTCTGTCGTCTCGGCTCCGGCCCGGGTCTCTGGCGCCCTGCAGCAGTCGACGGCCGTGCGGGCCGCGGCCGCCCCAGAGGCCGGGTGGCTCGGCATCCGCTCGACCGTGACGGTCGAGTTCGGAGGTACCGGGGTGGTCGCCGCAGACCCGAGCGTGCGCATCAGTGAGGTGTTTCGAGGGGGCCCGGCTCACCTGGCCGGCCTCCGCGCCGGCGACGTGCTGGTGCGGCTCAACGGGACCGCGGCCGGTCCGGCCCTGTTCGAGAGCGTCGCGGGTCGGCTTCGCCCGGGAGACCCCGTGGCGATGACCGTCCTGAGAGACGGATCCGTGCGCGAGTTCACCCTGAGGGCCGCCCGTCGGCCCACGACCGAGGTGCTGGTACCGCTTCGCCTCCAGCAGGCGCTCGACTCGACCCGCCTCGTGTTTGCCGCGCGCCTCGATTCGGTCCGCAATGAGATCACGGCCACGATGGGCTTTCCCGAGGTCGAACTCCGGCGCATCCAGGCCGACGCGGTGCAGACCGTCGTGAGCGGCTCTGACGCGGGGCGAACGCTGATCGCGATCCGCTACGACGACCCGGTCTTCGAGTGGTCGACCCCGCGAGGGTCGCCCGGGCAGGCGACATCGTCGAGGTCCGACGCGACGCGACCGTACGACCGGTGGGTGTTTCGCCCCTACGGCCCCGGCAACGATTCGCTGCAGGTGACCCGGTCACCGGGACCACCGGCCGCGCCGACGTCTGCACCCCGTACGCCCAACCGCCCCACTTCTGCCACCATCGTGGTGCGACCGCTCGCGCCCTACCTGGCCGGTCTGAACCGGGTGGCCGGCGCCGAGTTCACACCGCTGGGTGGCGAGTTGGCGACCTATTTCCAGGTCGATGCCGGCTTGCTCGTCACCGACGTGGCCGACGGCACTCCCGCCGCCGACGCAGGGCTGGCGCCAGGCGACGTCATCACCCAGGTCGGCACTCGCGCCATCACATCCGTCGAGGCGCTGCGGTCGGCGCTGTCGGCCCGCGAGGGTCCCCTCACCCTGGTGGTTGTGCGCCGTGGCCGCCGAGTCGAGGTGCGGCTGCCGCACTAGCGCGGGTCGGCGGCCGGGGGGATACAAGGGCATTGCCGAACGAGCGGGGCACCACCGAGGTCCGGAGTGCTCGAGGTACACGACACCGCACGCCCTATCGTCCTCCGGACAGTCCGGCACCCACCGACACCGGCGGCTGATCCATCCAGTAGTAGTGAGGCAGCGCTCGTTGGCGCGGCCACGTCTCATCGAGCGTGCCTCCGTCGTACAGCCGTCCATTCTTCATGACGGCATGGATCGCCGACGCGTTGCGGATGTCTTGTAGAGGATCGGCGTTCAGGATCACGAGATCAGCGAGCTTTCCCTCTTCGATCGATCCCAGATCCGCGCCGAAGCCGAGGGCCTCGGCACCGTAGATCGTCGCTGCTCGCATGGCGTCGTGCTGGGGCATGCCGCCCGACTGCACGCTGCGGAGCTCCCAATGCCAACCCACCCCGTGTATCTGGCCGTGCCCGCCGACGCCGACTCGCCCACCGGCTTGCAGCAGATCGTTCAGGAAGACCGCGTGCCGCTGGAAGACGTGCTGATCGTCGTGGAACCAGCCGCCCGTTCCTCCCACACGGCGGGCCGCCTTCGACTCGAGATCTTCGTAGGGGTTGAAGTGCAGCATCTTCGGATCGTCGAGCGGGCTTTCGCGCGTGAAGTAGTAGTTCTCGGCCCATGGCCCCCCGTACGAGACGATCAGAGTCGGTGTGTAGGTCGTCTGGGTGGCGTTGAAGAGCTGGACGATGTCGTCGTAGAGCGGTGCGACGGTGAGTGAGTGTTCGATCCCGGGGTAGCCGTCGGTGGCATGGGTGAGCTCGAGTTTGAAGTCGAGGCCCCCTTCGGTCGTGGGCCGCAGCCTCAGCTCTCGGGCGGCCATGATGAGCCACTGCCGCTGCTGCCGGTTGCCCGACATGTACATCTTGAAGGCGGTGAGCCCGTAGTAGTCGGAGTAGCGCCGCAGAACTTCCCGGGCATGCTCGAGGCTCTTCACATTCTCGCTCGCGAAGACGCCCGGACCCGTGTGATAGATGCGCGGGCCGATCATCTCGCCGGCCTCGACCCGGTCATGGTAGGTGAGGATGTCGGTCTGGGCGGTCTGCACGTCCTGCGTGGTCGTGACCCCGTAGGCGAGGTTCGGTAGATATTGCCAGACCTGCTCGGAGTGCACGTTGGTCAGGAGCCACTGCGTGTGGTAGTGGGTGTCGACGTAGCCCGGGACCACGGTCTTGCCCGCGACGTCGATCACCTCCGCACCGGCGGGGATGTCGATGCTCCCCCGGGGACCGACCGCCGCGATCCGGTTCCCTCGCACGACGACGTCGGCGTCGTCGATGATCTCGTACCCGTTCATGGTGATCGCCCGTCCACCGCGAAGGACGGCGACTCCCGTGGGGATGTCACGCGCGTACTGCACCTCGATACGGTGCTCGACGGCGCGGTAGCGGCCCTCGGCGTTGCCGGCGTCGTCTTCTTCCTCGTCGGATACCTCCCGGTCGCCTCCTGCTCCCTCGTCTGCTCCGGCGGCTGCGACCGAATCCGCAAAGGCCCGGGCCGCAGCGAGATCATAGACCGAGTGCGCGTTACCGAGACTCCAGTGCACCTGCGCACCATCGGCCGACCAGACGGGAAACTCGCCGCCGATATCCGTCAGCTTCATCGCAGGAAAGGCCGCCTTGTCGGGATCGCCCACATTGATCTCGGGCGTCTCACCGCCCACGACAGGAACGGTCACCGTGTAGAGCTGCATGCCGATCTGGGCCAGCGCCTGATCCCCCTGGGGAGCCATGTAGATCGCCGAGGCCGAGGGTCGATTGGTCGAGCCGGCCGCCGCGGCCCCCGTCACCTTCACGTGAGCCTTCTCGTCCGTGCCGTCCCACCGAAACGACACGAGTCCCCGTTGCCCGTTGCTCGCCCAGATCCGGTCGGGGTCATCGGTGAAATGCAGGCCCCGTCGCCCGTCGGAGGGAGCGATCACCGTCGCCGGCCCGCCAGCTGCTCCGAACCACACGAGTTCGACACCGAGGCCACCCCCGAATCCTCCGCGCGCCTCCTGCACATCGCGTGCGGCGGCTCGTGAACCCACGATCCGCTGCCCATCGGGTGACCAGGCAAGATCGGTGTAGAGAGCGGCGCGCTGTGAAAGCTGCACGGGGGCGCCCGACCCATCGGCCCGGACCTTCCAGACCTGTCCGCCGTCGGCGTCGTCCCAGGTGGCGTAGGCGATCCACTCTCCGTCCGGAGACCACTCCGGCGAAAGCTGTCCGGCCTCGGCGGTGGGAGCCAGCCTCTCCGGTGTGCCCGCGGGGTAGTCCATCACATAGAGGTCGTCGAGTGCCGTGAAGGCCAGCCGTCGTCCGTCCGGAGAGGGGGTAGCGTCCCGGATCTGTCGCGCGGTGAAGGTCGGAGAATCTTCGACCTCGTAGTCGAACCGGATATCGGGTCCGAGGTCGAGCCCGACATCGGCCGTGAAGCCGATCTCCCGCTGTCCCGATCCGTCGACGGCGACGCTCCAGATCCTGCCCCCGAACGAGGCGACGACCTCTCGTGAATCAGGAGTGAAGCTGAAGCCGGGCAGCGCATCCATCGAGGCGACCGATTCGATGTCGTCTCGCTGCACCGGGTAGGCGAGCCAGCGCTCGTCGCCCGTGGCGAGGTCGCGGAGTCGCAATCCCGTCTGGCCTGCGTGTCGGGTACCGTACACCAGCCATGATCCGTCGGGCGACAGAGTGGGCCGGATCGCCGAGCCGTAGCGCGAGGTCAAGAGGGTCGTTTCACCGGTGTCGCGATCGTAGACGGCGAGCTGGTAGTTCGGAAACGAGGCGTTGTACTGGTGACGTCCCGTCCGGCGCGCAAACCATACCTTGTCGGGGTCTGCCCCGAAGGCTGCCCCGGCCATGTGGGCGTTCTCGGGTTCGGGGACCATGGCGACGCCCGATCCTCCGTCGGCGTGGATCAGCCAGATCTTCAAGCTCCCGCTCCCCTTCGAGACCACGATGTATTCGCCGTCGGGGGTCCATTCGGGCGAGAGCATGTCGTGGCTGCCGCCCGTCGTCACCTGGGTGCTGTCGGCACCGTCGGTCGAGATGGTCCAGACCTGTTCGGAGCCCGTCCGATCCGAGATGAAGACGATGCGTTCGCCGTCGGGACTGAAACGCGGTTGCGCGTCGTAGGCCATGCCCGATGTGATACGGGTGGCCTGCCCGCCCGCGATGGGAAGGGTGTAGAGATCGCCCAGAAGATCGAACACGAGCGTCTCGCCGTCGGGGCTGACATCGACCGACATCCAACTGCCCTCGGTCGCGGTGTACTCGAGACGACGCCCCGGTTCGAGCGGGAGCCCCCTGGTGGCCTTCGTCGCCGTGTCGCTCGCCGGGGCCTCCTGGGCCCGGCCCTCGGGCGGAATCGCGACGAGGGCGCCGAAGCAGAACAGCGGGAGCAGCCGAAGAAAATGCGCGCGCTTGAACATGGGGGCTCCAGAGAAGTCCGGGTGGCGTCGAGACCCCACACTAGGCCCGGCGCGATTGGGCGGCAATCCGACCGCTGCCGCGCGGGCCTCGTCCCGCACCGGGATCGGTCGCGCTCCGTTCCCCCTCTTCACCCCCGCCCTCTCGCCACTCCGCAACACCCCCTACGGATGCTCGACCGAGTCGAGACGGCGACGCCCCCGCGGTAACGCCTGGTGCCACGATCCCGTATGGAATCCCGAAGCGACTCGATGCTCTCGCTGAGGTGCACCGGCGAAGATCGATGGCGAGCCCCCTCCTTCCGGGCGTTCACCCTCGATCACGGCGGCTCCAGGAACAGCGTTGCTCATGCAACCCCACCGTCACGACAAAGCACGCCGCACTCGGACGGCCTTCGCCACCCTGTCGCTCTGGGTGGGTGCCACGCTGGCAATGGGTGTGGGCGACGCCTCGGGCCAGGTGATCCGGGGCACGATCACAGACCAGGAAACGGGCTCACCGGTGGCGCTGGCCCATGTGCTGTTGCTTTGGCCCAGCGGTGAGACCGTCGCGGGAACGCTGACCGATGGTGCCGGCCGCTTCAGCCATCGGGTGGAGCGGGAAGGTGCCTATTCACTTCGAGTCGACCGGATCGGGTACCGGTCGGAAACCCGTTCGATCTCGGTCACCGGAACCTCGCTCGAGGTGCACCTGCAGGTGGCCAGTCTGCCCATCGTGCTTCCGGAACTCATCGTGGAGGGCGAGCAGCGGTGCGGGATCTCGCGGGAGCAGGGATCGCTGGTCGTCGACCTCTGGGACGAGGCCCGCAAAGCGTTGGCCATCACGGTGGCCACCGAGGCTTCTCCACCCTACTTCGTGCGGGTCCGTGAGTACGAGCGCACGCTGGACCTGGCGACGGAGCAGGTACTCGATGAACGCAGTCAGGTGCGAATCGACGTCACCGAAGCGCCCTACCTGGCCGAGCCGGCCGAGGCGTTGGCCAGGAGCGGCTACGTC
Source organism: uncultured Gemmatimonadaceae bacterium (assembly GCA_964521385.1). Lineage (GTDB taxonomy): Bacteria > Gemmatimonadota > Gemmatimonadetes > Longimicrobiales > Gaopeijiaceae > Gaopeijia. The sequence continues at coordinate 6,379 of CAZFRU010000035.1, read as the reverse complement.
AGGGCCGAAGCCGACGGCTTTCGGTACTTCGGGCTCTCGGCCGAGACGATCCTGTCGAGACCCTTCGAAGATACCCATTGCTTTTCGGCGCGTCCGCCGGGTCGCGAACAGGATCAGAATGAAATCGGACTCGCATTCGAGCCGTTGCGTACCCATCAGACCCCGGACGTGGCCGGTGTCTTGTGGCTGGATCGGTCGACCCACGCCTTGAAGCGGGTGGAGTATCACTTCACGCAACACCTGTATCCGGTGTCCTTGCCCGGGGAAGCCTTTGGCGGTCGCACAGATTTCGCTCAGCAGCCCGATGGCCGCTGGCTCGTGACCTCGTGGTGGCTCCGGATGCCGCAAGCCGAGCGGGTCATCGTGAGCGACGAGTTGCCCGCAGGGGTGCGCCTGAGTCAGAGGACGGCAATCGATCCCGGGGACCCGTGGAGTCTCCGCCGCATGGGCCTGAGTATCCGCGAAGTGGGTGCCGAGGTGCTCGCGGTCGATCCCGTCATCGCAGCGAGGGGCACCGCGACGTTGAGGGGTGAGGTCTACGACAGCATCACAGGGCGCTTCAGCGCCGAAGCCAGCGTCTATCTCGACGGCACCGACCGTCAGGCCCACGTCGACGGCGGCGGCAGGTTCGTCCTGTCCGGGCTACTGCCGGGTGACCAGACGGTGACCGTGCACACCTCCACTCTCGACGCGCTCGGCGCGACCCCGCTGACGCTCGCCGTCACCCTGCGATCCCGCGACACGACGACGGTGCGGCTGGCGACCCCGTCGGCCGAGACGCTGCTGGGTAGCCGGTGCGCGCGCGAACAGGGAATGGTGATCGGGTTCGTACGCGGACAGGAGGACGGACGCGCCCTGGAGGGCATTCGGGTCGTGGCGCAGTGGATGGATCAGTGGCAGCGCCGGACGGGTGGGGGCATGACCGAGTTCCAGGGCACTCGACGTGAGCGCGGTGCGGTGACCGACCAGGCAGGGGCATACGCGCTCTGTGACATTCCGGTGGGCACGAAGGTCCGTGTGCTGGTCTCGCAGGTCGGAGGCCATGAGATCGCAGGAAAGGACGCCACGATTCCCGCCACGGGCATCGTCAGGGTGGATGCTACGATACCGAACCGGCGCTGACCGACGCCGCGCAGCGCCTATTCACCTCGAACCGATCGGCGAGGTCCGGCAGGAGTGAAGGGCCGATGAGGCCGGTCGTCTCGACCTCGCCCTACGCGACACCCCCAAATCCCCCACGCGGCACTCGTCGATCATCGGCCGGCCGTCGCTGACACTCCGGGGGTCGAACGGTACCGATGGCCATTCGCGGTTCCGGTTTCTGGATCGTATCCTTTCGCTCCAACGCTCTCCATCGCCAGGCAGGTGTACCATGTTGCGACGCGTCTCCCTCCCACTCGTCATCCTCACCGGGTGTGTGCTGCCGGCAGGCGCCCAGATCAACGAGGCCGCCGCCGCTCCCGATCGCTTTCAGTATCTGGACGTCTTCGAACTGGAGGTGGCGGCCGACCCTCGCATCTCGCCCGACGGGTCCCGGATCGCGTACGTGCGACAAGGCTTCGACATCATGACCGATGGCAGCCGCAATGCGCTCTGGGTGATAGACGCCGACGGCTCCAACCACCGAGCGCTCACCGACGGCAACAGCCCGGCCGCCACGCCGCGCTGGTCGCCCGACGGGAACCGGCTGCTCTACGTCTCGTCGGAAGGGGGCTCCAACCAGGTGTTCGTGCGCTGGATGGACACCGGACAGGTGGCCGAACTGACCAACCTGACGTCGTCGCCCGGCAACCTGACCTGGTCTCCGGACGGCGAGTGGATCGCACTGACGATGTTCGTGCCTGCTGCTACCGCAAGCGCGGTGAAGATGCCACCCCGACCCGAAGGAGCCGAGTGGACGGCCCCGCCCATCGTGATCGACGACATGCAGTTTCGAGCCGATGGCGTGGGATACCTGAAAGAGGGCAACACGCACATCTTCGTCATGCCGGCCGAGGGGGGTACCCCCCGCCAGTTGACCACCGGTGATTTCGATCATGACGGGCCGCTCTCCTGGACGCCCGATGCGCGTGCCATCGTCTTCAGCGCCAACCGCGGAAACGCAGATGTCGATGTGAGCGACAGCAATGTGTTCGAGATCGACGTCGCGACCGGTGCGCTCACCCAGCTCACCGATCGCTTCGGACCCGAGAGCGCACCGGTCGTCTCGCCCGACGGGTCGATGATCGCCTACATCGGATTCGAGGACCGCTACCAGGGCTATCAGGTCACGCACCTCTACGTCATGAATCGCGATGGCACCGGCAGCAGGCAGGTGACCGACCTCGACCGCGATCTCGGGGGCGTCGAGTGGGCCTCCGACGGCCGGGGGCTGTACGCCCGGTACGACGACGAGGGCAACACCCGGGTGGCCTACCTCTCGCTCGACGGAGAGGTCGAGAATCTGGCGACCGATCTCGGAGGGGTGGGGCTGGGCCGCCCCTACGGAGGCGGCTCGTTCACCGTGGCGCGGGATGGCACCTTCGCCTATACGATCAATTCGCCGTCTCGTCCGAGTGATGTCGCGGTGGGCCGTCGTGGTGGCGAGGTGCGTCAGATCACCCGGCTGAACGACGATCTTCTGGCCCGGAAGAAGCTGGGTCGGGTCGAGGAGATCTGGTGGGAGTCATCGTACGACGGTCGTCGGGTGCAGGGATGGATCATGACCCCGCCCGACTTCGATCCCGCGCAGAAATACCCGATGATCCTCGAAATCCACGGCGGCCCGTTCGCAAACTACGGACCCCGGTTCGCGCCGGAGCTTCAGCTCATGGCGGCTGCCGGTTATGTCGTGTTCTACGCGAATCCCCGGGGGAGCACGAGCTACGGCGAGGAATTCGGTAACCTGATCCACCACGCCTACCCGGGTTACGATTACGACGATCTCATGTCGGGGGTCGACGCCGTGATCGAGCGGGGATACATCGACGAAGACAACATGATGGTGACGGGAGGAAGCGGAGGCGGGGTGCTCACGGCCTGGATCGTGGGCAAGACCGATCGTTTTGCCGCGGCTGCCGTGGCGAAGCCCGTAATCAACTGGATCAGCTTCTCACTCACGTCGGACGGGGCACCGGTATACTATCAGTACTGGCTCCCCGGCCCGGTCTGGGAGGCGGGCAATCTCGAGCACTACTGGGCGCGTTCGCCGCTATCCCTCGTCGGGCAGGTGAGCACGCCGACGATGTTGATCACCGGCGAACTCGACCTGCGCACGCCGATGGGTGAATCCGAACAGTACTATCAGGCGCTCAAGATCCGGGGCGTGCCTACGCAACTGGTCCGGATGCAAAACTCCTATCATGGCATTGCATCGAGCAGCCCGTCGAATCTGATCGGCAAGATCGCCTACATTCTCGAATGGTTCGATCGCTACGCTCGCACGAATCGTCCCGTGAGTTGAGATGCGGCGCCCCGGGGGGGTCTGCCGACCTCGATTCCTCACGCAACGCACCGGCCGGTTCGACTGATATGCGATGGCTATTCGGGTGCCTTCTCGCGGCGGCGGCTCTTGTCGCCGTCCCCTGCCGCGCCCAGGAGCTACCCCTTCCGCCCGAACACGGGTACTGGAGCTTCGGGTTGGAGAACGACCTGTGGGGGAGCGGCAAGGATCGGCACTACACCCACGGTACCAAGGCGGTCTACCTCTCCCCGAAGCCGCCTCCCGACCTCCTGAGGCGCCTTCTGGGTCGCTTGCCATGTTTCGCCTGCCGGAACATGTCAGGGGTCGAGTACGTCTTCGGTCAGAACATGTTCACCCCCGAGGACATCTCCCGCGAAGACCTGATCCGGGAAGATCGCCCCTACGCCGGGTGGCTCTACTTCGGTGTGCAATTGATCGCACCCCGCCAACTCGAACCCGACGTCCGGCAGGTCGAAACGATGGAGGTGAATATCGGGATGGTCGGCCCTGCCTCGCTGGCCGGAAAGACCCAGAGGTTGATCCACAAGTGGATCGCCTCGCCCCGTCCGAACGGGTGGGATCATCAGCTCCGGAACGAGCCCGGATTGATGCTGACCTACACGCGGCAGTGGCAGTTCTTCGGGCAAACGAAGTCCTCGCTCCTGGAACGCGACGTGTCTCCTCACATCGTCGGTGCCATCGGCAACGTCTATACCTACGGGGGTGGCGGACTTCTGCTCAGGATCGGCAAGGGATTGCGCAATGACGGAGGCCCCGAGACGGTGCGACCCTCGTTCCCCGGTTTCGCATACTTCGCCCCGAATGGTCGTCGCAGCTGGTACGCCTTTACGGGACTCGAGGTGCGCGGGATGGTCCGCAACATCTTTCTCGACGGCAATACCTTCACCGATAGCCACCGCGTGGCGAAGAAGCCTCTGGTCCTCGACCTGCAGGTGGGGCTCGCGTTCACGGTCGGCCGTGCCCGCATCGCCTTCGCGAATGTCTTCCGCTCGAAGGAATTCGATGGCCAGCCGAGTTCGGATGAGTATGGGGCGATCACCTTCTCGTTCTGGCCATAGACCGGCGTCGCCGCGCGAGGGCGGCGTGACTCCCGTCAGCCGCTCCAGGGTGGGGTGACGCCGTTGCTTCGCGCGTAGGCGATGGCCTGACCGAGGTGCTCGTGGCTGTGGGTCTGCAGGAGCATCACCGCCCCCATCCAGTTGGTATCGCGACCGAAGACGTTGACCGGCTGCACGAGCTGCTCGTCGGTGAGGCCTTCGAGGGTCGTTGCCAGGTGGTCGAAGGCCGCCTTCAGATGCCCGACGATGGCGTCCTTGTCGCTGATCTGCTCGGCGCCTGCGGCCCAGTCCGGGCCATAGCCCGCAGGCGGGGGCACCTGCATGAAGTTGAAGGGCAGTCCCACATTGGCGCCCGCGATATGCATGAAGACCTCGCTCACCGAGCGCACGCCCTCCTCGGGCCGCCAGCCGTAGGTATCGGCCGGCATCGCCTGGGCGAGAGCGACGAACTTCTCTCCGACGGCTCTCATGTCGAGGGCGGTCTCGGACTGGAAGGTCTGGCCGGCACCGGGCGCGGCCATCAGGGCGGTCAGGGCGAAGGCGGGGAGCCAGTGCAGGCGGCGCATGGGCGGCACTCCAGGTTGGCAGGGGCAAAGAGGGACCCATCCCACAATCGCGCCCCCACCGCCGTCGGTCCAGTCTCGAGAGGCCCTCAGCGGTGGATGGCGTACTCTGCGGGGCGCGGCCGATCGACGGGAGGTTGGCTTCGAAGGAACAGCCAGATCTCTTCGATCTCGGCCTCGGAGAGTCTCGCAAAGCCCCGCCAGGGCATCTCGGACGGCTCCAGTTGACGTCCGTCAGGAGTGCGGCCCTGCTGAACCGCCATCGCGAAGTCCGCCAGCCTCCAGGAACTCGCCCCCGTCGGGTGGCTCGTGAGATTGGCGGCCCAATACGCCTGCTCCGCGACGAACTCCTGCCCTCCGAAGTCGGCGCCGTGACAGGTCGCGCAGAGCGCGCCGAACCGCTCCCCCGCCCCGACCGTGGTCGCCACATGCACCGTGGGGTGCTCGATGCGGCGAGCCGGCTGCAATGTCTCAGCCTGGAACGCCGCCACGGCTCGGCCGATCGGCCCCACCGAGCGTTCCATCAAGGGTGTCTCTACACGGGGAAGGCTGGCGACGTACCCACTCAGAGCCGCGAGGTCTTCGTCGGCCATATCCACGAAGGCCTCACTGGGCATGATGATGAGCGGTCGCCCATCCGAGCCGATCCCATGCCGGACGGCCCGCTCGAACGCTTCTGCCGACAATAGCCCACCTGTGAGATTGGGCGCCGGCAGCCTCATGAACGGCCCCCCGTCGAGGAAGTCCTTGCCCTCGAGCTCCGCTCCGTGGCACTCGGTACAGACAAAGGCGTCGGCCAGGCGCCGCCCTTCCTGGAGGGTGGCAGGGGACGAAGCGGGATCCGGAACCAAATGGTCGGCCACCTCGACCGCCCGAGCCAGGCGAACCGTACCCGTCGCCATGAGCCCGATGGAAACCACCACGATCAAGACAACGATAACCGCAATACCGCGAAGCAGGAGCTTCATGAACCACCTCCGGAGGGGGATCGGCGTGCGCCCCCACCCCAATTACCCCCCCTCCCCCCTCCCCGCAACCCCCACAGCAAACCCGCCCCTCACCGCCAACCAGAGCCCCCACCGCGAAGCCGAGCCCCACCGCCAATTCGAGCCCCACCGCGAAGCCGCAGCGACCGCAAAGCCATCCGCGACCGCGAAGCGGAGCCCGCAACCGCGAAGCGGACCCCACCACCGCGAAGTCGCAGCCCACCGCCGCGAAGCCGCCAGCGATCGCGAAGCGGAGCCCACCGCCGCGAAGCGGAGCCGCGACCGCGAAGCGGAGCCCACCACCGCGAA
>CAZFRU010000034.1:0-53221 GCA_964521385.1 uncultured Gemmatimonadaceae bacterium | reverse complement strand
AGGGCAAGCAGGGCCGCTTCCGTCAGAACCTGCTCGGCAAGCGCGTCGACTACTCGGGGCGTTCGGTCATCGTGGTGGGGCCCGAGCTCAAGCTGCACCAGTGCGGACTGCCCAAGGCCATGGCGGTGGAGCTCTTCAAGCCCTTCATCATCCACGAGCTCGAGAAGCGGGGCGAGGCTGAAACGGTCAAGCGCGCCAAGAAGATCGTCGAGCGCGACGACCCGAAGGTCTACGAGGTGCTCGAAGACATCATCAAGGACCATCCGGTGCTGTTGAACCGGGCGCCGACCCTTCACCGTCTGGGCATCCAGGCCTTCGAGCCGGTGTTGGTCGAGGGCAAGGCCATCCGGATCCATCCCCTGGTGTGTTCGGCGTTCAACGCCGACTTCGACGGCGACCAGATGGCGGTGCACGTGCCGCTGTCGTTCGAGGCACAGCTGGAGGCTCGGGTGCTGATGCTGTCGTCGAACAACATCCTCCTGCCGTCGAATGGGCGGCCGGTGACGGCTCCCACGCAGGACATGGTGATCGGGGCGTACTACCTGACCAGCTCACCGCTCCGCGTGAAGGACCTCGAGGCTGCAGCAGCCAGTACCAAGCTGCCCAGGGGCGCACGGCAGGAAGCCGAAGACAAGCTCGACGAGATCTACCGCGACATGCCCCGCTACGGCAGCTACGGCGAGGTCGAGATCGCGCTGGCCTCGGGGCGGGCGGAGTTCCACTCCCTGTGCCAGTACTGGTTCGTGCGCGTCTCCGACGAGGGCGAGGTCACGGGACGTTGGTTCCGGACCACGGCCGGTCGCGTGCTGTTCAACAGCATCATCCCGGACGAGATGGGATTCCTGAACTACGCCTTCGGCAAGAAGGAGTTGGGCGACCTGGTGTTCGACTGCTTCACCGAGGTGGGGTTGTCGGCCACGACACGCTTTCTCGACGATCTGAAGGATTTCGGGTTCCGCTACTCGACCATGGGCGGGATCTCGGTCGGCATCGAAGACCTCGAAGTGCCGATGGAAAAGGTCGAGATCCTGCGGGAGGCCGACGAGCAGGTCATGCGGTTCCAGAAGGCGTACGCCAGCGGGTATATCTCCAACGGCGAGCGCTACAACAAGGTGATCGACACCTGGACCCACGCCAACAACGATGTGGCCGACGCCATGGTGCGGCACCTGGAGCGCTCGAAAGAGGGCTACAACCCGGTGTTCATGATGATGACGTCGGGCGCACGCGGTAACCGCGACCAGATGCGGCAGTTGGCGGGGATGCGCGGCCTCATGGCCAAGCCTCAGAAGAAGCTCACCGGAGGCATCGGCGAGATCATCGAGAGCCCCATCAAGTCGAACTTCCGCGAGGGGCTCACCGTGGTGGAGTACTTCATCTCCACCCACGGCGCCCGCAAGGGTCTGGCTGACACGGCCCTCAAGACCGCCGACGCCGGTTACCTCACGCGCCGTCTCGTGGACGTGGCGCAGGACGTGGTGGTCACGGTCGAGGACTGTGGTACGATCCTCGGACTCGAGATGACGGCGCTGAAGGAGGGCGAAGACATCATCGAGCCGCTCAAGGACCGCGTCGTGGGCAACGTCACCCTCGAAGATGTCTACGATCCCATCGACGGCGAGCTCTTGATCGGCGCCGGCGAGCTCGTGCTCGAAGAGGTGGCCGACGCCGTCGAAGACGCCGGTATCCAGTCGGTGAAGATCCGTTCGGTGCTGACCTGCGAGGCCAAGCGCGGCGTGTGCCGCATGTGCTACGGGCGCAACCTGGCCACCATGAAGAGCGTCGACATCGGTGAGGCCGTGGGCATCCTGGCCGCGCAGTCGATCGGTGAGCCGGGCACGCAGCTCACGCTGCGTACCTTCCACATCGGAGGGACCGCGTCGCGCATCGCGGCGCAGACCCAGCGCAAGTCGAAGATCGACGGTGTCATCAGCCTCGATCGTGTCACGACCGTCGACACGCCCAACGAAGAGAAGGTGGTCACGTCGCGTGAAGGTCAGATCGTGCTGAAGACCAAAGAAGGGCAGATCCGCAGCCGTCTCTCGGTTCCGTACGGGGCCACTCTGGCGGTCGAAGAGGGGCAGGTCATCACGGCCGGCGACCTGCTGTTCAGCTGGGATCCGTATTCCGAGCCCATCGTCGCCGACGCCGCCGGTGTGCTGCGGTTCCAGGATATCGTCGAAGAGCAGACGATGCGCGAGGAGTTGGACGAATCGACCGGTCGTCGCCAGATGACGATCATCGAGGACCGTGACAAGCGCCTTCATCCGACGATCCAGATCGTGGCCAAGGGCAAGAAGGGCGAAAAGCTGCGCGAGTTCATCGTGCCGGTGGGCGCACAGCTCACCGTGGCCGACGGTACCGAGGTGGTGCCGGGTGACACGCTGGCCAAGATCAGCCGCGAGGTCTACAAGACCCGCGACATCACCGGCGGGCTGCCGCGGGTGGCCGAGCTGTTCGAGGCACGCCGGCCCAAGGATCCGGCCGTCATCACCGAGATCGACGGACGCGTGTCGTTCGGCGACATCAAGCGCGGCAAGCGCGAGGTGGTGGTCACCCCCGAGTCGGGTCCGGCACGGACCTACGACGTCCAGGTCGGCAAGCACATGCGCGTGCACGAGGGCGACCAGGTGCGGGCCGGGGACCGGCTGAGCGAAGGGCCCATCAACCCCCACGACATCTTGCGCATCAAGGGTCCGCGGGCGGTGCAGGAATACCTGCTCAACGAGATCCAGGAGGTCTACCGCCTCCAGGGTGTGAAGATCAACGACAAGCACATCGGGGTGATCGTGCGGCAGATGCTGCAGAAGGTGCGCATCACCGACCCGGGCGATACGGTGCTGCTCGAAGGCGAGAACGCCGACCGCGCCGAGTTCCGGGCCGTGAACCAGGCGGCCATGGCCGAGGGGCAGAAGCCGGCCCGCAGCGAGCCTCTGCTGCTGGGTATCACGAAGGCCTCGCTGACCACCGAGTCGTTCATCTCGGCGGCGTCGTTCCAGGAAACCACCCGGGTGTTGACCGACGCCGCGGTACGGGGTGCGCGCGACGACCTCAAGGGTCTGAAGGAGAACATCATCATCGGCCACCTGATTCCTGCCGGCACCGGCATCCATCGCTGGGACGACGTGGAATTCATGGTCGAACAGTCGTACTACGACGAAGAGATCCTGCCGCTGTCGGAACCGGGTATGGAGCTCCTCGAAGGACTCGGCTCGGAGATGGCCGTCGACTGACGGTATCTTCAGCGGGTGTGGTAGTAGGCGAGGGCCGCTCCGGTTGCACGGAGCGGCCCTTCGTCGTGGTTCGTCCCCCGGCCGCTCCGGGGGTGCGAGCATCGCCATTTCATGACAGATTGTCGGCTCTCCCGTCCTTCTTCCAGCGGCCCCCTGCACGCATGTCCACTCCTGTCGAAATCCGCAATCTGAGCGACCACGTCGGAGAGCAGGTCACCGTCTCGGGATGGGTCGAGGCCACCCGCACCCACGGCAAGGTCGCCTTTGCGGTGGTACGAGACGGCACCGGTCTCGTACAAGGGGTGTTCGTGCAGAAGCAACTCGACCCCGCGGTCTGGGAGGCCCACGCCGCCCTCACGCAGGAGTGCACGGTGGCGCTCACGGGCGAGGTCCGCGCCGAGCCTCGAGCGCCCGGCGGGTTCGAGATGGGTGTCACCGGCGTCGAACTGCTGTTCCCCTCCGACGACTACCCGATTCAGCCGAAGGAACACGGCGTCGACTTCCTGCTCGATCACCGCCATCTGTGGATCCGCTCCAGCCAGCAGCGGGCCGGGTTGCGCGTGCGCGCGGAGGTGTCGCAGGCGATCCACGATTTCTTCTACGGGAGGGGCTTCACGCGCATCGACACGCCGATCCTCACCGGGTCGATCGGAGAGCATGCCGGTACGCTCTTCGAGACCGACTACTTCGGCGAAAAGGCGTATCTGGCCCAGACCGGGCAGCTGTACGTCGAGGCTGCCTGCCCGGCATTCCGCCGGGTGTACTGTTTCGGCCCCACCTTCCGAGCCGAGAAGTCGAAGACCCGGCGCCATCTCACCGAGTTCTGGATGGTCGAGCCCGAGGTCGCCTTTGCCGATTCCGACGACAACATGCGACTGCAGGAGGAGTTCGTCAGCTATCTGGTCGAGCGGGCGCTGGAACGCTGCGGACCGGAGCTCGAGATCCTGGAGCGTGATACCTCGATCCTCGAGCGCGTCCGGCCGCCCTTTCCCCGCATCTCGTATACCGACGCGGTCGCGAGGCTGCAGGCCGGGGGCAGCTCGGTCGAGTGGGGTCAGGATCTGGGCGCTCCCGACGAGGTCGCCCTCACGCAGGACTTCGAGCTACCCGTCTTCGTGTTCAACTATCCGAAGGTGGTCAAGGCATTCTACATGAAGGAAAACCCGGACGATCCGCGCACGGTGCTGTGCGATGACCTGCTGGCCCCCGAGGGGTACGGCGAGATCATCGGGGGATCGCAGCGCGAAGACGACCTCGAGCGGCTCCGCCTGCGTATCGCGGATCAGAAGCTGCCGGAAGAGGCCTACGGATGGTACCTCGACCTGCGCCGCTACGGTTCGTTTCCGCACTCGGGATTCGGCCTGGGCATCGAGCGCACGGTGGCGTGGATCACGGGACGCCACCACATCCGCGAGCTGATTCCCTTTCCTCGCCTCATGAACCGCCTCAATCCCTGAGCTCCACCACCTCGCCAGCGAAGCCGGAGGGTACCCCGCCATGGCCGATGTCGTTCTCGACCTGAACGATCTGCGCCCGTTCTGGGCGCGCCCCGATTGGGTGGTCGACGAGATCCGCGCCGCGCTCCCTCCCGGGTGGACCCTCGCCGTCCTGGACACCCCTACCGAGGGGACCGGCGACGGAACCACCCGCGCGCATCCCGCCGCGCTCGAGGCTGTGCGCGACGCCCGCGTGTATATGGGATTCGGGATCGCCGAAGAGGTGCTGCAGGCGGGTCCAGCGCTGGGCTGGGTCCATACCGGATCCGCCGGGGTGCGCAGCTCCATTTCGCCGACCCTGCGCCGCCGCGAACTGGTGTTCACGAACTCGGCGGGGATCCATGCTGAGCCCATGGCCGATCATGTGCTGGGAATGATCTTGTATTTCACCCGAGGCTTCGACTTCGCCGTGCGCAATCAGGCCCGGGCCCGCTGGGACACCGACCCGTTCTATGCCGCCACGTCGCCGGTTCGCGAGCTGTCGACGCTCACGGTGGGCATCATCGGGCTCGGGGGGATCGGCCGGGCGGTGGCCGAACGGTGTCGGTGTCTCCGGGCGCGCGTCATCGGCCTACGCCGTACCGCCCGTGCTGGTGGGCCCGAGGGCGTCGAGGTCGAGGTGGGCGAGCCGGGCTTGCAGCGGCTATTGGCCGAGAGCGACGTCGTGGTGGTCACCGCGCCCGAGACCCCCGAGACGCGCGGCATGATCGACCAGGAAGCCTTCGAGCGCATGAAGGAGGGCGCCCTTTTCATCAACGTCGCTCGCGGCAACCTCGTGGTCGAAGAGGCGCTCGTCGCGGCGCTGGCGTCCGGGCGACTGCGGGGTGCCGGGCTCGATGTGACCTCGCCCGAACCGCTTCCTGCCGCTTCGCCACTGTGGCGCCTCGACAACGTGCTCATCACACCGCACGTGTCGCCGGTGACAGACCGCTTCTGGCGACGGGAGACCGACCTGATCCTCGAAAACCTCGAGTGCTTCGCCACCGGGCGCATCGAGGCCATGCGCAACCGGGTCGACCTCGACGCGGGCTACTGAGCGGTGCGGGAACCCCGTTCGTCGGCCTTCACCGCGTCCCAGAGCACGTCGAGTTCAGCCAGCGTCGCGGTGCCGATCTCGACGCCGCGGGCACGGGCCAACGCCTCCAGCGCGACGAAGCGTCGGTGGAACTTGTGGTTGGCGCGCTCGAGGGCGGTGACGGGGTGCGTGCCCGCCAGACGGGCCAGGTTGACCACCGCGAACAGCAGGTCGCCCACCTCTTCCACGACGGCGTCTTCGTCGACGGCGTCCTTCCCGATGGCGCTTTCGTCGACGGCACCCATCTCGACGGCGCCGTCGTCGATGGCACCCTTCCCGACGGCGCCTTCCCGGGCCCTGTCCGGTGGGGGCGGGTCGAGCGCCTCGCGCACCTCTGCGAGCTCTTCGTGCACCTTGTCGAGGGCGCCCCGATGGTCGGCCCAGTCGAACCCGACTCCCGCCACTCGCTCCTGGAGGCGGTAGGCCCGGGTGAGGGGGTCGAGACCTGAGGCCAGTCCCTCGAGCACACTGCCGACTCCGGCGCGCTCCTGGGCCTTCGACACCTCCCACGGCTGCGCCGGGCCCAGGCCGTAGAGCTGCGGATGGCGCCGCTCCATCTTGGCCTCGAGAGACCGGGTCACGGCGTCGGCGTCGAAGTGGCCCCCTTCTTCGCCCAGCACGACCTGAAAGGCCAGATTCAGCAGGAGATCGCCGAGTTCTCCGGTCAGGGCCGCGGCATCGCCGGCGTGGATCGCGTCGACGACCTCGTGGGTTTCCTCGAGCAGGTGGGGGACCAGGGAAAGGGGCGTCTGGGCAGCGTCCCACGGACAGTGGGCCCGCAGGAAGCGCACGAGCGCCAGGGCGCGATCGAGGTGGCCCGGTGTGGTGCGGGCGTGGTCGGAGCCCGGAAGGGGCGGGGGTGGGTTCGACATGGCCCCAGAAGTCGCCCATCACAGCGGCGCTGTCAACGAGAAGCCGCGCCCTTGTTCCAGCGGGGGTCTCGCGCATCTTTCGAGGTCTATGAAGACCCCCCTTCAGAGCCGCGCCTGGATCGAGATCGCGGCCCCGGCGCTCCGTGCGAACTACCGACGGGTCGCCGGGGCCGTGGGTCCGCAGTGCTACATGATGCCCATGGTCAAAGGCGACGCCTATGGGCTCGGCGCCCTGGAGGTCGTGCGCGTATTGCAGCCCGAGGCGCCGCGGGCGTGGGGTGTGGCCACGGTGGACGAAGGGGTGGCACTGCGCGATGGGGGGGTGATGGGGGCCATCGTGGTCTTCGCTCCGGTCCCGGCCGCTCAGTGGTCGGTGGCGCTGGGCCACGGTCTGAGTATGGCGGTATCCGACGAGGCCCGCCTCGCCGGCATCGCCGCCGAGGCGCGTCGCCTGGGTCGGCGCGCACGGGTCCACTTCGAGGTCGATACCGGGATGGGGCGAGCCGGCTACCTGGCAGCCGAGGTCCTGCCACGCGCCGCGTCGCTCCGGGCGCTGCTCACCGACGACGCGGTGGCGTGGGAGGGCGTCTTTACGCACTTCCATTCGGCCGAGGCGGTCGGTGGCCCGGGTATGGCCGAGCAGCTGGCGTTGTTCCGTGCGGCGCTGGCCGCCCTCGACCCTCCCGCCGGCGTCGAGGTGCACCTGGCCAGCTCTGCCGCCAGCTTCCGTCTCGGCGCCGAGGCGCTGGGCTCGAGGCCGGGGATCTTCATGTACGGCGGTTCTGTGGGCTCCGACCTGCCCCAGCCGGTTCCGGTGGTATCGGTGCGTGCGTGCGTCGTGCGTGTGGTCGAGGTGCCCGCGGGAGCGACGGTGGGATATGGCGCCACCTACTCGGCCTCGGGGCCCCAGCGCTGGGCGACGCTGGCCATCGGCTACGGCGACGGTCTGCCCCGTGCCCTGGGCAATCGTGGCGACGCCCTGATCGGGGGTCGTCGGGTGCCCCTGATCGGTCGGATGTCGATGGACATGACGGTGGTAAACATTTCGGGGTTGGCTGGTGTAGAGCCGGGGCACGTAGCGACCCTGGTGGGGAGCGACGGGCCGGGGGAGATCACACTCGACGAGGTCGCGGCGCTGGCGGGCACGATCTCGTACGAGATCCTCACGGGCCTCTCACCCCGCCTTCCCCGGGTATGGACGGAGGCGGAGTGAAGGCAGAGGGCGAGGCACTGTTGGCACGGGCGCGGCAGGCGCGCGAACGGGCCTACGCACCCTATTCCGGGTATCGGGTGGGGGTGGCGCTCGAAGCCGCCGACGGGTCGGTGTTCGAGGGGTGCAATGTCGAAAACGTCTCGTCGCCGGTCACCCTGTGTGCCGAGCGGGGGGCGTTGTCGGCGGGAGTGGTGGCGGGACACCGGGAGTTCCGGCGTCTGGCCCTCAGTACGGCGGGCAAGGTGCCCGTGGCGCCGTGTGGAGCCTGTCGTCAGGCGCTCACCGAATTCGCGCCCGGGCTGGAGATCGTATCCGAAGCGGGCGGGAAGCTCCGGCGCTGGACGCTGGACGCACTCCTGCCCGCTCGTTTCGAAATGGATGACCATCGGCGGCCGTCTGCGGCCCCGGCAGAGGAAGAGGAGACGCGTTGAAGCGTGCGTGGATGGTGGTGGGGCTGGTGACTGCCTCGTGGGGCCTGCTGGCCTGTGACGAAACGACGCCCACTTCGAGCAATGGTGGGCTGATTCCCCTCAACCCCACGACCGTCGAGGTCGTGCTTCCCTTCGAGGCCTTCGCGTCGCAGATCCGGGTGTACGGAGGATACGGCACCACCAGCGAACTGTTCGAGTCGATCCTGGCGCAGGACTACGAGGGCGAACTCGACTCGCGGGTACTGGTGCGCTTCAGCCGGTTTCCCTGGGCCGCGACGGTGCGTGACTCGACCGGCACCACGCGCCTCGATTCGGCCTTCACCTTCGTGGGTGGGCGCCTGGTTCTGCGTTTCGACACCACCGAAGCCAACCGGCCTGCCGAGACCGTCCAGCTCGCTGCGGGAGCGCTGACCGAGGGCTTCGATGCGCGCACGGCCTCATGGACGGTGGCCGTCGACACGATCAACGAACGGCGCGTCTGGCCCGAGCCGGGAGCGGGCCCGGTGACACCGCTCGGTGAAGCGCTATGGGATCCCACGGCGGGCGATACCGTGGTGTTCGAACTCGACTCGGCCATGGTCGCGCAGCTCGGCGATAGCGTGACCGCCGGCCCCGGCGTGCGCATCGACCTGCTCACGCCCGGGCTGCGGATGAACCTGCTGCGGTCCGAACTACGCCTGTCGGCGATCCCCAACGTGCATCGCGATACGGTGGTGGACCTCACGATCCGACCGACCGCGCAGACCTTCGTGTACGACCCCTTTCCCCAGCCCTCGGCCGATGGCATCCGGGTCGGAGGTACCCCGTCATGGCGTACCGTACTCACCGTCGGCGTTCCGGCCCTGATCGAGGGCTCGCCGAGTCTCTGCGCCCGAGTGACCTGTCCGATCGTGCTCACGGCAGAGCGCATCAACAGCGCCTCGATCCTGCTCACCACCGAGCCGAGCCAGCCAGCCTTCCAGCCGTCGGACACCCTCTTGCTCGACGTGCGACCCGTGCTCGCTTCCGAGCTGCTGCCCAAGTCGCCCCTCGGTTCGTCGCTGGTCGGAGGGCTGGGGGTGCGAGTGGCGCCCGAGTCGTTCCGGGCCGAGGGCGAGACCGTGGTGGCGCTTCCGATCACTTCGTTTCTTCGCACCGTCCTCGGCCAGACGGACGACGACGCCGTGAACGATCTCGTGTTGCTGACCCCCATCGAGCCCTTCTCCCTCGGGTTCGGGTCGTTCGTGGGGCCCGGCCGACCCGGTGCGCCGCAGCTTCGCCTGATCCTCACCCTGGCCGACACCGTGGAGATTTCATGAACCCCTTGCGACGCTCCGTCCTCGGGCTCCTGGCCGCCGTGGTGTGGGTGGGGCCGGTGCACGGCCAATCGCTCCTGTCGGCCCGGGGCTTGGGATTGCCCCTGATCTCCGTCGACGCGCGGGCACTGGCCCTGGGCGGCATGGGCATCGGCCTGGTCGGGGGGGAGTTGTCGGTGGTGGATCCGGCAGCGACGGCACGATTGCGGATCCCCTCGGTGGCGTTTTCGACGCAGTCGACCTGGGCGACCTACGACGATGCCGGCCAGCCGGGTGACTTCAGCGGCACCCGCTTTCCCTTCATCGGAGTGGGGTATCCCACCGGCATGGGCACGGTCTCATTGGCGTTCGGCGGAGTGCTCGACCAGCGGTGGACGACCACCGCCAGCCAGCTGATCGATCTCGACGGGGCGGGCCGGACCGGACGCGTGACCGACCGCTTCATCTCCGACGGGGGCGTGTCGTCGATTCGACTCGGGATGGCGCGACCGGTCGGAAGCAGCTTCGCCGTCGGCCTCCAGGTGGGACGCAACCTCGGTGACGTGTCGAGGGTGCTCACGCGGACCTTCGATTCACTCGGAGTGGTGGGTACGGTGCCCCAGTTCGCGGCCGGGGGACGGTGGAAGTACCGTGGCTGGACCGCTGCGGCAGGGGCGTCGGCCGATCTGGGCGAGATCCTGCACCTGAGCGCCTCGTACACCTGGTCGAGCGGCCTCGATGCGCTCCCCGACGAGGATACCGAGGGTGGCGAGGAGACCTTCACCATGCCGGGTGAGCTGCGGGCCGGTGCCACGGCCATGCTCTCGCCCAGGCTGAGCGCGAGCTTCGGTATACACCGGGCAAGCTGGTCGGGGGCCGACGGCGACGTGGCGTCCGGGGGGGCCCGAGACACCTTCTCGTTCGGGGGCGGGATCGACTGGGCAGGGGCACGGATCCTCGGCAAGGCCTCGTCGATCCGGCTGGGCTACCGCAACACCGAGATGCCCTTCACCAATGCCGACACTCCGGACCCGGTCGAATCGGCCTTCACCGCGGGGCTCGGCCTCGACCTGCTGACCAGCGGCGAGGCTCTGCTGGCGCGCCTCGATTTCGCGCTCGAGCGAGGACTTCGGGATGCCGGCTCGTTCGAGGAGCGGTTCTGGCGCCTGAGCACGTCCGTCCGCATCTCGGGGTTCTGAGGCGCCGGGTGGCAGGCGGGGGTGAGGCGTGAGGATCTACTACGAGACCTTCGGGTGCAAGGCGAACCAGTACGACACGGAGCGCATGCGGCAGGAACTCGAGGCCCGCGGTGCGGTCACGACGTCCGAGCTCGCTTCCGCGTCGGTGGTGGTGGTCAACACCTGTACGGTGACCAACCAGGCCGATGCCGCGGCGCGACGCTACCTGCGCCGAATCCAACGGCGTCATCCCGAGGCCCGCGTGGTGGTGGCGGGCTGCTCGGCGGTGCTCAAGGCGGCCGACTATGCGCGGATGGGGGTAGCCGGGGTGGTCCCCGGGCACGATCCGGCGGCGGTGGCGGCTGCCGTGACGGAATCGGAGCCCTCCGGGCACGGTCTCGTCCAGCTCACGGACCGCCGCTCGCTCGACCGCATCGACACCGAGCCGGTGGGTGCGGAGCTGCTGCGGCGACGTCTGGGCGCCACCCGCGGTTGGCTGAAGATCCAGGACGGGTGCGATCGCAGGTGCGCCTTCTGCGCGACGCGCCTCGCTCGTGGGGTCAGTCGCTCGCGCCCAGCCGACGAGATCGTCGCTGAAGCCCAGGGCCTGGCCCTTCACCATCCCGAGCTCGTGCTCACCGGTGTCCACATCGGGCACTACGGGGTGGACCAGGGTGGGAGCGCCACGCTGGGCGCGCTGCTGTGCCGTTTGCTGGATGAGGTGCCCGATGTGCGGTTTCGCATGGGTAGCGTCGAGGCCACCGAGATCGACGAGGTGACGGTCTCGCTCCTCGAGTCGTCCGGGGGGCGTCTCGCGCCGCACCTGCACATGCCGCTGCAGTCGGGAGCCGATCCCGTATTGCGACGCATGCGGCGCTGGCACACCCGCGAGATGTATCGACGCCGGGCGCTGGAGATCGCCGAGCGAGTGCCTGTCCTGGGACTCGGAGCCGACGTCATCACCGGGTTTCCGGGAGAGACCGACGCCGATCACGACGCCACGGCCGCATTGATAGACGAGCTGCCCTTCACCTACCTGCACGTGTTTCCCTTTTCGCCACGCGATGGCACGGTCGCCGCCGACCTCCAGCGCGAGATGCCCGTGCCACAGCGGGTGGCCGGAGAGCGCAGCCGCGACCTACGGGAGCGTGTGGCGCTCAAGGCGGCGATCTACCGGCGCGGACGCATCGGGCAGCGGGCCGAAGTCGTGCTCGAAGACGGGGGTCAGGCGCTTACGGGCGACTACCTGCGCGTGGGGGTCGTTTCCCCCCCCGACCGCTCGGCGTCTACCGGCCTGCAGGTCGGTCGACTCCATGCGGAGGGGTCGGATCTGTATATTGACCTCTCCAGCCCTGTTCCCGCCCACTTCGTGTCGGCATCATGACTCGGTCCAAACGCGCCTACGTCGAAACCTACGGGTGTCAGATGAACATCAGTGACGGTGAGCTGATGCAGGGCATCTTGTCGGCCCGAGGCTACGAGATCGCCTCGTCACCCGACGAGGCCGACGTCATCCTGGTCAACACCTGTGCGATCCGGGAACACGCCGAACAGCGTGTACTCGGCCGCGTCTCCCAGTTGAAGGGGCTCAAGGCCACACGGCCGGAGCTGGTGCTGGGTGTGACGGGGTGCATGGCCCAGCGCATGGGCGACGATCTGCTGCGCCAGGCGCCCTACGTCGATCTCGTGATGGGTCCCGATGGCTATCGCAGCCTCCCCGAGGCGCTGGCGGACATCCACGCGCGGCCCCTGGCGTCGTCTCCACCGCGCCGTGGCCCCGCTTCGTCCACGAAGCCGGCTCGGCGCCGTGGTCCCCAGCTCAAGGTGCTGGACTTCGATACGGGCGAGAACTACGAGGGGCTCGAGCAACGCCGCACCTCGGAGGTGGCGGCATGGGTCCCGATCCAGCGAGGGTGTGATCATCGCTGCACCTATTGCATCGTGCCCTACGTGCGCGGGCCCGAGAAGAACCGCGAGCCGGCCGAGGTCATCGCCGAGATCGTGGGCATCGCGGCCGGCGGAGTGAGCGAGGTCACGCTGCTCGGGCAGACGGTGAACTCGTACCGCGTGGGCGAGTGGAGCTTCGCCCGGCTGCTGCGCGAGGTGGCGCGGGTGCCGGGGATTCGTCGCGTGCGCTTCACTTCGCCCCACCCCAACGACCTGACCGACGATCTCATCGAGGTGATGGCCACCGAGCCGGCCGTGTGTGAGCAGCTCCACCTGCCGGCGCAGTCGGGCAACGACCGCACGCTGAAGCGTATGCTGCGCCGATACACCGTAGAGAGCTTTCTGGAGAAGGTGGCACGCGCCCGTGCGGCGATTCCCGATCTGGCACTGTCGACCGACATTATCGTCGGCTTTCCCGGCGAGACCGACGACGAATACGAAGACACCCTCGACCTGATGCGCACCGTGCGTTTCGACGACGCCTTCACCTACCGCTACTCGTTGCGTGGAGGCACGCCGGCGACCCGGCTACCGTCCGACCAGTTCATCGCCGACGATGTAGCGCAGGCCCGCCTGGAAGGGCTGATCGCGGTGGCGCGCGAGATCCAGGCCGAGATCAACGTCGACGAAGTCGGGCGCATCGAAGAGGTGTTGATCGAGAAGATCGGCCGTGACCCGGGGCATGTGCTGGGACGCACGCGCCGCAACAAGGTGGTGGTGTTTCCGGGTGAGCCCGAGTGGGTCGGGAGCTACCGCACGGTGGCCCTCACCTCGACCACCGGCGCCACCTTCGTGGGAGAGTGCGTATGAACCGCATCGGCGGGGCCCTCGGGGTCGTGCTGGTGCTGGTGCTGTCCATGGGCTTTGCCGCATTGAACGGCGGTCAGCGAGTCACGCTGCGGCTGGGCGTCACCACCTTCTATCGCGTACCCATGACGGCGGTGGCCTTCGGGGCGCTGATTCTCGGCATGGTGGTCATGTTGGTGGCGGGAATCCACTCCGACCTGAAGGTGCGACGCATCCTGCGCGATCGCCTGGCCGACGAAGATCGTGCCGAGCGCGCGCGGACCTTCATCGATCAACACCAGACGAGCCTCTTCGAGGCGGAGCCGACCGACTGATCTGACCCACCTGCCCCTGTGGGGCGGAGGTCGGCTCCACTGAGTCGACGGCTTCCGCCCGTGACGGGACTGGCCCTGGCCCTCGCGGCCGGCGCCGCCCTCCCTTCGGTCGGTGGTGGTGTCGTCCTCGTCCCGACCGCCCTGGTCCTGCTGGCGGTCTTCATCCGTCGCATCGCCCCATCGCTTCGCCCCGGAACCCGTTGCGGGAGAGGCGGCCCTCCCCGAGACCGTCCTCACGGAAGCCGTCCCCCTGGACGCCCTCGTCCCGGAACCGGTCCTGCCGGAAACCGTCCTCCCGGACGCCCCCGTCCCGGGAGCCTTCGTCCGGGCCCCGGTGGGTGGTTCGCCCTCGCCGCCCTGGCCGGGCTGGCCCACGGATCCCTCGCGCAGCGCGCCGCTCTGGCGGATTGTCGCTGGCGTCGCCCGGCCGGCACCCTCGAGGTCGAAGGGTGGGTCCGCGAAGTCGAGGCGCGCGGGCGCGTGAGACTGCGTGTGGTGGGGGGGGCATGTTCGGGTGAGGTGCAGGTGCAGGGAGGCTTCGCCGGCGACGTCTCCGAGGGCCGAGCCTACCGCGTTCGGGGGCGGTGGGTCGAGCGCATGGCGGCCACGGCGGGGCAGGATCCCCTGCGCGCGGGAGTGCTGCTGGCTCGCTCCGTCGAGGCCATGCAGGTGAACGAGCCCGGTGCGCCGGGGGGGGGGGTGGCGGCTCGCCTCGCGCGCCTGCGAGCGGCCGGCGTGACTCGGGTACAGGGGCGGTTCCGGCGTGAGGCACCGCTGGTGGCGGCTCTACTGTTCGCGCGCCGCGACGCGCTCGACCCGGCGCTGCGCGACGCCTTCGCTGCCACCGGGACTGCCCACCTGCTGGCCATCTCGGGGTTCCACGTCGGGGTCGCGGCAGGAGTCGTGATCTGGCTGCTCGGGCGTGTGGTCGCGCCGGCTCGAGCCTTTGCCGGAGGAGCCGCGCTGGCGTGGTTCTACGTGTTGGTGCTGGGGTTGCCCGATGCCGCGACCCGCGCAGCTCTCCTGCTCACCCTCGCGGTGGTGGGGCGGATCAGTGGCCGGCCGGTCTCCCTCGCGGGCGCGCTGGGCACGGCATTGATCGCATTGGTTGTGGTCGACCCCGGGATCGCAGGGCGGGTGGGGGCCCAACTCTCGTTTGCGGGAGCGTTCGGCCTCGCGATCTGGGCACGCCCGTGGACCGAGGCCGTGGCGGAGCGCTGGCGGCGGCGCACCGGGGTGCCGCCGGCGCGGTGGGTACGCGGCGCGCTCGAGGGTGGAGCGGTGACGGCCGCGGCGACGCTGGCGACCCTGCCGCTGGTGGCCTGGCACTTCGAGCGGGTGGCGCTGGTGGGCATGCCCGCCTCCATGGGCGCCACCCCCCTGGTGGCGGTGGCCCTCCCCACGGTGCTGGGTGCGCTGGTGCTCGACGCCCTGCACCTGCCGGGGGCGGGGCTGCTGGCCACAGGAGCCGAGGGACTGCTGGCTGGAGTTCGGATCTGGGTCGAGTTCTGGGCGTCACTGCCCGCCGCAAGCCTCGATGTGGCCCGCCCCGACCTGGGGGCCGCAGCGGTGGGCGCCGTGGTCGGGTGGGCGATCATCGGGCGCCATCGGCAGGTGGGAGGTGCCGTCCGTGCGCTGGTGGTGACGGCCGGGGTGGCAGCTGCAGGGCTTGCCTGGCCCATTTCGCAGCAGCTGTTTCGAAATGGATCGCTCGAAGTGCACATGTTCGATGTCGGGCAGGGCGACGCGCTGGCCGTGCGTACCCCGCGAGGACGATGGTTGGTGATCGACGCCGGTCCCCCGACGGGCACCCGACTGGTGCGCGACCTGAGGCGTCAGGGTGCCCGTCGGGTGGCGCTCTTCCTGCTCAGCCACCCCGATGCCGATCATGTCGGCGGCGCCGCAGCGCTGATCGCCGCCCTGGAGCCCGCGGCGATCGCAGGGCCGGGGTCCGTACGGGGCGAGGGGCCGTGGCGCGACGCGGTCCGCGTCGCCGGCTCTCGTCAGCTTCCGTGGCGGGTGCTCGGGGCAGGCGAGACGTTTCAGGTCGACGGCGTCGGGGTTCGCGTGCTCTGGCCACCGGCGCACGGAGTAGCGGTGCGCGCCGACCCCAATGCGGCATCGCTGGTGCTCGAGGTGAGCTGGCAGGGCAGCACCCTGCTGTTCACCGGTGACGCACCGATCGAGACCGAGACCGCCCTCGCGGGCGACATCGGTCCCCTCGACGTGCTCAAGGTCGGGCACCATGGCAGTGGCACCTCGACCGGCGCGGCCCTGCTCGAAGAGACGGGCCCCGCCATCGCGCTGGTGTCGGTGGGGCGTGGCAACCGCTATGGGCACCCCGACCGGGCGGTTCTGGAACGCCTGGTACGCGCCGGCGCCGAGGTCTGGCGCACCGACACCGACGGCCACGTGGTGGTGAGGGTAGGGCGGTCGGGGCGGATCGAGGTCGAGGGCCGACGTTGACCCGGCCGCGCTCGGCCCGTCTATTCCTGCATCCCCCCTGCGTCCAGGCCCTCCCCCCGACTTCGACGCCACCATGCCGCCGAGCCACATCGTCACCCTGTCCCGACACATCGTCGAACAGGAACGCCTGTATCCTGAAGCGACGGGGCAGTTCACGAACATCCTCTTCGATCTCGCGTTGGCGGCCAAGGTGATCGCGCGCGAGGTCACCAAGGCGGGTATCGTCGATATTCTCGGTGGCACCGACGAGATCAATGTGCACGGCGAGACGGTCCAGAAGCTCGACGACTACGCCGATCTCGTGATCCTCAATGCCATGGACCACACGGGCAACCTGTGCTGCATGGCGTCGGAAGAGCACGAAGATGTGGTGGCGATTCCCGAGCGCTTTCCGACGGGCGAGTACGCGCTGCTCTTCGACCCGCTCGACGGCTCGTCGAACATCGACGTCAATGTGTCGATCGGCACCATCTTCTCGATCCACCGCAAGATCTCGCAGGGCCCCCGGGGCGGTCTCGAGGACTGCCTGCAGCCCGGTCGCAAGCAGGTGGCGGCCGGCTACGTGGTCTACGGCTCGTCCACGATGCTGGTCTATACCAGTGGGGCCGGGGTCCACGGGTTCACCCTCGACCCGTCCATCGGCGAGTTCGTGTTGAGCCATGGTGCGGTGCGGTTTCCCGATCCCACCCCGGCGGCGGTGTACTCGGTCAACGAGGGTTACGCCCCGTACTGGACCCCTGCGCAGCGCGCCCTGGTCGACCAGCTCAAGGGCGAACACACGGGCCGCTATATCGGCTCGTTGGTGGCCGACTTCCACCGCACATTGCTACGCGGCGGGATTTTCATGTATCCGGGAGACAGCCGCAGACCCGAGGGAAAACTGCGTCTGCTCTACGAAGCGGCGCCGCTCGCCTTCATTGCCGAGCAAGCGGGTGGTCGCGCGAGTGACGGGCTCACCGACATCATGGATGTCGAGCCCACCGGCCTCCATCAGCGCACGCCGCTGTTCATCGGCTCGAAGCACCTCGTCGACCGCGCGGACCGGTTCCTCACCGCCGATTGACCCCTTTGCGGCGCACCCCGGCGGGTGAACGGATGTTCCGGGTCGGTCCACAGTTTTCCGACCGTGGAGCCCCGAACCCACAGATTTCCGACTCCGGGGATCGTCCGTAAGTCCTTGCGGTCCAGTCCATTTCCAGAATCGAAATTGTGGCATGTGTCTTGCCCCCAAGGCGGGTCGGTCTTGCGCCCGTGCGGCGCCGTCCGGCCTCGCCGGGCGCAATCTTCCAACCACACCACGGACAAGCACACATGAGAAAGCTCAACAGGCTCCTCATGGCGGCGATGGTCCTCGTACCTCTCGCAGCATGCGACGAGGGCGACGACACCATCGCTCCGCCACCGCCGACTCCGGCCGTTGGTACCGTTTCGGGTACCGTATCGGTCGAGGGCGCCGGACTGCCAGGAGTCACCGTCCAACTCGCTGGTGCGTCGTCGCAGTCGACGACCACCGGATCGAACGGGGGGTACTCCTTCGCCAGCGTCGCCGAAGGGAACTACTCCGTCACCCTGAGCGGCATCCCGGGTGACGTCGTCTTCTCGCAGACCAGCCAGACGGTCACGATCAACACCGACGGGCAGGTCTCCACGGCCGACTTCAACGGCCAGTTCATCCGTACCGCTTCGATCCTCGTCACCGTGACCCGCGCCGATGGCACGGGTGTCGTGGCGAACGTCAAGCTCACGGGTGAGGGCGTCGACCAGACGCTCGGGACGAACGCACAGGGCAACGCGACGTTCTCCGGCCTCAAGAAGGGCAACTACACGGCCGAACTCCTGAATCCGCCCGAGGGCTTCGAGGGCACGTCCGCGACGCAGAGCGTCACGGTCAACACGGGTCAGGCGGTTCAGATCAACTTCGTCGGCGCGACCGAGATCGTTCCGCCCGAGGTATCGATCGAGCGTATCACCGCGTCGGGCGCGGGCACCACGGTGCCGGTCGATCCCGACTCGATCGCTGGTCGTATCGAGATCACCATGAACGTCCGTCCCAACGGCAACACGCTCGAGACGGTCCAGCTGTGGGTTCGTCAGATGTCGACGGGCACCGTCTGGAAGATCGCCGAGCAGCGGTTCGTTGCGGCGTCGCCTGAGCAGCAGTTCGGCCAGGACAACCAGGACGTGACCTTCTCCTGGAACTCCGATGCGTTCCGCAAGAAGGATGGCTCGCATCCGTCGATCAAGATGTTGAACACCTCCACGGGCGAGTTCGACGCCATCGGGGCCGACCCGGTGCGTCCGTTCCACCCGTTGTTCATCAACGGCGACTTCGAGATTCAGGCGCGTGTGAAGGTCCTCGAAGTCGATGAGGCCGCCAACGCACTCGTCGACGTCACGCTCGAGAACCGCGACGCGGTCAACCTCGGCGTCATCGCCGACAACACCGATTGGAACAACCCGACGACGGGAGATCCCTTCCCGAACTTCATCATCCAGAGCACGACCGGTCTCCGGTGGCTCTCGGGTGACATCATCGTCACGGCGTATCCGATCATCTACTCGCAGGAATTCGATCCGAACACGCCGCTGCTGCAGCGCGCGAACTTCGCGTTCGACGGATTCCGTTTCGGCGCCGACCTGGGTGTCGGTGGCGCCGAGTTGACCACGCCCAACGCAGACGGAACGTTCACGTTCACCTTCTGTGAGGCTGGTGGCGCCACGAGCACCGGCGGCGCGGCGTGCTATGCGTCGATCAACGACATCAACACCGGTCTGATCGGTGCCCGTAACATCGTCCTGCAGACCAAGACCCAGTTCGGGCAGTTCGGCCCCGGGTTCAACGCAGCTGCGGGCGTCAACAACATCAAGAACATCGAGTTCTTCAACGATGATCTGCAGTCGGGTACGGGCGTCCTGAACGACGTGCTCCGTATCGACAACGAGAGCCCGGTCCCCGGGACCGTCAACTCGTTCCTCGACCACCCGGCCAACGCCTTCATCGGCGTGAACGGGTTCAGCCGCACCGGTCTCGCCGCCGTGCCGACCTCGGCCGTCGACGTCTACCTCGGCTGGGTCAAGTGGGACGACAACCTGACCGGACGCATCATGGCTTCGCCGTCCGACCAGCCGTTCGTCTACCCGGCCCTCGACAAGAACGGCAATCCGCCGGTCGGTGGTGTCTGGGTGGGCTACGACCTGAATGCCGCCTTTGCTCCTGGGGCGCTCAAGCCCGGTATCGGTAACCCGACCGGCAACCCGAACCTGCACTACGTGGCAGGTCCGGACGTCTCCGCCACCATCGCTGGTGGTGGTGCGACCGTGGCGGCTGTGATCAGCGCTGCGGCGACGGGCTCGATCGACCCGGTTACGGGTGCCGATCTGCCGCCCGAGACCGACTCGCCCGGTCTGACCGACGCGGGCTCGGCTGTGGGCACGCCGTTCTCGGACACCGAGATCGACTACGCCATGGCCGCGCGTCACTGGGACCTGTTCGGTAACTGGAGCAACACCGCGAACTACATCCTCTTCGGTGTCGACGGCCGCGAGCCGATCTACTCTGATGCCGCGGGTACGAGCAACACCAGCCTGGCCCTCGTCGATCCGACGGTGGCGGGTTCGAAGTACAACACGTACGACGACGATTTCTACGACCTCGACACTCGGGCCGGCGCTGCCTACACCACCTTCGGTAACGCGGTGTGGAACAGCACGACCACGGGTGTTGCGCCCTTCAACGTCGGTAAGGCGAAGGGTGCCTACGCGGGTTACACCACCGACCGGGGCAATGGATTCTCGGGTATCGCCGGTGTGGTGATCGAGGACTTCGAGCGCGACTGCGCCACCGGAGACCTGCAGTGCTTCAACCGCACCCGGACTCGTTGGGGCTTCACGCTCCAGCCCGTGGTGCCGGGTGGTTCCGCGCTGGTGCTGCCGTTCCGCTTCGACGGTGAGACCGATATCTCGCCGGCGGGTGGGGACACCTTCTCCGATGTCTCGGAGCCGGGTCGTCTGGCCGTCCACGCGGTGGGGACTCCGTTCCACGCCTACGTGGCGACGATGGACGTTGCGGGCACGCACGATGGGTACCGCGACCACATGATGATGTCGTACGACCGCGCTGGTAACATGCGGCCGGACGAGGCGCCGAGTGAGGGCATCGCCGACCATGACGCTCCGAACGTGGGTAACGTTCAGATGCCGACCGTGGTCACGTTCAACCTGGCGAACCCCTACTCGTTCTACGGCGAGAACCTCGACAACGCTGACCTGAAGACGTCGGACTTCTCCTTCGACTTCAACTCGATCCTCTCGCTGCAGCTCTACGCGAGCCCGTCGGCGTTGAGCCATCCGAACTACGTGGTTGGCTCGCAGACTCCTCCGAACGACGTCGAAGGCGTTCCGTTCGAGGAGACGTCGCTCCAGCTGCCTCTCGAGAATGTTGCGCACACGGCCTTCGGGTCGGCGAGCATCTACCTCGGTGGCAACCTCTCGATCAACACCGAGTTCATCGGCTGCCTGGTGCGGGCCGACGAATACGGACTCGCGACGGTCACGTCGGCCAGCACGGCTGTCGTGGCTGATGTCGACATCGTCGGCGGCGAGCCCCGTGTGCACCGTCCGCGTGGTCCGCGGTGGCGTACCTGGGACCACTCGTCCGCGTATGGTCTCGTGAACACGCAGTTCAACACCTTCGTCCAGACGTCGATTCCGACCTGCCTGGCTCCGGCCACGGTGGCGACCAACTTCGTGCCGGCTCTCGGCCTGGTTGGACCTGGTGTCGACGGCATCCCGGCTACGGCCGACGATGGCTCGGGCCCTGACGGGATCTTCGGAACCCAGGACGACGATGCCAGCTGGATCTTCAACCTCGATAGCGGCGGGCGTCCGCGGATCACCTTCAAGGGGACGACGGCGACGTTCGTGCCGAACATCGATCCCATCGCGGGTGACGTGGTGGTCTACTACCTCGACACGTCGGGCCGTGCCCGTCTGCTCGACAACGCCAACTTCAGCCTGATCGTGAGCGACCTGGGTACGGGTGCGTTCGGTCGGTGGTACGAATACACCCTGACCAACCCGCTGCCGACGGACCTCATCGATCCGACCGACATCCCGGCCGACAACGGTACGTTCGGCAAGAACGGGTGGTTCTTCATGGTCAAGGGCAGCGCTGTGAACGGTAACTCCGGACATGGCGTGATCTGGGACGAGACGGCCAACCCGGCCGGTGCGGTGGCCTTCACGGCACTGCTCACCGACGGGACGGTGGCAGCGGCTCCGGGTGCGAACAACGGCCTGTTCCAGTTCACCTCGACGCCCAACTCGGGCTACCTGATCCAGGCTGCGGGTGCGCTCGATGTTGCGCTCCGCGTCAACCCGATCCTGAACGACGTGACGGTGGCCGACGGTGAAGACCTCGGTCTCTCGGAGCATGAGTTCGTCGGGTTCGTTGCGACGGGTACGACCGCCACGAGCGTGTCGACCGGTCCGACGTGGGTGGGTGATGTCAACGCCCAGGTCTGTACGGTTTCGCCGCTGGCTGTCGGTGGAACGGTCAACCTCACGCTGGCGGCGGCTCCCGCCGACTGCGTACTCCAGCCGGGCCAGGGCGGAACGCTCGCCGGTGGCTCGCAGATCGAGACCCAGATGGTTCAGGTCACGCTCGCGGCTGGTAGCACGTACACGATCACCGCGTCGACCGACGCTGGTGTGGGTGACGTGACGGATCCGGGCATCATCTTGCTGGCGCCGGATGGCCAGTACGTGACTCGTGCGTGGAACAACACGGCGAGTGCCCTTCCGGAGACCATCAGCTTCACGGTTCCGGCCGGTGAGGGTGGTAACTACGTGATCCTGGTGCACGGCTCGGTGACCGGTGGCGACATCGGTGACATCCGGGTGACGATGAACTAGGACCCTCCCTCGGGAGGACTGCCCGGTTTGCCGGGTAGTGCAGGACACACGGCCCCCGTCCAGCTTCGGCTGGGCGGGGGTTCGTGCATTCGGGGGACGGGAGTCGATGGGGCGTTGTGTGGGACGCGCCGGGTGGCCATCGTCCAGCGATGCGAACGACATCTTCTTCCCGCCCGCACACCGTTTTGGTCACGGGTGGGGCGGGCTTCATCGGCTCGGCGCTGGTGCGGCACCTGCTGGAGGCGACGGCTCACCGGGTGGTGACCGTCGATGCGCTCACCTACGCCGGTGACCGGCGCGCTCTGGGTGGGGCCCTGGACGACGCCCGCCACACCTTCGTGCAGGTCGACATCTGTGACGGGCGGGCGATGGCCGGGGTGGTACGCCACCATCGTCCTGATGCGGTGATGCATCTGGCGGCCGAATCGCACGTCGATCGCTCCATTGATGCCCCGGCAGCGTTCGTACGGACCAATGTGGTGGGTACGGCGACGCTGCTGGACGTGATGCGGGGCTGGCGGGACGAGGGAGAGTCGGAAGAGGGTGGAGCCGCGGACGACGGCGGCGTTCGGTTCGTGCACGTGTCGACCGACGAGGTCTACGGCTCACTCACGGCCGGGGGCGCCGACCGCTTCCATGAGGCCACCCCGTACGATCCGCACTCGCCGTATGCGGCGAGCAAGGCCGCCTCCGATCACATGGTGCGCGCGTGGGGCCACACGTACGGGCTGGCGACCATCGTCACCCACAGCACCAACAACTACGGCCCCTGGCAGTTTCCCGAGAAGCTGATTCCCGTGGTGGTACTGCGTGCCCTGGCAGGGCAGGCGATTCCGGTCTACGGGACCGGTGCCAATGTGCGCGATTGGCTTCATGTCGACGATCACGCGCGCGCGCTCGCGGCCGTGCTCGAGCGGGGCAGGGTGGGGCAGACCTACGATGTGGGAGCGCGCTGCGAACGGACCAATCTCGAGGTGGTGCGAGCCATCTGCGCGCTCCTCGACGAGCACCGTCCCCGGCGCGACCGCGCGAGCTACCTGGAACAGATCGTCATGGTGCCCGATCGGCCCGGCCACGACCTGCGCTACGCGACCGATCCCACGAAAGTCGAGCGCGAGTTGGGATGGCGCCCCGAGGTGGCCTTCGACGTCGGCCTGCGGAGCACCATCGAATGGATGCTCGAGCACCGGGAACTCTGCGAGGAGCGGCTACGTCGTGGCGCTGCCGCCCCCTCTCAAAGCGGCGGTCCGCGTAGCGCCCCGTAACGGGCGCGCGAGGCACCCGGGCACGCGCTCGCGATCCGTGCGCGGCGCACCTATGAAAACCACTGCCGCAGCAGCTCCACCTTTTCGGGCCACGGCAGGAACGCCGCCTCGAACCCCATGCGGGCCACCTGTCGTAGCTCGTCCCAGGTGAAGCCGAGGTGCTCGTGCGCGCGCCAGTATTCGTCGGTCAGCGTCGTGCCCGAGACGAGGCGGTTGTCGGTGCAGAGCGTGAGGGCGATGCCCTGGTCGAAGTAGCGACGCAGCGGGTGGGCCGCGAAGGTGTCGGCCACACGCGTCTGCACATTCGAGGTCAGGCAGATCTCGAGGGGAATGCGATGATCGCGCACGTAGCGTTCGAGCGACGGATCTTCGCGCAGGCGGGTACCGTGGCCGATGCGATGCGCGTCGCAGTCCAACAGCGCCTGGCGAATCGAGACCGGACCGAAGGCCTCGCCGGCGTGCACGGTTCGACTCAGGTCATGGACGGCCGCGATGTGAAAGGCCTCGACGTGGCGTGAAGCGGGGTTGCCTGCCTCACCTGCCGCCAGGTCGACGGCGATCACTCCCCGGTCCTTGTAGGCCACGGCCAGTTCGGCAAGCTCGATCGACACGTCGGGGTGCAGGTGCCGCAGGGCACACACGATCACCCCCGCGCGCGCCTCGACCTCGGCTTCCGCACGGCGCAGTCCGGCCAGTGCCGCGTCCATCACTTCGTGCATCGAGAGGCCGCCGCGCGTGTTGAGCCACGGACTGAAGCGCACCTCTACCCATTTCACATTCTCGGCCGCGTGATCGAGGACCAGCTCGTAGGCGATGCGCTCGATCTGGGGCGCGGTCTGCATCACCGACAAGGTGGTCGCGAACCGGGCGAGATAGTCGTCGAGATCGGCTGAATCGTCGGCCCGCATCATCTCGGCCAGCGTAGGGGCGTCGGCGGCGGGCAGCGGCACACCGCTGTCGGCGGCCAGGTCGAGCATGGTCTCGGGCCGGATCGAGCCGTCGAGGTGCACGTGGAGCTCGGCTTTGGGCAGAGCGCGCAGGCCCTCGCGGGTCACAGCGGTCATCGCCGGGGCCCCTTCCGCGCGCCCCGCATCAGCAGCTCGGGCTCACATTTCCCGGCACGAATCCCTTCTCGACGTCGATGAGGGGCGCGGGGTAGTTGCCGCTGAAACAGGCGTCGCAGAACGGGCCCGCGGCCGCCACTGCGGCGGTCATACCCTCGAGCGACAGATACCCCAGCGAATCCACGCCGAGTTCTCGTGCGATCTCCGGCACCGAGAGTCTTGCGCCGATCAGCTCCTCGCGGCTCGGCATGTCGATGCCGTAGAAGCACGGGAATTTCACGGGTGGTGACGCGATGCGAAAATGCACCTCTTTCGCGCCTGCGTCCTTCATGAACTTCACCAGCGACCGGCTGGTGGTGCCTCGTACCAGCGAGTCGTCGACCACCACCACACGTTTGCCGTCGATCACCTCGCGCACCGGGTTGTACTTCATGCGGGCGCCGAAGTCGCGATCGGCCTGTAGGGGCTTGAGAAAGGTGCGACCGACGTAGTGGTTGCGCAGCAGGCCCAGCTCATAGGGAATCCCACTGGCCTCGGCGTAGCCCAGCGCGGCCGAGTTGGCCGAGTCGGGCACGGCAATGACGCAGTCGGCCGGCACGGCGTGCTCGAGGGCCAGGGCACGCCCGAAGGCGCGGCGCGCTCGGTCCACACTCACCCCCCAGAGCCGCGAGTCCGGCCGCGCGAAGTAGACGAGCTCGAAGATGCAGGGGGCCGGCTGGGGCGCGGGCGGCAGGGGGCGCAGGCGGGTGAGACGCGACCCCTGGATCTTGAGTACCTCGCCGGGCTCGAGATCGCGGCTGTAGGTGGCCCCCATGATGTCGAGCGCGCAGGTCTCGCTGGCCACGACATAGCCTCCGGCCTTGCGACCCAGCACCAGCGGCCGGAATCCGCGTCGATCGCGCACGGCGTAGAGCGTCTGCCCCACCGAGAGCACCATGGAGAACGCACCCTCGAGATGGGTCAGGGCGTCGTCGATCTGGGCGTCGACGTTCTCGTGGCGAGAGCGCGCCACCAGGTGGACCACCACCTCCGAGTCGTTCGTGCCCTGGAAGATCGAGCCTTCGCGCACGAGCCAGCTACGCAGGTCGTGTGCATTGGTGAGGTTGCCGTTGTGGGCGACCGCCAGATCGCCCTCGGCATAGCGCACCACGATCGGCTGGGCATTGCGCGCCCCGCCGCCCCCGGTCGTGGAGTAGCGTACATGCCCCAGCGCGGCCGTCCCGGGGAGCCCGGCGAGCGTGGTCGAATCGAAGGCGTCGGCCACCAGCCCCAGGTCCTTGTGCACGCGCGCCGTACCCTGCGCATCGATGGCGACGATCCCCGCCGCCTCCTGCCCGCGGTGCTGCAGGGCGTACAGTCCCAGGAAGGCCAACTCGGCGGCGCCTTCGACCCCGCTGATGGCGACCACACCACATTCGTCGTGGGGTTTGTCGTCGTAGCTGGCGGGGTTGATATCTCGTGCCAGAGTCGGAAGCTGCATCAGGGGGTGTCCTCGGCGCCTGCCGGCGCGGCGTCCATGATGGAAGAGAGGGCGCCGAAATACCCCTCTGCGAGAGACTCGGTCCGGACCAGGATCTCGGTGCCGGCACCGCCGATGCGGATGTTGCCGGCCCCCTCGGTCACGGTCCCGATGCGGCGTGCCGGCACCCCGTGGTCTGCGGCGACCTCCAGGAGTGCCTCGACATCGTCGGGCGCGCACGAGATCACGATGCGTCCCTGTGCCTCACCGAAGAAGAGCGGGATCGCGGGAAGCGCATCGGGGAGCGTCACGTCGATTCCCAGCGGTGCGGCGCCGTCGCCGAGAGCGCTTTCGGCCAGGGCCACGGCCAGCCCCCCTTCGGAGCAGTCGTGGGCCGACTTCACCGCACCGGTCCGGATCATGGCCAGCGTCGCCTGTTGCAGGGAGCGTTCGGCCAGGAGATCGACCGAGGGGGGGCGGCCGGCCACCAGTCCCCCATGAAAACGGTACAGGTATTCTGATCCTCCGATCTCGTCGGTGTTGTCGCCCAGTTGGAGGATGACGTCGCCGGGGGCCTGGAAGGACGCCCCGGTCAGGTGGTCGATATCTTCGATCACGCCCACCATTCCGATCACCGGCGTGGGGTAGATGGCCCGTCCGTCGGTCTCGTTGAAGAGCGAGACGTTACCACCCGTCACGGGTGTCTCAAATATGCGACAGGCTTCACCCACACCCCGCACTGCCTCCCTAAGTTGATAATAGATACTTGGTTTCAGGGGATTCCCAAAGTTCAGATTATTGGTAATCGCTGTGGGAAGGGCCCCGACGCACACCAGATTGCGTGCCGCCTCGGCCACCGCGGCGCGGGAGCCGGTCAGCGGATCGAGGTAGACGTAGCGACCGTTGCAGTCGGTGGTGGCGGCCACCGCTCGCCGGGTACCGCGAATGCGAACGGCCCCGGCGTCGCCTCCGGGGCGTCGTACCGTCGAGGTGCGTACGGTGGTGTCGAACTGGCGGAAGATCCACTGCCGTGAGGCGATGTTGGGCGAGCGCATCAGATCGAGCAGGGCCAACGACGGATCCGGATGGGACCCGTCTCCGACGGGGAGTGCCATCTCGCGGAGCGTCTCGATCTCGGGCGCCTCGATCCCCTCTCGCTCATAGAGCGGACACTCCTGGGTGAGGGGCACCACGGGGATCTCAGCCACCGTCACCCCGTCCTCGAGCACCCGGAACATGCCGTCGTCGGTCACTCGCCCGACCACCTCGGCCTCGAGTTCCCACTTCTCGAGAATCCGACGCACATCGGCTTCACGCCCGGCCTGGGCCGTGACCAGCATGCGTTCCTGCGATTCCGACAACAAGATCTCGTAGGGCGTCATCCCCTCTTCGCGCACGGGCACGAGCGCGGTGTCGATCTCGACGCCGTTCCCGGCACGTCCGGCCATCTCGGTCGCCGACGAGGTCAAGCCGGCGGCCCCCATGTCCTGAATACCCAGGATGTGTCCGCTGGCGATGAGTTCGAGCGACGCCTCGAGCAGCAGCTTTTCCGTGAACGGATCACCGACCTGCACCCGAGGACGACTCGCTGCGTCGTCGTCGTCGCTCAGCTCTTCCGACGCGAAGGTCGCGCCATGGATCCCGTCCCGCCCGGTGCGGGCACCTACGGCCATCAGCGGATTGCCCACGCCCTCGGCGACGCCGGTGATGAGATCGCCGTGCTTCATCAGTCCCAGGCACATGGCGTTGACCAGGGGATTGCCCTCGTAGGCGGCGTCGAACTGCACCTCACCCCCGATATTGGGAATGCCCACGCAGTTGCCGTAGTCACCTACGCCTCTGACGACACCGGCGAAGAGGTAGCGCGCCCGTGGCGAGGTGAGGTCTCCGAACCGCAGCGAATCGAGGATCGCGATGGGCCGAGCGCCCATGGTGAAGATGTCGCGCAAGATGCCACCCACCCCGGTGGCCGCTCCCTGATAGGGCTCGATGGCGCTGGGATGGTTGTGGGATTCGATCTTGAAGGCGAGGGCGTAGCCATCTCCGACATCGATCACACCTGCGTTTTCTCCAGGGCCCATGATGACCCAGGGGGCCTTGGTGGGCAGCGTCGACAGCAGGCGCTTCGAGTTCTTGTATCCGCAATGCTCCGACCACATGGCGCTGAAGACGCCGAGCTCGGTCCAGGTGGGTGCGCGCCCCATGACGCCCAGCACCCGCTCGTACTCGTCGGGGCTGAGACCGTGGCTCTTCACCACTTCGTCGGTGATCTCGGGGTCGCCGGCGCGGGGCTCCACCGCACCGGGACGCCCCCTCGGTGTCGTCCGCGGGGCGCTCATGTCGCACTCCCGGCCAGCGCGCCCATGAGCGAGGTGAAGAGACCCACGCCGTCGCTCGAGCCGAGCAGATCTTCCATGGCCCGTTCGGGATGGGGCATCATGCCCATCACATTGCCTCGCGCATTGATCAGTCCCGCGATGTTGTGGGCGGAGCCGTTGGGATTGCCCGCGAGCGACGCCTCGCCCGCACGATCGACGTAGCGAAAGAGAACCAGTCCCTCGCCCTCGAGGCGAGCCAGGGTAGCGTCGTCGGCGCGGTAGTTGCCCTC
Organism: uncultured Gemmatimonadaceae bacterium; assembly: GCA_964521385.1. Classification (GTDB taxonomy): domain Bacteria; phylum Gemmatimonadota; class Gemmatimonadetes; order Longimicrobiales; family Gaopeijiaceae; genus Gaopeijia. The sequence continues at coordinate 24,606 of CAZFRU010000034.1, read as the reverse complement.
GGCGTGGGCGCTCGGGATCACCAGCACCTGCCGCTCCTGATAGTCGGCGGTGAACACCGTGTCGGTCCGCTCGACCCGGACGCGCACGTCTTCGCTCTGGAAACGCAGCGACTCGTTGCGAATCAGCGCACCGGGCAGGAGTCCCGCTTCACACAAGATCTGGAATCCGTTGCAGATGCCCGCCACGGGGCCGCCGGCGGCGGCAAAGGCCACCACGTCGTCCATGATGGGGCTGAAGCGGGCGATGGCGCCGGCCCGCAGGTAGTCACCATAGCTGAACCCCCCCGAGAGGAGCACCACGTCGACCCCGTCGAGTCCCTGGTCCCGATGCCACCGGAAGTGGGGGTCACCGCCCACCAGTTGCACCGCCTTGTAGAGGTCGTAATCGCAATTCGATCCGGGAAAGGTGACCACGGCCGCCTTCATGCCGCCCCCACCTGATAGACCTCGAAGTCCTCCGTGACGGGATTGGCCAGGAGTTTGCGGCACATGGCCTCGGCTTGCGCGCGGGCTTCGGCCTCGTCGTCGGCCTCGATCTCGATGTGGATCGCCTTGCCCACCCTCACGTCGCCGATCCCGGCCCAACCGAGCGAATGGAGGGCGTGATGGATCGCCTTGCCCTGCGGGTCGAGCAGTCCTTTGCGGGGGGTGACGCGGATCTCGATGTGATAGCGGCTCAAGAATCGTCCTCCGTGCGCTCCCGGCGGCTACGCCGGGGGTCGGGGTTCAGGTCGGAATAATCGAGCGAACGGATTTCGCCCGTGGGAAAACCGTCGGGATCTTCATCGTCGGGGTCGTCGAGCAACGGATCGCGTTCGGGGAGCCGATCCAGGAATCCCAGAATGACGGTCTTGAGCAGACCCCAGGCGATGTACAGCACCAGCGCCGTGAAGAAGTAGTACTGCGGCACCGTGATGGAGAGCACCACGAGGGTGCCGATCCAGACGGTGGTGAGTTGCCCCTTGCGGGTGCGCCACCCGATGCGTGGCACCTTGGCGTAGGGAATGTGGCTCACCATGAGGATCCCGATCAGCACCATTCCCACGGCCATGATCTGCGGCCAGGGCAGATGCGACAGGTAGGCCTCGAAGAAGGGGGTCTGGCTGAAGGGGTACCACGACGCCAGCGTCATCCCCGCCGCGGGTGAGGGTAGTCCGAGAAAATGACGTTTCGCCTCGCCGCCCTGCTCGACGTTGAAGCGGGCCAGCCGCACCACGGTCGCGACGATGTAGACATACGAGAGCGCCCAGCTCCACGACGTGGTGTCGTGGAAGAAGATCTCGTACATGATGATGCCCGGGGCCACTCCGAAGCTGATGGCGTCGACCAGTGAGTCGAGCTCTGCCCCGAAGCGCGACCCGGTGCGGGTGAAGCGGGCGACTCGGCCGTCGAGCATGTCGAGGATGCCCGCGAAGATGATGAACCAGCCCGCCCACGCGAAGTCGCCGCGACTCGCGGCCACGATGGCGTAGATACCGAAGAACAGATTGCCCAGCGTGAAGGCGGACGGCAGAATGACGATGCCCTTCTGCAGCTTCGGCCGGCGACGGGGTTCGTCACCCAGCTCCCCGCGGGACGGGTCTCCATGGCGCCGCAGCGGGTTCATGGCAGCGAGTCTCCCACCTCGAAGCGGGGAGGCGTCCAGCCGTCGAGATCGGTGCCGGTCAGGCGGCGAAACACGTCGAGATAGCGCTCGGTCGTGGCCGCCACGACGGCGCTCGACAGGTCGGGCGGGGGGGGAGTGTGATCCCAATCGGGGAGCGCGTCGAGCCAGTCGCGTACGGGCTGCTTGTCTAGCGAGGGTTGAGCGCGCCCGACTTCGTACTGCTCGCGGGGCCAGAAGCGCGACGAGTCGGGAGTGAGCACCTCGTCGATGAGCAGCAGACGTCCAGCGGGAGTCGTGCCGAACTCGAACTTGGTATCGGCGAGGAGAATGCCCCGTTCCGCGCAGGCCGCGCGCCCGTGCTCGTAGATCTGAAACGAAAGGTCGCGCAGGCGGGTCGCCAGGGGGCGACCGAGCAGGGCCTCGACTGCATCGAAGGTGATGTTCTCGTCGTGGCCCTCCTGCGCCTTGGTGGCGGGTGAGAAGAGGGGCGCAGAGAGCCGCTCGCTCTCGCGCAGACCTGGAGGGAGCGCCTCACCGGCCAGCGTGCCGTGGTCGCGGTATTCGCGCCAGGCCGACCCCGACAGGTATCCGCGTACGACGCACTCGACCAGCACGGGGGTGGTGCGGCGCACCAGCATGGCCCGGCCGGCCCACGCCTCCCGCGATGCCTCGAGTTCGGGATGCAGCTCCACGATGTGCGTGGGGTCGACGGCCAGCAGATGGTGGTCGATGCCCTCTTCCCGCCCCAGTCGCTCGAGCCACCAGGCGGTGATCTGCGTCAACACCTCGCCCTTGCGGGGCACGGCCTGTCGCATGACGACGTCGAAGGCGCTGACCCGGTCGCTGGCGACCATGAGCAGGCGCTCGTCACCCACCGCGTAGACGTCGCGTACCTTGCCCCGGTGCAGCCGGGGCAGGGGCAGGGTCGAGTCCATGAGTGCGTCAGACACGAACGTCGGGATCTCCGAGCCGGGCTTCTGCCGCCGGACCGAGTCGAGCCAGCACGGGCGCCACCCGGGTCTCGAGAAAGCGATCGACCTGCTCGGGGGCCCGTCCCACGAAGGCGCGGGCATCGATCAACGCCCGGATCCGGGGCTCGTCCATGCCGAAGGCGGGATCGGCCGCGATCCGCTCCACCAGATCCGAGGCGCGACCCTCCTTCATCTCGCGGGCGGCCGCGTGGGCATGCACGCGGATCCGTTCATGGAGATCCTGGCGGTCGCCGCCGCCGGCGGTGGCCTGCATGAGCAGGGTTTCGGTGGCCATGAAGGGAAGATGCTCACGAAGGTTCTTCGCCACCACCGCCGGGTTGACGATCAGCCCCCGGGACACGTTCTCGGCGAGCACCAGGGCACCGTCGAGGGTGAGGTATGCGTCGGGAATCGACAGGCGGCGGTTGGCCGAGTCGTCGAGAGTGCGCTCCATCCACTGGGTGGCGGCGGTGAAGGCGGGATCGAGCCCCAGCACGATCACATGGCGGGTGAGCGCGCAGATGCGTTCGGCACGCATGGGATTGCGCTTGTACGGCATGGCCGACGACCCGATCTGCTCGGATTCCCACGGCTCCTCGACCTCACGGAAGTGCGCCAGGAGCCGAAGATCGTGTCCGTATTTCGACAACGACGCCGCGACGCCCGCGAGCGTGGCTTGCAGGGCCTGGTCGACCTTGCGCGTATAGGTCTGCCCGCTCACTCCGTAGCTCTCGACGAAGCCCATCTTTTCGCCCACCAGGGTGTCGAGCCGGTCGACCTGCGCGTGGTTGCCCCCGTACAACTCGAGAAAGGAGGCCTGGGTGCCGGTGGTGCCGCGCACGCCGCGAAACCTCAGGGTGCGCAAACGAAAGTCGATCTCCTCGAGATCGAGCATCAGGTCCTGCAGCCAGAGTGAGGCGCGCTTGCCCACCGTGGTGGGTTGGGCCGGCTGCAGGTGGGTGTAGCCCAATGTGGGCAGATCACGCCATTCGTGGGCGAAGCGAGCGAGGGCCGCGACACACCTCACGATGCGATCGCGCACGAGTTCGAGCGCCTCCTTGTGCAGGATCAGGTCGGTGTTGTCGCCGATGAAGGCGCTGGTGGCGCCGAGATGGATGATGGCCCGTGCGGCCGGCGCCTCGTCGGCGAAGAGGTGCACGTGGGCCATGACGTCGTGTCGAAACCGGCGCTCGTATTCGGCGGCCCGGTCCAGGTCGAGTCGATCGAGCGCCGCGCGCATCTGCTCCAGCGCTTCATCCGGGATGGGCAGCCCGGTCTCGTGTTGGGCCTCGGCCAGCGCCAGCCAGAGCCGGCGCCAGGTGCCGTAGCGGTGGGCCGGAGAGAAGATGCGTTGCATCTCCCGCGAGGCGTACCGCTCGGTGAGGGGATGCTGGTACCGGTCCAGGTCGTCGCTCATTCCTACCGCCATATGAAGTCCAGGAAGACGTAGCCGCCCCGACGCTCGATGCCGAGGCGTACACGCCCCCGAGGTAGCTGTTCGAAGAAACGAGCGGCCTCCTCGGCCGAGCGTACCCGCACGTTGTTGATCTGCACCAATACGTCACCCGCCCTGAGCCCGATCTGGCTGGCGATGGCGTCGGATGAGGTCACCACCAGCGCCCCGTCCTCCGACGAGAGGTTCCGCTCGGCCCGGATGGCGGGGGTGACCGAAATGAACTCCAACTCGTCGAACACCACCACACGCTCGGCGTCGAGCGACGGAAGGGAGGCGGCCTGGATGCGCACCGGTTCGGCGCGGCCCTCGATGTCGACCACCAGCACGTCGCCGGGTCGCAGATCGATGATGACGTCTTCCCAATCGAGGGGGGCCGCGAGACGCCGACCGTTGGCCGCCAGAATCCGGCGGCCGGCGATCAACCCGGCCCGCGCGGCGGGTGAGCCACCCGTCACCTGACTGACCAGAATGCCGCGCGTACGCCCCCAGTCATCGGCTTCGGCCGGCTCGACGTCGAGCCCGAGCCAGGCGCGCCGCACTTCACCGTGTGAAATGAGGTCGCCGGCGACGTGGAGCGCACGGTCGATGGGAATCGCAAATCCCAGTCCCTCGCTCCCTCCGGACCGCGAGAAGATCGACGAATTGACGCCGATCACCTGGCCCAGGGCGTTGACCAGGGGGCCGCCTGAATTTCCGGGGTTGATGGAGGCATCGGTCTGGATCATCCCGAGGCTGAAGCCCTCGTCCTGCTGGGTGGGCACGATGTGGCGACCCACCGCGCTCACCACCCCGGCGGTCACGGAGGGCTCGCTGTTCGAGAGCAGGTAGCCGAAGGGGTTGCCGATGGCCACCACCCACTCCCCGATGTAGAGGCCGTCGGAGGTGCCCAGCGGCGCCTCGGGCAACACGTCGTCACTCTGGACGCGGATCACAGCCACATCGGTCACGGGATCGGTCCCCACGATGGAGGCGTCGAAGGAGCGTCCGTCGGCGAAGGTCACCAACACCCGCTCGGCACCCTCGACGACGTGGTGGTTGGTCACGATCAGCCCCTCGTCGCCGTCGATCACGAATCCCGAGCCCAGCCCGCTCACCCGTCGAGCTGCGTTGGGTGGCAGGAAGAAGCTCTCCCACATGCTGGAGGGCCGCACCCGTTGCGTGCGCTGGGTATTGACCGTCACCACGGCCGGGGCCACCCGTTCCGAGGCCATGACGATGGCGGTGCGACGGGTCTGGTCCAGCCTGGCCGCAGCGTCCTGGACCACGACGGGAGCCGCGCCGGGCGGTTCCCGGCCCTGCGTCGTGCCTTCGGACGCCGTTGCGGCGAAGGCGGTAGCCGGGTGCGGCTCGCTCCTGCAGGCACCGAGCAGCGTCAGCATCGGCAGCAGCGTCAGCAGCGGCAGCAAGCCTCGCCGGAGCGGGTGACCGCCGGGGGTTTGGAAGGGCAGGGTCGAGCGTCCTGGCGTCGAGCGTTTCATCGTCGAGATCATGGTCGGGTTCCTGCGGGCCAGGCGCCGTTACAGGTCCTTTCCCAGCGTCTTCCAGTCGGCGAGGAAGGCGTCCAGCCCCTTGTCGGTCAGTGGATGCTTCAGGAGCTGATACAGCACCTTGGGCGGCATGGTGCCACAATCCGAACCCATGAGCATGGCCTCGACGACATGCTGCGGATGCCGGATCGAGGCCGTGAGGATCTCGGTGTCGAAGGCGTAGTTGTCGTAGATCTGCCGGATCTGGGCGACGACCTGCATTCCCTCGGCGCCGATGTCGTCGAGGCGTCCCACGAAGGGCGAGATGTACGAGGCGCCCGCCTTGGCGGCCAACACGGCCTGCGGGGCCGAAAAACAGAGCGTCAGGTTGGTCCGGATGCCGTCGGCGGTGAGCGCGCGGCAGGCCCGGAGTCCGTCTTCGGTGAGCGGCAGCTTGACGACGATGTTGTCGGCGAGCTGGGCAAGGCGCCGTCCCTCGCGCACCATGGCGTCTTTCTCCAGGGCCACGACCTCGGCGCTCACGGGCCCGTCGACGGCCGCGCAGATCTCGAGGAACAGCTCGGCCGGATCACGGTCGCCGGCGACCTTGGCCATGAGCGAGGGGTTGGTGGTGACTCCATCGATGAGACCGGCATCGGCGGCGCGCCGGATCTCGTTCACGTCGGCGGTATCGAGAAAGATCTTCATGGGTGTGTGGGGCTCGTGACGGGAGAGGTCTCCGACGGGGCGCCGTAGTGCACCCGTTCGAGGTAGAGGCCCTCGGGAGGCGCCGGAGGCGAGGTGACTCCCTCAGCGTCCGGGTCCTCCAGGAGGGCCACCAGCTCGCCTACTTCGCGGCGACCGAGGCCGATGTCGACCATGGTTCCGACCAGGTACCGCACCATGTGGTGCAGAAACCGGTTGGCGGTGATGGAGAAGGTGTACCCCAGCCCGGGCCACGGTCTCCACTCCGCAGCCTCGACCACACAGTGCTCACCCCGGTGCGGCTGGCCCGCCTTGGCGAAGGCGCGGAACGAGTGCCGACCGGGGAGAGCGGCAGCCGCTTCGGCCAGTCGGGTCGGCTCCAGCGTCTCGCACAGCGCCCAGCAGTAGGGGCGGTGAAAGGGTGACGCCGCCGCGTCGATCGTGCCGACCCGGTACGAGTAGCTCCGGGCCGTGGCCTGGTAGCGGGGATGGAACCCGCTCGACACCTCGCGTGCCGACTCGACCCAGATGTCGCGAGGAAGTAGCGCGTTGAGCGACTTTCGCACCTGCGCTGCATGCCAGCGGCGGGGAAAGGTGACCGACGCCACCTGCCCCGTGGCGTGCACGCCGGCGTCGGTGCGCCCGGAACCGAGCACGGTGCGGTGCGATCCCGTGAGGCGCTCCACCACCGCTTCGATCTCACCCTGGACCGTGCGAAACCCCGGCTGGACCTGCCAGCCGTGGAAGCCGCTCCCTTCGTAGTGCAGGACGAGCTGGATGCGCACCTCACTGCTGGAAATCACGCCGAAAGGTAGAGGGGTGGGGAAGGGTGTCAAGCGAGTGGCGATTGACCGGTCCGTCGAAGCGTCTGCTCACTCTACGGCGTGCGACGGACCATCTCCATGCCCGACCATTTCAGAGGATCGAGATGGGCGACAGCGGGCTCTCGGGGATTGACCGCGGGTCGACCGCTACGACGCCGGCCCCGCTCGGTGCTCCCGGGCGACTACCGGAAAATGCTCGATCCAGCTCCGAACTGGAGCGCTGACCTCAACGCCATGGCCGTCATGGGAGACGATACTACCGCGACCCTCCAAGCGGGTTACGGCGGCGTGGGTAGCCGAGTAGCTCGCGTCGACTTCCCGAGCTATGGCAGCGATCGTAGTCGATCCCCGGTTGAGTACCTGCACGACCTCCGCCTCGAGACCAGGGCCGTAGATTGCTCGCAGCCTGAGTTCGGGGCAGTGTTCCAGGATCCAGCTGACTGGACGTAGTGCGTCGAACTTGAGTGTCAGTTCGTCCTGCCATAGCCCCCATGCCTTGAACGCCGGCAGAGCACCTTCCTTCGCGAATCGCCGTAGGACCGGACTCGCCTCCGTACGATCGAAGAGAGCCAGAGGCTCGCGTAACGGCCGGCAGTGGCGTTGGGCGGGCCTCAGCCGGTCGACCGCCGAGTTCGTTTCGTGTCCACACCGATCTCATCAGCGAATCCCCATGACCTCGATCATTGTGGACAGGTCCTGGGGCGGCTGCGTCGACTTCCCTTTGCCGCTGGGAAACCCAGGCATTAAGGTACAGTCGGTCGATACTCTCCACTTCCAGACCCACCTGACGGTCCAGAATTGCGCGGACGCTTCGAGGTGTATGTATCGGGAGACTCCGGGGGTCGGTGTGTGTCCTCTGAGGACCACAACCGTCTTGGACGGCCCATAACCCGGGACGATGCCCATGCCCGGGAGATCCTGCGACCGGAGATCCTCTTCTTCCACTCCACACGCCGCTTTTGCCCTACAGTTCGTCGGTCCGAGGCGGAGCATCGAGGGAAGATCAGTGGTTCGACCTCGACTTCCGGTGCGTCCCGCGACCCGTCTGGGCGCCGCCGTCTCTCCGCACCCCTGGATCCATGACCGACGCCACCCCCGAAGCCGATCTCCGGTCCTACCTTCGCTCGGTCGCCGCCGGCGAGACGCTGTCGCAGTCCGAGGCCGAATCCGTGTTCAGCGCCTTCATGTCGGGCACGGTGTCACCGGTGGTGATGGCGGGACTGCTCATGGGACTCCAGGCGCGGGGGGTGGTGGCGGCCGAGGTGGCCGGGGGCGTCCGCGCGCTGCGGGGGGCCATGATCCCGGTGCCGGCACTCGAGCCCGACTCGCTGGTCGACACCGCGGGTACCGGCGGCGGATCGGTCACGACGTTCAACATCTCGACAGCGGCGGCGTTGGTGGCGGCGGGGGCCGGTGTGAGGATGGCGAAGCACGGCAATCGGTCGTTTTCGAGCCGCAGCGGGAGTGCCGATGTGCTCGAAGCGCTGGGGGTGACCATCGAGCTCGCCCCTGAGCGGATGGGCCGCGTGCTCGACGAGGTGGGGATCGTCTTCATGTTCGCTCCGCTCCTGCATCCGGCCATGCGCCACGTCGGACCGGTGCGTCGCGGACTGGGCGTGCCTACCCTGATGAACCTGCTGGGGCCGTTGACCAATCCGGCCGGCGCTCGGCGCCAGGTGGTGGGGGTGTCCGACCCGGCCCTGCTCCCTCTGGTGGTGGGTGCCCTGCAAGCCCTCGACCATGTCCACGCCCTGGTGGTGCACGGAGCCCCGGGGATGGACGAGCTGAGTCCCGCCGGCCCCACGCGGGTGCTGGAGCTGCGAGACGGCCGCATCGCCGAGCAGGTCGTCACCCCCGAGTCGCTGGGCCTTTCGTCGGGCGATCTCTCCGATCTCGCCGGCGGCGAGCCCGCCGACAACGCGGCGTTGATCCGCGGCGTGTTGGAAGGGTCGATCGAGGGTGCGGCCCGCACGGCGGTGGTCATGAATGCTGCTGCTGCGATCTACGTCTCGGGTGCGGTCGCAGGGCTCACCGACGGCGTGGAGCGCGCGCGCGCGAGCATCGACTCGGGCGCCGCAGCGGCCGTACTGGAGCGATTGCGCAAGGCGACGGCGCGCCGCTGACGGCGCGAGTCCGACACACCCCTACAGCACGTCTTCCATCTCTTCGTCGGCCAGCTCGTCGGCCGTGGTCCAGCCCCTGCGATCGAACCACTCGAAGAACTGCACCGCCGCGGCGTCGCCGTAGACCACCGGGCGCCCCCCCCGATCACCCACCCATACCGCGTCCTCGTCTTCGAACACCCGGACCAACGCCGGCACCCTGTGGGCGATCTTCAGCAGGGGACCATTGTCTTCGACCCGCCGAACCGTCGACACCACTACCCGGGCCCGGTCGGCGCCGACCTGGCGCAGGAGCCGCAGGTCGGTGGCGTCGCCCCGGAAGGCAGCCACGCCCGCGTTGCGAATCCGGGCTACCACCTGCGGGTCGTCGTCGACCGCGACCACCTCGTGGGGGCCGATCACCAGCGTCTCGAGCAGCGGCATGCCGCTCGAGCCTGCACCGATCAGGAGCACATGCCCGCGAGGCGGTTCGTCGGAGTGTCGAGCACGGCGAGACGGGTGAAGGCGCAACAGCCCCTGGACCACACGATCGTCGACGAGGAACGGAGTCAGGATCATCGTGCCGAGGGTCACGAGCACGATCACGTTGAATGCACTCGGGACCAGGTGACCCAATGCAATCCCCTGAAGTCCCACGACGAGCGAGAACTCGCTGGTCTGTGAGAGCATCAGCCCGGACAGGACCGCAGGACGCGCCGAGAACCCGGCGCGCTCGGCGATGAGCGCGACCACCACCGGGGTGACGACGAGCACCACCGCACCCAGAACGGCTGCCTGGGCGATCTCGGCAGCGGTGGGGATCCCGAGGGTCGCCCCCAGTGCGGTGAAGAAGATGGCGGTGAAGAAGTCGCCGAGTGAGGTGAGGCGTCCCCGGACCACGCCGTTGACCGGAAACGACGACAGGGCCACCCCGGCGACGAAGGCCCCCGAGACCAGGGGGACCCCCAACGCGTCGGCCAGGAACAGAAACACGAAGAGGTGGGACAACACCACGAGCAGCAGGAGCTCTTCGTCGAGGGCCAGGTGCTCGAGCACTCGCGGGAGCACCGCACGCAACAGCAGCCACGCGATACCGGCGAGCAGGAGAGTGGCACCGACGCCGCGGGCGACCGAGGCCAGCCCCTCGGGCAGGCGCGTCAGCACGGGGATGAGGAGAATCACCAACAGATCCTGCAGGAGCAGCACACCGATCACGAGCCGGCCGAACGGCTCGAACAGCTGGCGCCGCCTCTGGAGCAGGCGCACCGCCACGAGGGTGGAGCTCGCGGACAGCGCGAGGGCGAGGTAGACCGCCGTCTGCCCCCGGAACCCGAGCGCCGTCGCCGCCGCCAGCCCCAGGGCGCCGAGCAGGACGAACTGGGCCAGCCCGACCGCGAGCGCGGCCCCCTTGTGCTGCCGCACCCGGGAGGGATCGAGCTCGATTCCTGCGGCGAAGACGAGAAAGGTGATGCCCAGCACGAGCGAGTTCTGAAGAAAATCCCCGGGCACGATCGGGGTGAGACCCACCCCGAATCCCGCCAGAACCAGGAACGGCACCGCCGGTAGCCGGAACGCCCAGGCGACCGCGTGCCCCACAGAGGCGGCGAAGAGGAGCACCGCGATCCCCGTCATCCGTAGATCCCCTCTGTGCGCAGAGCCTCGGTCAGTCGTCGTGTGCCCGCAGTCTTCGACTCCAGGAGGTGGGTGGCTCCAATGCCCCGGAGGTCGGCCACGACGGAATGGTCGAAGGCGTGGATCGCGCACGGTACGCCGAGCGTACGGCAGCGGTAGGCGATCAAGTTGTTGGCATCTTCGATCTGAAGCGCCGAGACCAGCAGCTTCGCCCGGCGCAGCCCTGCCGCTTCCAGCACCGCCATGTCGGCCGCATCGCCTCGAAGCACCGGCCCCGGCCGCTGGGCGAGCTTGGCGGGATCGGTATCGAGTGCCAGCGTCGCTTCACCCCGCTCATGCAGACCATCGACGATGCGGCGTCCCATGGTGTTCATTCCCACGACGATCACATGGTCGCTCAGGTCGGCGGCGGGGCCATGGTGACCTCCACCCCCCTCCCGATCCCGCACACCTTCGTCGGGCGCGCGGAAGATCCGGAGCAGCCCACTCGCGCGCAGCCCGGCGTAGACCCGGGGGGCGTTGAGGATCAGTCCGGACGAGAGGCTCATGGTGCCGAGACCGACGAGCCCGATCAGAGCCAGTTCTTCGGAGCCGATCAGCCCGGCCGTCACCCCCAGACCGGCGAGAATGAACGAAAATTCCGAGCTCTGCCCCAGCGCGATTCCGGTGAGCGCCGCGGTGCGCTCGCCGAAGCCGAGCCGCGGTACCACGGCCAGGAGCACGGCCGGTTTGCCGACGATGATGAACACGATGAAGACCACGGCCGCGGGCCAGGCCTCGAGGGCCGCCGCTGGATTCATGGACACACCCAGCCCCACGAAGAAGACGGCCAGGAAGAAGTCGACCAGGGGAGCGACCCGGCGACGCAGTTCCTGGTTGTAGGGCAGTTGGGCGAGGCTGACGCCGGCGAGAAATGCCCCGAGTTCGACCGAGAGGGAAAGCGCTCGCGCCCCGAGGATCATGATGAAGCAGAAGCACAGACTCCAGACGAGCAGCGCCTCGGGAGATCGCGCGATCCAGTGAAACGGACCGGGGAGGATGCGCCCCGAGGCCACGACCGCGAGGGCGACCAGCAGCATCATGCCGCCAAAGGCCATGCCGAGGTCCCGGGCCATCGAGCCGGTGTCACCTCCGGAGGCGCCGGCCAGCCCCGCCACGAGCGTCAGCACGACGATCACCAACAGGTCCTGTACCAGCAGGATGCCGAGCGTGACCTGTCCGTACGTCTCGCGCAGGTCTCCACGCTTTTCGAGCAGTTTGACTGCGATGACGGTGGAGCTGAAGGCCATGGCCGTGCCCAGGAAGAGGGCGGTCGGCAGCGAGTATCCGAGCACCCAGGCCAACGCGGTGCCGAGGGCACCGGAAAGCACGGTCTGGGCCAGTCCCCCTGCCACGGCCACGACCCCGACGGTGCGGATCGTGGCGAAGGAGAGCTCCAGCCCGACCAGAAAGAGCAGGAGCGCGATCCCCACCTCGGAGAGGAGGGCTACCCCTTCGGCCGGGACCACGTGATGCACTTCGACCAGGCCCGTGGCGGGGCCCAGGATGAGGCCTGCCACGATGTAGCCCAGAATGCCGGGCACCCGCATCCAGCGGGCTGCGAGCGCCAGAACCGACGCAGCCACGAGGATCAAGCCGAGATCCCGCAGGAACAGCTGTTCGGTCACGACGGAGCCGGAGCGAAGGGGGCCGAAGCCGAGGGCAGGGTAGCCGACCTGCCCAATCTACCGGGTCCGAGCCTCAGCGAAAGTCGCCGCCGGCGCTACCGAACGATGTGCAACTCGGGGCCCCGTCCTCGCACCACGGCCTTCAGACTCCATGGCCCCGGGAAGGGAGGCGTGCGGGGCTCGACCAATTGCAGTTCGGAGGTGGACCGGTCGAGGCGACCCACCAGAAAGGTGCGACGGGGCAGGGGTGTGCGGGGCATGGGGGCCTCCAGATCAGTACTTGCGGATGACGCCAACGACGACGCCCTGGATCTGCACGTCGCGGGCCTCTTCGATGATGGGCTCCATGGCGGGATTGGCGGGCTGGAGCCGGACTCGGCCCCCGCGTTCGCGGTAGAGCTTCTTCACCGTGGCGGAGTCACCCCGCACCAGCGCCACGACCATCTGCCCATCGTCGGCAGTGTCCTGGGCGCTCACGACGATGTAGTCTCCATCACGAATGGACTCTTCGATCATGGAATTGCCCTGGACCCGGAGCACGTAGTTCTCCCGGTTGCGGCGCACCATGTCGGGTGGGACCGAGAGCGTTTCATGCTCGGCGACGGCTTCGATGGGAAGACCGGCAGCGACGGCCCCGAGGAGGGGCAACTCGACGGATCCGCCGCCGGTGCCCTTCCGCTCGATCAACTCGATGGAGCGGCTCTCGTTGTACGTCTTCCGGATGTAGCCTTTACGTTCGAGGTTGCTGAGATGCTCGTGCACCGTGGCGAGAGAGGAGTAGCCGAAGTGATCGGCGATCTCCTCGAAACTCGGTGCGTAGCCCCACTCCTCGATGTAGGCCCCGATGTGATCGAGAATCTGCTTCTGGCGCCGTGTCAGTGGCATCGATACTCTCCATGTCGAGAACCCGAACAGGACCCGAACAAGGATACCCGAACGTTGCCCGAAGCGCAAGCGTCGTCGTCGACACCCGATATCCTGACGCAGATCGTCGCCACGAAGCGGTCCGAGGTCGAGTCTCTGCGCGCGCGCGCGACCGACCTGCGGGGCCGCGCGCTCGCCATGCCCCCTGCCCGGAGTCTTCACCGTGCCCTGGCGGGAGGGACACAGGTGCGCGTCATCGCCGAGGTGAAGCGGCGCTCCCCGGGTGCCGGCGACATCCGTCCTGCGCTCGACCCCGCCGGACTCGCAGCCCACTATGGAGCGAATGGCGCCGCGGCTCTGAGCGTTCTCACCGACGCCCCCTGGTTCGGGGGGAGCCTCGACGACCTGGCCGCGGCCCGAGCGGCCGTCACCCTGCCCGTGCTCCGCAAGGACTTCACCATCGACGGCGTGCAGATCGACGAGGCTCGCGCTGCCGGGGCCGATGCGGTGCTGCTCATCGTGCGCATCCTCGACGACGCGCAGCTGGCCGATCTACACGGGCATGCCCTCACCCTGGGATTGGATGTCCTGGTCGAGACCCACGACGCCAACGAGGTGGAGCGGGCTCTGCGGGCCGGGGCCCGCATCATCGGCGTGAACAACCGCGACCTGGCCACCTTTCGGACCGATCTGGGGGTCACCGAAGGGCTGCTCGAGCACCTTCCCCCCGATGTGGTCATCGTGTCGGAGAGCGGCATCCGCTCGCCCTCCGATGTCGCTCGTCTCGGCGCTGCCGGCGTCGATGCCGTCCTCGTGGGCGAAACCCTGCTGCGGGCCACCGACCCGGGTGCGACGCTGGCCCGTCTCGCGGCGCAGCCACGGGTGAGACGGGGCCCGTGAGCGACCGGTCCCGGACGGTGCGTGCGAAGATCTGCGGCATCACGCGAATCGACGACGCGGGACTCGCGGGTCGGGCCGGGGCCGATCTGGTGGGGGCCATCCTCACATCGGGCTATCGCAGGTCGGTGCCGGTCGCACTCGCCAGCCGGTTTTCGGACGAGGCTGGCCGCCCCCTCGTGGGCGTCACCGTCGACGAGCCCTTCGATCGTCTGATTCGCCTTGCGACGCGCTCGGGGGCCCGCGTGCTCCAACTGCACGGCGATGAACCGCCCGAGCGACTCATCGCCCTCCGAGCCGAGGGCGATTGGGAACTCTGGAAGGCGCTACGGGTCCGCACGGCTGACGAAGTGCGCACGGCTCTCGATCGTTACGGGCCCCACGTCGACGGGATCCTGTTCGATGGATGGCACCCCGAGTTGCGCGGCGGATCCGGAATCCGGTTCCCCTGGGATCTGGTCGAGCCTCTGCGAGAGGGGTTTCCTCCCGACCTCGTGTTCGTCGCCGCCGGTGGACTCCGGCCCGACAATGTGGCCGAGGCGGTCAGGCGCCTTCGTCCGGACGTGGTCGATGTCAGTTCGGGCGTCGAGATCAGCCACGGGATCAAGGACGCGGCCCGGGTACGGGCCTTCATTCGCAACGCCAAGCGGGATCCGACTCCGTGACCACCAGTGCGACACATGCGGGCCGCTTCGGGCGGTTCGGCGGACGATACGTGCCCGAGACGCTGATCGGGGCTCTCGACCAACTCGCGGGCGCCTACGCTGAAGCCGTCGCCGATCCGGCCTTCGACCAGGAACTACGCGCGTTGCTGCGCGACTACGTGGGGCGTCCGACACCGCTGTATCGGGCCCGACGGCTCGAGGCCGAGGTGGGTCTGGGGCCGCTGTATCTCAAGCGTGAGGACCTGGACCATACCGGTGCCCACAAGATCAACAACACCATGGGACAGGTGTTGCTGGCGCGTCGGATGGGCAAGCGGCGCATCATCGCCGAGACCGGAGCGGGCCAACATGGTGTGGCGACGGCGACGGCCTGTGCGCTGTTCGATCTCGAATGCGTCGTGTACATGGGCGCCGAAGACGTCGAGCGCCAGGCGCTGAACGTCTACAGTATGCATCATCACGGTTCCGAGGTGCGCCCGGTGACGTCGGGTACGCGCACGCTCAAGGATGCCACCAACGAAGCCATTCGGGACTGGGTCACCCATGTGGAGCACACGCACTACATCATCGGTTCGGTGGTCGGCCCCGACCCCTTTCCACGCATGGTGCGGGACTTCCAGTCGGTCATCGGCCAGGAGGCACGTGGGCAGATGCTCGAGGTCGAGGGCCGCCTGCCCGCCGCGGTGGTCGCCTGTGTGGGTGGGGGCTCCAACGCCATGGGCATCTTCCACCCCTTCGTGGCCGACGAGGAGGTCGAGCTGATCGGGGTCGAGGCGGCCGGCGAGGGAATCGACTCGGGACGCCATTCCGCCACCCTCTCGGTAGGAGAACCTGGTGTCCTTCACGGGGCCATGAGCTATCTTCTACAAGATGCCGACGGTCAGGTGGCCCCCGCGCATTCGGTGTCGGCCGGGCTCGACTATCCCGGTGTGGGACCGGAGCATTCGTTCCTGAAGGACAGCGGACGCGCCCGCTACGTCTCGGTGACCGATGCCGAAGCGCTCGCGGCGTTTCACAGACTATCCCGCCTGGAGGGGATCATTCCTGCCCTGGAAACCGCCCATGCCATCGCCCATCTGTCGTCCATGGGCCGAGACCGGCCCGGCGTCGGGCCGATCCTGCTGTGCCTGAGTGGGCGCGGTGACAAGGACGTGGCCCATGTGGCACGCGTCGAGGGCCGAGCGCTGCCTCGCGGATGAGCTTCTTCATGCGTGACGCCCCGTGAGTGACACCCTGTCGCCGTCCGGTGCGACCGACTCGGTAGAGGAGTGGGGTGGCGAGGCGACGCTCCCCGTCCAGCCGGTCCGGGACCTCTTCGTGACCTTCGGCAAGGCGCTGCGGGCCTTCCAACTCTACGACGAGAACAACCCGGTCTACCAGCGCTTCGTCTCGGCGCTGCGCCAGGCTTTCGTGGACCTCTGGGACGAGCTCCCGTCGTTGGCGTTGATGGTCGAAGAAGATCGGCTCGTCTTCGAGGAACTCGAGGTCTACCGCTCGGATTCCCGCAACGAGTCCCTCGCATTTCTCTTCTACAAGGACGGGATCCGCGCCATCGAGTTCCGCCCGGGCCTCGAAGACGAGCTCGAGCCCTTTCTCAAGGTTCTGCTCCAGGCCCGTCACGGCCGCAGCGACGGCGACGACCTGATCACGCTGTTCTGGGAGGCCGATCTCGAGAATCTGCGCTATCAGTTCGTCGATCTTGCGGCCGAGGGCTATGAGATGCCCGACGCCGGCGAGGGAGCCTCGGCACCGGCGTTGCAGGCGGTGCTCGACGGCGAGGTGAGGGGTGCGGTGGGTCCGGCACCGGGACAGCCGACCCCCGCTTCCGTGAGCCAGGACGACTTCAATCCGACCTTGTATGCGCTCGATCCCCGCGAGATGGACCAGCTCCGCACCGAGATCCGCAGGGAGATGGAGCGCGACATCCGCACCGACGTGGTCGCGGCGCTCATCGATCGCCTCGAGGAGCGCGAAGACCCGGAACGCCAGCGCGCGATCCTCTCGATATGCCGCACTCTGATCCCATCGCTGCTGTCCCGGGGCGGCCTGAGGCATGCCGCCCTGATCCTGCGTGAATTGCGCATGCTCGAGGAACGCGACGGGGTCTTCACCCCCGAACTGACGCGCGTGCTGTCGGCACTCCTCGACGAGCTCTCTGCCGAGGGCACGATCAACGAACTCGTGCGCGCACTCGAAGACGGCACCCTCCGACCGTCGGCGGTCGAGCTTGGACGATTTCTGTCGCAACTGCGTGCCGGCGCGCTCGCCCCACTGCTCCGGGCTTCGGAAGAGACCGAACTCCGCGAGCTGCAACCGACCTTGCGCCAGGCCGTCGGTGGCATCGCCCAGGCCAATCCACAGGCGGTGTCGAGTCTGCTGAGTCATCCGGATCCGGTGGTGGTGGCCGGAGCGGCTCGTCTGGTGGGTCGCATGAAGGTCGCCGATACCGGCGGGGCCCTGGCCGAGCTGCTCGGTCACGACGATCCCGCCGTACGCCTTGCGGCCATCGAGGCCACGGCCGAACTGCGGGCGTCGACCGCCGCGGGCGCGCTGGTCGAAGCATTGCGAGACCCCGAGCGCGAAGTGCGCATGGCGGCAGCCCGCGCATTGGGCATCCTGCGCTACCGCCCCGCCGCCGCACGGTTTCGGGAGATCGTGCTCAGCAAGGAGGTGAAGTCGGCCGAGATCAGCGAGAAGATCATCTTCTTCGAGAGCTACGGGCAGTTGGGCGATCCCGAGGCGGTGAAGGTGCTCGATCGGATCCTGAACGGTCGCGGCTTTCTCGGCCGTCGCGAGGCGCCCGAGCTCAGGGCTGCGGCAGCCCTCGGTCTCGGCAAGGTGGGCTCGGCCGAGGCGGCCGCAGCTCTGCGGAACGCCCAGGACGAGGACGACCCGGTCGTGCGCAGCGCCGTGAATCGCGCCATGCGGGGTGGGGGCGAGGCGCGATGACGACGGGTGTGCAGGCCTACGGCAAGCGACTCCTCGGCGCGCTCTATGCCGCTCTGCGCTCGCTGAAGCTGTATCCCATCGAGAACGCAGCCGTGCAACAGGCTCTCGACGAGCTCCACGGGCTGGCCATCCGCATGGTCGATGCCGAGTCGGGGGTGGAGTTGCGGGTGGTGGGCGAGTTCTTCTTTCTCAACGAGACCCGCTTGCGGCTCGATCTCTCCAACTTCGCCACCTTCGGCAGCTTCGCCCGCTCGCTCCAGGACCATGGCGTCGGAGCGGTCGAGGTGTTGCCGGGCGTGGGACGCGACGAGTGGGCGCCCTTTCTGTCTCTGCTGATCCGCAAGGCAGACCCCGACGCTCCCTACGAGACCTTCCTGGCACGGCTCGATGGCACACCCGTCGAGCATATCCACACGCGCCCCGAATCCGAGCTGGCCGAGACCGACAAGGAAGAGGCTCTCCACGCGGCGAAACGTACCTATGTGCAGTCGGTACAGGCCGCCAAGGAGGCGCTGGGCGACCTGCGCCTCGGACGGGCCGTCAACGTGCGGCGGGTGAAGCGGGCGGTCCAGAACATCGTCGATCAGGTGCTTTCGAACGAACCGTCGATCATGACCATGACGACGCTCCGTGATTTCGACGAGTACACCTTCACCCACTGCGTCAACGTCTGCATCTTCAGCGTCGTCATCGGCCAGCGCCTGGGCCTCTCCAAACTGCAGCTGTATGAACTGGGCCTCGGCGCCCTGCTCCACGACATCGGCAAGCTGCGGATCGACAAGGAGGTGATCAACAAGGCCGACGGGCTCGACGATGAGGAGTGGCGGCAGATCAAGGAACATCCCACCGAAGGGCTGCTCCAGCTCTTCCAGATGGGCGGATTCGCCGATGTGCCGTACCGCCAGATGCTGATGGCCTACGAGCACCACATGAAACCCGACGGCTCCGGGTATCCCATCAACCATCGCAGCCGTCGCATCGGTCTTTTTTCGCGGATCGTCGCGGTCGCCGACGGTTTCGACGCCGGCACCAGCGTGCGGAGCTACCAGTATCAACCCTGGCCCCCCGACGCGGTGCTCAAGGAAATGCGCGACAATCCGCGCCGGGGCTACGATCCCCTCCTGGTCAAGGCGCTCATCACCGCCACCGGTGTGTTCCCGGTGGGCACGCTCGTGATCCTCGATACCATGGAGATGGCGGTGGTGGCCGAGGTCAATCCCCATCCCGACCTGCTGCACCTGCCCAAGGTCCGGGTCATTTCCGACGACCTGGGCATGCCCCTCGAGGAGTCCCGCTGGCTCGATCTCGCGCAACAGCCTCCGGGGGTGAAGTCCCGGACCATCCTGAAGACGACCGATCCGCAGAAGTACGGGATTCGCGTCTCCGACTACCTGATCTGACCCTCCATGAAATCCCCCTCTCGTATCGAGCGCCGCTTCGCCGAGCGGTCTGCAGAGGGCCGCACGGCCCTCGTTCCCTACATCACGGCCGGCTTTCCCGAGCTCGAGACCACCGTTCCGCTGCTCGAGGCGCTGGACGATGCCGGAGCCGATGTGATCGAGTTGGGGATTCCGTTCAGCGATCCGCTCGCAGACGGTCCCACGATCCAGGCCTCGTCGTTTCGGGCGCTCGAGCAGGGGATGACGGTGGCGCGGGCGCTCGAGTTGGTGCGGCGGTTCCGCCAGGTGCGCGACACACCGCTGGTGTTGTTCACCTACCTCAATCCCGTCTTCCACCATGGGCTCGAGGCTTTTTGCCGGGACGCGGCCGAAGCGGGTGCCGACGGGATTCTGCTCACCGATCTGCCGGTTGGTAGCGATCCCGAACTCGAGGGCATCGTGCAACGCTCCGGGCTGGATCCGATCCAGCTGCTGGCGCCCACCACCGCGCCCGAGCGTGTGGCCCGGGTCGCCGGTGGAGGGCGGGGGTTCTTGTACTACATCTCCCGGACGGGGGTCACCGGCGCGCGGACGGAGTTGCGGGCCGGGCTGGGCAGCGAGATCGAGCGTCTGCGTACGCAGATCGGTCTGCCCGTGGCGGTGGGCTTCGGCATCAGCACACCCGAGCAGGCCCGGGAGGTGGCGGGGGTAGCCGACGGCGTGGTGGTGGGGTCGGCGCTGATCACGATCCTGGGTGCCGAGGGCATCGCGGGCGCGGCCCGCTTCATGGGCTCGCTGAGGGTGGCGATGGACGAGGCCTGAGCGACCGTTCCCTGTCGGGCCTCAGCGCTCGTCCCAATCCCGCAGACGCGCCGCCAGCTCCGGATCGGGCTCGACGAAGAGCGTCTTGACTCGGTCGGGCACGACCAGCCCCGGCGGAGATTTGCGGGGTTTGCGGACATGCTTGCGACGTGTCCAATCGACGGGCACGCTGCCCGAGGTGCGGGCTTTCGAGCCGAGGGCGGCCAGTACGGCCGCCTCGGTCAGGTCGCGCGCCGGAGGATTGCCCTCTCGATCCCACCGCAGAATCACGTGGGCACCCGCCACATCCCGGGCGTGCAGCCAGATGTCGTTCGGGGCCGAGTGACGAAAGGTCAGCTCGTCGTTCTTGCGCGAGCCTCGTCCCACCCTCACCTCGAGACCGCCGCTCGATCGGTAGCGCCGGTAGGGCAGGGGGGCATCGTCCGAGTCGCCCGGACCGTGGGTTCCTTCAGGCAGCGCTGCCTCGACCTCGGCCGCCGCGGCGTCTCCGGAGCGCGCCCGCTCGAGCAGGGCCTGCGCATCGGTCCACCCCTGGCGCGCTGTGGCGGCGAGGGCGGGCAAGCGCTCGCGGGCACGGCGGATCCGCGCCGCCTCGTCGTAGTAGCGGCGTGCGTTGCCGTCCGGCGTGAGGGCCGGGTCGAGATCGATGTCCACGGGGTGCCCGTCGAAATCCATGAGCCGCACCCTCGCGCTTGCGCGGGGCACCTCACCGAAGCGGGCCAGCAGCAGATCGCCCCACCCCTGGATCTGGGCGGGATCGTCGAGCGAGGCGAGTTCCTCTTCCAGGCGTGCGCACCGGGTGCGGAGGCTCTCGACGCGATGCTCGAGCCGCCGTACCAGCGCCGCCGAGATCAGCGTGGGTGCCTCGGTATCCTCGGCGTCGCGAGACACCTGATCCAGCGCGGCCAGGATGCTCGGGGCCGGGGTGTGCGCCCATCCCGGGAGGGGCAGGACATACGGCTGCAGACCGCGCGGGGTGTCGATGATCACAGCCTCGGCCGAGGCCTCGCCGCGACCGATCCGTGCCAGACCAGACCAGAGCGTGTAGGCCGCGAGCGGGTCGCTCGCGAGCAGGGCCGGAGCGTTGATGGCAGAGGTCCACGCGAAGGTAGACACCAGGGCACGCTTGCGGTCTGAGTTCGCTACCCCCTCTCCCGCCGGGGCGATCATCTCCTGCCAGCGCTCATACGAAATCGGTGCGCTGGCACCCTCCCGAGACGATGGGGGTGGCAGCTGATAGGGGTGCCCCTGACGCAGCGGACGATCACCCTCACGCGTCTGGAAGAGCAGACGGACCACCCGGTCCGGCCCCTCGGTGAGAGCCGCGTTGTGCCGGTTCGTGATCCATTCCAGCACCAGGTCGACCTCGGCCGGCGCCCCCCGCAGCCGCAGGAACGACAGCACCATGATCCGCTCGTCGGGCGGCGTCGTCACCCCTCGCAGGCGGGCCGCGAGCCGGCGGGCGTGGGCGGGCGGCTCCACGGGGTCGAGCACGAACACGCCCGCCTCCCGGGGATGGAGACGCACGAGGAGTGTCGCCTCCTGGAAATGGAGCGCGAGACGCCGCGCTTCGAACTCGGGTGCCACGGCCTTCAGACGAGCGCCACGAAACCGCTCGTCGAGCTCTCGGGCCAGGGTCGAGAGAAGGGGGGCGTCCCAGCGCAGGGTGGGTCTCCAGAGGGGCGGAACGGAGGGCCCTTTCTCACCCCGGCGCGCGATGGTCGTTCCCTGCCCCGGTTCTTGCCCCACCCCTCAGGGTTGGGGTAACATCGTGCGCGGAATCGGATCGTTGGATCCTGCCGGACCGGGCCCTGTCCGGAATCCCATACCCCCTCGTGTGTCCACACCGCCTCCATTGCCCACAGAATTACATCCCCGTGTGAAGGCGGCGGCTGCCGGAGAGCTCCCGCCCTGGGCCAAGGTCGATCGCAAGCGGCTCGCGCACATGGAGCGCGTCGCGCAGTTGCTCGACGAGTGGGCGGTGGCCGAGGGCCTGGACGCCGACGCGCGGGCGCGGCAGACCGCGTTGGGCTGGTTGCATGACTCCTTCAAGGGTGCGTCCCGAAAGGTGCTGCGCAAGACGGTTCCCAGGAGCATGCGCAAGTTGCCGGAGCCGATCCTGCACGGGCCTGCGGCGGCCGCCCTCCTCGAAGCAGATGGCGTGGACGACGAGGCGTTCCTGCTGGCGATTCGGTACCATACGCTCGGCCACCCGAAGCTGGACTCGGCTGGGCGGTCTCTCTACGCCGCTGATTTCCTCGAACCGGGTCGGAACCTGCGCAACAAGTGGCGCGCCAAGCTCCGGGCGCGCATGCCCGACGATCGGGAGGCCGTGATCCAGGAGATCCTGGAGGCGCGTATGACCCACCTGCTCGCGCGGGGGAGGCCGATTCAGAAGCAGACGGTCCGGTTCTGGAATTCACTGGTGGAGGAAAGTTGATGGGTGCCCGCTTCAGAGGTGTCGCGGTGGTGATGGTGGTCCTGGTGGTGGGGGCGTTTGCCGGATCCGCGCTCGCCCAGTGGTGGGCGGCGGGGCCCACCCCCGAGGGTGTACCGGCCTTTCCGGGGCGCTCGCCCACCGTGCGGGAGCGGGTGCGGGTCGAGGTGCTCAATGGCGGCGGACGCGAGGGTATGGCGCGGACCGCGACCGAGTCACTTCGGGACGATGGCTTCGATGTGGTGTACTTCGGCAATGCTCCGGGCGAACATAGGGATTCGTCTCAGGTGCTGGCGCGCTCCGACCAGGTCGAGTTTGCGCGGGCCGTGGCCGACGCCCTGGGAATTCGCCACGTCGAGGTGGAGCCCGATTCGAACCTCTACCTCGATGTGACCGTAGTACTGGGAGATGAATGGGAGCCTCGCGTCGATCCCGACGCGGGACACAATGTGGATGCCACGCCGTGGTGGGACGTGCGGCGCTTCTTCAAGAGGCGGCCGGGCACCCTGCCTGCGGGAGGGGAACGACTCGTGGATCCCGGAACCGACAACGGCGGCTCATGAGCGAGAAACGGACGACGCGAGGCGGGGTGGACGACAAGCAGGGTGGCGGGGCGCAGAAGGGTGGCGGGGCGCAGACGGGTGGCGACAAGCAGAAGGGCGGCGACAAGCAGAAGGGCGGCGAGGCGCAGAGGGGCGGCCTCGGCGAGAATCTGAGGGCTCTGGGTGTGGCCGTCGTCTTCTTCCTGATCCTGCGCACCTTCGTGCTGCAGACCTTCTTCATCACCTCGGGATCGATGGAGGATTCGCTCCTGGTGGGTGATTTCCTGGTGGTGAACCGGGCTTCCATCGGCGGGCGGCTGCCCTTTTCCCAGGCGCACGTGCCCGGATACTCGTCGCCCAAACGGGGCGAGATTCTCGTCTTCGATCCGCCCCACACCGATGAGTTCCGGCTGGTGAAGCGCTTGATCGGCATGCCGGGCGAGCAGGTCGAGATGCGGGACCGCGTGGTCTACATCGACGGCCAGCCCCTGGACGAGCCCTATGTGCGCCATAGCCCCGTGCCCGACGAACGGCACCCCATGATGGCCTGGCAGTCGCCTCATCTCGCTCCGGGGGTCGATCGCGCCACCTATCGCCCCACGCGCGACAACTGGGGCCCCCTGCTGATTCCCGAGGGTCAGTACTTCATGCTGGGCGACAACCGCGAGATGAGCCTGGACTCGCGGTACTGGGGCCTACTCGACGAGTGGCGCATCGAGGGCAAGGTCTCGCTGATCTACTTCTCGTACAATCGCGGTTCGTACCGCCCCTTCGCCTTCCTGCGCGAGGTGCGCTGGGACCGGATCTTCGATCGGCCTCGCTGAGCGAGAAGCCGGGCGAGGATCAGCCGGGCACGGTCTTCGCTCGCGCCGCGTGGGCCGCGCGTATCGGCCGCCGCCGCGTCGCCCACGCTCATCGGCCACCGTGTCGCCCACGTCCGTCGGCCGTCGCGTCGCATGCGTATCGGCCGCCGTGTCGCCCACGCCCGTCGGCCGCGTCGGCTACGCCCACCACCCGGTTCAGTGCCCGACAGCTCTTATCGGGAGTTCGCCGGAAAGGCGACAAACCCGGCTTGGCTCCGCGCTCGGCTCGCGTTTCCGGCGCCATGTGCCGGAAAGGCGACGGTAGCCGGAGCCGCGAGACACTGCATGAGGGTTTCCGGCGCTGAGCGCCGGAAAATCGACTCGAGAAGTTTTCCGGGCTCGGGTTTGTCGCCTTTCCGGTGGATCGGGCCGCCGCATGCCGGCCGGGCCACCTCCCGCAGACTGGGCCGCCGCGCCGCCGCCTACCGGTCGGGCCACCGCCGCCCAGGCCGCCACCCGCCGGTCGGGCCACCTCCCGCAGACTGGGCCGCCGCGCCGCCGCCTACCGGTCGGGCCACCGCCGCCCAGGCCGCCACCCGCCGGTCGGGCCACCTCCCGCAGACTGGGCCGCCGCGCCGCCGCCTACCGGTCGGGCCACCGCCGCCCAGGCCGCCACCCGCCGGTCGGGCCACCTCCCGCAGACTGGGCCGCCGCGCCGCCGCCTACCGGTCGGGCCACCGCCGCCCAGGCCGCCACCCGCCGGTCGGGCCACCTCCCGCAGACTGGGCCGCCGCGCCGCCGCCTACCGGTCGGGCCACC
>CAZFRU010000033.1:11944-53981 GCA_964521385.1 uncultured Gemmatimonadaceae bacterium | reverse complement strand
CCCCCGGGGGGCCGCCCCCCCCGCGGGCCCCGCGCGCGGGCCCGACCCCCGCCCCCCACACGGGCCGCCCCCCCCCGGGGGGAGGAGGATACGCCTCGGGCCGCCCCCTGACAACGAGCGCACCTGACCTTCAACGAGCGCACCTGACCTCAGCCGTCGAATTCCGGTCCCAGCGGCAGGTTGCCACCCTGGAGTCCGCGCACCAATCGCCGCTTGAGCCGCGTGGCTTCACGGTGTTGCGCCTCGGCCCTCTCGATCTGGAGGGTCTGCGAGCCGACCGTCTCGGGATCGTCGGGCACCCGCTGTGCGTAGCTGCCGTCGGCACGCATCTCCCACCCCAAGCGGGTGTCGGCCAGCTCCGCGTCGAGAATGAAGCGCAACTCCTCGCGGAGCTTGGGGCGCTCGACCGGAGCGAGCACCTCGACCCGGCGCTCCAGATTGCGCCGCATGGCATCGGCCGATCCGAGATAGTACTCCTCGTCGCCGCCATTGGCGAAGTAGTAGATCCGGCTGTGTTCGAGAAACCGGCCCACGATCGAGATGACCCGCATGGACTCCGACAGACCCGGAACGCCAGGGCGCACCCGACAGGTGTCGCGCACGATCAGGTCGACCGTCACGCCTGCCGCTGAGGCTCGGTAGAGAGCTCGGCACACATCGACGTCTTCCAGGGCGTTCATCTTGAACTGGATGAGTCCTCCACGCCCCTTGCGGTGGTGCTCGATTTCACGGCCGATCTTCTCGAGGATGGCGTCTTTCAGCCCCTTGGGCGCGGTGAGCACACTCTGGTAGCGGCGCTTCGGCTTGTATCCGGTGGTGAGATAGTTGAAGAGCTCGGTGAGGTCGGCTCCGATCAGGGGATCACAGGTCAGGAGTCCCACGTCGCAATAGAGCCGGGCCGTGCCGGCGTGATAGTTGCCCGTACCGATGTGGGCATAGCGCCGCAGACCGTCGTAGTCGCTGCGGACCACCAGAATCGCCTTGCAGTGCGTCTTGAGCCCGACCACGCCGTAGGTCACGTGGATGCCCGCGCTGCCGAGATCGGTGGCCCAGCGCAGATTGGCCTCTTCGTCGAAACGGGCCTTGATCTCCATCACCACCGCGACCTGCTTGCCGTTGCGGGCGGCTTCCTTCAGATATCGCACCGATCTGGAATCCTCCGAGGTGCGGTAGAAGGTCATCTTGATGGCGCGCACCTTGGGATCGCGGGCGGCTTCTTCGAGAAACCGCTCCACCGAGCTGTTGAACGCCTGGTAGGGGTGGCTCAACAGGATCGAGCCCTGGTCGCGGATCGTGTGGAAGATGGACCGCTCGGTGGTGAGATCACCATGATCGACCGGGTGGTGCGGAGGGTCGCGCAGCTGGGGTGCGTCGAAGGCCAGCACGCCGGACACGTCGGCCATGCCGAGCAGCCCCGTCACTTCGTAGACGTCGGTGCCCTCGTCCAACCCGAGTTCGGCCGCGAGCATGCCCTTGCGCACCGGGTCCATGCCGGCGCTGATGGCCACCCGCACGATGGGGGCGAGGCGACGCTCGCGAAGCTCCGACTCGATCATCTCGACCAGGTCGTCGGCCGATTCCTCGTCCTGTTCCGTGTTGGCGTTGCGCGTAGCGCGGAAATACTCGCACGCCACGATCTCCATGCCCGGAAAGAGCAGATCGAGATTGGCCGCCATCACGCTTTCGAGAGGCACGAGCGTGCGGCCACCGGCTGTGGCGACGAACCGGTCGACCCCCGGGCTCGTGGGTACCTTGACCCGCGCCAGGTGCTCCTGCGCTTCACCGGGATGGCGGAGCGTCACCAGCAGGTTGAGCGACAGATTCGAGACGAAGGGAAAGGGATGCGCCGGATCCATCGCCTGGGGTGTGACCAGGGGATAGGTGTTGGCGACGTAGTCCCGGGTGACTTCGTCGCGGTCGTCTGGTGACAGCTCGCCGAACTGGCGCACGGCCAGCCCGTGGCTCTCGAGTTGCGGTAGCAGGGACTTGAAGGTGGCGCGCAGACGCCCTTCGAGCACCGAGATCAGCGCCGCCGCGTGCGCCATCTGCTCTTCGGGTGTGCGCCCGTCGGCGGTGACGTCCTGGATGCGGGCCGAGACGAGCTGCTTCAGACCGCCGATCCGCTTCATGAAGAACTCGTCGAGATTCGATCCCACGATCGAGATGAATTTCACCCGTTCCAGCAAGGGTGTGCGGGGATCTTGCGCCTCGTGCAGCACCCGGAAGTTGAAGTTGAGCCAGGTGAGCTCCCGGTTCAGGTAGAGCGCCGGATCGTCCAGGTCGTAGGTGCCGTCGTCGCGGGGCTCGGGTACCGGCACGGTATCGGCGGGGGTCATCCCCGTCACGGAACTCACTCGGTCGTCTCCAGGCCCAGATCGTGTTCGAGGGTCTTCACCAGGACATCGAGCACCGCCAGACGGGCGGCGCGCTTGTCGTCGGCGTCGACGACGTGCCAGGGGGCGAAGGGTGTGCTGGTCTTGAGTAGCATCTCGTCGACCGCCTCTCTGTACTGCGGCCACTGCTCACGGTTCCGCCAGTCCTCGTCGGTGAGCTTCCAGCTCTTGTGGGGCGTCAGCTTGCGTGCCTCGAAGCGCCGCAGTTGCTCGTCGGGATCGATGCGCATCCAGAACTTGATCACCCGGACGCCGCTCTCGACGAGAAGCCGTTCGAACGAGTTGATCTCGCGATAGGCGCGGCGCCACTCGGGCTCGGTGGCAAATCCCTCCACGCGCTCGACCAGCACTCGGCCGTACCACGAGCGATCGAACACCACGATCTGTTTCTCATCCGGGGGCCGCAATCGCCGCCAGAATCGCCACAGGTAGTGATTGCGCGCATCGTCGCCGGCCGGCGCCGCGATCGAGTACACGTGGTAGCCGCGAGGGTCGAGCCGGTCCGTCATGCGTCGAATCGCACCGCCTTTTCCCGATGCGTCCCACCCCTCGAACACGACCACCACCGAGCGGCTCTGCTCATAGAGGTGACGTGCCGCGGCGCGGAGGCGAAGCTGGGAGCGCAGCAGCCGCTGGCGATAGCCGTTACCCGCGGGCAGCGGTACGGAGTCGGGCTTGTTCGACGTGCTCACGCGTCGCCTCCACTCTCGTCGTCGCCGTCACTCTGGTCGTCGCCGTCACTCTGGTCGTCACCGTCACTCTGGTCGTCACCGTCTCTTTGGTCGTCGCCGTCAGAACCGAGTTCGTCGTCGTCGTCGAGTTCGACCTCGTCGGCGTCGGGCAGGGCCAGCCCCCGCGACACCAGCCCCGCTTCGAGACGCTCGGCGACCGTTTCGAGAACCCTCATCCGGGTCCAGCGGCGGTCGGTCGCCGCGATCACGTGCCAGGGCGCCCACTCCGTTTCGGTGAAGGCGAGCATCTCTTCGGTGGCGGCGAGATAGTCGTCGTAGCGCTCGTGGCGACTCCAATCCTCGGCCTCGACCTGCCACGCCGTGAGGGGGTCGGCCGCGAGGGTCTCGAAGCGGCGACGCTGTTCGGCACGATCGATGTGCAGGAAGAACTTCACCACCACGAACCGGTCGTCGGACAAGAGGCGCTCGAAGTCGTTGATCTGGCGATACGTCTTCGACCAGTCGTCCGAGGTGATGCCCTCGACCCGCTCCACCAGCACACGGCCATACCAGCTGCGGTCGAAGATGGCGAGCGATCCGTAGCCGGGCACCTTCTGCCAGAATCGCCACAACCATGGCATGGCCCGCTCATTGGTGCGGGGCTCGCGAATCGGATGGATCTCGAAGCCACGGGGCTCGAGGCGTTGCGTGAGGGTGCGGATCGAGCTTCCCTTGCCCGCGGCGTCCCACCCCTCGAAGGCGATCAGCGCAGACAGCCCTTCGCGCCAATAGGTGCGCTGCAGCTGGAGCAGCCAACGACGAAGCGGCGGCAGCCGGGCACCGAACTCGTCTCGCTGCAGGGACGAGTGCAGGTTCAGGTTCTCCAGCACGACGACGGACCTCGCATGGATGCGGGGTGGGGAAGGACGGGTCGTACTGCGAAAGTTAGCGGGAATCCCACCAGGATCGCGAGGAGCACACGATGACGGCGATGGACCTCACACAGGGCTGTACGCGGGAGCACCTGCTCGCCGCCTTCGGGCAGGTCGACATCTATCTGTTCGACCAGATCCTGCGGGGACGCATCGATGCATCCATGACGGTGCTCGATGCCGGGTGCGGGGGCGGACGCAACGCGCATTTCCTGCTTCGCTGTGGCGCCAACCTGTTCGGGGTCGACGCCGATGGGGCGCGGGTGGCCGAGATCCAGGCGCTGGCCGCGCGTCTGGCTCCCTCGCTACCGCGCGACCATTTCGGCGTGGCCGATCTCGCCGAACTGGCCTTCGACGACGGCTTCTTCGACTGCGTCATCTGCAGTGCCGTGCTCCATTTCGCCCGGGACGAGGCACATTTCGAGGCGATGGTGCACGAGATGTGGCGCGTGCTGGCGCCCGGGGGCATCTTCTTCGCGCGGCTGGCCTCGACCATCGGCATCGAGAGCCGCCTGGGCGAGGGTGTGGGGCGCTGGTTCGCGCTTCCCGATGGGTCCGAGCGCTTTCTCGTCGATGAGGACTACCTGCTGGGAGTCGGCAACGGCCTCGGCGGTCGGCTGCTCGACCCGCTCAAGACCACCAACGTGCAGAATCTGCGCGCCATGACCACCTGGGTGCTGGGCAAGGACGGAGCGAGCGATCCAGGCGGATCGTAGGCGCCCCTGCTGTCGCCGGGTGCATTACGCTACCTTCTTTCAGCGGGATCACACCTCGAGCCCTCGGTTCCGGGGGCCACCCGCCATCGCATGACCTCGCGCCGACCAGGACCGAGCCGGATGCTCCGGCCGCCGTTCGAGCGCCCATACACTGGACAGCACCCTTTGACATTCTCAGGACTCAACCTGCACGCGACCCTTCTCAAGAGCGTCGCCGACCTGGGCTACGTACAGCCCACCCCCATTCAATCCGAAGCGATTCCGCAGGGTCTCGCCGGGCGGGATCTTCTCGCTTGTGCGGCCACCGGCAGCGGCAAGACGGCCGCCTTCCTGCTCCCGATCCTGAATCAACTGATCGGAAAACCTCGCGGCACGACCCGAGTGCTGGTGCTCGCTCCCACGCGCGAGCTGGCGCTGCAGATTCTCGAAGACACCAAGGCGCTCGCAAAGCACGCCGGCATCAAAGGCGCCGCCGTCTACGGCGGGGTGGGAATGAAGCCCCAGGAAGCGGCATTCCGGTCGGGCGTCGACATCATCGTCGCCACTCCGGGCCGACTGCTGGATCACTTCTCGCGCGACTACGCCCGACTCTCGGGGCTCGAGTTCCTCGTCCTGGACGAGGCCGATCGCATGTTGGATATGGGATTCCTGCCCGACATCAAGCGCGTCTTGCGTCATGTGCCCACGCCGAAGCAGACCTTCTTCTTCAGCGCCACCATGCCGCCGCCCATCGAGGTGCTGGCACGAGAGATCTTGCGCGATCCGGCCAAGATCGCCCTGCAGCGCCGTGCGGCACCGGCCCAGGGCATCGAACAGGCCGTCTACCCGGTGTCGGCCGCGCTCAAGGGCGCGCTGCTGGTCGAGTTGCTGAAGCGCGGTGAGATCGACGATGCGCTGGTCTTCACGCGCACCAAACACCGAGCGGATCGCCTGACCAAGCTGCTGAATCGGCACGACATCGCGGCCGAGCGCATCCACGGCAACCGGTCGCAGGCCCAGCGCACCCGCGCTCTGGCCGGCTTCAAGGCCGGGGATCACCGCGTGCTGGTGGCCACCGACATCGCGGCCCGGGGCATCGACGTCGAGGCGCTCGGGCATGTGGTCAACTTCGACGTGCCTCCGGTGCCCGAAGACTACATTCACCGGGTGGGTCGCACGGCGCGGGCCGAGGCCACGGGTGATGCCTTCACCCTGGTCTCGCCCGAGGAACAGCCCGACCTCGCTCGCATCGAGCGCACCCTCGGCAAGAAGCTGCCCCGCATGCGGCTCGATGACTTCGCCTACGACGCGGCGGTCGACGCTCCGCTCGAGGTGCCGCGAGGCGAGCGGATCGCTGCGATCCGCGCGAAGAAGGCCGCCGACGGGGCACGCGCCGCAGCCAAGGCCGCGAGAAAGAAGCTCGACGAGAGTGCGGCCACCAGCTCTCGGCCGCGGCGCCGGCGCTTCGGAGGAGACCGCAAGTACTGAGGCGGCGCGCACCTTCTCGCTCATGAAGGTGTACGTGGATCGATGCCACGCCCTCTCCTGCCCACCGTGCTGGCGGCCTGCCTCGTATACAGTGCCGCCTGCGGCGACCGGCACGCCGCGGAGAGTTCCGGCGAGGTCGTCGTCGACACCCTCGCCTCGGGCTCCGTCACCATCACGAGTCCCCCCGATGCCGGATGGTCGGATTCGACCCGTTGGCGACTCGAGCCGGTGCTGCGGCTGGGATCGGGGGCGGATGACGACCCCGACGGGCCCGACGCATTCGGACGGATCGCCGATGTCGCCATCGATCCCGAAGGCAATGTCTTCGTGCTCGACGCCGAGGCCGCCGAGGTCCGCGTCTTCGACCGCAGCGGGTTTTTCGTAGGCACGGTCGGACACAGGGGGGAGGGGCCGGGCGAATTGGATGAGCCCTACGGCTTCGTGTTCGATGGCCGGGGGCGCATCTGGGTGGGTGATTCCGGCAACCGCCGCTACTCGGCCTTCGAGGTGCAGGGCCGGTACGTCGGGGCGTTTCCCAGCGTGATCGAGGACGGGTCCGTGGCGGGTCAAATGCGCCTCGCCGGCAACACCCTCATCGATGTCGCAGACATCGCCGAGAGCGCAGAGAGCACGGGGAGCGACCGATCATCCCCGACCACGAACAGCGGCCCGGCTCTGCTGGCCTTTCGGGTCGACGAGGTGTTGGCGCCGGTCGACACGCTGTGGCTGGGTGCTGGACGTCCTGCTGCCTTCACCGAGCGTAGGGGTGACGACGTCACCGGGACAGGGCCGCCCTTCTCGGCGGCCCGGGTCCAGGCCGTGGGGCCCGACGGCTCGATCTGGACCGGCTCGGGCGACCACTACGCGCTGTATCAGCTCTCGCCTGCGGGTGACACCGTGCGGTCGATTCGGCGCGAGGTCGAACCCCGGGCCCTGTCTGAAGTCGATTCCGCTCGGGTGGCGCAGTGGTTCGCCTCAGCCCTCGGGCGGGGGTTGGTGGACGACACGCCGCGGCTGCCCCGCCACTACCCCTACTTCAGCCGCATGGTGGCGACGGAAGACGGCGAATTCTGGCTCTATCGCGAGAGAGGTCGCGAGGGTGGCGAACGCGGTGGCGAGGGCGGCGAATTCGACGTGTTCGACGCCGAGGGGGTCTACCTCGGCTCGGTGGCCACGCGCCTCGCCGCCGGTACCGGCCCGGGCAGCGTGCATCCGTACATCACACGTGACCACCTGGTGGGAGTCGAGGTCGACAGCCTCGGGATGGGGTCGGTGGTGGTGTACCGGATCGTACGGCCCTGAGTGCGTGCGGAGGCACGCCGCCCGGCTACGGAGACACCAACGATCGCAGGAGGCGCGTCACCAGAGCGGCTTCTTCGCTGAGTCCTCGGGCGAGGAGCTCCGAGCGGAGCACTTCGAGGTACTCGGTCTCCATGATCGTAGCCGACCATCCGTCGGGCGGTCCGTAGTGACCACGCACGAGGATCGTCCCCGCTGCCAGTGCCGGACGACCGGTGCCATCGATTTCGTGCGGATAGTAGAGGCCGAACTCGCCGCCCTCGGTTTCGAAGCCCTCGTGCTGACTGGCAAGAATCGCGAGCCGCCTGAGTTCCGGGCCGGCCCGGATCAGATCCACGAGCCCACGAGTCGGAAAGAACGCGTCGGTTGCCATACACACCTCCCCCCAGAACTGGCGGGGGGGCCAACTGAAACATGGCGCGGGGGCGGCGGCCCGCGCAACCCGGGCGCGGCGTCCCGACGCGCGGGCGCGCGATGGGTTCACGTACCATGTTCACGTACCATGGCTGGCGTCTGGTCGATGGAGAAGGCGTCCCGCCGCGCTCCCGCGCAAAAGGCTCTATCCGGTGCGGCGCGGATGTGATCTGCCCGGCCAAGGCGAGCATGGCCCAGGTCGGACGGGCCGGACCACGGCGTCGCGGTCTCGGGGCGAGCGCGGAAGGCTCGCAATAATTGTCCGAGCGTGCTCCTTCGCTCGGACTCCGCACGCATTTTCGTCGCTCCTCGACCAGGATTGTCCGAGGGTGGAGTGGTGCGCGTGACGTCGGTCGCATTCTCGTCTCTGGGCGACAACTTTGCGCCATCAGTGAAAGCTGATAGCCACCTCGCGCACATTTTCGCGTCGTGCGGTCATGTCCCGCGAGCATGGTCCAGAGTCGGAAGGCCCGGGCCACGGCGAGCATGGCCAAGGTCGACGGGCCGGACTACGCGGGGGCCCGGACCACCGCGAGCATGGCCCAGGTCGGAAGGGCTGGACTACCGCGGCTCGCTCAATGGCGTGAACCCTCCGCGGTTCAATCGCCTCCGTTCAGCGCCCGCTCCAGCGCCGCGCGCCCCCCCACGATCGGCAGCTCCAGCGTGACGCCGTCGAGTGCGAGGGTGAGCTCGGTGCCCGGGGTGGGCCAGAGCGTGAACTCCGGGTCGCTCGAGAAGACCATGAGCCCGATCCTCTGGCCGGCGGCGATCACCTGATCGTCGGGCTGCAGGTCGAAGGCCAGATCGACGAAAGTGCCCGGGCGCAGGGGTGAACTCGCCGTGAGTGACGTCGCGTTCTGGGGGTCGGCCCAGCCCCGGTTGATGAGATTGTCGTTGGTGGGCGCGCCCTCGGTCCACGGCAAGGAGACGAGCCAGACCGACAGATTGGCCGCCGCCCGGTCGGCCGCCACCCGCACCCGCACCCGCGGCGTCCCACTTAGATGCACCGCTTCGCTCAGCACGCCGGTGGCGTAGAGCAGACGATGCGGCGACGTCTCCAGCGCGGCCAGCTCACCTCCGCTGAACGCCACGTCGTCGACCAGCGATTCGGTACCGCCCTCGGCCGCTTCGAATCCCAGGCCACCCACCCCCGCGCCTCCGGCGCCTGGGTGCAGCTCCACTCTCTCGGCATCGGGATGCGGGTAATCGGGGTAGGGGGTCGGTGCATTCCGGTCGGCGTCCTCACGTACGACCCAGGCGCGCGGGTCGTCCTCGACACCGTTCTCGACGCCGTACAGATACCTCGTGAACCACCGGTTCATGAGCTCGAGCGGAGGGGGACCCCCGTGGCCGCCCTGGTGCAGGAACAGCTGGGTCGGCACACCGCGCTCCCGCAGCTGCTCGTAGATGTGGACCGAGTGCTCGGGCATGACATTCCAATCGTTGAGCCCGTGCGCGAAGAGGGTGGCCGCACGGATCCCGTCGAGTTGGTTCCAGAGGTCGCGGCTCTCCCAGAAGGCGTTGTAATCGCCGGTGCGCCGATCCTGCCCCGGCATCATCTCGCCGTCGCGGTAGGTTGCATCGCAATAGGCGCGCCGCTCCGGTGCGCCGCTGTTGACGAAGTCGTAGAGCACATCGACGTCTTCACCCAGCCAGCCTCCCGGGGAGCGCACGAGACCGTTCGAGCGATAGTACTGGTAGTACGAGGTGTTGGGCGCGATCGGGATGATCGCCTCCAACCCCTCGACCCCCGTCGTGGCCGCCGCCACGGGAATCGTGCCGTTGTACGAGGTGCCGGTCATACCCACCCGGCCCGTGCTCCAGCCGGCGTCGACCTCGACGTCGCCGTCCGGGGTCGTGAACCCTCGCGCACGTCCGTTCAGCCAGTCGACGACCGCCTTGGGGGCCAGCGCTTCGGGCGCCCCCCCGATGGTGACGCACCCCTGCGACAGCCCCGTGCCGGGTGCCTCGGAATGCACCACGGCGAAGCCCCGCGGCACCCAGGTACGCACCTGGGCATTGGAGATGATCGGTGAGGTTGGACGGGCCTCGATGGGCGGCAGGAGGGTGCGGGGCGGAGGCGGCGTGCCCGGTGCGTGTTCGACGTTCCAGAAGTAGGTGCGTTCGCCCGACCCGGTGCCGGCGAAGTAGGGGCTGGACTCGTAGATCACCGGCACCCGCAAGCCGTCGGTTTCGGTCTGCACCGGGCGCACCACCCCGACGTGCACCCGATCCGGGCGTCCGTCGCCGTCGGTGTCGAACTCGGTCTCGACCCACAGCTCGTGCCGCACCCACTGGCTGGAATCCTGGAAGGCCGGCACGATCTGGGCTTGCCCGTCTTCGAAGATCGGGTGGGCGCCCGCGTCGGTCTGCGCCGATACGCATCCGGCCAGAGCGAGCGCCGACGCCAGGGCGCCGCCCGCTGCGGCCACCACCGAAAAACGTTGCCGAACCCTCATTCTCTCTCCTCTGTGGGCGCCGGTGGACCGACGCGCGTGGACAGCACGGTGATGGCGCCCGGATAGCGAATCGGTCCCAGCGCCGTGTTGACGGTGGGCACCGCCCGCAGGGCCACATTCTTCGGGGCACCCCCCTGGCCGGTCAGCGACAGCGCGAGTTCGCCGAGATCGCGGGCGCTACCCTCGAAGAACTCGAGCAGATCGAGCTCGATCTGCACCGGAAAGGTGGTGGGCTCGCCAGGTCGAAACACCACTTCGTCGGCAAACACTCCGCTGACCGTCTCGCGATCGTCGAGCAGGAGCGTCCAGTCGAATCGCACGAGCCGCGCGTCGGCTGCGTTATCGGCCGGATTCTCGCCTTGCACATCGAGGTTGAAGGCCAGCGGCAGGCGGCCTTCGGCGAGCGCCAGGGTGAGACGCGTGACGTCGGCTACCCCCAGGTCGCCGTAGGAGCGCTTGTCGTCGAGCCGTACGCCGGCAAGCTCGAGGCGCGACAACCGGTCGAGCGAGAAATCGACCTGGCGCAGCGCGGCGATCTGCTGAAGGGTCGCGCACCCCGAGATTAGCATGACGAGCGCGAGGGGGACGAGGAGCGCCCGGAGGCTCCGTCTGGACGAGCTGCGCATGGACGACCTGTTCGGGTAGGCTGGGGCGGTGCGCCGGCGGCTGCTCAGCGGCGGACGAACACCTCGGATCCCCAGGTGAGGGTGTCGTGCCGTACCCGAGCGACCCCGGCCAGTGCCGCCAGGGTGGAGCTTTCGCCGAACATGCGGAGCTCGAAGGCACCCTCGAGCGGTACGAGACGGTAGCGATCGGTCAGCCCGAATCCCGACACCTGATCGACCCGCGGTCCCCGATGACGGGTCAGGACCCAGGTGCGATCGGGTCGCAGGACGAGCCGTGCTCCGTCGTCGGACGGGGCCAGGGGCACCTCGACCGCGTTGTCGACGCGAGCGGTCAGCTCATACTCGCCCGCGATCTCGGCAGGTGGGCCCACGGGATCGTCACAGCCGGCGAGCAGGGCGCCTGCAGCCAGTCCCAGCGTTGCGATCCGCCTCAGCCTCATCCGTCCCCCCCGCGTAGTCGGAATCCCTCATTCAGGAACCGCAGATTGATAGCGAAAGGCGCTGAAGGCAACCGCCGGGGGGTCGGCGGTGCGGCGCTCATCGCCCCTCCACCCGCGCGCTGAGGATCGAATCGAGCGCCGGGTAACGCTCCCGCAGATAGGCGTTGCCCTCGGTGAAGAGCCGATCCTGGGCCGAGGGCTCGAGTTCGCCGTAGCCGGCATAGATCGCGTCGAAGGCCTCGTAGCCCGAAATCATGCGACCCACCGGTGGGTACCCCCCGCCGCAGCAGTCGTCGTATTGCGGGTTGTCGATGCGGTTGATGAACAGCTGGAAGTCACGGGTGTCGGGCCCAGCGCGGGCGAACGAGACGACGCCCCGCTCATTGCTGGCTCGCACGGGCTCGTCGTCGATGGGCAGGGCCCGCCACACACTGTCGAGAGCGGGCTGCCCCGAGTACCCGAACTGCACCACCCGAGGGTTCACGCGAAAGAAGCGGGCTCCGTCGAAGAAGCCGTGGCGGGCCAGGTAGTGCACCCGATCGACGCCACGGGGTGACCACTCCCGGATGAACTGCACCGCGAAGGTCCCGGCGCTCGTCTCGAAGGTGACCATGAACGAATCCGGGGCCGGAGCGGCCAGGGCGTCGGGGGCCGGCTCGCGGAGCGCTCGCGTGCTGTCGCAGGCGGCGCTCAGCAGGCCCAGCAGTCCAAGGGCAAGCATGGGTACGGCGGGGCGCGGTATTCGCATCGTCAGGAGAGGGGGCGGGGAGGGATCGGGCACAGGGTGCTCGAAGATGCACACCGGGTGTCACAAAGGCGAGGAATCGGCCGTTTCAATGGCATGGATACTCTCTTTCGCATCATCGTCGTGTTGGGGTTGATCGCCTTTGCAGGGTGCGGCCAGGACGACCTGGTCGGACTCTCGGACGACGCTCCTCGCTTCACCGGTACGGTCACCG
Source organism: uncultured Gemmatimonadaceae bacterium (assembly GCA_964521385.1). Classification (GTDB taxonomy): domain Bacteria; phylum Gemmatimonadota; class Gemmatimonadetes; order Longimicrobiales; family Gaopeijiaceae; genus Gaopeijia. The sequence goes on along the minus strand of CAZFRU010000033.1, from coordinate 41,605 downwards.
CCGCACCTCTGGCGCCCGGCGTGGACGCAAGTGGATCGGTCGTGTGGATCGAGACCAACCCGCCGGGGTCGGGGGTACAGGTCGGCCTCGTCGTGCACTCGGCGTCGATCATCGTGATCCGGAGCGGGCGTGGCTTCGTCGCGGCCACGGGTGCCGACATCACGGTGGGCGACGATCTGCGCGTGTGGACCACCCACTCCGAATACCTCTCGACCCCCCCGATGTACGACGCCACCCGCATCGAGATCTGGTAGCGGCGGTTCAGCCCGGGGGCTCGAGGCGTAGACGTTCCGCGGCCATGGCCACGGCCATGGCTCCGATCTCTTCGAACTGGGATGCGCGGCGCTCGCTCCAGGTTGCCGAGCGCACACTGCCACTTCGGAAGAGGACGGTTCCGGCCAGCGTCGCGATCAGGAGCGGGAGGAGCTCTCGAAAGGAGACCCCCCCGGCCAGTCCGAGCATCGAGAAGAGGGTCATGAACAGGGTGATACTCACCCCCCCGACGATCATCAGCGCCCCGCCGGTGACCCGACCCTGGATCTGTTGACTCAGCGTGCGCATGCGTAGGCGATAGCCGTCGGCGGTGGGCTCCATCAGGATCTGGAGGTTGCCGTTCGCCCAGCTGTGCAACGAGCCCTCGCGCCGCACCACCCCTTTCGCCTGGAACACCTCCCGCAGCCGCACCACGAGACGATCCCATTCCTCGTCGGTCAGCCGCGCCGGCAGGTCGACCGAGCGGTGCACGCTCAGAGGCACGCCGAAGCGCCGGACCGGCGCCGCGTCGGGAGCGCGCACGCGAAGGCTGGCCGCCGCCTGGGCGACCAGGGCGGGATCGATGCCCGCCTCGGCGCCGATTTCCTGCAGTTCGGCGAGGGTCATTCCCTCACCCACCTCCGACGGGGTGGTGTGGGTAGATCGCGACGCATCGACTCGGGTGGCCCGATTGAAGATCTCGGCCATCTCGTCGTCGTCGTACCGGCGCTCTGGTGTCATTTGCCTGGTCCCGAGAGTGTGAGGCCCCGCGGGGGGTATACGCTTGGAGGGCCTCTGCTGTTCGGCGAGGGCCGAAATATCTCACCGTCGGCCCGTGAAGTCTCGGGGGGGGGCGGCGCACAACCCGTCCGAGTTGACACCCATCGGGACGACTCGCCTATTGTATACGTTCACCTGTCACCGTGCGTCCGTCGCACGTTTTTGAGGCGAGATGAACCTGGTACCGCGCCTGAAATTGTTCGGGTCTCCCGACCTCGTCGGGCCAGAGGGTAACAGGGGTCTCTCGATCCTCTCGCAACCCAAGCGGCTCGCGCTGCTCGCCTACCTGGCGGCCGCTACCCCCCGTGGTTTCCATAGCCGCGACAAGCTGTTGGCGCTGCTCTGGCCCCGGAGCGATCAAGACCACGCCCGCAACTCGCTGCGTCAGTCGCTCCACTTTCTTCGACATCGACTGGGCAGCGACGTCCTGGTCGGACGAGGGGACGGCGAGATCGGCATCGACGCCGACCTGCTCGCCTGCGATGTGGTCGAGTTCGAGGCGGCGCTGGACGCCGGCGAGCTCGAAACGGCGCTGGAGATCTATCAGGCCGACCTGCTGGATGGTTTTTTCGTTTCTGATTCGGGCCCGTTCGAGGATTGGCTGGACATGGAGCGGACCCGCCTGCGGCGTCTGGCCGTCGCGGCCGCCTGGCGACTCTGTGATGCGGCGCTGAACCACGACGACCACGAGCGGACCCGGAGCTGGGGACGCCGTGCCGTCAATCTCGATCCCACCAGCGAAGTGTCGATCCGCCGGTTCATCGGCGTGCTGGCCGAGATCGGAGAAGGGGCTGCCGCCGCCGAGGTCTATGGCGATTTCGAGGAACGCCTCTGGCGGGACCATGAGTTGACCCCGGCCGCCGAAACGGTCGCGGCCATGGAGAGCTTGAAGTGCCGTTCCGCCACCCTGCCCACGCTCACCACCGCCGAAGGGCGAGGGGCCGAGACGGCGCCCACCCCTGATCGCCTGCGCCCCTCCCGAGTCCCCCGCGTGCTGGCCGCGGTCCGGCATCGACGCCCTCGCGAAAGGTGGCCCCCGAAGGTGACGGTTCCCTTGGTGGGTGGGGTCACGTTGGCGCTGATCGTTCTTCTGGCGGCGGGCATCCGGTGGCTGCTGCCGGAGTCGTCGCGGGCAGGTACGGAAAGCCCTCCGCAGTCCGTGGCTGTGCTCCCATTCCGGAGCATCGGTTCGACCTCGGACGGCGGGTTCTTCGCCGACGCGATGCACCAGGAGATCCTCACGCGCCTTTCCGGTGTCCGCTCCCTGCGGGTGATCGCCCGCAATTCGGTGGTGGATGTGCAACTCGACATGGAAGACAACGAGACGGTCGCCCGGGAACTCGGGGTCAGGTACCTGGTCCGGGGTGCGCTTCAGAACACGGACGGTCGGGTTCGGGTGTGGGCGCGCCTGATCGACGCCAGCAGCGACGAGCAGTTGTGGGCGACCCGCACCGAGGCCGGCAGCGACGACCTCTACGAGATCCAGTCGCAGGTGGCCGAGTCGATCACCGAGGCTCTTCGCTCGCGGTTTCAACCGAGGGGTGTGGCCGCGACCGCCACGGTCCGCCCCACCGACAACTCGGCGGCCTACGAGGCCTATCTGAGGGGACGCCTGCACGCTTCCCGGCTGGTGAATCGCGACGATGCACGCGAGGCGGTGCGGTACATGGAAGAGGCCGTGCGTCTCGATGGCGGATTTGCCGCCGCCTATGCGATTCTGGCGACCTCCCGGTTGTTGCTGGCCCAGGTCTTCGAAGAGCCCGATCAGGGCGAGCCATCCGACTCGGCACTCCGCCGGGCCGTGGAGCTCGCCCCCGACGACCCGACGACCTGGTTGGCCGAGGCGTATCACGCGTCGTATGCGGACCAGGACTACGATCAGGCCCTCGCGCGGCTGGCCCAGGTGCTCGCGATGCGTCCCAGCGACGCAGAGGCGCTGGCGCTGAAGGGGTTCGTGGAGCGGCGGAAGGGGCTGTGGGGTGACGCGGCCACGACCATGACCAGGGCCCTCGAGCTCGATCCCAATTCGTATACCACGACCGTCGTGCTGGCCGAGATGTACGTACGTATGCGCCAGTACGACCATGCCGAGCGGCTGCTCGATCGGGCCATCGCCATCTCACCAGGCGGGGAACTCGCCTACGTGCAGAAGGCCCTCCTCCATCTCAACGCGCTGGGAGATACCGCCGGAGCCAGGACCATCCTGGAGCGGGCTCCCACTGCGCTGTCGCCGAAGAACCACGCACTCCCGGCTCTGATCGCTCTCTATCGGAACGACGACCAGGAGGCGCTCACCCTCCTGCTTCGTTCTCCCGCCTCACCCGAGGATCGCCGCTCGCCCAATGAGATGGTCCTCCTGGGTCTGGTGCGTTGGCTCCGGGGCGAGCACGAGTTGGCTCGGGCCTGGGCGGACTCGATCACGGAGATGGCTCCGGCCCCGGGGGTGGGTGCCGACGCTCTCGCCGAGGCAGACGGCTACACGGCCCTGGCCGCCGCGCTGTCGGGACGCGCGGACGAAGCGGTGGCCGTGGCCGAACGATCCCGCGCGAGGCTGCCCCTCACCCGGGACGCGTATGCCGGGACGGAGGTGCTGGAGCGGGTCGCTCAGGTCTACGCCCTGATCGGTCGGACGAGTGAGGCGGTGGCGATCCTGGACCGTCTCCTGGCGGTCCCGTCGCGTGTCACACCCGACCTCCTGCGCATGCATCCGGCGTATTCGCCCATCCGTGACGACCCTGGATTCCAGCGTCTGCTGAGCCGCCCTGGCGTTCGCTAGGCCCAGAACCACCACGGCAATTCCTTGTCCCACATGTATCTCTGAGTCCCCGCACGCCCAGATAACGGCGAGCAAACGCGGCACGGCCATTCATTGCCGCGGCGATCTGTTCCAACGCGGGCAGACGCCGGAATCGACCGTTCATCGAGCCCCGCGTATGGGAGGACACCGAGATGCAAGCAGTATTCGTTTTGGACAGGGCACGCACCCTCTGGGCACTGATGTTCCTGCTGGTCGCGGCACTCTGGCCCCCGACGCCGGCTCAGGCCCAGCAGACCGGGGTGATCCAGGGCGTCGTCGTCGGACCGAACGGCGCACTCATCGCCAATGCGCAGGTGTCCATCGCCGCTCTGAGAGCCGGGGCGATATCGGGCGAGCAGGGACGATTTCAACTTGTTGGCGTCCCGGCGGGTGAACACGAGATCAGGGTCGACCTGATCGGGTACCGCTCGGTGACGCAGACGGTCACCCTGGCCCCCGGGCAGACCCTCGATCTGCGGCTGCAACTCCAGATCTCGGCCATCTCGCTCGACCAGATCGTGGTGACGGCCACCGGTGAGCAACGCAAGGTCGAAGTGGGCAACGCCGTCACCAACCTCGACGCCGCCGCCCTGGTCGAGAAGTCGGGAGCGACGAGCATCGCGGGACTGCTGCAGGGCAACGCCACCGGCGTGACCATCACGGGGTCGAGCGGTACACTCGGCAATGCCTCGAACATCAAGATTCGCGGCAACTCCAGCATCAACCTGAGCAACACCCCCCTGGTGTACGTCGACGGTGCCCGCGTGGGCACGACGGCTCGCTCCCGAGGCGTGGGTGGGGCGGCGTCGGACCGGATGCAGGACTTCCTGCCGGATGAGATCGAGTCGATCGAGGTCATCAAGGGTCCGGCTGCAGCCACGCTCTACGGCACCGAGGCCGCTGCGGGCGTGATCCGGATCACCACCAAGCGAGGGGTCTCCGGACGGGGACGGATGGCCGTGTCGTCGGAGTTCGCCCTGATGCAGGATCGCAAGGACTACCCGGTGCGCGGCTGGAATCCGAACATGGACATCGGACCCCAGTACAAGGACACGACCTACCTGATCGACGTTCTGAAGGGATCCGAGAACGTCCCCAACGCCGGTGCCTTCTACAACCCCTTCCGGACCGGGCAGAAGACCAAGATCGGGGTCTCGGCGAGCGGGGGGAGCGACGCCTACACCTATTTCACCGCCCTCGACTGGACGGACCAGACCGGGGTGTTCGATACCAACGCCCAACAGGCGTTCCACGGTCGCGGCAATTTCTCGTTTCAGCCCAACGACGAAGTCGACATCACCTTCGCCAACGGATTCGTCAGCAGCACCACCGACTTCAACTACAACGACGGCGAGAGTTGGGGATTCATCGGCGCGGTGCTGCTTGGGCATCCGGAGTTCACTCCAGTGAACCGATCGGATCCGAATTCGGGGGGTGCCTCGATGGTGACCTGTCCATTGGCGTTCGAGACCGCTCGCACCACCCAGCAGAGCCTGGCCGCCATCACCCCGGGCATCTGTGGTGAGTTCGACCGGGGGTTCATCGGCTCGAACAACTTCGATCGCCTGCGCACGATGCAGAACCAGGTGACGCTGGAGCGCTACACGGGGAGTGTCTCACTGCGCTACCAGCCGGCGAGCTACTCGACGACGCGCCTGAGCGTCGGGTACGACTCGTACACCGAGCGCGGCTACAACCAGATTCCGAACAGCCCGATGAAGGTCCGGGATTCCAACCCCTACCGGAGCGTCTCGCACGTGTTGGGTCGGGTCCTGACCTTCGACGGCACCACGGCCCTGACCTTCGATCTCAACCCGAGCTGGGTTTCGGAAACCACCTTCGGGCTGCAGTTCTATCGCGACATCACCGAGATCACGGGCGCGGTGGGACGCGACTTTCCCCCGGGCGCCGCTACGGTCGGCAACGGAGCCACGAAAGACGCGAGCGAAGGTTTCGTCGAGGTCCGCACCCTGGGGCTGTTCGCTCAACAGCAGTTCAGCTTCCAGGATCGCCTCTTCATCACCCCCGCCGTACGGCTGGACGACAACAGCGCCTTCGGGTCGGGGCTCGGCTCGATTCTCTATCCGAAGATCAGCGGGTCGTGGGTGGTGAGCGAAGAGGGGTGGTTTCCCGAGGGATTCATGAGTGCCTTGCGCCTTCGTGGCGCGTGGGGAACGGCCGGTAAGCAGCCTGGACCGTTCGACGCCTCGACTCTGCTCTCGGTGACCTCGGTGTCGCTTCCCGATGGATCGACGGGATCGGGCTTCGTGCCGTCGCGCCGCGGCAACGCGGATCTGAAGCCGGAGACGGGTTCGGAAATCGAGGTCGGCTTCGACGCAGACCTCTTCGACAGTCGGGTAGGTCTCGAAGTCACCTACTTCAACCAGGTGACCAACGACGCACTGGTGCTCCAGCCGGTACCGCCGTCCACCGGGTTCTCCCAGGGTGTCTGGTCGAATGTGGGGCAGGTCAAGAACGCCGGTGTCGAAGTCGGCGTCGACGCCTCCTTGGTGGACCGGCCCGGCCTCGCCTGGGATGTACGGGCGTCGTACACCCATCTGTCGAGTGAAGTCACCGAATTGAGCTCACCCATCGCCATCGGTGGCCGCGGCTTCCAGGAGCACCGGCAGGGCTATCCCTTCGGTGCCTACTTCACCTATCCCGTGACACTGGGCTCCGACGGCTCGGTCCAGGTGGCGAGCGACCGCGTCTTCGCGGGCCAGCCCACCCCCTCGTATGAGGGATCGTTCAGCACCAACGTGTCGCTCCTCGGGGGCGATCTGGTGCTCTACGGGCTGGTCGAGTACCTCGGTGGCCACAAGAACATGAACTACACCGAGTCGTACCAGTGCCGTACCGTCTTCGGAACCTGTGCGGCCAAGTACGAGCGCGACGCCAGCGGAAACCCCACGGACAACGCCATCCTCAAGGGTAAGGCGGGCTCTGGCGCCCAGCCCTACCTGTTCTTGTACGAAGCGGACTTCGCCAAGCTCCGCCAGGTCTCGGCCCGGGTGGCGCTCCCCGGAGGGCTGCTCCAGCGCATCGGAGCCGACGGGGGGACCCTCTCGCTCGTCGCCAGCAACCTCTTCACCCTCACGAACTATCCGGGGACCGACCCGGAGATCAACAGCCAGGGTCGTTCGGACGCTTCGCAGAGAGAGTTCTTCAGCTCCGGCATTCCAGCCGAATTCGGGCTTCGTCTCTCCCTGGTCTACTAGTCCCGGCCAGGCAACTCGACCGACCTCCGAACCCTGATCAATCATGAGGAACCAGATGATGACGATATTCGAGACCGGCGCCTTCAGGCGCGGATGGAGTGTGCTGGCGGTGGTGGCCCTGACCCTTGCGGGCTCAGGGTGTGACTCGCTGCTCGAGGTGGATGACCCGGTCAACCTCACGCCGGAGGACCTGGCAGGGAACGCCCCCGTCGACCTCACCATCAACGGCATGCGGGGCGCGTTTCAGGAGATGATGGACAACTACGTGCTGCACACCGGCATGATGACCGACGAGTTCATCCTGTCGGGCACCTTTCCCTACCGGCAGGACATCGACGAGCGGGCGGTGCAGACCAACAACCAGGGCCTGCTCGGCGAGTTGTATACGCCGCTCTCCGTGGCTCGCTTCATGGCTGATACCAGCGTCGTGATCCTGCAGGGCGCGCTCGATGCCGGCACGGGAGATCTGGCACAGCTGGACGCAGGGATTGCCCTGGGCAAGTACCTCGGCGGCTTCACGCGCATACTCCTGGCCGAGGCGTTCTGCACGAGTCCGATCGCGGGCGGACCGGCGCTGACCTCGGACGACCGCATGGCCGATGCGCTGGTGGTGCTCGGGCAGGCTCTGGCCGCAGCCCAGGCCGCGGGTCTCACCGACCTCGTCTCGGCGGCCCGCCTGGGGCAGGCGAGAGCGCACCTCTGGCTGAAGGATTACGCGCAAGCCGCCGCGGCAGCGACTCAGGTGCCCGCCGACTTCGAGTTCAAGGCGTACTATTCGAACAACACGGTCGGACAGTTCAACCGGGTGGCTGACGTCACCTTTGCGCTGAATGATGCGCGACGCTGGACCGTGGGGGACGGAACCGTCTCTGCGGTGGGCAACGAGCGCTGGGCCTATTTCGACGAATGGGTCACCCTGGGACTCCTCGAACCGCGTCCCGACCTGGAGTCGTTCAATCCCCTCATCCCGGTCGTGCTCCAGCAGAAGTACACCACCGGCGATGCCCCCATCGTGGTGGCGTCGGGGTCCGAGGCCCGGTTGATCGTGGCCGAGCAGCTGATGAGGGGCGGCCAACTCGCCCAGGCGGCTGCCATCCTCAACAGCCTACGCCAGGACCATTGGGGCTTGCCGCCCATCACCCTCTCGGGTTCACTCGCCCAGGACCTGCCCGTTCTGGCTCGTGAACGTGCGCGTGAACTCTATCTCACCGGAGAGCGACTGGGCACGCTGCGGCGCTTCCTTCTCGAGGGGACCGACCTCTATCCCACGGGCAAGAGCGGAACCGACACCTGCTTCCCGTTGCCCGAGCGAGAGACCGACACCAATCCCAACGCCTGATCGCATTCGATCCGACGCGGCTGGCGCGTGGCACACGGATCGGTGTTCCGGTCCCCTGTGAATGGACCCGGGCGTCGAGTGGGAGAGTCCCACCTGGCGCCCGACGTCCACCAACCGAGAGGCAGTACGATGAAGACGCTATGGCGATGTCGGGTCATGGCGGTGTTCGCGGCGGTGTTGGTGGTGGGGTGTGGGCAGTCGAACACCGAGGTCGGGCGAGGCCTGGGGTTTGCGATCTCGTTTCCCGAAGAGCGGAGCGCGACGCCACTGGATGGGCGGGTGCTCCTGATGATCGCGAAAGAGGGTGACACGGAGCCTCGGTTTCAGATTTCATCTGGACCCACCGGACAGCAGGTCTTCGGCGTCGACGCCGAGGAATGGGCCCCGGGCCGGGACATCGTGATCGATGAGGGCACCTTCGGTTTTCCGTTGTCGACGCTGAGCGCGGTGCCGGCCGGAACCTACTGGGTGCAGGCACTTTTCAATCGCTACGAGACGTATGAGCGGAGCGATGGTCACACGGTGAAGCTCCCGCCGGACCGAGGTGAGGGTCAGAAGTGGAACGCGAAACCGGGCAACCTCCTCAGTATCCCGCGGCAGATCGTGATCGATCCCGCGAAAGATCAGATGATCGAGGTTTCCCTCACCGAGGAGATTCCACCCTTTCCCGAACGGCAGGACACGAAGTATGTGAAACACGTGCGGATCCAGAGCGAGCTGCTCACGGCCTTCTGGGGCACGCCGACCTCGGTCGAGGCCATCGTGCTGCTGCCGAAGGGGTGGGACGAGCACCCCGACGCCCGCTATCCGCTCATGGTCTACCAGGGTCACCACCACCGCGAGTTCTATACGCCGGTGGGCTTTCGCGAGACTCCGCCGACGAGCGCGGAAGGCCTCGAGGGGTACGATCTCGAGTACGCGCAGGCCAGCTATCGATTCGCCCAGGACTGGAAGGGGCCCGACTTTCCGCGCTTCATTCTCGTCACCATCCAACACGCCAACCCCTACTACGACGATTCGTACGCGGTGAACTCCGAAAACCTCGGACCCTACGGAGACGCGCTGACCTACGAGCTGATCCCCCACATCGAGTCCAGGTTTCGGGGGATCGGCGAGGGGTGGGCCCGGGTGCTCTATGGGGGCTCGACGGGGGGCTGGGAGTCGCTGGCCGCGCAGGTCTTCTATCCGGACGAGTACAACGGGACCTGGACGTTCTGCCCGGATCCCATCGACTTCCGCGCCTACACCGTGGTGGACATCTACAGCGACACCAACGCCTACTACCTGGACAGCGATTGGAAGCGCACGCCGCGCCCGGGCAGGAGAAACTGGCTGGGGCATGTGAGCACGACGCTGGAGGAAGACAACCACCTGGAACTGGTGCTGGGAGAACACGGCCGGTCGGGTGGCCAATGGGACATCTGGCAGGCGGTGTTCGGCCCGGTGGGTGAGGATGGGTATCCGCAGCCGATCTGGAACAAACGAGACGGCACCATCGACCCCGAGGTAGCGGCCTATTGGCGCGAGAACTACGACCTTCGCTACATCATGGAGCGCGACTGGGCCACCCTCGGACCGAAGCTCGAAGGCAAGCTCCACATCTACGTCGGTGACATGGACAACTACTACCTGAACAACGCCGTCTACCTGACCGAGAGCTTTCTGGAGAACACCCGCGATCCGTACTACGGCGGCCTGGTCGACTACGGCGACCGCTTCGAGCACTGCTGGAGCGGCGACCACGACAATCCCAATACCACCTCTCGCCTGACCATCAATCAACGCGTGGCTCCGCTCATGTTGCGGCGCATGCTCGACACCGCGCCGCCGGGTGCCGACGTCACCAGCTGGCGGTACTGACGCATATGAAATCCCAGAGAGATCCCAGCCATTCGGAGGCCCCGTGAACATCCCGAGCCGTACCCTCGCCACCACCGTGGCCTTCGCCCTCGCGTTGATCCTTCAACCAGGCGAAGTCGAGGCACAACACGCGCCGGACAGCTATCGCGATCTGCATTGGCGCTCCATTGGTCCCACCCGCGCCGGGCGCACGCGAGCCATCGCGGGGGTGGCCGATCAGCCCAACCTCTTCTACATCGGCTTCGACAACGGGGGGGTGTGGCGCTCGTCGGACTACGGCTCGAACTGGACCCCGATCTTCGACGACCAGCCCACGAGTTCGATCGGCGCCATCGCCGTGGCCCCCTCCAACTCCGACATCATCTACGTGGGCAGTGGCGCCGGCATCATCCGTCCCGACCTGTCCACGGGCGACGGCATGTACAAGTCGGTCGACGCAGGTAGGAGCTGGACGCATCTGGGGCTACGCAACAGCCAGATGATCGCCGACGTCGAGGTCGATCCTGCCAACCCCGACCGTCTCTTCGTGGCGGCGCTGGGGCACCCCTACGGGCCCAATGAGGAGCGGGGCATCTTCCGCTCGCTCGACGGCGGGCGTTCGTTCGAGAAGGTGCTGTACAGAGACGAGTACACCAGCGGCAACGACGTCATGATCGATCCCACCGATCCGTCGATCGTCTACGCCACCCTCTGGCAGCAGCAGCAGAGCTTTCGCGAGAGCGGCGCCTTCGGAGGGACGGGTACCAGCATCTACAAGTCGACCGACGGCGGGACCACCTGGCGCGCTCTCACCGAGGGGCTCCCCAATGTGATCCAGGCCAATCTGGCCATGGCGCCCAGCAACTCGCGCGTGCTGTACGCGATGGCGTCGGGTACGAACAGGCGTCCCGGAGCCCCGGGCACCGAAAGCACCACAGGGGTCGTGGGTCTCTACAAGTCCGTCGACGCGGGCGAACACTGGACCGCGGTCAATGTGCCGGAGGGACCGCTCGATGCGGCTACGTCCCACGTCGACACACGGCCGCTGGCGCGCATCGGCGGGGGTGACCTGCCCACGGTCACCGTCGATCCGACCGACGAAAACGTGCTCTACAGCGCCACCGTGGTGATGTGGCGCAGTGACGACGGAGGGGTGCACTGGACCGCCATTCGCGGCGCGTACGGCGGCGACGACTACCAGAAGATCTGGATCAACCCGAACAACCGCGACATCATCCTCACCGTCTCGGATCAGGGCGCCGTCATTTCGGCCAACCGCGGCGAGTCGTGGAGTACCTGGTACACGCAGCCCACCGCGGCCATGTACCATGTGACCGCCGACAACGCCTTTCCCTATCGCCTCTGCGGTGGCCAGCAGGACTCGGGCTCGGCCTGCGTGCAGAGCCGTTCCAACGACGGCATGATCACCTTTCATGACTGGCACCCGGTAGGCATCCAGGAATACGGCATCGCGGCGCCCGATCCGCGCGATCCCGACATGGTCTACGGCAGCAGCCGCAGCGACGTCACGCTCTACAACCGCAAGACGGGTCAAACGACCAATGTGGGGCCGGATATGGGACCCCGGGGCGGACCCTTCAATCGCAATGTGCGCACGATGCCGATCCACTGGTCCCCGGTGGACCCGGACCGGCTGTTCTATACGTCGAACGCCGTGTGGATGACCCGCGATCGCGCACGCAGCTGGAGCCGCATCAGCCCTGACCTGTCGCGCAAGACGTGGGCCGTGCCCACCAGTGCCGGCAAGTACGCAGGCAGCGTCGAGGTGAGTCCCCAGGGTACCATCACCGCGCTGTCTCCGTCGCCTCGCGATGTCGACATCTTGTGGGCGGGCACCGACGACGGGGCGATCCAGGTCACCATGGACGGCGGCTCGACCTGGACGGACGTCACTCCCCCGGCCATCAAACCGTGGACGCGTATCTTCAACATCGAGGCGGGCCACTTCGATGCGGGCACCGCGTACGCCGCGGCCAATACCATGCGGATCGACGACATGGATCCCCACTTCTGGCGTACGCACGACGGGGGACGCACCTGGACCGAGATCAACACCGGGCTCGCGCCGGGTTCGGTGGCCAACTCGATTCGCGAAGACCCCCGCACACCGGGGCTGCTGTATGCCGCGACCGAGACGCAGGTGTGGTTTTCGACCAACGACGGTGCGCAGTGGCAGTCGCTTCGCATGGACATGCCCGCCGTGTCGGTGCGCGACATCCAGATCAAGGACGACAGCACCTGCCTGTGCTCGGATCTCGTTGCGGGCACCCACGGACGGGGTTTCTGGATTCTCGACAACATCACGCCGCTGCGGCAGCTGGCGGCCGCCGAAGCCGCCGAAACGGCCTTTCTCTTCGAGCCGGCCACGGCGGTGCGGGTCCGCTTCGGCATGAACGACCCGACGGAATGGACCCCCGAACTGCCCCACGGTGAGAGTGCGCCTCCCGGCGGTCTGATCGACTACTACCTGGCTCGCGACGTGTCCGGTGAGATCACGCTGGAGATCATCGACGGCACGGGCACCGTGATCCGCTCGCTGTCGAGCAATGACCCGGTGCTCGAGCCCGATCCGGCGCTCGATCCCGTGGGCTATGATCGGATCTGCCAGAATGATCCCACGGCGCCCAATTGTCGGGTGCCCCTGTACTGGCTCGCACCCCAGATGGTGCTGTCGCGCGAGGCGGGCATGCACCGCTTCAGCTGGGATCTGCGTTTCCAGCCCATCGGCGACGAGCCCCGTGAGGGCGGGGGAGCCACCGGCGCCGTGCCCGGGCACACGTATCCGCGCGTCGACGCCCCCTGGGCGCCTCCGGGCGACTACACCGTGCGGCTCACGGTGGCGGGCCAGCAGTACACGCAGCCGCTGACGCTGCGCCTCGACCCACGCGTGAAGACGTCGAAGGCCGACCTGGACCGGGTCGCGACGCTGTCGCGCGAGATGTACGACGCGGCGCTGGCTGCGAACGCAGCGCAGGAAGAGGCGCGGGCATTGTTGGGGCGGCTCGGCGGCTCGGGCGCTGCGGCGCTCCGGGCCGAGATCGAGGCGTTGGCGCCCCCGCCGGCTCCACCGACGAGCAGGTTCTTCGGTCCGGCGCCGAGCGGTCCCCCCACCCTCCAGGGCGCAAGCCGTGCCCTGATGGCGGCAGCCATGTCGATGCAAGAGGCAGAGATGCCCGCCACCGCCCGGCAGGTCGCGGCGTGTGACGAGGCCCGGGCGCAATTCGAGGACGTGATGGCGCGCTGGAACGCGCTGAGGGCGCGGGCAGCGGAGGCTGCTGTCGAGACCGGGCGGTAAGGTGGCGGGGGGCGACCAGGGTTGGCGCCTTGGTCTGCCCCCCGCATTCCGGCCTCAGACGGTTTCACTCCTCTCGCAACAACACGGCGGGCTGAACGCGCAACAGATCCCGGGCCCGGGGCAGGGCCCCGGCCAGGGTCGCGGCCACCACGGCTGCCGCCAGCCCCCACTTCAGCCCGCTCCCGACAGGCCCCGCCACACCGAGCGCCCGCTCGAGCGACCAGGCCACACACACACCGAGGCCGACGCCGAGCAACGCCGTGGACAACGCCCGCCGCATGATGGCGAGGGCCGGGCGTAGCGGAGGGGCGCCCAGCGCGACGCGCATCGCCGCCGCCCGGGCACGCCCTGCCGCCTCGACACGCGCCACTTCGGCGGCTGACGCGAGGGCGAGGAACAGCGCGGTGGTGCCGGCCGCGAACAACACCCAACCCGACCAGTGGATCGGCGCCAGTGACGCCGCGCGTACCTCGACCAGGGACCGTGCAGGCGCCATGGGCCGCAGCCCCGGGACGACCCCAGGCTCGGGCACCGCCACCGCCCCGGATGACGTCAGCCATCCTTCGACCTCGGCCACAGGATGCTGGGCCAGCGGTAGGTAGAGGCGGGGCTGATAGACGTCCGGGGCACCCGGCCCGCGAAAGGGGGGATCGTCGACGACACCGACGATACGAACCCAGCGACCGACCTCACCCCCCGCGAGGAGCACGTGGCGCCCCAGCGGATTCCATTCGGCGAAGTGCCTCTTGAACCTCTGATTCACGAGCCCGACGAGTTCACCGTCGGCCCCGTCGCTCACCGCCAGGGGCCTTCCCTCGAGGAGCGATACGCCGAGGGCATCGAGCACCCCTGCCGACACGGCGTAGACCGTCGAGTCGACGCCGTAGACGGGCAGGGCGCAGGGGCCACACTCGACCGTGACCAGGTCGGTCACCCCCACCCCCGTCCAGATGCCGGGCGAGGCGAGGCGGGCGGCTCCCGTCGCCAGGACCTCCGCCAGCGCCGCCGGCTGCTCGACGGCGTAGCGGGTGATGGCCGGACCCGGGTCGGGGCCGTCGGCGCCTTCCGGGCCACCGGCGCCCGACGACATAGCCGAAGGTGCCACTCGCGCGCCCGCCACGAGACCGATTCCGGTCACCGCCAGGGCGAACGACAACCCGACCTGCAGCCAGGCGACCCCTCGCCGCACGGTACCTGCCCGAGGATCGTCGGTCACGCCGCGCCCCCGCCGCAGCACATCGGGGGTGCGTTCGGCCAGCCCGGCCAGCGACGCCGCCAGCCCGAGCGCGAGCACCAGCGCGGTCGCCAGCACGGCCACCACCACGCCCACCAGCGGCGCGGCGGCGGCTCCGGGCGCGTCGGACGCTGCGGCGACCCCGACGATTCCGGCTCCGGGCCAACTCCAACGCAGGGCGAGGGCGGCCCCGACCCCCACGACGACCCCCGACGCGAGCAGGAGGGCGGCCCGCCGCCGGTCGCGGGCCAGGAGATAACCCGCCAGCGTGCGGCGCCGCGCGCCCAGCGCAAAGCGCACGGCCAGCCCCGGGCGACGGCGTTCTCGCGTCCCGACCAGAAGCAGCAGCAGGGTCAGGAAGCCGAGCCCACCGACCAGCGCCAGCAACCCGGTCGCCAGCGTCAGGCGCTCGGCCACTGCAGCGGCCATGGCCCCGTCGGCGCCGGTCGCCCGAAAGCTCCAGGCGCCCCCCCACGCGGGCTCGGCTGCCACCGAGGGCAGCAGGCCCGACATGCTCGCCGCCACCAGCGCCGCCGCGACCCCCACTCCGCCGGCGATCACGCCCACCACCGACAGCCCCCGGTCCCGCGACGGTCGTGGCGGGGTGCGTCTCGATGCCATGTGGGCGCCTCCTCGCGCGTGGGTCGTGTGGGCTGTGGGATGTCCCGGCGGGCGCGCACGACTACTTTGCCGTCTTCGAACCCCACCACGCTCGGCCCGCATCCCCGGAGAATCCCCAAGATGTGTTGCTCCCTTCGATCCGGCACCCCTTCCCGCACGGCCCTGGCCCCGGGGCGACGGTTCCTGACACCCGTCCTCCTGGCGGCGGCAACGCTGCTTCCGGTGCCTGCCACGAGTCAGGCGCCCGCACCCATGCCCACCGCGACGGTCGCCCCGCAGGCGTGGGAGGCGTTGAGCTACCGTCACGTCGGTCCGGTCGGCAATCGCGTCAGCGCGGTCACGGGTGTGCCGGGCGACGCCAACACCTACTTCGTCGGGGCGGCGTCGGGCGGCATCTGGAAGAGCGTCGACGGCGGGCACTCCTGGCGCCCCGTCTTCGACGATACCGGCGTGCAATCCATCGGTGCGCTGGCCGTGGCTCCGTCCAATCCCGACGTGGTCTGGGCCGGCACCGGCGAGCCCTTCATTCGATCCAACGTGAGTCACGGCGCGGGCGTGTTTCGCTCCGACGATGCCGGCGAATCGTGGCGGCTCACCGGGCTCGAAGCGACGGGGCGTGTAGCGCGCATCGTGATCCATCCCGACGATCCCAACACGGTGTGGGTCGCGGCGCTCGGCCACCTCTACGGCGATCAAGAGGAGCGGGGCGTCTTCCGCACCACCGACGGGGGCGCCACCTGGGCTCGCGTGCTCTTCACCGACGCGGGCACGGGCGCCAGCGATCTCTGGCTCGATCCCGCCGATCCCCTTCACCTGATCGCGGGCATGTGGACCATGCACATCCGCACCTGGGGACGCTGGAGCGGCGGTCCGGGCGACGGGCTCTTCGAGTCGCACGACGGCGGTGTGAACTGGACTCGAATCGAGGGTAGGGGACTCCCCGCAGGCACCATGGGCAAGATCGGCCTTGCGGGCACACCCGCGGCGCCGGGGCGCATCTTCGCGCTGATCGAGACCAACGTCTTCGCCGAGATCGACGATGCCGACTACGAGCACGAGGGCGTGGTCTGGCGCTCCGACGACAGCGGCGCCACCTGGCAGATGATCAACGCCGATCACACGCTGGTGCAGCGGCCCCACTACTACACGCGCGCCACCGTCAGCACCGACGATCCCGACGAAGTCTACTTTCTGGCCACGCGCCACTCGGTCAGCTTCGACGGTGGACTCACCACGCGCCCGGGCGGCGGTGGGGGTGACAACCACGACATGTGGATCGACCCCGAACTACCCGAGCGCATGATCGTGGGGCACGACGGCGGGGTCTCGATCTCGACCACCCGGGGCCGTAGCTGGTATCGGCCTCTGCTGCCCATCGCCCAGGTGTACCACGTCACCACCGATACGCGGGTGCCCTACTACCTCTACGGCAACCGCCAGGACGGTCCCTCGACGCACGGTCCGTCCAACACCCTGTCGGGCGGCGGCATCGCCATCGGCGAGTGGCGCTCGGTGGGTGGCTGCGAGAGCGGATGGTCGGTGCCCGATACCGTGTCGAACAACGTGGTCTGGAGCGGATGCTACGAGGGAATCCTCGACCGACACACGATCTCGACCGGGCACTCGCGCACGGTGAGCGTCTGGCCCGACAACCCCGAGGGCTGGCCTGCCGGTGACCTGCGCTACCGCTTCCAGTGGACCTTTCCCATCGCCATCTCACCGCACGATCCCGAGACCGTCTATGCCGGCAGCCAACATCTGCACCGCACCCGCAACGGGGGGCAGAGCTGGCAGGTGATCAGCCCCGACCTGTCGACGGGCCAGGACTCGCTCCTGGTGAAGTCGGGCGGGCTCACTCCGGACGACGCCAGCCCGACCTACGCGGCCGTGTTGTTCGCCATCGCCGAGTCGCCGCTCACGCGGGGCGAGATCTGGGCCGGCACCAACGACGGCAAGCTGCACGTCACGCGCGACGACGGCGCGACCTGGACCGACGTGAGCGCCAACGTGCCCGGGCTGCCCGTCTACTCGACCATCTCGTCGATCGAGCCGTCGCGCCACACGCGCGGCGTGGCCTATCTGGCGGTCGACGCCCATCAGGTCGGCGACTTCCGGCCGCTCTTGTGGAAGACCGCCGATTGGGGCGCCTCGTGGACCAAGGTGGTGGCCGGCATCGCCGAGAGCCCGCTGTCGTATACGCACGTGCTGCGTGAGGACCCGCAGCGGCCCGGGCTCTTGTACGCGGGTACCGAGAACGGGCTCTGGGTGTCGTTCGACGACGGCGCCTCGTGGGCGTCGCTCAACACCGATCTGCCGCCCGCTCCCGTGCACTGGCTCACGGTGCAGCCCCACTTCAACGACCTGGTGGTGGCCACCTACGGGCGGGGCTTCTGGATCGCCGACGACGTGACGCCCCTGCAGGCCATGACGCCGCAGATCGCCGCCGCACCCAGCCACCTGTTCGTCCCGCGCCCCGCGTATCGGTTCTTGCGCAAGGAATCCGCCTTCAGCCAACCGGGAGACCCGGCGGCGGGCGACAACCCGCCCTCGGGGGCCTCGCTCAACTTCTGGCTGGGGCCCGACGCACACGAGGTCGGCATCGAGATCGTCGATGGGGCGGGTGAGGTGGTGGCCACGGTGAATCCGGGCCGCACCCGACCCGGTCTGAACCGGGCGTGGTGGGGGCTGTCGTACGAGTCGTCGCGGAGTCCCATACTACGCACACAGCCCGTGGGGCACTCGCATGTGGCGTTGGGAAGCGACGGTACACGCCGCGCGCCCGACGGGGGCCGGGTGGCCCCGCAGGCGGTGCCGGGGCGCTACACCGTGCGCCTGAGCGTCGACGGCGTGGTGCAGGAACAGCCGCTGGAGGTATTGATGGATCCCTCGTCGGAGGGCTCGCTCGAGGGTATTCGCGCCCAGCACGCCATGCAGCTCGAGTTGCGCGCCGAGACCAACCGCGTGGTGAACGCCATCGATTCACTCGAGGTCTGGCGCGCCGACCTGCAGGCCCGACGTGAGGCGGGCACCCTGGGCGCGGCCCAGGCCGCGTTGCTCCTGGAGGTCGACTCGCTCACGCACACCCTGTACGACCTGCGACTGAGCGGCGGCTCGGCTGGGCAGGACGGTCTGCGCTGGCCCCGGCAGCTGTTTGCCAAGATCACGAGCCTGGGCGGTACCATCTCGGGCTCCGACCTGCCGCCCACCGACCAGGCGCGCGAGGTGCATGTGATCTACCAGGAGCGGCTGCGCGAGGTCGAGGCCGAACTCGCGCGGCTGAGGGCACGCGTCCGGGGGGTGGCCGAGGACGCGGCCCCCGCCCCGGCGGCGTCGGGAGAGGGCCCATGAAAGGCGACGGAATTCCGGACCTGCATGTGGCGTCCGAGGTGGGTCGCCTGAGGCGGGTGCTGCTGCATCGTCCCGACCTCAGCCTTCAGCGGCTGACGCCCTCCAACCGTCATCGCTTTCTCTTCGACGAGGTGCTGTGGGTGCGTCGCGCGCGTGAAGACCACGACGTCTTCGCCGATGTGCTGCGAGAACGCGGAGCCGAGGTGCTGTACCTGGCCGATCTGCTGGCCGAAACCCTCGACCTGCCCGAGGCGCGCAGCTGGGTGCTGCGCGAGCGGGCCTCGGAGTCGCAGTTCGGGGCCTTTCACGTCGAGCTGCGTCGCGCCCTCAACGGCATGACCTCGGAGAAGCTGGCCGAGCACCTGATCGGGGGCATGACCGTCGACGAATTGCCCTTCCAGCCCACGGGGCTCTGGGCCGCGTCTGCCCGCGCGACCGATTTCGTGATGCCTCCGCTGCCGAACCACCTCTTCGCGCGGGATCCCTCGGCCTGGATCTACGGGGGCGTGATGATCTCGGCCATGAGTCACCCGGCGCGGTGGCGGGAGACGGTACACCTCAAGGCCATCTACACCTTCCACCCCCTGTTCACGGGCGCCGACTTCCATACCTGGTACGATGGGGAGGCGCACGAGCCGCTGCCGGCGAGCATCGAAGGGGGCGACGTGCTGGTCGTGGGCAACGGAACGGTGCTGGTGGGTCTCAGCGCGCGCACCGACGGACACGCGGTCGACCGGCTGGCGCGGAATCTGTTCGAGAAGAACGCGGCACGGCGGGTGATCGCGGTGCGACTGCCCAGAGTGCGCGCGTATATGCATCTCGACACCGTGATGACCATGGTCGATCGGGACGCCTTCTGCGTGTTTCCCGAGGTGGTCGACCGCATGCGGGCCTGGAGCCTGCGCCCCGAAGTCGACCACGACGGGGCCCTGCGCATCGAGGTGACCGATGAAGCGAGCCTGTTCGAGGCGCTCGCCGACGCCCTCGACGTGGATCGAGTCCGCGTGCTCACGACCGGAGGCGACGAGTATCAAGCCGAGCGCGAGCAGTGGGACGACGGCAACAACATGCTGGCGCTGGCACCGGGTGTGGTCGTGGGCTACGACCGCAACGTCGACACCAACGCCCGACTGCAGAAGGCGGGAATCGAGGTCATCACGATCCCGGGGAGCGAGCTGGGGCGGGGCAGGGGGGGAGCCCGCTGCATGAGTTGCCCGCTGGCTCGCGACGCCGTATGAGCGGGGCAGCGCGAGCGCTCGCCGCGCCCGGGACCGGTGTGGGGCGGCTGGTATGGAGCGGGCCCGGGTGACGGGGCCGGCAGCGTGAGGGGGTCTGATGTGAGCCTCGTGGTGGCCGCCCTCGGGGGGAACGCGCTCCTGCGCCGTGGCGAGCCCATGACCCCCGAGGCGCAGGAGGCCAACGTGGTGCGGGCCTGTGCGGCCCTTGCGCTCGTCGCGGCCGAACACACCCTGGTGGTCACCCATGGCAACGGCCCCCAGGTGGGGCTGCTGGCGCTCCGCGAGGGCGCGGGCCACCCCACCACTCCCCCGCAGACGCTCGACGTCTTGAGCGCCGAGACCGAGGGCATGATCGGATACCTGCTCGAGCGGGGATTGCGGTCGGTGCTCGCCGGGCGCCCGGTGGCCGCGCTCCTGACCCAGGTCGAGGTCGCGGCCGACGATCCGGCGTTTCTGAAGCCCACCAAGCCCATTGGCCCCGTCTACAGTGAATCCGAGGCCCGCCGCCTCGCCGAAGCGCGGGGATGGACCATCGCTCCCGACGGTGACGGATGGCGCCGCGTCGTGCCGTCGCCGACGCCGCTGGGTATTCTCGAGATGGAGGCCATTCGCATTCTGGTCGAGCACGGGGTGATCCCCATCTGCGCCGGTGGCGGGGGCGTGCCCGTGACGGTGGCCGCCGACGGTCGTATTTGGGGAGTTGAAGGAGTGGTCGACAAGGATCGCACCGCGGCGTTGCTCGCGCGTCAGTTGCAGGCCGACGTGCTCGTGCTGCTCACCGACGTCGGGGGCCTTTTCGACCAGTTCGGCACGCCCGACGCGCGGCTCATCGAGCGGATCACCCCGGAGCGGCTGCGGGCCATGGATCTGCCCGCGGGCTCCATGGGGCCGAAAGCCGCGGCCTGCGCCCGTTTCGTCGAGGAAACGGGCCGCCGCGCCGCCATCGGTCGCCTCGAAGACGCCCATGCCGTCGTCCGTGGCACCGCCGGGACCCAGGTGGTGGCGGACGACGGCTGAGGGGGAAGCCGTCATGACTCCCGTTGTATCTAGGCTCGACGTCGGTGGAGCCGCGGTTGCGAGCGCCTGAACCCCGCGGAGTTCATACCATCCGGGAGGCCAGGTACCTCACGCGGTACCTGCGCAGCACATCCAGGCAGGACCGGCCATCGACAGCGTCACCAGGAGTATCAGCGTCATCACGTCGCGGAGGTCACCGCCGTCACCAAGGCCGTCACCAACGCCGTCACCGTCATTTCATCGCGTCCGGTGCCGGGGCCATCACCGACAGCAGCGCATCGCCCGCCTGGTTGCTCGAATCGTGATGCGTCACGACAACAAAATGTGCGCGTGGTGGGCCGTAGCGTTCCGTCCTGGAGCAAAGTTGCCACTCACAGGCGATTATGCGACCGACGTCACGCGCTCTGCTCACCCCTGGACGATGTTGGTCGTTGAGTGACGAAAATGTGTGGGGAGCCGAGGGAGGGAGCACGCTCGGTCAATTCTCGCGAGCTCTTCGCCCTCACCGCACAAAACAGAGCAAAGAAGCTTCGGTGCACACTCCGAAGCCGCGGCCTCGTGCCAGCCCTACATCACCCGCTCCACGGCGGCACGACCCCGTTCGTGCGCGCGTAGGCGATGAGCTGGCCCAGGTGCTCGTGCATGTCGCCGATGGCCTGGCCGATGGCGGCTTCGAGGGTGTAGGTGGTGCCGAACCAGTCCGACGGCTCATGCAGCCGCTCGTGATCGAGGCTCTCGACCGAGGCGATCATGAAGTCGAAGCTCGCGGCCATCTCGCGGATGGCCTCATCGGGTGTGAGCGCCGCGACCCGCTCGATCTCGGCTCCGAATCCCTCGCCGGTGCCTGCAGGGGGGTCGAATCCCCACATTGCCGGAAACAGCCGCGCCTCGGCGACCATGAGGCCTACGACATCTCGTACGGAGCGCACCCCCTCCATCGGCCGCCAGTCCATCTGTTCGGCGCTGAAGGCCTCGGCCAGAGACACGAACTTGCCCTTCATGGTCTGAAGATCCTGCACCTGCATGGCATGCACGCCGACGGGCTCCTGACCCGCGAGCGAGTCAGGCGAAAGCAGCGCCGCCAGCACGAGGACCACAGCAGCCACGCTGCCGCCGCCCCATCGGGAGATACGAGTGCTACGAGTGTTCATGATTGCGTCCTTTGCCACGGCCAACGAGGTACCCGGGCACATATACCGGCCCCACGGCTCGGCGGTTACAGGGTAGTCGGGGTCACCGGGGCCAGCAGGGTCAGGGGAGCCAGCAGGGTCATCGGGGAAGCTCGAGCGCCCTACCCCTCCTGCCGGGCTGCGTTGGCGCGGATCGCCTCCGCCACGAACGCGGCCAGCCCGGGCGCCTGCTCGTCGTAGTGGGCCTGAAAGCGGGCGTCGCCCACGTACATGGCGGCCAGCGCCACATGCATGCCATGCGAGCAGGGGTAGAACCAGCGATCGATGTGCAGTCGCGCCGCCTCGGCGAGGTCGAGAGCCGCAGCGTCGGTCGGGGCGGCCCCGCCGCGCAGGAGTGCAGCGAACGCCGCTTCGTTGGCCTCACCTGCGGCCTTGATGGTCGCCCACTGCTCGGGCCCGTACGAACTGGTCCGCCGTGCCGACTCCTTGTAGGCATCGGTGTGCCCCCAGCGCTCCCTGGCTTCGGCCTGGAGTTCGGCGTCGAGCATTCGGTCGTCGTGCTGCATGAGATCCTCCTGTGATGGGTTGATCAGTTGATCATGTCAGTCTGCGAAGCACAACGATGAGCCCTGACGCTACGTGAGGGTCAACCCCCCCGAAATGGTGGGGGATCGACGAAGTCGGCACACCTTGTGGAACACGGATACGTGTTGCATGATACGTATACCATGAAGACGAAACTCACCATCACCATCGACCGCGAGCTCGTGCCGGCGGCCAAGCGGATCGCCCGAGAACGCGGTGTCTCGCTGTCGTCCATGATCGAAGGTGCCCTGCGGGAGGTGGTCCAGCCCGACACCCCCTCGTTCAGTGATCGTTGGCGAGGGGCCTTCGCGTGGAATGACCGTGACGACCCGCGCGCCCGGGCGCTCCGCGAGAAGTACGGATGATCCTGGTCGATACCGACGTGCTTCTCGACATCGCCCTCGACCGCGCACCCCATGTGGCTGCGTCCGCGGCGCTGATCGACCAGGTCGAGCGCGGCGGGCGGGGAGCCTTCGTCGCCTGGCACACATTGGCGAATCTGTACTACCTGATGCGCCCGGCTCGGGGCGATGCCGACGCCCGCACCTTTCTGGCTGAACTCACCCGGTTCATCACGGTGGCTCCCACGGACTCGGAGTCGTTTCGGTATGCGGCAGGGCTGGACATGACCGATCTCGAAGACGCCATGCAGGTCGCGGCGGCCCACGCCTGTGGCGCAACCGTGATCGCCACGCGCAATCTCCGCGACTTCCAGAATGCGCCGATCCCCGCCATGACGCCGGCCCAGCTGCTGGCCGAATCGTAGGGGCAGCCGAGAGCACGCCCCTACAGTCGGCCGCGCTCCCTGTCTACCTTGGGAGCCATGCCCGATCAACTGACTCGAGAGGCCCGGCGACGCCGGACCTTCGCCATCATCTCGCATCCCGATGCCGGGAAGACGACACTCACCGAGAAGCTGCTGCTCTACGGTGGTGCGGTGCATCTGGCCGGTTCGGTGAAGGCGCGTCGTGCGCAGAGGCACGCCACGTCGGACTGGATGAAGATGGAGCAGGAGCGCGGTATCTCGGTCACCTCGTCGGTGTTGCAGTTCGAATACCGGGGATTCATGGTGAACCTGCTCGACACCCCGGGCCACCAGGACTTCAGCGAAGACACCTACCGCACACTGGTCGCCGCCGACTCGGCAGTCATGCTGCTCGACAACCGGAAAGGGGTTGAAGAGCAGACACGCAAGCTGTTCAACGTCTGCAAGCTACGGCGTACACCCGTCTTCACCGTCGTCAACAAGTGCGACCGCCCCGGCGAGGATCCGTTCCAGCTGCTCGACGACGTCGAAGCCGATCTGGGCGTGGCATGCTATCCGGTCACCTGGCCCATTGTGGCGGACCACCGCTTCGTGGGCGTGTACGATCGCATGCGCGACGAAGTGCTGCGCTTTCGCCGGGGGGAGGACCACGGGCAGAGCCGGGTCGAGACCGACGTCTACGCTCCGGACGACCCCGAGCTCGAGGCGTCGATGGGTCGCCAGGCGCTCGACCGCCTGGCCGAAGAGGTGGCGCTGCTCGACGCCGCCGGCGCGCAATACGACGAACAGGCGGTCCGCGACGGCACGCTCTCGCCCACCTTCTTCGCCAGCGCCCTGACCAACTTCGGGGTGGAGCCGTTCTTTCGGACCTTTCTGGACCTGGCGCCCGCACCGGTCCCCCGAGAGACCAGCGAGGGGCTGGTGGCTCCCGAGCATCCCGACTTCAGCGGGTTCGTCTTCAAGATCCAGGCCAATCTCGACCCGAAACACCGCGATCGTATCGCCTTCGTGCGCGTGTGCAGTGGCCGTTTCGAGGCCGGCGCCGAGGTCACCAATCGGCGGAGCGGAAAGCAGGTGCGCCTCGCGCAGCCCCAGACCTTCATGGCGCGCGACCGTCAATCGGTGGACGAAGCCTGGCCCGGTGACGTCGTGGGCATTCACGACCGGGGCTCGCTGCGCATCGGTGACACGCTGGCCACGGGGTCGATCGGCGAGTACAGCGACATTCCGCACTTTTCGCCCGAGCACTTCGCCCGGGTCCGCATCGGCGATCCTCTGCGTCGCAAGCACCTCGACACCGGGCTGCGCCAGCTCTCCGAAGAGGGGGCGGCCCAGGTGTTCTACGCCGAATCCATTGCCGGGCCGGCGCCCATCGTCGGCGCCGTGGGGCCGCTTCAATTCGACGTGCTGCTGCACCGGCTCGAGCACGAGTACGGAGTCACCGCGTCGCTCGAGCGCTTGCCCTACGTGGCCGCGCGCTGGGTTGTGGGATCCCCCGCCGACATCGATCGGGTGGCCTCGGGCTACGACCGGGTGCAGGTGAACGACTCACGCGATCGGCCCCTGATCCTCTTTCAGAGCGAGTGGTCGCTGCAGCGCACCATCGAGAAGGAGCGCGGCGTGTTGGAGTTCCACTCGGTGGCGCCCTGAGGGGGAGGTCGAGGGGAGGATCCCCAGAGGAGGATCGCCTGGGGAGGATCGCCCGCCGACAGGTCAGTTCCGTCCCCTGAATCGGGGCCAGACGGCCGACGCCGGCTCGAAGGGATCCCGGGCCACGAACACCCCGACGTCTCGCTCCTCGGGGACACGCCAGGAGTCCCGGATCCGGGCTACCTCCACGACGCTCCGGAAGGCGGTCTGCCAGTCTTCGATCTCGCCCCCGGCGACCACGACCACACTCCAGTCGCCCTCGCCGTACCCCCAGAACCAGTAGCTGCCCACGGGCGCCACGGCGGGCGGGAGCCCCTGCGAGCGCCCGAACCAGTCCAGGGCGCCGGCCCGGCCGTAGTTCGTAGCCAGCAGCGTCGCCCGGTCGCGATCGGCGGGGTCGAGCTCGCGCCATACGCGGATCACCGTGTCGGCAAACTCCTCCCACCCCAGCATGTCGGCATAGTCCTGCGGCAGCTCGATGGCCTCGCCCACGTTCGTCTTCTCGGTGATCCCCAGCCGGGACGAGAGTTCGGCCATGGGCTCAGGCGCAAGCACGGGCAGGCCGAGGGGGAGCGCCAGGGCACCGAAGGCGAGCTGGGCCACGGCGGCCCCGCCGAGGGTCGTGCGGCGAAGCCAGGGCCGCGCAGTAGAAAGCGCAGCGGCTCCGGCCCCCAGGAGCAGCGGAAAGACGGGGCCCGCGTAGTAGGGTTTTCCGTGAAGAACCAACAGCATCATGAACGCGCCGAGGGCGGCCAGACCGACCGTACGCTGGGCCGGCTTGTCCCCGACCGCCACCAGCCAGATGACGCCCACGACCGCCAGCACCACGGCAGGGCCGATCATCGGCACCTGTTCGAGCAGAAAGCCACCGGCCGTCACCTGCGAGAGCTGGGCCGCCCGAAGGTCGGCCATCTGGGTGAAGAAGGGCCACCCCAGGGCGACCTGGCCCGCGAGCGAGGGGTGCCCGATCACCACCGCCAGCGCAGTGCCGGCCCAGGGCCACCGTGTGGTGAGATCCTTGCGGAGGGGCGTGAGGATCGTGGCTACGGCAAGGGGCAAGGCCAGAAATGCGATCGAGAACTTGGTGAGGAGCCCCATTCCCAGCGCCGCACCCACCCCGATCCACCACCGGGGGTTGTCGTCCAGCCCCCGTCGCAACAGGGCCCAGAGAGCCAGCGACCACCACAGCTGATCGAACACCACCGGCTGGAAGAGCACCGAGACCCGAAGCACCAGGGGAGACAGCAGGACGACGCCCCCCGCGACGATCTGGGCGCCCACCCGCCCGCCCAGCCGCCGGGTGATGTCCATGGTCACCCAGATCAATGCGGCCCCCGCCAGCGCCGGAAGCACCCTGAGGCCCCAGAGCACATTCCCGAACAAGAGCCGCTGCAGGTTGGCCGCCAGCGCGATGAACGGAGGGAAGTCCATGTGCCATAGGCGCAGGTGGTCTCCCATGGCGACGTACAGCAGCTCGTCCCGGTGGATCCCATAGGGGGTGACGACCTGGCTCCAGGTGTGGGCCGCGAGTTTCAGCCCCACCATGACCCCCACCGCGACGACCCAGCCTCGGCGTTTCAGATCCACCTCCAGGCGGTTTCCACGCCTCACCTCCGCTTCAGCAGCACCACGCCCGACATGCGACGCGCCTCCTCCTGCCGCTCGGCCGACATGAAACGGCCGACGAGGCGCCAGAGCCACATGCCACGCATGGTCCGGCCCAAGCGGACGCCCTCCTCACTGAGGGAGCGAAACGAGGCCTCCTCGAAGCCCAGCGGCTCGAAGAAGCCGGTGCCTGCGGCCGGTGCGAATTGGAAGGCGAGATCCGGGTTGCGACCGTTCTTGCTCCACGACTTCAGCATCCATCCCAGCATCCGCGGATTCACGAGATCGGTGAGCCACGCCTGAATCGACGACCTCGCGTGCAGATCCCGGCCCAGCGCCGCCACATCGTCGGGCGCCAGGTAGAGCAGGAGTCCCTCGGTGACGACCAGGGTCGTGGACGATCCCTCTGTGGCGTCGGCGAGCGCCGCCCGTCGTGCCTCGCCGTTGGTGAGGTCGGCGCGGAGAGCGCGATAGTCGCAGCGGGGCGTTTCGCCCTCGAGCGTCGAGAGCTTGTGATCCAGGATGCCCGCGAAGTCGACGTCGACCCAGCGCAACGCCGCCGGCAGATCCATGCGCCATGGACGGGTGTCCAATCCGGCGGCCAGGTTGAGCACGGTGTCGGTGCCGTGGGTGACGGCGTCGCGAATGATCTCGTCCATCACCGCGGTGCGCACGACCATGGCCCAGCCCACGCCCTTGCCGCTCTTGACGGTGCGGACGATCTCTTCGCCCTTTTCGCCGGCCAGACGCCGAGCGTAGGGGTCACGAAAGAGGGCGTCCGGGCGCTCGGTCTCCCACGCCCGGTAGACAGCCACCCACCGGGCGGTGTCGGACACATGGTCGATGCTCACGGTGCCTCCCACCGGGGGTCACGCACGAAGGACCGAAATCATGACGATCCCGCCGAGGTTTCGCGAGTCTGTCGGCCCGGGCCCTTGTCACACCGTCTGGCCGGATCGACCTCCAGGCGCTGAACCACGACCGGTCGACCGGGAGCCGGCCACGGAAATCCCGTGCGCCCTGTCGGTTTCGCCGGTATCATCGGGTCTTCCGCTCGACCTGTTCCCTCGACAGGAGGACGTCGTGGTCCGGCTCCCACCTTCGTATCGGTTCGGTCTGATGGCTGCCGTCATCGGCCTGGCTGCATGCATGGACAGTGAAGCAGAGGGCGACGCCAACGCGCCGGACCTCGAGTCGGCGCGCGCCGAGGTGCTCGCCGCCGAAGACGACATGAACCTGGCGGTGGATGGCCTCGACTGCCGGACCGGCACCACCTACATGGGCGACGCCGAGCCGATCTTCGTCTCGTCGGGCAACGTCGTCCGGACCCGGGCGGAGCTCCTCGGCGTCTGCGAGCAGATGGTGGCGAACCGCACGGGGGCCGTCTTCGCGATCGACTCCCGCTCGGCTCGGATGCTGTCGAATACGGCGGCCCTCGTGGTGCGAGAGGGCACCTACACCATCAACCTTCAGGACGGCACCTCGCGGGAGATCTACCTCGTGATGAGCACGGTGTGGGAGCGCGGCCCCGAAGGCTGGCGTATGGTGCATCTACACGAGTCGATGCGGCCACCGACCGGGTAGGCGGACTCGGTGGACCGTGCCAGATGGAGCTACGCGGCTCGTGCAGTGCTTCCCTGGACTTGCTGCCGGCCAGAGCGAGCCTTGTCCCCGCACGGGCCCCGTGAAAGGTTGGGAGCCTAACCCCGATCGACCCCGACCCCGACCTCGACGCGCTTCGGCGTATGAGTCCGGCCCGCAAGCTGGCCGTGATGAATGCGCTCAACCGCCAGGACCGACCATGATGCCTACCCGGCGCCGCTGCGCGATCGTGCTCGGATTGGGTCTCGCCGTCACGGCGTGCGCAAGCGATGCCGACACCGCTCCCGAGTTGACGGTGCAGCGCGACACCATCGACGGCGTCGCCTACCTTCGCCACACGGGACCCACGGTGGTGTCGCAGCTGGAGCCCCTGACGAGCGTGGGGCTCGTGGGAATGGCCGGTGACGAGCCTTCACCGGAGGAATTCAGCCGGATTGAGAGCGTGATCGCAGACGCAGCCGGCGACATGTACGTCGCGGACGCGTTCACCTTCGAGATCCGCGTCTTTGCACCCGACGGTCGCTTTCTGCGCCGACTCTCGCGGAAGGGGCAGGGTCCTGGCGAAATCGAAGGCATGCACGGCACCGCCTGGTTGAGGGGCGACACCATGGTCGTGATGGACTACGGCAACGCTCGCTTGAGCCTGCTGACTGCCATGGGAGAGGCGGTGGGCCAGTGGCCCTGGCTGCGGCTCACCGGCTCCGGGCGATTCCTCTTCAACGGGGGCGCGGACGAAGTCTACGCCCACACCCTGGCGCGACCTCGTTCCGGCGAGGAGCGCTCGCGATCCGCATGGGTGCGCTACACCGTCGAGGGCCCCCAGGACACCCTCGACATCCCTACCTTCGATCCACCACCCGGCACCCGTGCGATCTGCCAGGGAGACGGCATCGGGTTCTTCGCCAATCCGTTCGGAGACCAGCTGCTCAGCCGACCGGCACCAGCCCGGGAGCGGGTGCTGGCATGGTCGTCGGAGTACCGGCTCGCCTTCGTCGATGCAGCGGGCGACACCGTGCGGGTCGTCACCCGCGACGTGGCGCCGACGGCGTTGGCGGATTCGGTGTGGGCTCCCCTGGCCGAGGACTACGCCGAGTTTTGCACGAGCTGGGCCGGAGCAAACTGCGAGGGAGAGATCACACGCCCGCAGGTTCGCCCCGTTCTCGAAGACATCGTGTTCGACCACGACGGGCGCATGTTGGTCGAGTACCTGGCCGAGGCCGGGCCCGCCTTCGATCTGTTCGGACTGGACGGCGTCTGGCTGGCCACCTTCATGTCGCCCGCGGATCGTGACCCCTCGGTGGCTCCGTTCCTTCGAGGCGACCGC
>CAZFRU010000033.1:0-11844 GCA_964521385.1 uncultured Gemmatimonadaceae bacterium | reverse complement strand
CTCTACCTCGTCACCAAAGACGACCTGGACGTTCAGCAGGTCAGGGCCTATCGCATCGACTCGCTCGGCGGGTAGCCTGTCTGACATCGGAGGGACGTAAGCGCCCCCGAGCATTCGGTAGTCACACCGGCGCTTCAGCGTATCATTCGAGAACGCCTTGAGTACGCCGAGCAGCGCGGGGTCACGCCCCCGGTTCCCATGAGTGTGGAGGATGAATGACCACCGATTCCGTAGTGGCTGTCACCGCAGCCGTCGTCGCATCCCTCTGCGGGCCCAGCATCATTTCCGCGCAGGCACCCACCCCGAAAGACGCCTTCGTGGCAAACCTCGCAACGATGACCGACGGCGCCTGGATCGCCTCGAATTCCGAGTACAGCGAAGACGACGGTGGGATCGAGAGCTATGGCATCAAGCTCGATCTGGCGCCGGGTGGTCTGGCGGCCGTGGGCTGTCTGTGGGGAGAGCGCGAAGGCCAGGTCGTGGGCGTGTTCTGGCAGTTCTTCCAGGCATGGGACCCGGTGGCCGAGAAGGGACTGATCTATCAGTCGGGCCCCTCGGGTGCGATCGCCGTCGGCTACCTCGATCCCAGCGGCGAGGACGACCCGGAGTTGGTCCAGACCATGGTCGCCCCCGATGGCACTCGGACTCGGATCGCCCATCGCGAGCGGTGGACCGATGCCAATACCCGAGTGGGGGGCAGTCTGGATTGGGAGGATGGGGGTTGGGTGCCCGGGCGCACGTACACCTGGGTGCGGGAGCGCAGTCGCGAATCCCCCTGCTGAGGCGCCGATCGAAGACCTGAGACCGACCTGGGCTGAGACCGAGCGGCGCCCGCCGCCACACGACTTGTCCGCACTGCCGGCGTATGATACTATGTGGTATCGAACTCACATGGTATCAAATATTCGCATGGATCTCGCCGGGAGTCGGCCGGCGGGATCTTCGCGTTCGGGGCCTTCACCTTCGATCCGGAGACGCTGGAACTCCCCGTCGACGGGCGAGCCCGAGCGCCAGCTCCAACGACCGTTCGGACTGGATGGCGTCTGGCTGGCCACCTTCATGTCGCCCGCCGATCGTGACCCGTCGGCGGCTCCGTTCCTTCGAGGCGACCGCCTCTACCTCGTCACCAAAGACGACCTGGACGTTCAGCAGGTCAGGGCCTATCGCAGGGACTCGCTCGGGGGGTAGTCGAGAATTGTCTTGCACCTCTGCCAGAAATGGGTCTACGCTTCAGATCTGGAGGAGCCAGTGTGTTTCTCCGACCCCCCCTCAATGGAGGCAGCATGCTCTACCGCCTCAGTGCCACAGCCCTCTCGGTCCTCCTTCTCGGCGCCTGTTCGGCCGAGCCCACTCAGCCTGAGTTCGACGGATCGCGGGGTACGATCCTTGCCGAAGCGATACCGCCCATCGTGGTCGACGGGCTGCCGGGCCAGCAGCCCTTTGCCACGGGGTTCATCGACGAACTCGGATCGCGCTGTCAGGCCGCCTACGCCAACCCGACGGCGGGCAATGCCGCGGTCTCCAACCGATTCGCTCCCGCAGAGCGGATTCACATCGTGGCCAACAAGAAGCGGATCAAGGCCACCTGCAAGTTCACGGACGATTCGGGGGTCTACGAGGACAATGCCGAGACCGGAAAGCTGGCGTCGTGCGACCTCCGCCTCGCCGACGGTAGAATCTACCTGGGCGGCACAGGTCATCTGACTTCTGCGGCCAACATCGTCAACGAAGTCGACGGCCTCCCGTTCGGCAGCGGGGGCAACACCACCCTCCATTGCACCTTCGAACTGTAGACCCACTCACTCGTTGGCAAGAATCCGGCGGTCTCCTTCGGGAGGCCGCCGGTTCGTCGTTCCAGGCGTAGGTGACCCCCATACGGATTCCCTTGTGCGGACCCCGGTTGATTGCTACCATGTGATACCACACTCACATGGTATCAAATATCCGCATGGATCTCGCGATGACATCGACCCCACCCAGCAGGGCGCCCCGGCCCGACATCGAACGCCCCATCAAGCCCCAGTGGTTTCACATCCTGCTCGCGCTGTCGGAGCGGGCGCTCCACGGCTACGCGATCCAGCGCGCGGTGCTCGACCGCACCGACGGCGACATGCGGCTCTGGCCGGCCATGCTCTATCGCTCGCTCGCCACCCTCGAGGAAGCCGGCCTGATCACGCAGACCGAGGGACCCGCCGACGAGCCCGACGACGAGCGGCGTCAGTACTACGCCCTCACCGATCAGGGGCGCGAGCGTCTGCGCGAGGAAGCCGAGCGCCTGGCGGGGTGGGCCGCGGCGGCCCGCGAGGCGATGGGCTGAGCCGGTGAGCCTGCGGCTGTATCGCTTGCTGCTGCGACTCCTGCCGCCCGCGCTCCGCAAGCGCTCGGAGGCCGAGATGGTGCAACTCGTGCGCGCGATGCGGGCCGAGAGCCGACCGGAGCGGGCGTTCTGGGTGCGGCTGATATGGGACACCCTCAGCGAAGCCGCCGCCGCGTGGTGGGCGCTCGCACGGAACGGGGTGGTGACGATGACGACTCGACGGGTGGAGGAACCCATGAAGACAGTTGTGAGCGACCTGCGCTACGCACTGCGGCGGATCAGCCGGCAGCCCCTGTTCAGCGCCACGGTGATCGTGTTGGTGGCGGTCGGCATCGCGGGCAACGCGGCGGTATTTCGCATCGCCAACGGGCTGTTCCTCAAGCCGTTGCCCTTTGCAGAGGCCGACCGCCTGGTCGACCTCGACGAAACGGCGCCGGACTGGAATCTCGAATACGCCAGCGTCTCCATCGCCGACTTCCGGCTGTGGCAGGAGTCGAACCAGTCGTTCGAATCGATGATGGCCTATACCGGTCGGGGTGGAAACCTCGCCGTCGAGGGTGGCTCGGCCCGGGTGACCTATCTGGCCGCGACCCACGACATCGACGACGTGCTGCGGCTGGAGGCCCGGCTCGGGCGCTTCTTCACACCCGACGAAGACACCCCCGACGCGCCCCTCGTGGCCCTGCTGACCTCCGACTTCTGGGAGTCGCAGTTCGGCGCCGATCCCGACATCATCGGGCGCACGGTGAGTCTGGGAGGGGTCACGACCGAGATCATCGGCGTGTTGCCCGACGAAGCCGAATTCGTCGAAGACGTCGACCTCTGGGTGCCCTTGCAGGAAGACGATCAGAGCTCGTACTACCTCGCGGCCGTGGGCCGGCTACGCGACGGCGTCACCCTCGACGCGGCCCGAGCCGATCTGCTCTCCATCCACAAGTCGGTGATCGCCGAGCGGTCGGAAAACGACGTCACGGCGCCCACGGTGGCGAGCCTTCGAGACCGGTATCTGGGCGAGTACCGATTGGGGACCGGCGTCTTGATCGCCGCCGTGGCGCTGGTGCTCCTGATCGCCTGCGGCAACATCGCCGGGTTGATGGTGGCCCGGGCCGTGGGGCGCCGCGCCGAGATCGCGATTCGCCGAGCGCTGGGCGCGGGCCGGCATCGCCTCGTGGCACAGCTGCTCACCGAGAGCCTGGTGCTTGCCGGAATCGGGGCGGTGGTCGGCACCGTTCTGGGGGTGTGGGGATCGGGCCGGATGCTGGGGCTGATGGCCGACCAGTTCCCGACCTGGGTGAGCTTCGATCTCGACGCGCGTTTCGTGGCCTTTTCGGCTGCAGTGACGCTGGGCGCGGTGGTGGTGTTCGGTCTGACTCCCGCCCTTCGCGGGGCTCGGGCGTCGGCCTCGGTGACCATCACCTCGGGCCGGACCACCGCGTCGCGAGGCACGCGCCGGATGCTGAGCGGTCTGGTCGTCGCCGAGGTGGCCGCGGCGGCGGCGCTGCTCGTGGTCGCGGGACTCGCGGTGAGGGATGGCCGCGCCGTGGGGCGAATCGATCCGGGCTTCGACCCGAATGGCCTGGTCACCTATCGGCTGCAACTCGATGACGCGCGGTATCCCGAGGCCGAGGACCGCATCGGCTTCGCGCAGAACTACCTCGAGCGGCTGCGCGCCGTGCCGGGAGTGGACGACGCCGTGCTCGCCACCACGCTGCCCCTGATGGGCCACTCCGGCTGGTTCTTCCAGGTCGAAGGCCACGAGCGGCCCGAAGGCGAGATGGGTCCCGTGGTGTTGCGACGCTGGGTCAGCCCCGCGTACCTCGAGTCCATGGGACTCACCCTGGTGCGAGGGCGCGGATTCGACGCCACCGACGGACGCAGCGAGGGCGAGTCGGTGGTGGTGGTCAATGAGACCTTCGTGCGCACGCACCTGCCGGCGGGAATGAGTCCCCTCGGTATGCGGATCCACACCGGGGGCACGGAGCCGACGCTCTACACGATCGTGGGCGTGGTCCGCGACGTGAAACACTACGGCCTGGATGAAGACATGCGCCCCGGTACCTACGAGCCTCTCGCGCAGGGGAACGCCAGCTTCCTGCAGGTGGCGCTGCGGGCGAGCGGCGATCCCCTCGCTGTGGTGCCGGCTGCGAGAGCCGCGACCGCCGAGGTCGATCCGGCGCTGCCGATGTTCGACGTACGGACCATGTCCGAGCGTCTCGACGGCTCGCTCCTGAGCCGGCGCGCCACGACCTGGCTGATCGCCGTGTTCTCGGGCGTGGCCCTGATCCTCGCCATCGCCGGGCTCTACGGCGTGATCAGCTACACGGTGAGCCAGCGCGTGCGCGAGATCAGCGTGCGCATGGCGATGGGTGCCCAGGGCAGCACCGTATCGTGGCAGGTCGTGCGCGAGGGCATGACGATGGTGGCTGTGGGACTGGGTATGGGATTGCTGGCAGCATTCCTCGTGGCGGGGCCGGTGTCGGGACTGCTGGTCGGCGTGAGTGCCACCGATCCGTGGGTGTACGGAGCGGTGGCCCTGCTGCTGGGCGGGGTGGCCGCAGTGGCAAACTGGCTGCCGGCCCGTCGCGCTGCGGGGATCGATCCGATGACCACGCTGCGGGCGGAGTAGGGGGGGCTGAAGCCGGGGAGGGAATCCTGCGGTAGCCTCGACGAGCCTGCCCCTGCCGACTGGCTCCGGAGCCACATCTCGGCCCGTGGAGGCCGTGTTGCACGCGAAGGGGCGTCGGTTCCAGAGGTCAGAAGCGGGTCCTCAGTTGCTCTCCCATGAGGTGGTCGAGCCACCAGTCGAGCATGAGCGAGTACAGGTGGATGCGGGTGGTGGTGCCGTCGATGGAGTGGGTCTTGTTGGGGTAGATCATGAGGTCGAACTGCTTGCCGGCCTCCTGCAGCGCGTGCACCATCTGGACGGTGTTCTGGAAGTGCACGTTGTCGTCGCCCGTGCCGTGGATCAGCAGCAGCGGATCATCGAGGCGCTCGGGGTAGGTGAGGGGCGAGTTCAGGTCGTAGCCGTCGGGGTTTTCGGCCGGGGTGCGCATGAAGCGCTCGGTGTAGATCGTGTCGTAGAGCCGCCAGGACGACACCGGGGCGACCGAGATGCCGCCTGCGAACACGTCGCTGCCCTGCTCCAGGGCGAGCAGCGTCATGAAGCCCCCGTAGCTCCAGCCCCAGATGCCGATGCGGGTGGCGTCGACGTAGTCGAGCGAGGCGAGGTAGCGGGCCGCTGCGATCTGATCACGGGTCTCGAGCTTGCCGAGTTCGAGGTAGGTGGCCGTCTTGAAGTCCCGACCTCGAGCTCCGGTGCCGCGGTTGTCGACCGAGGCGACGATGAAGCCGCGCTGGGCCAGGAGCTGGTGGAACTGGTGACGGCCCCGGCCATAGGGGCTCCAGTCGTCTTGGACGGTTTGCGAGCCTGGTCCCCCGTAGACGTACATCACCACCGGGTACTCGCGCGACGGATCGAAATCCGGTGGGCGTATCAGGTAGCCGTTGAGCGCCACGCCGCCTTCGGTCTCGAAGGTGAAGAACTCACGCTCCGGGAGGTCGGCGAGGCGGTCGCGCAGCGGCTGGTTGTCGATCAGCGTGCGTACCAGCGTGCCGTCCGAGCGCCGCAGATCGATCACGGGCGGTTGCCGGCGGGAGTGGCGTGTCGATACCACCCAGCGGGCTCCGGGGGCGACCGCCTGAGCCCAGGTCCCGTCACCTTCGCCCAGCAGCTGGGGCTCACCCCCCTCGAGCGACACACGATAGATGCGCCGCTCCATGGGACTCGGGCGGGCCGCGGTGAAGTAGACCCAGCCGCCGGCCGCGTCGACCCGGTCGACCGAGGTCACGTCCCAGTCCCCGGATGTGAGCTGGCGTTGGACCCTGCCGGTGCGATCGACCAGGTAGAGATGCAGGAAGCCGCCCCGCTCGCTCGACCAGACGAAGCGCTCGCCGCCCTCCAGCCAGGTCAGATCGTTGCGCACGTCGAGCCAGGTCTCGCTCTCTTCGGTGAAGAGGGTACGGGCTGCGCCGGTGGTGGCGTTGGCCAGGAGCAGGTCGAGGCGGTCTTGCCTGCGATTGAGGCGTTGGATCAGCACCTCGTCGGAGCGCGCCGCCCACTCCATGCGCGCCAGATAGACGTCGGGATTGTCGCCGGTGTCCATCCAGGTGGTCGCGCCCGAGGCCAGGTCGAGCACGCCGATGCGAGCAAACGAGTTGGGCTTGCCGGCCTTGGGGTAGGGAAAGGCGATGGGCCTGGAGTACAGGTCGAGGTCATCGATGAGGTAGAAGTCCTGGATCGGCGTCGAGTCGAGCCGCCAGTAGGCGATGCGCGCGCCGTCGGGCGACCAGCGCCAGCCGTCCTGGAGCCCGAGCTCTTCTTCGTAGACCCAATCGAAGGTGCCGTTGATGATGGTCTCGCCCCCGTCGTCGGTGAGGCGGCGCTCGTCGCCGGTGCCCAGATCGGTGACCCAGAGGTCGTTGTCGCGCACGAAGCCGACCCGCCCCCCGTCGGGGCTGAACTTGGCGAACATCTGGTAGCCGAAGGCCGTCGATATCGGCTGCAGGGCGCGGGTGCCCAGGTCGAACACGAAGTACTGCCCCTTGGTGTTGTCCCTCCACACGCGCTCGGTGCGGGTGAAGATCAAGAGCCGGCGTCCGTCGGGACTCCAGTCGTAGCCCTCGATGGCGATGGGTCGGCGCTCGCCCCCGGGAATCAGGTCGGCCGAGGCCACCAGCGTCTCACTGGTGTTGGTCGCGGGATCGAAGGCGACCAGCTCGTCACCCTGAGCGCCAGGCGAGGGCTGCACCCAGGTCATGCGGGATCCGTCGGGGGTCCACCGAAAGCTGGGCAGCCCCTCGGCGACGAAGTCGTCAGAGGTGAGAATCTGCTCCACGGTAAGCTGCTGAGCGGCCACCGGCCCCGCGGTGACGGCCCACAGAAGCGCTACGACGATACCCCGCATGCCACTCCTCCAGGTCGGATTGCTACTCGCCCGAGGGTTGGGTCGAGCGTGCGGGGAAGATTGGGGCGGGTGGGGCGGTGGGGCCAGTTTCGGGGGGGAGGGGCGGTTTGTTGGGCGAAGGGGGCTACGTGGTGGTCGCCGGTCTGGTGGGGCTGTTGCCAGCCTGAACAGTCAGCCTTCGCCGATCTTCCCGGGGCGGGATGCGTGATACTTGCGCTGGCGTGTTCGGCGGTGAAGTATGGGTATACCCGCATCAGGATGGAGGGCGGAGACTGCGGCTCCCAGGAGGAGCGGATGGTGAGCCTGGCGGAGAAGCTACTTGCCCGTGCCGTTGGGCGGGGGCCTGCTGACGCCGTTGTCGGCAATCGTAGGCCTGGCTCAGGATTTCCGTTTGAGGCGGCGTAAACAACTCGTTATCCGGCATACTTGGGAGTAGCATTGGAGAGGATGTCTGTGGGGACGTGGCAGCGGCGGTTGGAAGAGACCTTCAGGCTCGAGCGTGAAGCCCACCAGCCGATCTGGTGGGTGGCCGAGCAAGAGTCAGACTTCGCCCGGCAGGTAGAAGACCATCTCGCCGGCCATGTCGCGCTCCTCGATGCTTGGCATGCCTTCTTTGCAGCGACTCTTCATGTGTCTCTAAGTAGCATGCCCAGCGAGGGAGACACTACGACGTACTGGGGTGCGGTCATCTCCGAGTATCTCACGGCCTTCCGTGACTTCCGCGCTGCCGAACTCGTGTTTCGCTCGGGGTATCCACTCGCGGGATACCGCATTCTCCGTGACCTGAAGGACAGGGCTGTCTTCATGGCGGCGATCGCCGCCGGCCATTCGTCATGGTCTGCGTTGCATGGTCTTCCTAGCCAGAACGAGACTGCGGACGAAGTCAGGAAGGCGATGGTGAAGGAAGAGAGACGAGTTCTTGAGTTGATGATTCGTACCGAGAGCGGCCTGAGCGAGTCGACCCTCGAGTGGTTGCGCAGATGGGAGGCGCTCTTTCACAGAGAGGTGCACGGGGCCACCCTCACCTGGGCGGCGATGCTTGGTCCTTGGGTAAAGGGTGAGCCGCTCACCCTTGGGCCAAAGCTGGAGGAACGTGCGGGCTCGGCGTATACGAATCGCGCGTGTGAGGTGTCGTGGATGTGGCTCCGCCTTCTTCCCTACCTACAGCTAGCGCCGGAAGCGTACGGTCAGGCGTGGAGCCGGAAGTGGCGGATCCTGGATGAGTCGTTCGACTTCATGGAGTCTGACCTGCGCGACATCGGAAAACACGAGATCGTCGACGCGGTCCTTGAACTCATGCGAGAGAAGTTCCCGTTCGATCCGACGTGCGCCTACGTTGACCGCAAGCCCCAATGAGCAGGCTGGCGGGATCGTACGCCGGATAACAACAGGCTTCCGGCTCCGCGCCCTGCGGGCGCTCCGTCCCAACCGGCCCTGAACGGGCAGGTTGCCCTAGCGGAAAGCCTGCGTACGACCCAAGTATGGATGCGTGAACAGTATCGCCGGGGGCCGTTTCGGCAACCCCGGCACGTTAGCCGGCATCGGATGATCGAAAGGAGATGACGACCTGAAGCTCCCGCGAGGCGACGAGGCTGAGATCTCTCGGAGGAAGGTCGTTGGATACCTCCTCTCCGAGACCCATCCCGTGGGATCTCCCAAAGCTCGCTTCTTCCGTTCTCGCGGGTACGGTGTAGGTAGACCGGAGCAGCTCGAGGCGACCCTACGTGCGGTGGCGGCTGAGGGCCAGGTCACGTCGAGCGAGCGAACCGAGTGGGGTATGAAGTACCTTGTCGTAGGCGAGGCCGACGCACCGGATGGCAACCCGGTTGCCTTGGTAACCGTATGGATGAGCGTCGCGGACGCTCCACCAGAACTGATTACGGCGTATCCGCACCGGAGAGCTGACGGATGAAACAACTGGATACCGTGGTTCTAACCAGGGACATACCTGCCCTTGGGCTCAAGGCTGGCGATGTCGGAGCGATCGTGCACGAGCACTCTTCCGAGGCGTTCGAAGTGGAGTTCGTCACGGGCGAGGGGGGCACCGTAGCGGTGGCCACCCTTCCATCGGCCGACCTCCGTCGGATCGGCGCCGAGGACATCTTGCACGTCCGTAGCCTGGCCCACCGGTAGCGTTCCGACTCCGTCCAACAAGATGCTATCGGGCCGGAGTCAAGGCTGATTGGAGATGCTTGGCCGAAGTGAAGCAGGGGCCGCGGCTCGCTGCCGGGCCCTGGGCAGGGGTGGATGGGAGGATGGTGGAGGCGTGCTCCTCAGGCTCGCATTGGTGGATTCGGGTTTTTCCCAGGGTGCTCAGTCGAGGATGCGAGGAGCGGTGGCCCATCTTGTTCAGGCGGGTTCTACCCATATCGGTTGCGGGCTCACCAAGGCCGGCCTCCAGGGCCTCATGGGACGGCGGCGTACGAGCGCTGGGCGAGGGGGGTGTAGAGCTCCTGTCGGGTGACGAGTCCGTGGGCGATACGGAGATAGCTGTTCATGACGGCTACGTAGGCAGCTTTGAGCGGAAGGGGCCGCCGGGTGGTGCGGTGGATAAGCGTATGGAAGCGGCTCCGGAAATCGTCGTTGTTGGCCACGAGCTGCCGAGCCCGCTGGTAGGCGGCAGCCCGTAGCGCACTCCGCCCTTGGTGGCTGATGCGGGAGGTTCCGGTCCAGATTGCTGCCGGGGATGCTGTCGAGGAAGACGACCTCAGGTCGGAGTTGATAGCGGCGCACGGGATCCTCGTGGAGGAACGCCTTCTGGGCCTCGAGGAGACGGTGTCGCTGGGCCGCGTGGCAGATGCGAAAGGTCACGCCTTCACCGCTGCGGCGCACGGGATCGCGGGAGGCGTCCTTGAGGAGCGGAAGCAGGGCAGCGGCCCATGAGCGCCCTGATCGCAGAGACTGTGATCGCCGAGCAACCGGAGTTGGGCGTCCGTCACACGCCCACCGGCGTCCATGCGATCGGCAGGGTGTAGTACGAGATCAAGGATGGCCAGGTGATCTATCCGGACCACGGCCCGGTGGGGATCATGGGTGATCCAGGTCGGACTGTGGATCCCGAAATCGGTCCCCCTTGCGGCGACGAGCGCCTCGCGAAGATCGCACAGGGTCGGGTCTCCGCCGCCACCTGGGATCGGCTCGGCCAACTGCCATGGAGTCTTATCTGAGATAGCCCGGACGAGTCACCTGTAGGCTGCCATCCGTCGTCTCCGGTTGCGCAAGCCCTTCTGGGCGGCGCAGTGTTTCGGCTCGCGGCCGCCGGATCGAGTGGGGAGGTCTCCTCGCGGATCACCCATCGTTCAGGTGGGACCGGCACTTGTGGCTTGGGAGCCTCCCTCCTTCCAGGACAGCAAACGGCATGACCCTCCAAGACATCGGCAGCATCGGCGAGCTCATAGCC
Organism: uncultured Gemmatimonadaceae bacterium; assembly: GCA_964521385.1. Taxonomy (GTDB): domain Bacteria; phylum Gemmatimonadota; class Gemmatimonadetes; order Longimicrobiales; family Gaopeijiaceae; genus Gaopeijia. Next base: position 1,163 of record CAZFRU010000033.1, on the reverse strand, counting down.
GCAATCGCCACTGTGGCGACGCTCATCTACTTGTCCATCCAGGTCCGGCACAACTCCAATGCGTTGAAACGTTCGAACGAGTTCGCGCAGGCCGGTTCGATTCACGATATCACTCTCCTCTTCAACGAACTGAACTGGCGGCTCGCGAGCGATGGCGGATTGGCCGACATCTATACGCGAGCGCTGGCCGGGAGCGATCTGGATCCGACCGAAGCCACCCGCTTCGTCGCCTTCCTGAACACGTACATCGCAACGATCGAGAATCTCGTCGGCCAGCAGAGCCTCGAACTGGGGTACACCGAGCTCGACTCCTCGTCGGCGCTCCATCTATTTGCGCCCCTCGTGCGGGAACTCCTGGAGACGAAGGATGGGGCCAGGTGGTGGCGAGAGACGGCACCCCATCTCTACGTCGAGGAGTTCCGGAGCCGAGTCGACGCGGCAGTGTCGGCGGCTCAGCTCCCGCATGCGGCGCAGCTGTAGCTGTCCCCCTACTGCTCCCTTGAATCCGACCGGCTACTCGCTCATTTACAGATCCTCTTCCGTTTCACCTGGCGGGGTACGCCGTCCGACATAAGTAGGGAGGTGGACGACGGCCGGGGGCCCGCGGACTTCAAGGCGTCGCGGGGTGCTTTCGACAAGACGATCGTGGAGTTCAAGCTGGCCCGGAACACCAACCTACGGCAGAACCTCAAGCATCAAGTCGAGGTCTACAAAAAGGCGGCGGACGCAGAGCACGGTTTGAAGGTTATCCTGTTCTTCAGCGGTGGCTGATGCGGGAGGCTCCGGCTCCGCGCCTTGCGGGCGCTTCGCCCCAGACGGCCCCCCATCGGTTGCGGAAGTGAAGCGTGGAGGAGCAGTATTGGCGATTCACACTATCCGGCGTGGGGTAAGAGGGTGCGTCCGACGATGTGAGTTGACCAGGTCCCCACAACTGTGGACGGGCGGTGGGTGCGAACTGAACTACCGGAGAAGATAGGCTTCTGACCGACCAGGCGTTCTACTGGACCCCTTGGGGTTTGCCCGGCCTCATCGCTGGATTGGCCGCGTGGTCTGGGGCCGTGTTCATCTTCCGAACGGCGCCGGATTCCACAGTGAGGACTCGATTCACCCCGGCTTATTCACGAAGCCCCACAGGTTTCCCGCAAAATGGGTCTGGGGGCCTG
>CAZFRU010000032.1:0-54417 GCA_964521385.1 uncultured Gemmatimonadaceae bacterium | reverse complement strand
GGACGACGATCAGCTGGACGGTGCAGGCGACCAACTCGGGGCCCAGCACGGCGACAGGGGTGGTGGTGAGCGATACGCTGCCCCCCGGGGTGACGTCGGTGACGGCGAGCAATGGCGGCACCTTTTCGGCGGCGGGCAATGTGGTGACGTGGCCGACGATTGGGTCGCTGGCGAGTGGCGCCTCGAGCGCGGCGTACACGGTGACGGCGACGATCCCGGCCACTGCGACCGGGGCGCTGGTCAACCGGGCGCGGGTAGCCTCGACCTCGTCCGATCCAAGTGCGACCAACGACCGTCAGGCGACGAGTACGAATGTGGTGGCCGTCGCCGACCTTTCGGTGACGAAGACGGGTCCGGCGGTGGACACGGCGGGGACGACGATCAGCTGGACGGTGCAGGCGACCAACTCAGGGCCCAGCACGGCGACGGGAGTCGTGGTGAGCGATACGCTGCCCGCTGGGGTGACGTCGGTGTCGGCAAGCAATGGCGGCACCTATTCGGCGGCCGGCAATGTCGTGACGTGGCCGACGATTGGGTCGCTGGCGAGCGGCGCCTCCAGCGCGGCGTACACGGTGACGGCAACGATTCCGGCGACCGCGACGGGGCCGCTGATCAACCGGGCGCGGGTGGTGGCGGCGACCGCCGACCCGAGTACGGCCAATGACCGTCAGGCGACGAGTACGAATGTGGTGGCCGTCGCCGACCTCTCGGTGACGAAGACCGGGCCGGCGGTGGACACGGCGGGCACCCCCATCACCTGGACGGTGCAGGCGACCAATGCGGGGCCGAGCGCGGCGACGGGGGTGGTGGTGAGCGACACGCTACCGCCGGGCGTGACCTTCAGTTCGGCCAGCGATGGCGGCACCTATTCGGCCGTCGGCCATGTGGTGACCTGGCCGACGCTCACTACGCTGGCGAGTGGCGCGTCCAGCGCGGCGTATTCGGTGACGGCAACGATCCCGACCACTGCGACCGGTGCGCTGGTCAACCGGGCGCGGGTGGTGGCGGCGACCGCCGACCCGAGTGCGGCCAACGACCGCCAGGAGGCGAGCACGACCGTGGTGCCAAGAGCCGACCTCTCGGTGACGAAGACGGGTCCGGCGGTGGACACGGCGGGCACGCCCATCACCTGGACGGTGCAGGCGACCAATGCGGGGCCGGGCACAGCGACGGCGGTGGTGGTGAGCGACACGCTACCGCCGGGCGTGACCTTCAGTTCGGCCAGCGATGGCGGCACCTATTCGGCCGTCGGCCATGTGGTGACCTGGCCGACGCTCACTACGCTGGCGAGTGGCGCGTCCAGCGCGGCGTATACGGTGACGGCAACGATCCCGACGACCGCGACGGGGCCGCTGACCAATCGGGCGCGAGTGTCCTCGACCTCGTCCGACCCGACCCCGGCCAACGACCGCCAGGAGACGAGCACGACCGTGGTGGCGGTCGCCGATCTCACAGCGGGCGCTTCGGCGCCCGCCACCGCCGTACCCGGTGCACAGATCACCTTCACGGTGACGGCGATGAACGCCGGGCCCAGCGAGGCCACCGGGGTCGTCCTCACCGACACGCTTCCGGCGGGAGTGACCTTCGTGTCGGCGACGGGTGGGGGTGTGTTGTCGGGCAGCGTGGTCACCTGGCCGGCGGCCGCCGTCGCGCCATTGGGCGGGCTGACCTTCGACGTCGTCGTCGACATCGGCGGCGCCTACTCGGGTCCGCTGACCAACATCGTCGGAGTTGCGGCCACGACCCCCGATCCCACGCCCGCCGACAATCGCGCGACCAGTACCACGACGGTCTCGACTCCGGCTCCCCTCCCCTCACCCCTCATCGAATTCCCATGGCCGTTGGCGTCGGGGCCGCTGCGCTGACACACGAGACGGGGCGAAAACGTCGTCATTCGTGTACTCTACTCCAGAGGAGCACTCACGACTGGAGCCCCGCATGGGGAAAGACAACATCGACCGCCCGCCTTCGGATCAGGACGATCCCGGTGAGGACGCGGGGGTGGCCGTCCGGTCCCGAGTCATCGTCTGGGGTGAATCCAAGGCATCCAGGGGTCTGTTCCGGCGTCTGATGGAGCGTCTGCGCCGTGACTCCGGGGGACCCGTCGAGGCCCTGCCACCGGTCTTTCGACCGCCCGTCTCGCGACGCAGTACGAGCAGTCCGACGACCGACGCACAGCCCTCGCCCGACGTCCCACCGGCGAGTCCCGACGTGTGGGAGCCGCCCGACCTCACCGTCGAGCTGGCGCCAACCCCCGAAGCGCCCGTCGCTGCGTCCGAGGCTTCTTCCACCCCGGCCCCCGGCAAAGACCATGGACCAGGACCCCTCTCCCGTGCGACACTTCAGTTGCTTCCGGGGCGACTTCGGCCGCTCGATCCCGACGTCATCCGTGAGGAAATCCGGTTCGTCCGGCCGATGGGTCGCGACGCCGTGGTGACCCTCGGCTGGGCCGAGGGCGAGCCTCCGGATCACATCACGCTGAACCACCCCTCGGTACAGGATCGACACGCGCGCATGTCCTTCATCGACGGCAGCTGGAGGATCGAGAGCCTCGTCACCTCACAGCCGGTCCAGGTCAACGGAGAACCGTTGGCAGCGGGCCTGGAGCCCCACCGGCTCCAGTCGGGCGACGAGGTCCGGTTGGGCGAGGCCCGCTTCAGCTTCATCCTTCCATGACCGTGGGGCCGACTGTGGGTGGCTGGCATGTTGCTCTGCGGACCGACGCCGGACGACGGGACGGCAACGAAGATTCGGTGCTGTCCATGCGCCTGAGCAACGGGGGAGTGGTGATCGCGGTCGCCGATGGCATGGGCGGGCTCGAGGCCGGAGACATTGCCAGTCGGACGGCTCTCGAGGCGCTGCGCAACTCGCTGACCCGAGGGGCTACCCTCGAGCAGTCCGTCCGGGATGCCAACCGGGCGGTGCACGAACGCGCCGCAGGCCGACCGATGGGAACGACCCTCGTGGTCGCGCACGCTGCGGGACACCGCGTGACGGTCGCCAATGTGGGTGACAGTCGGGCGTATCGGTGCACACCTCTGGGCATTCGTCGCATCTCCATCGATCACACGCACTCCGAGCAGGCGCGCCAGGCGGGGCTTCCGGGCGATGTCGGGGTCGTCGGCGGGCGATGGGGCGGAGCGCTGACGCGTTCGCTGGGTACCGCTCCGCAGGTCGATGTCGACATTTTCGGGCCCTTCGAGGTCGACGATGGCGAGAGCATTCTGCTCTGTAGCGACGGCGTGCATGGGGTGCTCTCCGACGATCGGCTCGAGGTCTGGAGTCAATCCCTGAGGGATCCCGAGGTGGCCGTCGAGAAGCTCCTGAATGCGGCACTGGAGGCGGGCAGCGAAGACAACGTATCTGCCGTCGTGCTCCACCGTCCATCGCCTTCCCGGGCCACTCAACCCGCGGCGCTACGCCGGTCCTCACCGGCCTGGGATCCGCGAGTCCTGGTCGAGCGGAGCACGGTGCGCACACCCCCGTTGGGGCGAGGACGCCGAATCATGACGGGCGTCGTCATCCTGGCAGCCGTAGCTGCAGCCGTCGTCTGGTACGTGATGCGATGACCGGTACGGAAGGGCAGGGAGGGGCGTCGGAGGGTGATCCCGTACGGAGTGCCCTCGAGGCGTTGGGTCCGGGCTTCAAGCTCGTTCGAGAACTCGGGCGCGGCGCCACGGCCATCGTCTATCTCGTGCGAGACCATGAGCTGAACCGCGATCTCGCCGTCAAGGTGATTCGGTCGTCGTTCGGGGCCGACGAAGAAGCCATGGCGCGCCTGCAGCGAGAAGCGAAGCTCGTGGCGCAGCTCCAGCACCCCAACATCGTCAAGCTGTACGGCACCCGGCATCTGAGCGACGGCAGCATGGTGCTGCTCATGGAGCATGTACCCGGTCGCAATCTCAAGGAGCTGTTGCAGGAAGAGGGCGCACTCCCACCGCGAAAAGCGATGTCATTCCTCATGGATGTGGCGTCGGCCCTGGCGTATGCGCACCGCCGCAAGATCGTCCATCGCGACGTGAAGCCCGAGAACATCTACATCGACGACGAGGTGGGTACGGCCCGACTGGCCGATTTCGGCGTCGCGCGCCCCTGGGATCTCGACACCCGTCTGACACTCCCGGGGGAGTCGTTGGGGACGCCGGCCTACATGGCGCCGGAACAGATCGATGGTGCCGACGTCGATGGCCGGAGCGACGTCTTCAGCCTGGGGCTCGTCGCCTACGAGATGCTGACCGGTGCGCATCCCTGGGACGGCGAGAGCATCTACAGCATCATCTTCAAGCAGAAGCACGAAGATCTTCCGCCGTTGCGCGAGGTGCGTCCCGATCTATCCGAGCGGGTGGTGACCATCGTCGAGCGCTCCGTTCGCAAGGACCCGGCCGATCGCTGGTCGTCGGCCGAGGAAATGCTCGCCGAGATCCGTGCACTCGACGAGCCCGAGGTCGATCCGCTGTTGTACGGAGTCGAGTGGGAGGATACGCCCGCAGGTGAAGAGCGCCCGGGACTTCCCTCCGCCCCGCCGCCGCCGACCCGGTCCGATGGGTCACCACCACGGCCGACCGCCAGAGCCCCGCAGCGCGCAAAGCGCTGGCCCTGGGTGCTCGGTGTACTGGCGGCGGCGGTCGCGGGTCTCGTGTTCGCCCGTGAGCCGCTCGGCCTGGACTCCGCCTGGAGGCAGGCCCTGGCGCGCATTGCACCCGCGGCGACGCTCGTCGCGGATTCGTCGGATCCCGGTGATGTCTCCGCGACGTCCGTGCCGTCCGTGCCCGGCCCTCCCCGTCTGCTCGCCGGGCGTGGTGGCAATGCCCAATCGGGGCCGGTGGGGACGACCCTGCCCGAAGCACTGCGGGTGCAGGTGGTGGACTCGATCGGGCTCGGTGTTCCCGACGTGTTGGTGCACTTCGAGGTGATTGCGGGCGAGGCGGCCCTCGACACCACCCAGGTGCGTACCGACGTGAATGGGGCAGCCGCGGTGGTCCTCACCCTGCCGGCCCTGCCCCAGGAGGTGGAGGTGTTGGCACGGACCGCCGAATCGAACGGAATCCCCGACCTGGAGACCCGCTTCCTGGTGTCGGCCGTACCCGCAACGGGCGCGGCGGTGAGCGGCATCGATGGCAACGGTCAGTCCGGGCCTCCCGGGCAGGCCCTACCCGACGCACTCCTGCTCAGGGTCGTCGACGAAGCCGGCAACGCGGTCGAAGGTGCTGAGGTCGAGTTCAGTACCGAGTCCGGGGTCGTGGTCCCCGAGGTCGATCTCACCGACGCCCAGGGATGGGCCGTGTCCCGCTGGACGCTGGGCGACCAACCCGGCCGCCAGGAGGTCGTGGCACGCATCACCGGCTCCGGCGTGCGTGTGGTGTTCGAGGCCACGGCCGAGGTGCAGGAGCCGGCTGTGCCCGACCCCGCCACCGGCGTTGAGGATTCGGTGCCCTCGGCACCGGTGTCCGGGCGCCCCCCACCCAATGTGGTCCGACGGGGCTGGGATGTGGGTGGGACGATGTTCTGCGCTCTGGGGAGTGGGCGTCCGTTCTGCCGCGGTGGAGCTGCGGCCTCGGCCGACGTCGGTGGGCTGGTGGCGGTGGTGACGGGGGTGGCGCATGCGTGTGGAGTCGATCCCGAGGGTGTGGCGTGGTGCTGGGGTTCGAACGACGGCGGGCAGTTGGGGGATGGTTCTCGTACGAGCAGTGGGGGACGCCGGGTCGATGGGATGGTGCGTTTCTCGAGGCTGACTGCTGGCCTGACCCATTCGTGTGGTCTGGATGGTGAGGGTCAGGCGTATTGCTGGGGCTCGAATCTCTCAGGTCAACTCGGAACCGGATCCCGCGATGACCGCAGCGTACCCACGGCGGTGGCGTCGGCCCTTCGGTTCAGGGCCATCGACGCCGGCTGGAACCACACCTGTGCGCTCACACCGTCGGGGCAGATCGAGTGCTGGGGCCTGAATGCCTCGGGCCAGTTGGGGGACGGTGGGCGGGTGGACCGGCTCGCGCCCACGGCGGTCGCCACCGGCCCGGGGTTTCAGGCGCTGGCCGCCGGTAGTAGCCATACCTGCGCCTTGCGCGACGGTCAGGTCTTCTGCTGGGGAGACAACCAGCATGGGCAACTCGGGACCGAGGTCGGCGATGCCTCGGTACGACCGAGTCCGGTGGCGGGGCTCCCGCCGGTGACGGCCATCGCCACCGGAGCGGCGCACAGCTGCGCCCTCACGGCCGCTGGCGAAGCGTACTGCTGGGGCCAGAACCTCCACGGACAGCTGGGCGACGGGACCAACATGAATCGGTCGGCGCCGACGGCGGTCGTCGGCGATCTTCGATTCGAGGCGCTGAGAGCGGGCGGAGGCGCTACCTGCGGACGCACGACCGACGGTGTCACCTATTGCTGGGGGTTCAACCAGAATGGGCAGTTGGGTGACGGAAGCCGCACCAGTCGCTCGGTACCCACACGGACGGGCGGGTGAGGGGGGCTGAGCGGCCCCCCTTCGGCCCGAGTTGTTCGCTACGGCAGGTGGCCGCTACCGCGACGTCATACGCGCCAGGATGAACCGGCCCACCGCATCGATGTCGCGGTATTTCAGTCCTTCCATCCCCCAGTGGGGCATGCCGCCCTCGGTCCCGGTGTATACGTGTCGCCGGAGTCCCTCGAGATCGTCATTGAACGGAAAGCTGGCCGCGTAGAACGACGGCGGTCGGATCGTGTCCCCGCGGGTGACGAAGTTGCCGTCGCCGTAGCCCTGGGGACCATGGCACTTGGAGCACGAATACTGGAACACCACACTCCCCCGTTCCAACGCCTTGTCGGGGGTTTCCCACGAGATGGTGTCGAAGGCGGTATCGTCGTAGCTGGCCAGGGCCATCTGGACCGTGTCGGCTGCGGTCGGCGCAGCCTCCTCGGCAGGGGGCTCTGCGCAGGCGGCGAAGACCAATCCGAACAGTGCGATGGCGGAAAATCGGCGAGCGATCATCGTTCGAGACCTCCGGTCGGGACGGCGGGCGTGGGTCCTGTATCGGCAAGATCCAACAATCGGGCCCGGTGGGCCGTCGGGAATCCTCCCCGATCCGGCAGGGGGACCTTCCGCGGGTCGGTGTGGTGGGCCACCTTCCCGCATGTCGAGTCAACGAGTTGCCCATGTCCTGGCCGTCGTCAGCGCTCTCCTTTCGGGTACGATGTGGGGGCGTCTGGCCTGGATCAGCGCGTTGGGCCCCGGTGGCGAGGCCCTTCCACCGGCGCTGGTGGCTGCGTTGCTGTTTCCGGGGGTGGCCGTGGCCGGAGCCGTGGCGACCTTTCGCGACGCGCCGCTCGTGACCCTCATCGCGGGCCTCGTGGGACTCGTGCCGGTGGGCCTCTACTTTCTTCCGGCCCCGGGGCCATTGCGGCTGATCGGCGTTGCACCCTTGCTGATGCTCGCCGCCGCTGCCCTCATGATTCGTGATCTGCGACGGGATCTCCGCGCCGATCGTGAAGCGGAAGGCGACCGACCGGCGCAGCGCTGACCGACAGGCTCAGACCAGGAGGGCCGGATGCCCCCCGGTATGCCAGAACACGACCCGATCTCCGGTCGGGAGTCGGCCTTCCCGGAGCCAGCGGATCATGCCTGCGGCGGCTTTGGCCGTGTAGACCGGATCGACGAGGATCCCCTCGGCCCGCGCGAACAGGTCGATGGCCTCATGGGCCTCCGGAGTCGGAATTCCATATCCCTCGCCCACCTCGGCGTCGGTCACGTCGATTCGCGCTGCCACGCCTTCGACGACTTCGGGGTCGACTTCGAGCAGTGCGAGGGCTTCCCGCGCCAGCGTTCTCCCCCGCTCGAGCAATTCGTCGCGTGGCGTGTCGGCACTCACGGCGATCAGGTGCAGGTCGGAGCGCGGCAGGAGCGCCAGCCCCGCCCAGAGTCCGCCGAGAGTACCCCCCGATGAACTCGACACGAAGAGCTGCACATCCCGGTCGGTCTCGGGTGGAAGCTGGTCGTGGAGCTCGAGTGCGGCGTGGACATAGCCCAGGGCTCCATGGGGGGTGGAGGCCCCCAGGGGAACCACGACGGCCCGTCCCCCTGCAGCACTCACCTCGTCGGAGGCGGCCGCCAACGCTGCCGCCCGCTCCGACCGACTCGCCACGGTACGGATCTGGGCACCCAGGATCCGGTGCAGTCGGGCGTTCCCGGTCGGAGCGTCGAGGTCGGGGCCGTTCACCACCAATATGCAGGCGAGTCCCAGCCGGGCTGCCGCGGCCGCAGTGACGCGGCAGTGGTTCGATTGCGGCCCACCGGTGGTGATCAGATGGGTGGCCCCCCGGATCCGATCCGGTGAGAGTTCGAACTCGAGCTTTCGCACCTTGTTGCCGCCGAGCCCGAACCCGGTCTCTTCGTCGAGCTTGACCCGGATTTCGGGAATCTCGGGACCGAGCGCCGCGCGCAGTCGGGGAGTGAGACGCAACGGCGTCGGCAAGCTGGCGAGGTGCGTGCGGGGCCGGGCATCGATGCGAGCCCGCAGGGTAGCGAGGTCCATGGGCGTCGGGGCAGGAGAGATGTTCCGGCAGAGATCGTAGGCCAGACGCCGCCGCGCCGCCATGCCCGCGCGAGAGATCCCCGACGGAGCGCGTCGGTGTGCAACGCCTTGGCCCCGGCCACGACGAACCCGACACGAACCCGACTTCAGGAGGGGAGGGACCTGTCGCGGTGGCCGCGAGGTATCGGGGGTGTGGAAGCCTGGTGGGAAGCTACTTTCCGGAGCGCGGCGTGATCGCGCATCGGGCACCGATGTCCGTCGGGAAGGGGAAGAGTGAGTGGTTGCAATGAAATGCCTGCAGGGTCTGCACGATCTCTACCGGACCCCCGTCCGCTCCAGCAGGGGGGTCGGTCGGGTATCGATCGTCCTCCTTGCCATCCTCGCCGGTGGGGCGAGCACTGCGGCGACCCAGGAGCCCACGGGAGAGATCGTGGGGCGGGTCGTCGACGCGTCGGGCCCCGTGTTCTCGGCCGACCTGACCCTGCGCTCACGGGGCGAAGTGGTTGCCCGGGCGGAGTCCGACGCCGACGGCCGGTTTCAGATGAGGGCTCCGGCAGGGGAATTCACCTTGCGTGTCGAGCGACTCGGATACGCGCCCGAATCGCGTCTCGTCACCGTGGTCGCCGACCGAACCGTCGCCGTCGAGATCGGACTTCAGCCCGCGGCGGTGCTCCTCGAAGGAGTGAGCGTCGACGCCGCTCGGAGCCGCGATCGGCAGCGATTCGAGGAGACGGCGGGTGCCTCGGTCCGCGAGCTTTCGTCGACCGACCTCAAGTCCGTTCCGGGCCTCGGGGAGCCGGATCCGATCCGAGCCATCGAGGTGCTCCCGGGGGTCGTGTCGACCTCCGACTTCTCGTCGGCCTTTCACGTGCGTGGCGGTTCGGCGGATCAGAATCTCATCCTGATCGACGGCGTGCCGATCTTCAGCCCGTTCCACCTCGGCGGCCTCTTCTCGGTGTTCAACGCCGACATGGTCGAGCACGCTGAACTGGCGGCGGGTGGGTTCGAAGCGCGCTACGGGGGTCGGGTCTCTTCGGTCCTCACCATCGAGTCCGACCCGGGCGACGGCCGCTTCGGCATCGATGGCGGCGTCAGCCTCCTGGCGACCCGGGTCGCGGTGCGCGGGGGGGTCGGCGACCGCGACATCCGGTGGCGGGTGTCGGGACGGCGCTCGTACTTCGACAAGCTCCTGGCACCTTTCGCCGATTTTCCCTATCACCTCCAGGATCTCCAGGCCGTGGCCGATGTGGGGCTCGGACCTCGAGATCGGCTCCGCCTCACGGCGTACACCGGCGACGATGTGCTCGACTTCTCGCGCATCGAAGACGAGGACTTTCCCCTCCGCATCGATTGGAACTGGGGCAACGACGTGGTGGGGCTACGCTGGGAGCGCGATCTCGCACGTGGACGGCTGAGCGCCCGCGCATCGGCCACGCGCTTTGGTACCGGCCTGACCTTTCCCGACTTCGACGAGACGCGATTCACGAGTCGGGTCGCTCAGGACGGCATGGGTCTCGACCTCGTGCTACGGCCGCTTCCCGTGGTTGCGGTCGGCGTCGGTGCCGCGTTCGACCGCTACGACTACAGCAACGAGGCCCGGACGGGGGGCACCGTCTTCAGTCAGGGAGCAGGCTCGGGTTCGCTCTGGTCGGCATACGCTCAGACCTCGTGGGGCCGACCGGGCCGGTGGCTGATCGAGGCCGGGACCCGAGTCGATCGATGGCTCCCCGACCCGGGCGAGTCCGTCGTCGAGCTGTCGCCCCGTCTCGCCGTCAAACGGTTCATCGGTGGGAGTCGGTGGGCCCTCAACGCATCGCTGGGGCGCTATACGCAGTTCCTGCATTCGCTTCGAGATGAGGAGCTGCCGCTGGGGCTCGATGTGTTCATCCTGGCTGGTCGTCGCGCACCGCACGTGGTGTCGGACCAGGTTCAGGTCGGCCTCGAGGCCTTTCCCAATGACGAGTGGAGCTTCTCGCTCGAGGGGTACGCGCGCTCCTTCGACGGCGTACTCACCTTCAACACCAGCGACGACCCCAACGACGACCTGGACGACGTGCTGGTGGGTGACGGTGTGTCGTGGGGTGCAGACGCCATGGTGCGACGAACGGGCAGTCCCATCAATGGGTGGGTGGCGCTGTCGTTCCTCAAGGCCCACCGGACCTTTCCCGACGTACACTCGGGTGAGATCGATCGACCCGACGTGACCTATGCGCCGATCTTCGATCGCAGGATCGATCTCGACGTGGTACTCCGCCTTCCGGCGCTGCGCGGCTGGGACGCGAGCATGCGCCTCAACGTGGGCACCGGAACCCCATACACGCGCCCCCTGGCAAGCTTCGCTGCGTACCAGCCGCGTTTCCTGAAGGATGGGGGCCGCAGCGGGTGGGCCGGCGATGCCGAGAGTGGGGAGTTCAGCGGATACGCGGTGCTGCTCGGGGACCGCAACGCCGAACGGTACCCGGTCTACCACCGGCTCGACCTGAGCTTTCGCCGGGAGTTCGACAAGGGATGGGGCACCTTGACGCCCCATATCGACCTCCTGAACGCCTACAACCAGCGCAACGTGTTGTTCTACTTCTACGAATACGACCGCACCCCGGCCGTGCGATCAGGAATCTCGATGTTTCCGATCCTGCCGACCGTCGGCCTCGAGGTGCGGTTCTGATGCGCGCTCATCGCAGGTGGGCTCGGGGTGGTGCCGTCGGGACAGGGTTGGCTTTCGTGGCACTGACCTCGGGGTGTGAGCTGGCCGAGGTGACCCTGGCCGAGCCACCCGTCGATGTCGTAGTGGTGGAGGCTCTCGTCCAGCTCGGCGTTCCCGCGGCAGACGCTCCGATGCCGTCACAGGATCGGATCGCCGTGTTCCTGCACCGGACCGTGGTCGGTGCGGACGGGCAGAACGACCCCGTGCCGGGGGCCCTGGTGCAGGTGGTAGGACCCGGTGGGGCCCTCTACCGCCTGCGGGAGCTCGTCGAACCCTCACCGTGCCTGGTCTCGACACCGTTGGAGGGTACCGGCACCTGTTACCTGCTGGAGGGAGAGCTTCTCGACGACGCCTCGCCCCTGAGTCCCGGAGACCGATTGGAGCTCGAGATCTCCACCCTCGAGGGCGAGCTTCTCACCGCCACCAGCGTGATCCCGGGGCGTTTCAATCTGGTGGGACTTCGTGACGGCGGCGCGTGCGTGCTGCGGCCCTCGCGTCCGTACCCCATGGTCTGGACGGCGTCCGAGGGAGCGTGGGCGTACGTGGCCGAGACCGAGATGTACGGGTTGCGTGCGGCCCTCGAACCCCGCGGGATCGAGGTCGAGATCGACCCCCTGTTTCTCGTGGGGCTGGCGGTGTCGGCGTCCGACACGACGATCACCTTTCCGTCGGAGTTCGGCGTCTTCGAACGCTTCGATCTCGATCGCGACTTCGCCCTCGCCCTCCAGGAGGGAATGCCCGCGGGAACCGCTGCGCGGGTGTCGATCTCATCGGTCGACCGCAACTACGTGAACTGGGTTCGCGGCGGCAACTTCAACCCGTCGGGGTCTGTGCGTATTCCCTCGGTGCGGGGCGATGGCACGGGGTTCTTCGGTACGTCGGTCACGCGTTGGGTCGATTTTCTGGTCAACCCCGCACCCGACGGTGGCTTCTACACGATTCCCCGATGCCCCGAGGACGGCGTCATCCGGCCATAGGGGTGTGCGCGGCGTCGTGCCCCCTCCGGTGCCGAGGCGTCGAAGGAGCACACGACGAGTCAGCTGCGCGGGTTCCGGCTCTGTAGCGCGCGCCGCACCGCACTGGTCAGTTCACCGGCCGTGAACGGCTTGGGGAGCACCCACACACCGGGCTCGTCCAGCACGGGCTCGGTGCGAGAATCGAAGGCCGACAGAAGCAGGATCGGGAGCGATGATGAGACCGTGCGGACCGCCGATACGAGGGTGGTGGCATCGACGTCCCGAAGGCGAGCATCGGCGATCACGAGGTCGGGAAGGGCCGCGCCCGACGACAGGCGGATCACGGCTTCGGCCCCGGTGGTGGCGCGGCGGACCCGAAAGCCGCGGCTTTCAAGGATGCGCTGGCCGAGCCGCAAGACCGCCTCCTCATCTTCGACGAGGAGCACGTCGGCGGGAAGGAGTGTCGCCCCCCCGTCGTCGGATCGCTCCCAGGCCGATCCCTGGCCGGTATCGGGCGGCCGTGGGGCGAGGGCCTCCTGCGGGGGTTCGGGAGTCGCCTCGACGGGGTCTGCGCCGAGGGGCGGGCGGGCGGGCAGGAGCAGGGAGATGGTCGTGCCCTGCCCCGGTGCCGAGCGAACCTCGACATGTCCGTGCTGTTCCTCGACCACTCCGTGAACGAGTGCCAGGCCGAGGCCGGTGCCGTGCCCGGGCGGTCGCGTCGTGAAGAACGGCTCGAAGATGTGGGCCGCCACATCGGCGTCCATTCCCTCGCCGACATCGGTGACCGAAAGGACGACGTATGGCCCGGGCTCGGGTCGGGGACCACCCGATGCGTCTCCGGCGTTCACGTCCCGATCGCGTACCGAGATCACGATTCGTCCTCCGCGGGGCATCGCGTCGCGGGCGTTGTCGACGAGGTTGGACACGACCCGTTGCATCTGCGCCGGGTCGGCCTCGATCCGGCGCACTCCCGGGGGCACGTCGAGAACCACGTCGATGGCCGGGCCCACGGCGCTGCGCAGGTCGGGGTCGAGTTCGAGCAGGAGCCGACCGAGGTCGAGAGACCGGGGTTCGCCCTTCTGTCGCCGGCTGAACGTCAACAGCTGGTCGGTGAGCGAGGCCGCGCGCAGCCCGGCGCTGCGAATCTCGCGCACGTCGTCGGCGACGGGGCTGTCGGCGGACAACTCACCCAGAACGAGTTCGGCGTGACCGGTGACCACCGTCATCAGGTTGTTGAAGTCGTGGGCGATGCCCCCGGCCAGCCGTCCGAGTGATTCGATTCTCCGTTCCTGGCTCTGACGATCCTGCACGGCCCGACGCTCGGTGAGATCTTCGGCCAGGACCAGGATCCGGCCCGCGCCGTGATCGGGGTCGAGAGCGGAGAGATGCAGGCGCAGGGGCACACGGTGTCCGGTACCGTGCATGACGTCGGCGTCGGTGGAGATGGGGCCGAGCCCTCTCTTTGCAACGGCGCGCAAGGCGGCGTGGGCTCGGCGTTGTTGATCCGCCGGGAGCAGGGTCCAGCCCGGATCCGTGGGCACGGGTCGCTCGTTCCATCCCAACAGGCCGGCGAGGCGAGCATTGGCGCGTAGCAGTCGACCGTGCTCGTCGAGGATCGCCGTTCCCAGCGCAGCCGACTCGAACAGGTCGTCGACCCCCTCCCTGCCCGCAGGGCCTGCATCGGTCGTGATCGGCACCGCCGGGGCATAGGGCCCCCAGAGTGAGAGCAAGCTGACCGGCTCACCGCTACCGGTGGTGGTGCGAATGGCGGCCGCCCGATAGCCGACCCAGTCGCCCTGCGGTCCTCGAATCCGCACCACTCGATCCAGAGGCCTCGGTCCGGTGCCCTCAAGGGGATCAGCCAGCGCGCGGTCGTCGGGATGGATTCGTTCCATCAGGTCGAGCCGCGTCACCGAGGCAGGATGATCTTCACCGAGGTAGGCTGCAGCCACCCGATTCGCCTTCAGCACCCGGCCACGCTGATGGAGCACGAGCGCCACAGGTGCCCGGTCGAAGATCTGGTCGAGTTCGTCCCTCGACCGACGCAGGGCGTCGGCCACCTCACGGCGCGGCGTCACATCGGTGGCAAGAGTCACGATCCGGTCGACGTCGCCGTGCGAATCCCGCAGGGGGAAGGCCTTCGAGTGGATCCACCGCACACTCCCCTCCGGACGCACGATGCGAAATTCGCGGTCCCAGTTGCCGCGGGCTTCGCGCCAGAGGTTGGCGGCCACGCCCTCCCGGTCGTCGGGATGCACCGAATCGAGGAAGGAGAGGGGTTCGTCGCGCAGAAGCGACCGAGATCGGCCCCACACCGTTTCGTAGGCGGGGCTGACGTAGTGGATCACCCGGGGGCGTCCGGCCATCCCCGGAGAGGTGACGAAGACCACACTCTCGAGAGTCTCGACCACTTCCCGAAATGGAGTCTCACTGCTGGCCTCGGGGGTGATCCGGGGGGGCGTGGTCGGAATGAACTCGAGGCAGACCGCTCGGCGGCCTTCGAGCCGGAGTGCCGTGACCACCAGTACCGAACGGTCGTCGTCGGGTCCACACCGAACCCGGACTTCGGCCTGGAGGGTGGGAGCTCGGCCTTCCAACACCTCCCGCACCAGATGGTCGACCTCGCCCGCGTCGGGGTGGGAACTGCGCGCGAGCGCCGTCAGCAGCAGGTCACCCCGGGTCAGCGGTGTTCCCACGAGATCCGGGATTGGCCCCTGTTGTCGGATCCACCCGCGGGAGTGCACGACGACCCGCCCGTCGGCATCCAGCAGAGCCATGGCACGCGGGTGCCCGGTGACGAAGCGCAACGAGAGGTCTGCGGCGTTCACGGAGCCTTCCTCTGTACCACCAGGATGTGGTGGGCCAATTCCGCGCTCACCGTGGTGGCTTGGCCGTGGGCGCTCTCGACGCGCACGTGCACCGGACCGTCGGCGTCGTCGCGGCGCTCGACGGTGAGGCGAGTGCCGGGGCGAAGGCCCCTTTCCTCGATCGAGCGCAGTCGGTCACGGTCTTCGTCGGGTACGGCTCGCACGGTAACCTCGTCGCCCGGTGAGCACTGGGCCAAGGTAGGAAAGTCCATCGCTTCGATCTCGCCGGTGGCGGTAGGGATCGGCGCGCCGTGGGGATCGTGGCGCGGATCGCCGAGAGCATGGGCCATGGCTTCGATCAGCTGATCGGAGGCTGCGTGTTCGAGGCGTTCCGCTTCGTCGTGCACATCGTCCCACGCGAAGCCGAGACGATTCGTCAGATAGGTCTCGAGGATCCGGTGGCGGCGCAGAATCCGGAGGGCCTCCCGATGGCCCTTCGAGGTAAGGTGTACACCCCGATAGAGCGCGTGCTCCAACAACCCGTCGCCGGCAAGACGCTTGACCATACCCGTCACCGACGAGGGCTGCACGCCGAGCGATTCGGCGAGCGCGCTCGTCGATGCGGAGTCGTCACGGCGGGTTAGGGAAAACACCGCCTTGAGGTAGTCCTCCACCGAAGGGGAGAGCCGTATGGAAGGACGCGACATGGATGATCACTCGGGAACGACGGGACGATGGCTCAACCTAATGCCGTCGCAGGGGCAAGAGCGAGGGAATTGCGGGCGGAGCGATGTTGAAACCCCTCGGGGGGCGGGGTGGTATTGTCATGCGGTCGTTTTCCCTTTCCCTACGAGGCCCTCCGCCGTGCATCTCCCGATCCTCCCCGAAGGTATCACGATCCAGGTCCAGCCGCGCTTCTCCCTGGCGCGGTCGGATCCGGCCGAGGGCACCTTCGTGTTCTCGTACCGGGTCCAGGTCGACAACGAGGGACACGAGGGTGCTCAACTGCTCTATCGGTTCTGGCGCATCCACGACGCCGCCGGCGAAGACAGTGAGGTCGACGGTGAGGGGGTGGTGGGCGAACAGCCGCAGATCGCACCGGGTGGTTCGCACGTCTACTCCAGCTTCTGTGTGCTACGCTCGCCCGTCGGACACATGGAAGGCCACTACACCTTTCAGCGTCCCGATGGTCGGCGTTTCAAGGTGCCCGTGGCTCGGTTCCATTTCGAGGCGCCGCTGCAACGCCTCGGAGAAGACGATGAACGCGAGGTGCTGCACTGATGCCGGGAGGAGCAGGTTCTCGCGCGCTCCGGAAACGTCTATCTTGTAAAGAGTTGCTTAGTGTCAGCCTGTCTTTCGACCCGGGAGGAGACCGTGGATGAGTCCGTAGCGGTGGACGCCAAGCGGATCCTGCTTCGATATGGCGCGCCCATCGCGATTCTGGACAAGGTGCCCGAGGGCAAGCGGATCGAGTTCGCCCGCGCGATCGCCCGGACCACCCTGGCCGATCGGGAGAAGGCGTTGAAGGGCCTGCTCCGCGAGCACGGGTTCATGGAGAAGTAGACGATCCCGGTGGGGCGGTGACGACGAAGTCGATCACACGCTCCCGCTCGGCAGGAAGCTGAATCCGTGGTTGGATCCGGTCTCCGGCCAGGTCGGCGTCGATGGCCGCGTCGACACCGTCCACCTGCGCGGTCGCGAGTCCCGTTCCCGGCAGGCGGGGCGCGAAGATCCATGTAATGGGTGTACTTCCGGCGTCCTGACGTAGAATGAACCGGGTGTGGCCGTCTTCGCGGCGCATGTCCATCGAGAGGCTCGCGTCCCCGAGGCGGAGTCCCTCGAATCCGAATGCGGTCCACGAAGCCGGCAGGCAGGGCGCCAGCGTCAGGCGGCCGAATGCCGCATCGGGTTCTGCCCCCAGCCAGCCCGAGACGACGAGGTCGAGGGTCGAAGCGGCCTCGAGGCCGTCGGCGGGGGCGCCCTCGAAGAAGAACCGCTCCAGCGTACTCCGTACCGCCGCGGGCGAGGGGGCTGGAGTGGGGAGTACCGTCTGAGAGGGCACGGTGGGTAGCGCTCGAGCACCCCGCAGTGGTGGCGGACGGCGAAGGGCCGCAGCCCAATCCGTCTCACCGATGGCTTCGGCGGCAGCCGCCACCGTCCGTCTCAGGGAGTGGGGTGCCTCCTCCAGGAGGGGCGTGAGCCGGTCGCGCGCGTCGAGTAGAGGACCCGCGTCCCCGACCCACGACACCCAGGCCGCCCGGGCTGCGGCATCGGCGAGGCTCGGGAGGGAGACAGCGAGCGCGGCCCTGGCCACGGCGAGTTCTCCGGCAGCCAGCGCTCCGAATACGAGGGCGGCGGCGTCGATGGGATCGGCTCGAATCCCGACACGGCCGTCGTGCTCCACCTTCAAAGCCCGTAGCGTGGCCCGCGCCCACGCGAGACCATCGTCGAGGCCGGGGATTCCGGTCGTGAGCACCAGTCCTTCGGCGTCGTGAGGCTCCATCTCGTCACGAAGACGATGAGCCGCGACTGCGGCGAGGGCCGTGAGCGACGGCAGGCGCTCCGGGTCTCCGACGCCCGCCACGAGAAGCGACACGGGGTGTTCGCCGTCCGGCCGGATCATGGCCTGCAACGAGCCCTGCCGATCGTCGTCCACCAATCTCCACTCGGGGGCGCTTGTGCCCCCGATCAACTGCACCACACCTCCCCGTCCGCCGACGTCGGCCCAACGGGCGAAGGCACCGTCGATGCGAATGCGGAAAGGGCTTTGCAGGTCGTCACCGAGGAGTGGAAGTTCGACCTCGACGAGCCACCCCTCGGCCCCCGCGGCTCCGGACCACTGGATGACCCCACCAGGGAGGCGCTCGGGCACGAGCACCGTTTCGTGGGAGCCGCCTCCGGAACCGATGCGCTCGCGCACCATACTGCGCGGGGTGATGAGCGCGTTGGCGGCCGGAGGGCCGGCACAGCAGATCCGTCCGGTCAGGTCGACGCCGTCGGCTTTCAGCGCGACGACTCCCCTCAGAGGGTCGGCCCGGATCAGCGAGCGGGTGCCGGCCAGGGTGACGAGGCGCCCCGATGGCCGTTCCACCCGGACGAGTCCACCGGGTGGGTGTGAAATGGGCGCGACACGGGTGGCGCCGTGAGGCAGGGCGAGGTCAGGATCGAACACGGCGACGGTCATGGTCGGCGTGCTACCCCAGCTTCTCCACGGCGTTCGGACCGGGGTCGGTACAGTTGCAGCCAGGCTCGCAGGGGTGCACAATCCCGCTCTGTTTTGTCCTTGTGTCTATGGTTCGGAGAGCCCGGAACATGTCGATCTCGCGATCCCTTCTGCTTCTTGCCCTGGCCGCGGCGGCCTGTGGTGGCGACCCTCCGGCCGAACGCCTCGAGGACGGGAGCCGCACGCCCACGGCCGCTCCTGCCCAGGTCGCGAGTTCGAGCGAGGGAGTCGTGGCGGCAGGCCATCCCCTCGCCGCCCAGGCGGGTGCGCGCATGCTCGAGCAGGGTGGGAACGCCGTCGATGCCGCGGTGGCAGCGGCCTTTGCGCTGTCGGTGGTCGAGCCGACCATGAGCGGACTGGGGGGCCGTGCGCAGATCCTGATCCGCCTGGCCGATGGCACCCATGTCGGCATCGATGGTACCACGCAGGCTCCCGCCACATACGATCCCGATACCGCCCCGCAGGCGGCCTACGGCTATCCCACGGTGGGGGTGCCGGGGGTGCCGGCGGCGCTGTTGCAGGCGCTCGAGACCCATGGCACGCTGCCGCGCGCCACGGTGATGGAGCCCGCCATCACGCTGGCCGAAGACGGGTTCGACCTGCTGCCCAACGAGGCGGCTCGCCAGGCATCGGCCGCCAGCCAGATCGCCGAGTTCGTGGGTACGACCGGTGTGTTCCTGACCGCCGACGGCTCCACCCGCCAGGCGGGCGATCGGTTCGTCCAGCCCGATCTCGCGCGCACGCTCCGCGTCATTGCCGACGGCGGGGCAGACGCCTTCTATCGGGGGCCGATTGCCCAGGCGATCGCGGCCGACATGGAGGCGCACGGTGGCGCACTCACCCTCCAGGCGCTCGACGCCTATCGGGCCGAGCCCTCGGAGATCGTGCGGGGGTCGTACCGGGGGCATGACCTGATCGGACTGTGGGTGCCCTCGTACGGGGCCATCACCATCGAGATCCTGCAGCTGCTGGAGACGCTCCCGCTGGCCGATTTCGACGCGGACGACTGGGCTGTGGCCCTTTCCGAAGCGATCCGGGTCGGGTACCTCGATCGGCCCAACCAGCACGATGCCGCCGACGCGGAGCGTCTCACGTCGAAGAGGTGGGCCGCAGAGCGTGCGCCCATGATGCGAGTCGAATCCACCCCGGCGGGGGTGGGGTCGGCGGCCGCAGGCGGTGAATCGATCGCGCCGGATGGTCACACGACCCACCTGACGACGGCCGACCGTACGGGCATGGTCGTGTCGCTGACCCAGTCCCTGGGCCCCAACATGGGATCGAGAGTCGTCACTCCGGGGCTGGGCTTCTTGTATGCGGCGACGCTGGGTGGGTACCTGGGGCGAATGGAGCCGGGAGAACGGGCGCGCTCCCACATCTCGCCGTTCATGGTCGAAAGTGACGGAGCTCCGTTTCTGGCGTTGGGTGCCGCTGGGGGTGGTCGCATTCCCACCGCCATCGTGGCGGTGGTCAGTCGGATCGTGGACCAGGGCATGACCCTCGCAGACGCGCTTCGGGCCCCGCGGATCGTGCCGGAGTTTCCCCGGCAATCTGCCGCCGGTGACCCCGCAGCTCGCCCGGCCGTGGCGGTCGAGGTCGAGACGGGATTGGGATTCACCGCCGCCGATCTCGCGGCGTTGCGCGCTCGGGGACTCGAGGTGCAGGAGGTCGCCGAGGCGGGTGGATTCGGGCGGGTGCACGCCGTGCGCTGGCACCCCGAGACCCGCATGTGGGAGGGGGCCGCCGACCCGGATTGGGAGGGAGCGGCCGTGGTACCGGACGGAGGACGATGATGGCACGCGGTCGGTGGATACCCATTGCGGCCCTGACGGCCCTGGCCGCCGCATCTTCGGCGTGGGCCCAACCTCCCGTCCAGCGTTTCGACCTCGTGATCCGCAACGGACGCGTACTCGACGGCACCGGCAATCCCTGGTTTCGCGCCGACATCGGCATCGTCGAGGATCGGATTGCGGCGGTGGGTGATCTGTCGGCGGCCACCGCCGAGCGTGAGCTCGACGCCACCGGGTTGATGGTGACGCCGGGGTTCATCGACACGCATTCACACGCCGGAGGGGCGCTGACGACGGCGGGGTTGAGCCACGCCCGCCCACTGCTGGCGCAGGGAATCACCACCGTCTTCGTCAATCCCGACGGGGGCGGTCCGGTCGATCTCGACGAGCAGCGCGGCGAGCTCCTGGCCGATGGCCTCGGGGTCAACGTGGCGCAGTTCGTCGCGCACGGGTCGGTGCGTAGAACGGTGCTCGGCATGGAGGACCGTCTCGCGACCGACGCCGAGCTCGACGAGATGCGCGCGTTGGTGCGCCGCGGGATGGAGGCCGGTGGCTGGGGTCTCTCGAGCGGACCGTTCTACGCGCCGGGCAGCTTTTCCGACACCCGCGAACTGGTGGAACTGGCCCGTGTGGTGGCGCCCTTCGGAGGGGCCTATCAGAGCCACATCCGCGACGAGTCCGACTACACGATCGGCGTGGTGGCCGCGGTCGATGAAGTCATCACCGTGGCCCGCGAGGCAGGGGTCGCCGGGGTATGGACCCACGCCAAGGCGCTGGGCCCCCCGGTATGGGGCTTTTCGATGGCGTTGGTGCGGCGGTTGGAACAGGCCCGAGCCGAGGGGATCGAGGTCTATGCCGATCAGTATCCGTATCCGGCGTCTGCCACGGGCCTCACCGCGGCGCTCCTCCCTCGCTGGGCCCAGGCCGGGGGCGGTGACTCGTTGCAGGCCCGCCTCGCCCGCCCCGACGACTTCGCCCGGATCCGTGAGGCGGTGGTCGAAAACCTCGCTCGGCGCGGGGGCGCCGACCGGATCCAGTTCCGGCGGTTCCGCGAGGACTCGTCGATCGAAGGCCGCACCCTGGCCTGGGTTGCCCGCGAGCGTGGCCTGCACCCCGTCGATGCGGCGTTGGCGCTGTTCCGTCAGGGCTCGCCGAGCATCGTTTCGTTCAACATGCATGAAGACGACATCCGCACCATCATGGTGCAGCCCCTCACCATGACGGCCTCCGATGGCGATCTGGTGCCCTGGCAGGAAGGTGTCCCCCATCCTCGCTCCTACGCCGCCTTCACCCGCAAGCTCGAGACCTACGTGCGGGAGATGGGCGTGGTCCCGCTCGCAGCCGCCATCCGCAGCATGACCTCACTGCCGGCGCGCGTCTATCGCATGCCCGACCGCGGCGAGATCCGGGTGGGAGCCATTGCCGATCTGGCCGTGTTCGACCTGGCCCGCATCCACACCGAGTCGGCGTTCACCGATCCACATCACCTCTCCGAGGGTATGGGTTGGGTGTTGGTCAACGGGCAGGTGGCCGTCGACGACGGTGAGTTCACCGGCGCCATGGCCGGCCGGGTGCTGCGCAAGCGTTGAGGCGGCCTCTGCCGGAGCGGGGTTGATCAGCGGTTTCGCCTCGCCTGCGTCTACTGCACATTTCGTCGTCGTACGAGTCCCCTATCACCACCGAGGAGTCGCGCATGGGACCGGTTCGTCAGTTCATGGAGGCCCACTACCTGCATTTCAACGCCCGCGAGACCGTGGCTGCGGCGCGGGCGTGGGAAGAACATCTGCAGGCCGGCGGCAAGATGCTGGTATCGCTGGCGGGAGCCATGTCGACGGGCGAACTCGGGATCATCCTGTCGCGCATGATCCGCGAGGGGAAGGTCCACGCCATCTCGTGCACCGGCGCCAACCTCGAAGAAGACGTGTTCAACCTCGTCGCCCACGACGAGTACGAGATCATCCACGACTGGCGGGGGCTGTCGAAAGACGACGAGCAGGCGCTCTATGATCGGGGTATGAACCGCGTCACCGACACCTGCATTCCCGAAGACGTGATGCGGCATCTCGAACGCCGCCTCATCGAGCGCTGGTCGGCAGCCTGCGATGCCGGTGAGCGCAAGATGCCCTACGAATTTCTGTTCGATCTGCTGCGGAGTGGCGATCTCGAGCCCCACTACCAGATCGACCCGGCGCATTCGTGGATGCTCGCGGCTGCCGAAATGGGGATTCCGGTCTGGTCGCCCGGCTGGGAGGACTCCACCACGGGCAACATGTTCGGGGCCAACGTACTCATGGGGAATGTGGCACATCACCAGTGCGTCAAGAGCGGCACCGAGCAGTTCGCCGACCTGATTCGGTGGTACAGGGCGAATCATGGGGCTGGGCTGGTGCCCTCGGTCGGCTTCTTCCAGATCGGGGGCGGCATCGCGGGAGACTTCGCCATCTGCACGGTGCCCTCGATGATCCAGGACATGAAGGAAGAGGTGCCGTTCTGGGGCTATTTTGCCCAGATCACCGATGCCGCCACCTCGTACGGTGGCTACTCGGGCGCGCCACCGAACGAGAAGATCACCTGGGGCAAGCTGGAGCCCGATACGCCCAGTTTCTTCATCAACTCCGACGCGATGATCGTGGCGCCGCTGGTGTTCGCGTACGTGCTGGGTGACTGAGGGCGCGGACGCACCGGAGTGCGGCTCGTGTCTCGAATCCGCACCGTCGATCGTTTCATGTCCGGACACCCCTTCCACTGTGCAAGGATCCGGATCTCGTCATGCGACCGTTCTTCGCGGTGTTTCTCGTCGTCCCTACCCTGCTCGCCTCGTGCTCGACCGACCTGCTGGGTCCCGGCTTCGAACGTGATTTCGTCCATCTGGGCGGTTGCGGCGATGTGTACTTCTACGCCGTCGACGCCGCCGACCGGGTGTTGTTGACCTTTTCGGTAGACGGGGTGGTCGCCCAGGCGCGGGTCGCGGCCGAGACCATCACCACACCCTTCACCCTGCCGCATGCCGAGGTGCTGCTCCGGCTCGAGCAGGGCTCTCGTATCAGCGACGCCATCTGCGACGACGTGATCGAGCAGGGGGGAGGACCCCGCGTCGACCGCACCTGGATCGCCATCGCAGGTACCGCCACGGTCACGATTCGTCCCGGAAACAGCCCCCTCGACGATCAAGGGGATGACCTGGCCCCCTTCCACGCTCGCGGTGACCTGATCCTCGACGACGTCATCTTCGAGGACGCCGACGGCCATCGCCTCACCATCGACGAGCTGAAGTGGGACGATGTGTTGGTGGGGTGGTTGCCGGGGTAGGTGGGAGGGCGTCAGTACCTCCGGTCCGGTGTTCCCACGAGCCACAGCTCAGCCTGGGGCCCTGCCAGAAAGCGGATCTTGCCGTCTTCGCCCAACCAGGCGTCTTCTTCCCGGGCCATTCTGACGACCTGGCCGCCCCATTCGGGCACCGGTCCCTGGACGCTGTACTCGATCGACCAGAACTCGGTAGGACGCGCCGGCTGCAGAGGATGGACGCCGTAGCGCTCCGGCCAGTCCGGTGAGCCCCACGCCCCGGCGCCGTGAACCCAGTTGCCCTGCACATGCGGGTAGGTGTTGTTGTCGATCCCTTCGTCGCGGCCGCGGCGCTCGGCGGCTTCCTTGATCTCGTGCCCGAGACGACCGGGCTTGATCTCTTCGGCGATGATCTCACCCTGGCGCACGGATTGCGCGAAGAGCGCCCTGAGTCCGGCGGGCGCCTCGGTTTCACCCGGCTTCAGGACGTACGCCATCTTCTGCTGGTCCGTGACCAGGCCCATGAGCCGCACGCCGAAGTCGACGTGGAGCACGTCACCGGGCTGAATCACGGGATTGTCGGGATGATCGATTCCCTCCGAGCCCTGCCGCTGCACGCCGAAGCTGGCCGGGAAGTTGAACTCGAGGTCCTGGGCCATCCACTCGTTCTTCACCCACCAGTAGATGTCCATGAGGGTCGTCTGGCCGGGCGTGATCACCTCGGACGAGAAGGCGCGGCGCAAGATGTTCCAGGTGCGATGTGCGGCCTCGCGCTCGATCTCGAGTTCGTCGGGCGTACGGTGGCTGACGTAGTCGATGAACATGGGTTCCGACGAAACCAGGCGAGACGAATAGTCCTCTCCGAGCGCTTCGACCAGGTAGGCCTTCATCCCGGCCGTGAGGCCGTCGGCCATGGAGATGGTACGGGACTCGTTGATGGCGATCGTGGCCGGGTCCTTCGCTTCGACGTAGCTGCGCAGGAGTGGCGCCAGCCCGGACCCCTCACCGTGGTAGCTCTCGATGCGCTGGAAGAACGGGCTCAGGTGACCGCTGAGGTGGGTGCCGAAGACTACCGTCTCGAGCGGCTGGCCCGGGCCCGGGTCGTAGAAGATGTAGGCGTTGCGGTGCCCGTACCAGCCGGTGATCCCGTATCCGCCGAACAGCTCCAGCGCAGCATCGGGGTTGTTCTCGCGGCTCATGATGATCCACATGTCCACGCCGTGCTGCCGCATGGTGGGCTGCAGCCAGGTGCGCATCTTGTCGGCCTTGACTGCCCACTCGTGCGTGTCGCGCACTTCGGCGGAGCGAGCCTGGGCCCGCAGCGACGAGGGGAGGGTGGTTGCGAGCAACAGGACGATGGTGGCGATTCGGATCATGGTGCCTCCGCGGTGCAGTGCCGATTCGAAGTGGGGTGACTCGACGGACAGTATACGG
Organism: uncultured Gemmatimonadaceae bacterium; assembly: GCA_964521385.1. Classification (GTDB taxonomy): domain Bacteria; phylum Gemmatimonadota; class Gemmatimonadetes; order Longimicrobiales; family Gaopeijiaceae; genus Gaopeijia. Next base: position 29,720 of record CAZFRU010000032.1, on the reverse strand, counting down.
AGGTCGCCGTCAACTCGGCGTTACCCCCCTGTTATCGGTCGCAACTCCACCTCGGTCGTGGTGAATGCCGTCACGATCACCGATCCCTGGGCGACGACCGTCCCCTCTTCCAGCACCACCAGTTCGTAGCGCCCCGGGTGCAGCCTGCCCAGGGCGAACCGGCCCGCGGAGCTGCCGTAGCCCCGGATCCCGCCGGGGTCGGCCAGGATGCGGCTGCGTACGAGCGGTCCCGCGCTGCCCTGGACGTGACCTTCGAGGTGGCCTACGAAGGGTTCGGCGACTTGCGACGAGAGCGGTCGACTCCAGATGAGGAGAACGCCGCAGTCGGCAGGGTCTGCCACGACGCGCTGCCCGGGCGGGTACACTTCGACCGCGGTGAGGTCGGTCCTGATGCCCTCGGCCAACCAGTCGACCCCGCCCGCTGCGATCCCGTTCGTGGATCTCACCCCATTGACCACGATCTGGGCCGGGCACGGTCCGCCGGGAAGACTCACCTGCCGGAGTCCCGTGGTCGCGGATGTGCGAATCTCCACCCCCGCGAGTGATCTCAGCCGCTGGACCAGCGACCCGTCGGACGGCATGGGGTCCGATGGGGCGAGGGGCCCGAGCCGGAGCAGGGCATCGAACGACGCCGCTCGCCGGTCGAACCCCTGTTGCACCAGGAACAGCGAATCGAGGCCCCTCTCCGTCGTCGGCTCCTCGCGTACGAAGTCGACCGTCTGGATGAGGGAGCCCGCGACCGGACGACCGTTCGAGAGCGCCGGACCGTAGCCGAGCCCGCGGACGATCTCCTCGGCCTCGCGAAAGGTGCGCTCGTATCCGGCTCGCCGCTCGACCCCCGTCACCGCACCACGAGCGTCGAGAGAGATCTCGAGCTCACTCACCGCGTCGCTGCCCAGACGGATTCGGGCCGCGCCGGCGGTCAGTTTGACGTTGCCGGGAAGGCCGGTCGGGGGCCGGCCGTCTTCATGGGTGATGTGGGGAATGCAGTCGATCGCCGGGCCCAACTCGAGACGCGGCGTGGGGCCGAAGTGGAGCTGGCTGCGAAAGCTGGCGTCCGTCAGGAATCCACCGAGCTCCCTGACCCGGTCATGCAACAGGTCCGAGATGCGGGCGGCGGCCAGCGAGTCGAGGGTCGAGTCCCAGAGACCCGCGACCTGGAGTCGTCCGTTGGCGTGGTAATGCGAAACGAAGTCGAGCGTCGCCTCCCGACCCGCAGTCACGGAGAGACGGTCCAGGACGCCACGTACCGCCACACCCAGGCCGATCGTGTCGAAGATCTCGTGGACCCGAACCGGCTGCGTCACGGCCCGAGCTTCACGACAGACCTGGTCCCAGTGTGGACGGGCGATGAGTACCGCGGGCGTCGGTACCGGCGTAGGCGGCGGTGGCGGCGGCGAAGAGCAGGCCGCCACCACTCCCAGTGCGAGAGTGGCCAGAGAGCGGGCCACGTAGCGGCTAAGCGGCGAGCGGCTCATGGCCACATGATGCAGCGAGAAGCCGATCGGCGCCAGTGAGTCTCCCTACCCGAGCACCTCCCGCTCGAGCCGCGCATAGCTCATTTCCATGCCGCCGACCATTCCGGTGCCCAGGACCATATCGCGGAGCTCGACGCTCGGATAGGTGATGACCAGGCACAGCAGGGTGTGATCACCCACGGGGGTCAGGGTGAGCTCGTTGGTGGTGCCTTCGCCCTCCTGGCCGATCATCCGTTCGGTAGTCACGACTCGTCGCGGCGGTTCGAACTCGATCACTTCGCAGGTGAAGCCGAAGCGCCCCTCGCCGCCGTCGTCGGGTTCCCATTCGTAGCGGGACCGTGCCCCCACCCGCGTCGCGACCTCGCAGACGGGCATGGTCCAGCCGTCGGGCCCGAGCATCCACCGCTGCACCAGCTCGGCGTCGTGATGGGCTCTCCACACCTGCTCCACCGAGCCGCGAATGTGCCGGCTGATCCGCACCTGCGTATCCGAGAGGATCTGGACCTCGGCCGGGCGCCCGGCAGCGAACGCCGACAGATCGGCGATCACGTCGTCGATCTGGCCCATGGCGGCCCTCATCCCCTCTTCCATCCCCATCTCGAGCAGCTGCGCCAGTTGCTCGGCCGAGCCGAATCGGGTGGTGGTGGTGAGGCGGGACCCCTGGGGGGTGTCCTCGAAGGTGAAGGTCATCGTCATCGACGGCATCTGGTCGTTCTCCTTCCCCTCGGCGTCGGCGAACCCGTCGCGGACCTCGAAGCCCCGACCGGGATCGACCGAGAGGAACTGCCAGTACCCTCCCGACACCGCGCCGTCGGGACCCCTCATCAGATAGTGCGAGCGTCCCCCCGGATAGACGTCGTGGCGCAGAAAGGTGGCGGGCCATTGCGGGGGTCCCCAGAACTTTTCGATCTGGCGGGGATCGGTGTAGGCCTGCCACAGGCGATCTCGATCCACGGTGAAGTCGGCGACCACGGTCATGGTGAGCGCCTCGGGATCTTTGGTGACGGAGGTGACGGGCATTGGAGGGTTCTCAGGTCAGCGGGGGTCGTCTTCGGAGAGGAGTGCATCGAGGGACTCGCCGCCATCGCTTTCGAGCCGGTGCTCCGCTCGCGAGCGGAAACCACTCCCCGACCCAAGCATAGGAACGCAGGCAGGAGGGTGCCAGTCCAGACGACGGTATTGACCGGCGCGCTCTCGCTGCCTACAATGCCTACATTGACGACAACGTCTACACCGGATTCCCATGACTGACGCCACCCGTGTCGGCGACTTCGAACAACTCGTACTGCTGGCCGTCCTTCGTCTCGACACCAAAGCGCACGGCATTCGAATTCGCGAGACCCTCGAGGACGAAGCCGAACGACCGGTCTCCAGAGGCGCCCTCTACAAGACCCTGGAGCGGATGGAAGACAAAGGTCTCGTCACGTGGGAGGTGTCCGACTCCACACCCGCACGCGGCGGAATCCCGAGGCGCTGCTTCCAGGTGACGCCCGCCGGTGTCGATGCGCTTCGACACTCGCGGCGGATTCTCCTGGGGATGTGGAGCGGGCTGGAGGGCGCCCTGGGATGAAGGCCCCGCGTCTCGTCGAGTGGTTCGTGCGTGGGATGCTCCCCAGGGGCACTCGAGGCGACCATGTGTTCGGAGATCTGAGGGAGGATTTCGCAAACGAGGAGCGCCGACTGGGACGACGTGCCGCAGCTCGCCGCATGGCATTTCGGGCGCTCGAGATTCGCCGACACCTGGGGTGGCGTCGTCTCGACGCGCGGCCGGGGATGCGACTGAAACGGGAGGGGGCGATGGGGCTCGATGCGTGGTTGAGGGATCTTGGACGTGCCGGGCGGGCGTTGCGACGCTCTCCTGGTTTTGTTCTGACCACGGCGGGCACGATGGCCCTCGGCCTGGGCGTCTTCATCAGCGTTCTCGTGGTGCTCCAGGCGGTATTGCTCGCACCGGCGCCCTTTCGTGACCCCGACGCCCTGGTCGCGCTCCGTGTCGTCGACACGGACACGGGGCCCGACACGAACGACGACAGCTACCTGCTCTCCTACCCGCAGTTCGAGGATTTTCGCGATCGCTCCCGCTCCTTCACCGGCCTCGTGGGATGGCGCACCGACACCCCGGTATTGGACCTTGGCGACGGCCTGCCTCCGATCCGGGTCAGCGCAGCAGGTGTGACCGGTGATTTCTTCGAGGTGGCAGGGATCGAGACCGCGCTCGGGCGACCGATCCAGCCCCAGGACGAGGCGGCCAACGCTCCCCCTGTGGCGGTGATCTCCTACTCGCTGTGGCTCAACCGTTTCGGGGCCGACCCGAGCGTCCTGGGTCGCACCCTTTCCCTCAACGGGACCCCGTTCGAGGTCGTGGGCGTCGTCTCCGATCGCTTCACCGGGATTCCCGACGTGGGTACACTTCCGTCGACCGACACTCAGCTCTGGATGCCCCACGCCAACACATGGCTGTCCGACGGAGCGACGGTGCGGGGCCTGCACAACTTCGCCGTGTTGGCCCGCACCGCAGCGGGCGTCCTCAACCCGCTTCTCGCCGAAGATCTGGACGACGTTTCGGCCCAGCTCGCTCGCGAATACGAAGCCCACACCGACGAGCGGGTGATCGCAATCCCGGTCCAGGAACTCCTCACCGGCGACACCCGGGCTCCCATCCTGTTGCTGCTCTTCGGCTGCGGTATCGTGTTGCTCCTGGCCATGATGAACGTCACGGCGTTGACGCTGGCCCGCGCTTCGGGTCGCGCATCGGAGATGGCCGTACGGCAAGCCCTCGGCGGGGGCTGGATCGCCCGAGCGCGCGTGTTGGTGGCCGAATCGATCTGGATCGGCGGCGGCGGTGTCGCCCTGGGTGCGGCGCTCGCGATGCTTCTTCTCGAGGCCGCGCGCATGAACGATGCAGGACTTCTCCCCCGATTGGAGCAGTCGGAGCTGGATCTCGGCTCCCTGGTCGTCCTCGGCGCAATCGGGCTTCTGTCTTCTCTCTCCATCGGCATGATCCCGGCGCTCTTGAGCCGCAGGACCGCCGACACGTTGCGGTCGGCCAGGGGCACGACGGCGGGCGGCCAGAGGTTTCGCACCGCGCTGGTGGTGATCCAGATGGCTGGTACAGTAGTCCTGCTGTCGGCTTCGGGACTGGTGCTCCGCTCCATCTCAGAGCTCCGGAGCGAAGACCTCGGGTTCGACCCGACAGGTGTGTTGAGTGTCGATCTCCGGATGCCGACCCCATTCGTCTCGCCGGAGTGGCCGCGGCATGTGGAGTTCTTCCGTGCGCTGACCGACGAACTCGAGCTGGATCCCGCGATCGCATCGGTAGGAATCGCATATCAGGCGCCCACCGACGGGGGCTGGTCGAACGGTTTCACCTTCAGCGACCGCCCTCCGCCCCCGGACGGCAACGGGCCCTCGGCGATCTTTCGCCCGGTGGGTCCGGGGTACTTCGAGACCCTGGGAATCCCGGTGCTCTCGGGCCGTGGTGTCGAGCGACAGGACGGGAGTGAGGCTGCGGGAATCGTGGTGGTCAACGAGTCATTCGTGCGGGCGTTCTTTGCACCAGGAGATCGGGTACTGGGGACCCGTCTGGACTACGGCGACTTCTGGGGCGCTCGGCCGCCCGAATACGAGATCGTCGGCGTCGTTCGCAACGTGCGCTTCAACGGACCCGAAACGCCCACATCCCCAGCCGTCTATTTCCCTCACGCGCAGCAACCGGTCCACGCGATGACGGTCTTCGCTCGCTCAGCAGGGAACCCGGTCGACCTGGTACCGATCGTCGAGGCCGCGGTAGGCCGGCTCGCCCCAGGGCTTCCCCTCGACCAGGTGACGACGGTACAAGCCTCGGTCGACGAGCGCCTTGGCCCCCGCCGTTTCCTTGCGACGGTCCTGACCTCACTCGCCGTGATCGGCATCCTGCTCGCCCTCGTGGGGCTCTATGGTGTGCTCTCCTACGGCGTGGAGATGCGGCGCCGGGAGATCGGCATCCGTCTCGCCCTCGGCGCAGACCCCCTGTCGGTGCTGGGCGAGATCCTGCGCCGCACCCTCCTGGTGGTCACGGGGGGTTTGATTCTGGGAGCCGGCATATCGCATTTCTCCATCGAGCTGGTGCGTCGGTTTCTGTTCGGCGTCAGTGCCTTCGACCCGGTGGCGTGGGGCTCGGCAGTGGTCGCCCTGGCGATCCTCGGTGTGGCGACAGGGATGATGCCGGCCCGACGGGCGGTACGGATCGATCCAGTCGAGGCCCTCCGAACGGAATCGTAGCGGGGTCCGTTTGGGCATCTCGCCCCCCTCGCAGTCTGTGGGAGCCCATACTCCGGGGTACAACTGGTGGACTTCGCCGTCTCCCCCCCACCCCGTCCTCCGTCGCCCCGCAGCCCCTCTGCCGGGGCCAACCGCCCAGCGGCGTGCCTCCGGAATCCATGCTGCCAGCGCCGCGGTGGCCGGAGGGCGTCGGGCTGCGGATACTCCGGGCGCGGAAAATTCTTGCGCAGGGCCGACGCCCGCAGCACCCTGACTCGCATGAACGACCTTCCCGCACGACTGCCGGAGCGCCTGGCAGCAGCCCTCTCCCACCGCTACGTAATCGAGCGTGAGCTGGGACAGGGTGGGATGGCTACGGTGTACCTCGCCGGCGACGTCAAACACAGCCGTCCGGTCGCCCTCAAGGTACTCCGGCCCGAACTGGCCGCCCTGGTCGGGGCCGAGCGCTTTCTCGCCGAAATCAAGACGACGGCCAATCTGCAGCACCCCCACATCCTCCCGTTGTTCGATTCGGGCGAGGCCGATGGCTTGTTGTATTACGTCATGCCGTACGTCCGGGCGAAACACTCCGAGACAAACTCGAACGGGAACGGCAGTTTTCGGTCGAGCAGGCTGTGGGCATCGCGACGGCCGTGGCCAATGCGCTGCACTACGCAAACCGCAACGGGGTCATCCACCGGGACATCAAACCCGCCAACATCCTTCTTCACGACGGTCAGCTGGTGGTCGCGGACTTCGGAATCGCGCTGGCCATCGGAATCGCAGGCGGGACCCGGCTGACCGAAACCGGACTGAGCGTGGGGACTCCGTACTACATGAGTCCCGAGCAGGCGACCGGTGACCAGATCGTGGGCCCCCAGAGCGACATCTACTCGCTGGGCGCGATCCTCTATGAGATGCTGATCGGAGAGCCGCCCTACACCGGGGCCACCGCCCAGGCCGTCCTCGGCCGGATCCTGCAAGGCAAGCCGGTGTCGGCGACCGAGAAGCGCGCCTCGGTGCCCCGCAACGTGGACGCATGCATCCGGAAGTCGTTGGAGAGGATTCCGGCGGATCGGTTTGCAACGGGACAGGACATGGCCCGCGCCCTGGCCGATTCCAGCTTTCGATCGACGAGCGACACGCCCGCAATCTCCGCGACCGCGACCCTCACGCGCAATGCACCACTCATGGGAGCGCTCGCAGCACTCGGGCTGATCGTCGGTGTGTTCGGTTGGCTTCGCCCCGCGTCGCCCGAGGTCGTCTCGCGATACGAATTGACTCCGCCGAATGGTGAACAGGTGCAAGGGCTGAACTTCGCCTTTGGGCTTGCACCGGGTGGAGACCGGATCGTGTTCGCCGCCTCGATTGGAGACGACGAGACGGCCCGGTTGTGGATCAAGCAACGGGACCGCCTCGAATGGGCCCCCGTGCCGGGTTCCGAGGGGGGGATCATACCTCGTGTCTCGCCCGACGGCACGCACATCGTCTATCTGGTTCCCGGAGGCGGCACGAACGCAGGCACCTTCGTCATCCCCGTGGACGGAGGCACTCCCACACGAATATCCGACGAGGCGAAGATGGCGGCTTGGATCGATCAGGATCGCCTGGCCATCGCCCCATTCCTGCTGCCTGGCGGTGCGAAGATCGAAGAGGTTTCATCGAAGGGGGGCACGCCCAGAGAACTCTGGAGTTCCGACACGCTCGTGGTTTTCGGCGCGATCTCCGCTCTCCCCGACGGTCGCGGGATCCTCTTTCCCGGCTGCTCGGCTTGTCCGGTCGGTGTCAGGGTGTTCGCTCTCGACGGTGCCACGGGAGAGGCCCACGAAATCGGTGAGGGTGTGCAGGGCGCCTACCTGGACGACGGAAACGTACTTCTGACTCGAATCGATGGGTCCGTATGGGTCGCTCCGTTCAACCTGAAGCGGCTGGAGTTCGATGCGCCCCCGATCCCCGTTGTGCAGGGCATCGCCACGGGTGCGATCCAGTCGGGACTTCTCGCCTCACCGGACGGCACCCTTCTAATGCTCCTCGGCCCAGGAGCCCGAGCCGAGCCCGGACGGGGAGTGGATGATCGTGCGCGTGGACGGGCTGGCCAGCACGGGGGGGTCTGGCCGAGACATCGCGGCCTATCGAACCAACGGCGATTCGACCGAAGTGCCGCTTCTGACCACCGAATACGACGAATTCTCGCCGAAGCTGTCGCCGGACGGTCGCTGGCTCGCCTATGTCTCTTCGGAATCCGGAACGAACGAGCTCTATGTGCGCCCATTTCCAAACATCGACGACGGGCGTGTGGCGATCTCCACGGCAGGGGGCATTCAGCCCATGTGGAAAGAGGACGGTTCGGAACTGTATTACGTCGGGCGAGCCGATGGACGAGGTCGGCAGATGATGGTCGCGAAGGTCGATTCGGGAAATGGTTTTTCGGTCCGGTCCCGTGAGGCGCTGTTCACACTGCCCGAGGGCGTGCTTGGGGGTGCGCCGTGGGAGCCGGTGATCGACGTGTCGCGAGACGGGCAGCGCTTCGTGATGCTCCGCGCGGTCCCCGAGGAAGAGGTCACGCGGTCATATCAACTCGTCATCGTCGAGAGTTTCCAGGAAGAACTGCAAGGTAGAGTCGGCAACCAGTATCGGCCACGATCGGCGCTGGCGGTAGGTCCTCGGCCAGCAGCGCATCGATCTGCTCGAGCGCGATCTGCCACTTCAGGAGGAATCCGACCTCCGGGGGCACCCCCGCCCGTACCCGGCGCCCCAGAAGGGGCGCCACTCGGTGGGCGTGCAGCGGCAATACTGTGGGGTGCTGGGGAGGACGGCCAACTGTCAGGTGGCCGTGAGTGTTTCACTGGTCAACCGGGCGATGAGCGTGCCTGCGGCCTGGCGCCTGTATCTGCCGGAGAGCTGGGCCCACGATTCCTCCCCCCGACACGGCCCAAAGCCACCATCCAGAACCCCCGATCGCCGCCGATCACAGCCCTTCACCGCACCCGAGTCTTCAGCCCATCCTCCCCACACCCACCTCGATCCCGTTTGTATCACTTATGCGCTTGTTGGTCTGACATCGTGAAAAAGTTGAGGATGTTTCGTTTCAGGCGGCGATTCCAAGGTGAGCGAAGAGGTTCTGCATCTCCTTGTGGACGGCCCGGTAGTTGAGATCCAGAACGCTGGCTTCGCGGGGGCAGGGTGCCGCGTCGGTCTGGGCGGCGGCCGCCATCAACGGGCGCAGGACACGGTCGCGGAGGATGAGCAGGGCCGCCATGGCCCGGAGGCCGGAGGCGTCGGTGACATAGCGGTGAGAGCGAGGGACCTTCCGGACCAGGAGCTTGCTGCGGAGTTTCCGCAGGTCGTAGGCTGCCCGGCTCGGCGAGTAGCTGTCGTCGCCCAGAAGGGGGCGAACCTTTGCGGCGAGTTCGGACGAAGTGAAGCCGCGCGGGTTGGGCGACAGCGCGAGCACGGCCTCCATCACGGCTCGGCTCCGAGGACGGCTGATGTCGAGGCCCCCGACGCGTGCGGCGCCGAGCACGCCCGGTCGGGAGAGATCATCGAGGAGCCCGCTGTCGATGAACGCCGTATCCAGGCAGGCCAGCACCTCGACGAATCGGTCGACCATCTTCCGCAGCGCGGCCATGATCTCCGGAAAGTAGAGGACGCCCACCCGGCAGCGGAGGTCACGCGTGTTGTGCGCCATGGCCTCGATCCGCAGGACGCGCTCGCCTTTGGTGTAGATCTTGAGCGTCACGCGGCCGAAGTGGATCCGCAGGATCGTCAGATCGTACACAGGTTTCTCGAGCGCAACTTCCTCGGCCGGGGCACGGGGTTGGCCCTTCTGCCTCCGGGGCCTCTGCCGCCGTCCGAACAGCGTCTTCACCTTGCGGATGTCGAGCGGTCCGCGGATCCGGTCGATCAGCCCGCTGAACACCTGATCCATCTGCCGTCCGTCCCTGAAGAGGAGGTTGCGGCTGTACTCGGCCTGGAACACCGAGTAGTTGTAGCGGAAGCCCGTCCTCTCCTGATCGGCGATGTCCATCGCGAAGCACAGCACCGCCGAGTAGATCCAACGCTCCGAGACCTGAACCAGGCGCCCTATAGAGTCCTCGGAAGAACTCAAGGTTTCTGCGACAAGGTCCAGGCCCCGGGCGTTGGAGCCTCCCCACAGCTCCGTGAAGCAGTTGTCTTCCTTCGTGAACTCGATCTCTCGCCTTGCAGACTCGATCGCGACCCATTCGTGGCCGTTCAGGATGACCAGCGCGTTGAAGGGGGGATGGGGGCAGAAGCGAATGATCACGTGGCCCCACTCGCGGTCCCTGATGTGGAATGCGTAGTGGTTGACCCAGGACCGCGGGTCCTTCCGCTTGATGCTGCGGATCCGCCCGTCCGCAGTGTGCTCGACATCCCACACGTTGCCGGGTGCCCGCCCCACGATGATCGCGAACACACCCTCCCCTGTGCCCTCCGGAACGTGCGTGGCCGCAAGGTCCTCGTTTCGCTCGCCCGGCCGGCTGTATATGAGGGGCACGCCTTCGCGTTTCGCCCACCCTCGAACCTTCCTCGCGAACCGTCCCGCCACCCGCATGAGATGCGTGTTGTCGAGCCCCTCGTCCGAGCCCTGCCAGCGCCGCCAGAACGTCCGGAACCCCGCCGGCGCCTGCCCAATCTGCAGGTACGCCCGCAGCACCACTCGATCCACGCAGTCGTAGCTTCCGTCAAGCAGTCCGTCGAACAACCGCCCCTCGTCCTCGCTCGCCATCGCCATCGTCCGCTTCCAGGTAGAAGGGAGACTCAAATCGGCCAGGCCACGACCCGAAGATCACCGCCCCCCACTGATAGCGAACCACCCTCGACCCTCGCCAGGCTCTTGCATCCACCACCCGCCCGACCCCAGATGTAGACTGCGCCGAAGGCGCCCCGTTTCCCGGGCAACGTCCCGGGCAACGCGTAGCCTTAGTTGCCTCAGGCTCTTGAAGTGGCGGTTTCGCAGCTGGACAAGAAGCAGCTCAAGCCCGTGAAGGGCGCGCTAGTGAACTTTCGAGTGGTCACGGGTGGCGGATCGGTGTTCGCTGGAGCGGCCCTCACGAACAGCGACGGTATCGCTCGCGACTACTGGACCCTCGGCTCAGCGCCCGGCGTCAACACCATCGAGGTGCGAGCGGTCGACCCGGAAACGGGCGACAAACAGGTCTTCGGCGAGTTCACGGCCTACGGCATCGAGCGGCCGGAGGAGTTCGCCGCCGCCCGAGCCCTGGTCGACGACGCTTGGGCCGATGCGGTCGCCCAGCGATTGGGTGCCCCGCTCTCGACCGAAGTGCGGATGTCCCTGGACCAGATATCTGCGGGCCTCGGCGACGCTCTGGACCTGGCAGGAGCCGAAGCCGGTTTCTCAGCCGCAGAGGCTCTCCTGACCCCGATCGGACCGACCGGCGCCGTCGAGAGATCGTTTCTCAAGCTTTTTGTCGCGAGGGCTCGCGCCCTCTACGAGGCTGCCCTCCTGAGTATCCTGGGCGCACCCTAATCAAGGAGACCGGACCATGTTCAGGCACTTCAAATGCGGGGTGGCCTTTCTGGCGACGATGATGGTTCCCGGCGTCGTCTCGGCGCAGGCTCCGGATCCCGCGCTTCTCTACGCCTGCTACGTGCCCCAGGTGGGTGCCGTGTATCGGATCAAGACCGCGGGACTCCCGTCGGGTTGTGTCGAGTCCGGGCATGTCGAGTTCAACTGGCCCGCCGCCCCCTCTTCGCCGCCGGTCCTAACGACCCGCACCGGGGAGAGCGTGTACGAGTCGTTGACGCCCGATTCGTCGCATGATTTCCTGATGTACTGTAGTGCCGGCGAAGTGGCCGTGGGCGTCACCGTCAATCGGCAATTGGCCGATGCGCAGGTGGAAACCTACGCGAGCCAGCCGACCGTTCACGCCGACGGCCGAGCCGGATGGGAGTTGAAGGTGTGGTATCGTTGGGGGACCTATCCCGGTTTGATCTTCACCGCCGCAGTCCTGTGCGCGTCGGTGTCGAATCCGTGACCCAGTCTCCCGGAAGAGCTACCCCGGAGATCCCGTTCGAGCGGTCCATGTGAGGGAGGCGCTGAGCCTGGATCGCCCCAACCGTCACCGGCTCCTCTACGATCACCCGGGGCGAGGTCGACCAGGAGGTGTGGGCTCCGACCGCCGAACCCCCGATCGATAGGCCTCTTCGGCGATCCGAACGGGAGGCTCTGACGGAGATCGGGTCCAGGCCGAGTCGCCGTGGAGGGATTGACCGACGGGATCGGACGCCGGGGAGGGCGGGCCCGCGGGGAAGGCTGCCCGTTCCCAGTTCCGGGTCAGGTCGAAGTGGATCTCCGCCTGGGTGGCGACGCGGGAGCGCAGCGTGGGGGCCGGTGGGGGAGTCCCAGGTGGCGCAGGATGCCTTCGAGGACGGGGCGATCGGCGAGGATGCGCAGGGTACCGCCGCATCCAGGGGATCGCGTTCCGTCGGTGAGTCTGTCGTCGCCGGGTCGATCAACGCCCGCCGACTGGCCAGTCCGTTCTCGTGACCCAAGCGGACCCGTACCATCTCGGCCTCCATCTCCCCGCGGCCCTGACCCGGTGCCTTGAGGAGCGCCATCCGGAAGGAGAGATGCTTGCCGCATCACTATACTGCATGATATAGTATTCAAGAGTACAACACGTCTCCCAAGAACGCGGAATCGTGAAGACGAACTGGTTCCACATCCTCGCGGCCCTCGCCAATCGCGATCTCCACGGCCTGGCCATCGTCCGGAACGTGCTGGAACAGACGGGGGGACGGGTGAAGCTCTGGCCCACGTCCCTCTATGGCTCCCTCGAGACGATGGCCTCGAAGAGACTGATCCGGGAACTCGCCGCCGACGAGATCGCGGACGAGGCTTCGGCCCAGCGTCGCTACTACCGGATCACCGACGAAGGACGCCAGGCCCTCCGGGCAGAAGCGGAGCGGCTCGCGGGCATGGCCTCCACCGCCCTCCAGCGGCTGGAAGAGGCGTGAGCCCGCGCGGCGGAGGACACGCGCCCGACGCACGACCCGGCGAAGACCTACCCGCCAGGGACGCCCTGGCGCTCCGGGTCTACCACAGGCTCATCACCCTTCTGCCACCCGACTTCCGCCAGCGCCACGCCGTGGAGATGGACGAGATCGCGGACGCCCTCACGGAAGGCTCGGGCCGGTGGAGCCGCACGGCCATCTGGCTCCGCATCTATGTCGACGTGGTCCTCGAGGCGATATGCCTTCGCGTGGTGCGGCCCGGCCCGCCGCCCGCTCACCGCCCGGGCCTCCCGAGGCGTGGCGCCGGTTCCTCACGGCTCGACGGTGTTCTCCAGGACGGGCGCTTCGCCGCCAGGTCCCTGGCCCGCCGCCCGGCCTTCGCTTCGGTGACGGTGCTGATCCTCGCCCTGGGCATCGGGTCCAGCACCACGATCTTCTCGGTGGTGAACGGTGTCCTTCTTCGACCCCTGCCGTACCACGCCGCCGATCGCATCGGCATCCTCTGGGATCACTTCGACACGGACTCCCAGAGCGGGCCGTTGGTGAACCCCAAGGACATCTGGGACTACCGAAGGTGGAGCGAGGCCTTCGAGGCGTTCACCTACGGAACGGGATCGGAGCTCCTCCTGGCCACGGACGATGACGTCCGCATCACCGACGTCGCCCGCGTCGAGGCCGGCTTCTTCGAGTTCTTCGGACACCAGCCCGCCCTGGGCCGGAGCTTCATGCCCGAGGACGACCGGCCCGAATCGGCGCCGGTCGCCGTGCTCAGCAACCGTCTTTGGCGGGAAGCCTTCGCGGGGGACCCCACCGTGTTGGGCCGCACCGTCGATCTCGGGGGCAGACGCCACGAGATCGTGGGCGTCCTGTCGTCGGGATTCCACCTCGAGCTTCCGGCGGAGGCGTACTTCCTGGAGGACGCCGAGATCTGGACACCAGCCCGAATCGACGCGAGCTACACCCCGGCCCGCACCTACACCGTCTACACCGCGTTCGGCCGTATCCGCACGGGCCTGACCTTCGAGGCGGCGCAGCAGGACCTGGACCGGATGATGGAGCGCCTCCATGTCGTCGTGCCGGAGCACGCCCGGGTGAACATGAGGGTGGAGGTGGTGCCCCTGCACGCCGATATCGTCAAGCATGCGAAGCCGGCCCTGTCACTCCTGTTCGCCGCAGTGGGGCTGGTCCTACTCGTGTCCTGCGCCAACGTAGCGAGCCTACTGGTGGCCCGGGGACACCAGCGGCGTTGGGAGATCTCCACCCGCCGGGCCATCGGGGCGGGGCACGGCCGACTGTTCTCGCTGCTGCTCATCGAGAGCGCGATCCTGGCGGCGGCGGGAGGCGTGGCGGGGAGCCTGGCGGCGCTCGTGGGGCTCCGGGCCCTGCGGGGGCTCGCCGTCGACGGGCTTCCCCTGCTGGATGCGGTTCGGTTCGACCGCGGTGTGCTCGCGTTCGCGGTGGCCGTCTCCGCGGCGGCCGCCCTCACGTCCGGCCTCTTCCCCGCGGCCCGGGCAGCCCTGGGACGCGCGGCGGACGTGCTGTCCGGTGCACGGGGAGCCAGCGCCAGCCGTTCCGGTGTGCGCTTCCGGAACGGAATGGTCGTAGCCGAGGTCGCGCTGAGCCTGGTGCTGCTCGTGGGGGCGGGGCTGCTGGTACGGAGCTTCGTGGCCCTCCGGGTCGCCTACCCCGGCTTCGCCACCGAAGGCGTGGTGACGTTCCGCGTCGCGCTCCCGCCGGCCGACTATCCAAGCACAGCGGACCGGTGGGCCTTCTACGCCGAGATGAAGGGGCGGCTCGAAGGCATTCCGGGGGTCGAGTCGGTCGCTGCGACGTCGCAGTTGCCCCTGACCGGTCGTGGATTCGAGGGACACTACGCCTTCGATGAGCGGACCGCCGAGTTTTGGGGTCTGGCCGTGGCCGACGGCCGCTGGGTGTCGCCGGGGTATTTCCGGACCATGGGTGCCACGTTGCTCGAAGGCCGGGAGTACACGCTCGACGACGTAGAAAGCGGCGCACGGGTCATCATCATCGACGACGAGCTCGCACGACAGGCGTTCAGCGACGGACCGGCGGTGGGTCGACTTCTCCAGACGGCGTCCAACGCGGCGCCCCCCGAGCGACGCTACCACCATGTCATCGGCGTGGTGCGGCATCTGCACCTCCACGACCTGACGCGACCCGGGGTGGCCCAGATGTACGCCCCGATCACTTTCGCCGGCGCCTTCAATGGACGGGACCACTTCTCCGTCTCCGTCCGATCGGACATGCCCCTTGCCGAATTGGCGCCGCTGATCCGCCGCGAGGTTCGCGCCATCGGCCCGGATATCGCCGTCCAGGATCTCGCGTCCATCGCGTCGCTGGTGGGCAGCGCACGGGCACAGGCGCGGGTCGCGCTCATCCTCATGATCCTCTTCGGCGCCACGGCGCTCCTGCTGTCGCTGGTCGGGCTCTACGCGGTGCTCGCCTCGGCCGTCTCGGAGCGCACCAAGGAGATCGGAATCCGCATCGCTCTGGGACAGGATCGCGCGAGCGTGCAACGGCTGGTGATCGCCGGAGGCATGCGACTCGTCACCGCCTCGGTCGCCATCGGGCTCGTCGCAGCCGCGCTCGGCGCGTGCGCCGCGTCATCGCTTCTGTTCGAGGTGACGGCCTGGGACCTTCGCACCTACCTGGGCGCCACGGTGCTCCTGGCCGGAAGCGCGGCGCTGGCCTGCTGGCTACCCGCCCGGCGCGCGACGCGCATCGACCCCATCGACGCCCTGCGAGTGGAGTAGCTCAGTCCACCAGGATCCGGCAGTCCCAGTGACCTCGACGACGTCCGGTGATGGCGGAACTCGGGGAGGCGGGCCCGGGCACCCACCTCACCGCCGTCCCGTCAAAACGAGCTCCCCGGTGTCGAGCCGCAGTTCGAGTCCCAGGACCCCCGCATCGTCGGGAACGAATTCGAACTGCCAGTCCCGAAAGACATCGAAGACCTCGCCGCCGTACACGATCATCGGCGAGAGGAGGTCGTCGGCCACCTCGACCAACCAGATCATCTCCACGCCGCCCCAGAAGAAGGGCTGCCAGTCGGCCTGGAGGATGCCGTCGCGGTAGACGATCTCCATCCGTACATCGAAGTCTGGCTCGTCTGCGATCCAGTCGGCTTCCAGAGTCCAAGTCCCGGTGTAGCGCGCGGCCCGCTCGGGACTCATCTCGAACGACAGCGACGGCTCGACTCCGATCGTCAGATCGACGCGCCGGTCGCTCCATGCCATCGACAGCTGCGTCCCCGTGCTCGACACCTCGGGAAACCACCAGGTGAGGACCTCGGTGGGACCGAACCTCGTCGGCTCCACATCGAAGCGGACCTGTCCCTCGGCCGGCTCCGGGTGCTCTTCGTGATAGACCTCCCACTCCGGGTCGAGCACGACCTCCCAGGGTCCCGTCTCGGCGACCACGAACCACACCGACCACTTCCCGGGCTCGACACGGTGTCCCTCGATCGTGATCGGACGATCGACCTCCAGCGAGGTCGCCAGGTTCGCGCCGGGAGTCCACACCCCGCCCCAGCACACTCGGTCGCCGAAGATGGGCTCCCGCCCTCGCACCCGCGGACGGGAGTAGTCCACCTCGATCCGCGTGCCGTCCACGACCTGCGAGACCGTCCCGCGCTCACTCGCCCGGATCTGCACCGCGACGGACTCGGGGAACGCGAGCATGTGCGTCGCCGCCAGTCCCATGAAGCAGCCTACGAGAAAGGTACGACGCTGCGAGGTGGGGGCCATGGGACTGCGCGCCGGAGGCATGGGGCTCAGCGTCAGGGGCATGGAGAAACGCTCCGTCGGGGGCAGACATCGGAGTGCGGGCGCCAGCAGTATGGGTGGCGGATTGGCTCGCGGCTAGTCCCGGCGAACGCCGCCGACCCCAGCGACGGTGGGACGGTTCGAGGACGCCGCAGACCTGTTGGAAGACGCGGACTAGTGAAGGAAACGGCACGGCCGCTTCCTCGCGCGCATCGTGTTCCCGGCGGCGGCGCTGTCGCAAGAGGGTCGGGCCAGCGGACGGCGTTCCCGCGGGAACGCCCAGTCGAGTGGCGAAACCGGGCCGCGATGTGGTCGAGCCTTCGCCTCCCTGAATCGGCTTGATCGCGGCATGCATCCGTCCCGACAGCCACGAGGCCGGAGGTCGAAACCCCCTGCGGGCTGACTCCGCAGCAGCGGGGTCGTCGCCCGAAGACTGGGCGTGTCCGTCATCCGGTGGAGGGTCCAGGGCAAGGAAACTCGCTTGCACGCCCCGACCTCACATGAGAAGTTTCCCTGCCCTCGACCCCCCTCCCGGCGAGCCACCTTGTCCGATCCCATCGTCCGCCTGAATGCGGCCCTCCAGGGCCGTTACCTGATCGATCACGAACTGGGCGAGGGCGGCATGGCCATCGTCTACCTCGCCGACGACCTCAAGCATGAGCGGAAGGTCGCCCTCAAGGTCTTGAAGCCCGAGTTGGCCGCCGTCGTCGGCGCCGAGCGATTCCTGGCCGAGATCAAGACCACGGCGAACCTCCAGCACCCGCACATCCTGCCGCTCTTCGATTCGGGCGAAGCGGACTCCTTTCTCTTCTACGTCATGCCGTACGTCGGGGGCGAGACACTTCGGGAGCGCATCAACCGCGACAAGCAGCTTCCGGTTGGCGAGGCCGTCGGCATCGCGACGGCCGTGGCGGCCGCACTCCAGCATGCGCACGACCGTGGCGTGGTCCATCGTGACATCAAGCCCGCCAACATCCTGCTGCAGGACGGCCAGCCCGTCGTTGCCGACTTCGGCATCGCCATCGCAGTGGGGGCTGCGGGGGGGAGCCGGCTCACCCAGACGGGCCTTTCCGTCGGCACGCCCTTCTACATGTCGCCGGAGCAGGCCACCGGTGATCAACAGGTCGGGCCCGCCAGCGATACCTACTCGCTGGCCGCGATGCTCTACGAGATGTTGACCGGCGATCCCCCGTACATCGGCAGCACCGCGCAGGCCGTACTCGGCCAGATCATCCGGGGTGCCCCGGTCTCCGCAACGGCGATTCGCACGTCGATTCCGTCGAATGTGGACGCCGCCATTCGCAAGGCGCTCGAGAAGCTCCCTGCCGATCGCTTCACCCGCGCCCAGGACTTCGCCCACGCCCTTTCGGATCCCGGATTCGAATACGGCACAGCGGCCGGAGCCGCCGGCTCGGCCCGCAGGTCGAGCCGGGCCATGCTCATCGCAACCGTGGCAGCGGTAGGGTTTGCACTCCTGGCCGGGTGGGCGCTGACACGACCCGGCCCGCCTGCCCCGCCCGTGCAACGCTTCTCGCTGGCCGTGTCGGACGCCCAGTTCCCGAGCGAGTGGATGAGCCTGTCGGCCGACGGCTCCACCATGGTGATGACGTACTTCGACGACAAGAACCAGCCCCGGCTATGGTCGCGGCGCTGGGCCGAGTTGGCGTCCGAGCCCGTGCAGGGCGCGGAAGGCACGGCCGTCGACCCGATCATCTCGCCCGACGGGACCGAGGTGGCCTACCAGCAGGGATCCCAACTGAAGGTGTCACCGCTCGTCGGGGGTATCGTGCGTGTGCTCACCGACGACGCGAAATGCTGCATCCGCTGGGGCGCCGATGGCTACATCTACTTCTCGATGAACGACGATGCCATCCACCGGGTCCCGGCGGCAGGTGGAGAGGTCGAGCAGCTGACGACGCAGTTGGAGGAGGGAGACGGCGAGCAGGGCTACTTCGAGATCATGCCGGACGGCAAGCACGGTGTGTTCTCGGTCTTCTCGAATCCTCCGCGGCTCGAGGCCTTCACCCTCGCTACCGGCGAACGCCGCGTGTTGACCACCGGCCTGCGGAGCTGGGTCACATCGACAGGACACATCGTCTTCGGTACCCTCGACGGGCAGATCCTCGCGGCCCCTTTCGATGTGGACGCCATGGAGCTCACCGGAGACCCTGTCCCGATGGTGCAAGGCGTCGGTGTGAGCGCGAGCCAGGACGTGATGTTCACGCTCTCGGCCAACGGCACGCTGCTGTACTGGTCGTCGGCGAGCAACGCAGCCGGAGCCGAGATGATCTGGGTGCGCCGCGGTGGCGGAATCTCGACGCTGGACCCCGACTTCACCTTCAATCCATCGGGCGACAACGCGTCGTGGTCGATCTCTCCCGACGGCCGCCGGGTCGCCTACCAGGACAACAGCGGGGCCGGTGGAGACATCTGGATCAAGGAAGGCGACAGCGGCCCCGTGTCACGGCTCACCTTCGAAGCCGTCCCCGACCGCGCTCCCCGGTGGAGTCAGGACGGTCGCTCGGTCTACTTTCTGTCGGATCGCGGCTCCAAGGGGTCGGGCGTCTGGACCATGCGGGCCGACGGGACCGGAGAGCCGACCCTGCTCCAGCCCCTGGCGGGAAGGGCCGTGAGCTTCGACGTGTCTCCCGACGGCACCTGGATCGTCTATCGCACGGTAGCTACCCCATCGCGAGACATCTATGCCGTCGAGATCGGCACCGACAGTGAGATCCCGCTGGCCGCAAACGAAAACTTCGACGAATCCGCGCCAGCGATCTCGCCCGATGGGCGCTGGATCGCCTACACGTCGAATGAGACGGGGGCACCTCAGGTGTACGTACGGCCGTTCCCCAACGTCGAGGCCGGACGGTGGCAGATCTCGGACGGCCCGGGGGTGGCGCCGATCTGGGCGAACGGTGGCGGCGAGATCTTCTACGCGACGACCGCGGGGCTCTTCTCTGCCAAGATCGAGACGGAGCCGACCATTCGCGTGACGGGTCACTCGTTGTTGTTCAATCTGCCGCCCGGTGTCACCGCGTTCGATGCGAGCGGTTGGTACGACGTCTCCGCCGACGATCAAAGCTTCTTGATGGGTCGGCCGGCGCAGTTCGGGACCGTGTCTGGCGAGAATTCCATCGAGCTGATTCTCGTCCAGAACTTCTTCGAGGAACTCAAGGCGCGCATCAGGAACTGAAGGGCCGTCACGGTTGACCTGATCGAGCCCCGCGACCCTGTTCCGCACGAGGCCGGCCCGGTCCAGCGGATCACCCTCGTCGTGCGCAGCCGGGGTGAGAAAGGCTGGTGGCTGAAGCACGCGCGGTACCGGGGAGCCCAGCGGAGGGGAGTCCGAGGCTAGTCATCGCCGCCGGGCACCCATCCGGGTGTGGTGGGCATCATGACGAAGTCGATGGCGCTGATGTCGGTGTCGAGCAGCATGGTCCGGCCGTCGCGGCCGGTGATCACACGGCGTTGCGCAGAGAGTGGCGCCTGATGGCCATCGGCGAAGCCTCCCGGTACCGCATCGTAGATCGGGTTGGTGGGATCGCGGCAGATCGGCTCGGACGTCAGCAGGCCAACCGCATCCGAAAGGTCCAGCCAGATATGAGTGACGTCGAGGATCCGTTCGTGGGGAATGCGCACGAACTCCCACGGCACCTCCTTGAAGTCGGCCGGGTCCTTGAGACGGGGCAGCGAGGCGAGATCCGTGGGTTCGGCCAGAAACCACTGACTGAAGGTCGGGATCAGCAGGTAGTGCACGAAGGGCTCGGGCCCCACGTCTTCGAGGTCGGGTACGGCTGGATTGTCTGCCAACCCCCAGTCGCCCGGACGAATCTCGAAGTCGGCTCCGGTCAGGTCGTGCATCGAGGGGTGAATGCCTCGGTGATCGGTCGCGCTCGCCGCCACGACCACCGCCTGCCCGGGGGCCACCGGGTGATCGGTCCCTCGGCCTGGAAACCGCAGGAACCGGTCGGTCCACAGCCCCTCGGGGTCTACCCGCATCGGCTCGGTCTGCCAGCACGGCCGGTTGCCGTAAGCACTGTAGTCGAAGTAGGTCCTGTAGACCTTGCCGAGCAGCATCCCGTCGAGGTAGACCGTCGTCGACCCGTTGTTGTACAGCTCGATGTAGGTGGCGGTAAGCGCGTCGCCTACGTATTCGAACACGGGTGGTACCTCCAGGGCGACCTCGCTGATGACCAGGCTTCCGGGGTGGGGTGGACGCAGGGCCACCTCCACCTGGGCGCCCGGCTGCGCAAGAGCCTTGGCGGCGCCGGCCAGCATCGCCACGGGCCATCCCGGGGGCAGCGCCTCCGCTGCGGCGCCGCTCAGCGGCCGCAGTACGGTCACCCATTGCATCCCTCCGGCCAGCCCCTCGAAGAGCGCCGCCCCCGTGATGTCGGTGCGCCCCTCCAGGCGTCCGATGGGCTCGACATCGCGCACCCGCAGGAGCGTCACCTCGGCATCCGGAACGCCCTCTGCCCAGCCGAAGTCCACGGCGGAGACGCCGGTCTCGGGGTCGACGATGGCTCGTACCTCGAGTTGGTTCGTGGGCGTGACGACGCCTTCGGGCTCCAGCAGCCGCACTTCGCCACGCTCACACGCCAGCGTGAGGAGTGGCAACACCGAGAAAGCTGCGATGCGGCGGAAGACGCATGCTCGGCCCTCACCCATGAGAATCCGCACCTCCCGTTCGTAGGCACCCCTTCCCAATCCTTCTACCCAGCGTACGTTGGGCGGGTGCCACGGGGAAGACCTTCCGGCTTCTGAGAAGAACGGTCATGACCGGAATCGCCCGAATCGACCGGTTTCGGCCATCGCGTGGCGGGAGGTTGGGGTGTGGGACCCCTCCTCAGGTAGTGCGCGTGAGGCCGGGAGAATCGAGAAGCATCACGCTATAGCACCCGCCACCAGGGGGTCGAGAGGATGCCGGGTCCGAGCCATGTCGTCTCGGTGCCGTCATGGAGCAGGAGGCACCCATGTACCCGGTCGCCATACTCCTCGCGGAATGATCTCAGGTGTCGCGCATCTCGGGCCGTCGGCCGGCTCGAAGCCTTCACCTCGATGGCGAGTAATCTGTCGCCGCGTTCCATCACCAGATCGACCTCCCCACCCACCGCGGTGCGCCAGTAGAACAGCTCGGGGCGGTCGACCAGTTCCGCATCTCGCCAGACGATGAGGTCCGTCAGAATGAGGTTCTCGAGGTGGGCGCCCCCGGGCGCGACCTTCGCCATGTGAAGGGCGAGACCGGTGTCCGACCAATAGATCTTGGGTGTCTTGATGAGGCGCATGGTGCGGTTGATGGAGTAGGCGGGGAGGCGCACGATCTGGCAGGAGGCCTCGAGCAGGTTGAGCCACCGTCGCACCGTGGGTTGTGAAAGCTGTATGTCGCGGCCCAGCTCGGTCTGGTTCACGAGTTGACCAATCCGGTGGCATGCTGCGGCAATGAGCCGCCGGAAGTCCACCAGGTTGTCGATGCTCGAGATGTCCTGGAGATCGCGCTCCAGGTAGGTGCGGACGTAGCCCTCGAACCACACGGCTCGATCCGCTGGATCGTCCTGGCTGATGGCAGGGACCGGATACCCACCTGCGAGAGCCACTCCCCGCCAATCGGCGGCCCGTGCGTCGTCGCTGGCCAGCAGGTCTCGCCACTGGTCGACCGGGTTCTCGAAGAGCCGACCCCAGAGGCCGGTCACCCCGAGGCCCGCCCGCTCCCGTCGGGTCATGGGCCACAGGCTGAGATACGAGGCGCGGCCGGCAAGGCTCTCCGACACCGTCTTCAGCGGCAGCAGGTTGGTCGAGCCGGTGAGGACGAATCGACCCGGTACTCGCGACCGATCGACGGCGCGCTTGACGGCGAGCAGAAGGTCCGGGGCTCGTTGCACCTCGTCCAGGGTGAGAGCGCCGGGCCGATCCGTCAGCGAATGACAATCATTCATGACGTGAATGGCTACTTGTTGGAATTCTCTCCCTCTGGACGAGGTCTCCCTGGACGGGCAATGCTTGAGCGATCCTGGCGAAAGCAGATGATACGTCGTATCGTGGGTGAAAATCCCCCACGCCATGGGTGATTATATCCCACACGTCTGCGTCGATACCAATGCCGGACTACCTTCCCCGCGCTCTCGAGACCACTCTCGCGGCCCGTCTCCAGTCATTTCCCGTAGTGGTCCTCACGGGTGCGCGCCAGACCGGGAAGAGTACCCTCGCTCGCGAACGTGGAGGAGCGGATCGTCGGTACCGGACGCTCGACGATCTCGAAGTCCTGGAGCAGGCCCGGGAGGCACCCGATGCGCTGGTCCATCGAGATGCGCGCGTCACCCTCGACGAGGTGCAACGGGAGCCCGACCTGCTCCGGGCCATCAAGAGGTCGGTCGACGAGAATCGCCAGCCGGGCCGCTATCTCTTGACCGGATCGGCGAACCTCGAGCTGATGGTGCAGGTGTCGGAGACCCTGGCCGGCCGGGCGGTCTACCTCTCGCTCTATCCGATGACCGTGGCGGAGACACGTGGCCTCGGGCGGGCCGGCGCGTGGGATGTGCTCGTCGATGTCGAACCCGCCGATTGGCCGGTGCTCCTTGCCGAGTCGATGCTGGCGTCGGAGTGGGAGTGGCAGGACCATGCGCTTGCAGGGGGCTACCCCGTGCCAGCCACACGGCTGGACGGGGCGGTCGATCGCGCCGCCTGGTTCGACGGATACCTGCGGACCTACCTGGAGCGCGATCTTCAGCGTCTGTCGTCGATCGACAACCTGGTCTCCTTCCAGCGCTTGGTCCGCGCCTCGGCGCTGCGCGTGGGACAGGTCGTGAACCAGGCTGAGATTGCTCGTGACGTGGGACTGCCACCGACGACGACGCAGCGATATCTGGCGCTCCTGGAGACCTCGTATCAGGTCGTGCAGCTCCCGCCGTACTCCGTGAATCGCACGAAACGACTGGTGAAGAGCCCGAAGCTCTACTGGAGCGACAGCGGACTGGCTCTGGCTCTGACCGGCAACCCCGAACCGACGGGCGCTCACCTCGAGAACCTGCTCGTCGGCGACCTGCTGGCCTGGCGGGAGACGCGGGTGCCACGCCCGGCGCTGTTGTATTGGCGAACGTACGGTGGCGCGGAGGTCGACTTCGTCCTGGAGACCCCCGGTCGACTCGTGCCGATCGAGGTGAAATCGACACGGCGGCTCCGGATGGCCGACGCGAACCACCTTCGCACCTTCCTGGAAGAGTACCGGGACAAGGCTCCTGCTGGCGTTGTCCTGTACTGCGGTGACGAACTCTACTGGCTCACCGACCGCATCCTGGCTGTTCCCGTTCGCCGGCTCCTGGCACCGGCATAGCGCCTCCCCTCGTTTGCGTCGATGTCGATCCAACGCCATAGTTATGGCATACATACATACATCCATACTCCAAGCGTCCTCCATGAAGAAGATGACCTTCACCCTCGACGACGACGCGGTGCTCGAGTTGGAGAGGGCCAGCGAGCGTCTCGGGATCCCCAAGAGCCAGGTGGTGCGAGAGGCGGTGCGCGCATACGGAGAGCAACTCGGACGCCTTTCCGACGAGGAGCGGGTGGCCAAACTCGCCGTGTTCGACCGCGTTGTGGGCGCGATCCCCCCTCGGCCCCGGGCCGAGGTCGAACAGGAGTTGCAGGCCTTGCGAGCGGCGCGGCAGGGCGGTGGACGCCGGACGCCTGAGCGATGATCGTCCTGGACACCTCGGTCCTGATCGAGGCTCTCGGTGCGGGAGGGCGGTTGGCTCCCCAACTCCGCAACACCTTCGATGTCGGCGAGCGGGTCGTGCTCCCGACCCTGGTGCTGTACGAGTGGCTGCGGGGTCCTCGGATCCCTCAAGAGCTCGACGCTCAGGAGGCGTTGCTACCGGCTGCCGAGGCTGTCCCGTTCGGTCCCCTCGAGGCGGAGCTGGCCGCCCGCCTCTACCGCAGGCTGCCGCGCCCGCGAGGCCGCGAGGTCGATCTCGCCATCGCCGCCTGTGCGTGGTCGTGGAAGGCGCGACTCTGGACGCTCAACCCCTCCGACTTCGCCGATGTCCCCGGTGTGGAGTTGTTCTCACCCGCTCCCGATTCAACGTCATGATTCGTCGCATGCACTGCGCCTTCGCGCTCGCCGTCGTCGTCGTTGCCACTGCGGCGCTGACCCCGGCCACCGTGTGGTCGCAGACCGCCGAGACCGTGCTGCGCGCCGACGACCTCGCTTCGCTCGTGTGGCGGGAGCTGGGCCCGGCCGTGACCAGCGGGCGGATCACCGCCTTCGCGGTCCATCCCGACGACACCCGCATCGTCTACGCCGCCTCCGCGTCGGGTGGAGCGTGGAAGACCGACAACGGGGGCACCACCTGGCGACCGGTCTTCGAGGGGGGCGGCAGCGTGTCGTTGGGCGCCATTGCCCTGGCGCCGTCGCATCCGGATATCATCTGGCTCGGCACAGGGGAGCAGAACAGCGTGCGCAGCTCGTCGTTCGGCGACGGGGTCTATCGCTCCGACGACGGGGGAGCGAGTTGGCGTCACATGGGACTCGAGGTGAGCCGACACATTGGCCGGATCGTGATCCACCCGGACAATCCCGACATCGTCTTCGTCGCGGCCATGGGATCCCTGTGGGGCCCCGGCCCCGAACGGGGCCTGTATCGCACCACAGACGGCGGCGCGCATTGGGAGCGCGTCCTGGAGATCGGCGAGTACACGGGAGTCGTCGAGGTGCGCATGGATCCGCGCGTCCCCGACGTGCTCCTGGCCGCTGCCTTCCAGCGTGAGCGACGGCAGTGGAGCATGGTGGGCGGGGGCCCGGAAAGCGGTCTCTTCAGGAGTGTCGACGGGGGCGACAGTTGGACCCGCGTGGCCGGAGGGTTTCCGACCGGTGAGGTGGGGCGCATCGGGATCGCATACTGCCCCGGGTCCCCCGACACGGTCTACGCCAGCGCCGTGGGTCCCGACGGAGGCATCTTCCGCTCCGACGATGCGGGGCGCAGCTGGGAGCGGCGCAATTCCGAGATCCAGAGCCACTGGTACTACGGCGAGCTGGTGTGCGACCCCACGAATGCCGACCGGCTCTACGTGCCCATGACGCCCCTGTACGTGTCCGACGACGGGGGGCGCACCTTTCGAAATCTGGTCGAGGGGGCGGTGCACGTCGATCACCATACGCTGTGGGTCGATCCCTCCGACCCCGAACACCTCATCCTGGGCAACGACGGGGGCATCTACATCTCCCGGGATCGCGGACAACATTTCGCCTGGCAGTCCAACGTGCCGGTCATGCAGCTCTACACCGTGGCCGTCGACATGCAGGAGCCCTTCTACCACGTCTACGGTGGTGCCCAGGACAACGGGTCGTGGGGTGGGCCCGTGGGTAGTCGGTTCTCGTCGGGAGTGACCAACGACGACTGGATCCATACCGCCGGCGGAGACGGCTTCCACTCGCAGGTCGATCCGCTCGATCCCGACATCGTGTACGCCGAGTCCCAGTACGGGGTGCTCTATCGTATGGATCGCGCGACGGGCGAACGCCGGCGCATCCAGCCCTGGAGCGGAGAGAGCGCTCCGTATCGCTGGAACTGGAGCGCCCCCCTGGTGCTGTCTCCGCACGATCCAGCCACCCTGTATTTTGCCGCGAATGTGGTGTTCCGCAGCCGGGATCGGGGTGATTCGTGGCAGGTGGTGAGCCCCGATCTCACCCGGGGACTGTCGCGGGACTCGCTGCCGCTCCAGGGACGCATCCAGCCCGCCGACGCCATCGATCTGCACGCCAGCACCGCTCTCTACGGCAACGTCTCGACCCTTTCGGTGTCGTCGCTGCGCCCCGGACTCGTGGCCGCCGGAACCGACGATGGGCTCGTGCAGGTGACGCGTGACGACGGGCAGAGCTGGCACCGCTCGGCCCGGTTTCCCGGAGTGCCGGAGCGGACCAAGGCGAGCACCGTGGCCTGGTCGTCGACCCGCGAGGGTACCCTGTTTGCCGCATTCGACGGCCACAAGGACGATGTGTACCGCCCCCTGGTGGTGCGGAGCGACGACTACGGCGTGACCTGGCGCGATATCTCGGGCAACCTCCCCGAGTTTGGGCCGGTACGGAGCGTGGCCGTGCATCCGAGGAACGGTGACCTGGTCTTCGTAGGCACCGAATTCGGTGTCTTCTTCTCGAACCGTGGTGGAGATCGGTGGCTACGCCTGGGCAGCGGACTTCCGGTGGTGGCCGTCCATGCCATGGTCGTGCATCCGCGCGACAACGACCTGGTGCTGGGCACCCATGGACGGGGGTTCTGGGTGTTGGACGATGTGGGACTCCTGGAGGCGCTCACGCCCGAGGTGGTGGCCGAGCAGCACAGCGTATCGGCTGCTCCCCGGCGGGCCACCCGGATTCGCGACGCCGATCGGGGACGGGGCTCGGCAGGAGACAGCTATTGGGCGGCCGCCAATCCACCCCGTGGAGCCATTGTCGACTTCTGGATCGGTGATGCTGCGGTGGGTGAGCCGGTGTCGCTCGAGGTGGTCGACGATGCCGGCGCGGTGGTGCGGAGGTTGTTCGAGGAGCCCTCCGTCGCGCGCGGCCCGCGCCGGGTCGTATGGGATCTACGTCATGAGGCTCCGCTCGCTGCGAATAGCCGACCGTCGAGCCGGGGGCGCGGGCGCTTCGTGCTGCCCGGATCGTACCGGGTACGGCTACGGGTGGGCGATCGGCAGCACGAGCGGCTCCTCACGGTAGTGACCGACCCCGCGCTGGAGGTCGCCCGCGAGGAGCTTCTCGCCCACGACCGCCTGGTGGCACTGCAGGCGCGCATGGTGGGCGCCGTGGCGGTGGCCGGCGCCGTGATCGACACGCTCATCGCCCAGATGGAGACGGTGCGTGAAGCGGTCGCCGCGAGCGGCAGCGCCGGCTCCGCCCTGAGTGCGCAGGCCCTCGCACTCGGCGAGCGAGCACAGGCGATACGGGTGCGGTTGGACGGACTGGGGCAGGGAGGAATCGCCCAGCAGGAGACGGCGCTGCCTCTGTCCACTCTGGTGAGGCAGCTCTACAGTTCGACCGAGTCGTGGAGTGGCCGGCCGACCCGCGACCAGAGCCGCATCACCGAGGGTGCCCTCACCGACCTGCGCACGCTGCTGAGTGGGCTGCGGATTCTGCTCGACGACGACCTTCCCCGATTGCGCCAGGCGTTGACCGAGGCCACGCTGGTCTGGCCCGCCGGCGACGCGCCGGTCCTTGTCAACGATCTGCTGCCCCCGCCATGATCCGATTCGCTCGCGCACCGCTCTTGCCGTTGCTCCTGATACTCACCGGCGCACATCCGGGGCCCGCCCAGACTTCGCTCGCCTCGCTCGAGTACCGCGCAGGTCACCGCGAGGCCGCTATAGCGCGGCGTGCGGAGTTCATGGCGCGTATGGAGGGCGGGCTCGCGGTCATCACCAGCGCCGATCGGTCGCAGCCCAACCTCTACGAGTTCTTCGTGCCCGACACCGAGAACCATGATTTCGTCTTTCTCACGGGCATCTACGAAGCCGCCCCTCCGGGATCGGTGCTGGTGCTCAATCCGGGCGGGGCGACCTATCGTGAGATCCTCTACACCGACCTCGATCCCGAGGAGGCACGCCGGCTTTCGGGCATCGAGCAGGTCTTTCCGCGGAGCCGGTTTCTCGAGCACCTGAGCAGCGCGCTCACCGACTACCGCAACCTGCGCATCACGCAGTTGCGCTTCAAGGAAGTGGCGTCGGACATGGCCCGGGGCTGGGACGACGACCACAAGATCGTATACGTCAACTACCCGCGCTTCACCAACCTCTCCGAGCCCGCGACGCCTCGGCTCGACTTCGTGGAACGGATCCGCAGGGCCACCTCCGAACTCGACCTGCGTGACGCCGGTGATCTGCTCGATGACATGCGCATGATCCTGGACGACTTCGCCCTGCGCAATCTGCGCCATGCCATCGAGATCACGGGCGCAGGACTGATGGAGGGCATGAGGGTGGCGCGCCCCGGCCTCACCACCCGCCAGGTCATGGAGACGGTCGACTTCGTGTATCGTTTGAACGGTGCCGAGCTGGGATTCGACACCGGTGTGGCACCGGCCAGCCACCTCGACGAGGAGCTGCGGTGGGAGACCACCGCCGAGGAGGAAGCGGCAAGGAAGGGGGATGCGCGCATCGGTCAGGGCACGCTGGTGCACTTCGATACGGGCGCCCGCATGAACCACTACTCGGCCGATATCCAGCGTACCGTACCCGCGGGGGATCGGTTCACGGACGAGCAGCGCCGCATCTACGAGGTGGTACTCGACGTGCAGAAGAGCGTCATCGCAGCGGTCCGCCCGGGCGTGACCTGGCAGGAGCTGCACGACCTGGCGGTGGGCATGCTGCACGACGCCGGGGGGTGGGACGAGAGCTATACCTACGGCATCGGGCACTTCATCGGCATGGAGGTGCACGAGCACGGCGACTACACAGCGCCGCTCCAGCCCGGTATGGTGCTGGCCATCGAGCAGGGAGCGGTGGTGAATGGCACGCGAGTCGCCTTCGAAGACGATGTCCTGGTCACCGCCGACGGCCACGAATGGCTGAGTCGGTTCGTTCCCATCGAGGTCGACGAGGTCGAGGCGCTGCGGCGGGAGACGCCGTCGATCCGACTCGAGGGCCTGTTGCGCAGGGGGGGCGGGTAGAGGGGTCGCTTGAATTGAAGGTGGTGTTGGGCGGATCGCATATCACCGCGATGGAGCGCCCAGATTTCTCAGCAGACTCCCTTCCCAAGGCTTTCGCGATCCTCCAACTCGCGTCGCCCCGATCGATCGGTACAGGCACCAGCTCCCAAGTCTGCGCACAAACCTCGGATGGCTTCCCTGGGAGTCGAAGCGTCAAATAGTAATCGACAAGTATCGTGAGGGTTCTCGCCTCCGGGTCTTTCCCCCACACAACCGATCTGACCTCCAGGTAGATTCCGTTGTCCCTTAGGCGATTTCCGGCATCTGAGACCTGGAACATGTTGGCACGATCAGATCGGACGATCTGTTCTGCCTGCAGTGCCTTCGCGTCGAACAAAGGTGAAGCCACTACGTCCGGAGCGGCCCGCGGCCCCCGCGCCAAGAAGAACGGCCCCGGTATATACGGCTTCATCTCCTTTGGAGCTCGTCCGTGTAGGGGGGGTGCGGGTGGTGGGGGGGGGGGGGGGGGGGGGGGGGGGGGCGCGGCGCGGCGGGCCGCGGCGCCCCCGGCCCCCCCCCCCCCCCCC
>CAZFRU010000031.1:0-56050 GCA_964521385.1 uncultured Gemmatimonadaceae bacterium | reverse complement strand
CGACTCCACCCCTCCCCCCTCGCCTCCCGCCCCAGCCACCCTCGCCCTCCACCCCTCCATCACGGCTTGCCAAGCGCCCCGTCGCATCGTACCTGTACAGGTGATGCATTCCCCGTACGACGGGTCACGATCTGTCCGTCGTTCCGAAATAGATCCGCGAGGCGATCGATGGCGCAGGACCACACCCGACCTACCCTCGTCCTGGACGGCGACGAGGTGTCGTTCGACCCCGGTGAGACGCTCTTCGAGATCAGTGAGCGTCATTCCCGCGAAGTGCCCACGCTGTGCTACGACGAGCGGCTCGAACCGTTCGGCGGTTGCCGCATGTGCATCGTCGAGGTCGAGGGCATACGCAATCCCGTGGCGTCGTGCACCGCCCGGGCCGAAGCCGGGATGCGGGTCAAGACCAAGGGCGGCGCGCTCGAACTCCATCGGCGCGTGCTTCTCGAGATGGTGGCCTCGGAACAGCGCACCGTCGACGTCGACCCCCTCTCCGGATTCGCCTCGCAGGAGCTCGGCACCCTGGTCGATCGCTACGACGCCCGCACCGGGCGTTTCCAGGGTGATCGGAGCGGCACGTCGCGCCCCGACGATCCTAACCCGTTCATCTTGCGCGACTACGAGAACTGCATCTCGTGCTACCGCTGTGTCCGCGTGTGCGCAGAGCAGGAGGGCGACTACGCCATCAGCGTGAAGAACCGTGGCTTCGACACGCAGATCACCGTCGAGTTCGACGGCATCCTGAAGGACTCCGCGTGCACCTTCTGTGGGCAGTGCGTGCAGACCTGCCCCACGGGCGCGCTGGCCGACCTCAAGGCGCTCGCCCATCGAGATCGGCCCGGGAAGACCGAGAAGACTCGGACCATCTGCACCTATTGCGGCGTCGGCTGCGCCGTCGACGTGCTCACGCGTGACGACCACATCGTCGGCGTGCACCCCGCCATGGACGGCCCCGCCAACGAAGGTGCCCTATGCGTGAAGGGGCAGTTCGCCTTCGACTTCGTGCATCACCCCGATCGTCTCGATACGCCCCTGGTACGCAACGATCACGGGCAGTTCGTGCCCGCCACCTGGGACGAAGCGCTGGATCGTGCGGCGGCCGGTTTGCTGGCCGCCGTGAATGAGCACGGGCGCCATTCCGTGTTCGGCATCGCGTCGGGTCGCGCACCCAACGAGGCTGCGTATACCATGCAGAAGCTGGTGCGAGCGGGGCTCGGCACGTCGTACATCGACAATTGCAGCCGTGCCTGACACGCTCCCACAGTCGCCGGTCTGGCGGCAACCATCGGGCGCGGCGCCATGTCGAACCCGCTTCAGGATATGGAGAAGCCCGACGTCATCTTCTGCATCGGCACGAACATGACCGAGACGCATCCCGTGGCCGCGAGTCGCCTCAAGAAGGCGCTCGCCCGGGGTGCCAAGATGATCGTCGCCGATCCACGGCGAATCGGGCTGTCCGACCTGGCCGACATCTACCTGCCGTTGAGGGTGGGTTCGGACGCGGCGCTGCTCCTGGGCATGGCTCACGTCATCGCCCGTGAGGGGTTGGTCGACGCCGCCTTCATGACCGATCGCACGGTCGAGGGCGAAGCGTTTCTCGAACACGTGCGCGAGTTCACTCCCGAGTGGGCCGAGGGGATCACCGGGGTGCCCGCAGCCGACATCGAAGCGGCGGCATTGCTCTATGGTCGCGCTGATCGCGGCGCGATCTACTACACGCTGGGTATCACCGAGCACATCTGCGGCGTCGACAACGTCCAGAGTCTCTGCAATCTGGTGCTCATGACCGGCAACATCGGACGCGAGGGCACTGGTATCAATCCGATGCGGGGGCAGAACAACATCCAGGGCGCTGGCGACTCTGGCGCGATCCCCAACAACTATCCGGGCTTTCAGCCGGTCACCGATCCCGCGAATCAGGCGAAGTTCAAGAAGGCCTGGGGGCGCGAAGTCGATCTCGACAAGGGCATCACCAAGGTGAGGGCGCTGGAGCAGGCGGGTACGCTCATCAAGGCGATGCTCATCGACGGTGAGAACACGGTGGTCTCCGACCCCGATCGTGCCCACTGCGAGCATGCGCTCAAGAGCCTCGACCACCTCGTGGTCATCGACCTCTTCATGACCGAGACCGCGGCCTTGGCCGATGTGGTCCTGCCCGCTGCCGGATGGGCCGAGACCGAGGGCACCTGCACCAACACCGATCGCCGCATCCAACGGCTGCGCGCCGCGGTATCGCCTCCAGGCCAGGCGAAGCCCGATTGGTGGATCGTCTCGCAGCTCGCCCAGCGCATGGGCGTGCCGGGGTTCGATTACCAGAGCGCGAAAGAGGTGTTCAACGAGCTGTGTGAGGTCTCGGGCATCTATCACGGGGTCGATTGGGACAAGATCTCGAGCGACAATTACCACTGGCCGATCCCCTACGATGGACACCCCGGCACACCCCGCCTGCACGAGGACGGCTTCATCAATGGACGCGGCATTTTCAAACTGATCCGGTATCGGGATCCCGCCGAGGTGATCGATGAGAACTACCCGATCTGGCTGACCACCGGCCGCCGGCTCGAGACCTACCATACGCGTACGCAGACCGGACGCTCGGCCGGGCTCGACTATCTGGCGCCGCACGAGGTGCTCGAAGTCAATCCCGACGATGTCGAGGCCTGGGGTCTCGAAGATGGCGGTTATGCCCGTATGGCGAGTCGTCGTGGTGAGGTGGTCGTGCAGGTGAAGGCCACCACCCGCTCGCCCCGTGGCACGGTATTCACCTCGTTTTCGTACAACGACGTGCCGGTCAACCTCCTAACCGGATCCGGCTACGATCCCATCACCGACACCGCCGAATTGAAGGTGTGCCCGGTGTGGATCGAGCCATGCCCCAGGAAGCCCGCGGGGTCAGGAGACGTGGCCGCGGACTGAGAGCGATGGCCTGATGCGCGTCGTGGGCTGATGCGTGTCGTGGCCTGATGCGTGTCGTGGGCTGATGCGTGTCGTGGGCTGATGCGTGTCGTGGCCTGATGCGCGCCCTGGCCGCCCGCTATCTCCGTAGCGGGTGGTCTGGTCGGCATGCGGCGGCGCGGCAGAGACGCCCGCCTGTTCGTGGCTCTCACACGATCCGTCGCCGAGCCTGCACCGATGGCACCGGCGGAGCCTCGCGACCATTGCCGCACTTCAACCAGGAACAGGTCGTCGATGAGGGCGGTGACCCCTGGGGCGAATCCCGCCGCCTTCCAACTCCCCACCGAGCGTCCCCCAATTCCGCAGATCCCGACCTTCGAAACGCCGACCCGGCAATCCTCGTAGGGCCCCGTACACCCCCTCACGATGGAGGCGAAAGCGATGGCGAACGGACGAGGATCAACGGGCAATGTGGTGGCGGCGATCGCCAGCTTCTTCCTGCCCGGCCTGGGACAACTGGCTCAGGGCCGTGTGTTCGCCGCGATCTTCGTGTTCCTGCTGGCAGGGGTGATCTGGCTGGTGTCGTTCGGAATGCTGGGGTGGGTGGGGCACGTGATCGCTGCGATCCACGCGGCGGTGTACGAAGGGTAGCTCGCCCCTCAACCGCCTTCCGGCGCAGCGGACGGCGCGCGGATCCAGCGCAGCCACGTGATCTCCTGCTCACCGTCCGAGTACTCGACCACCACATCCATTCCCCGGCGCTCGATCACGACCGCGGTGTACCATTTCTCACCGTCTCGTTGTTGGAAGTAGGCGCTCACTGAATCGCCGGCGGCCAACTGGTCCCGCCTCACGCGGGCCGGGGCGACGGTTTCCTCGAAGCCGTCGAAGTGCTGCACCCGAATGCCGTCGGCGCCGCTCGCCACGATGTGGGCCGCGTACCAGGCCGAGTGGGGCTCGTACCAGGCCCAGCAGATCTGGCCGTCGGTCCAGCTGGGCGCCTGGGCGTCGGCGGGGGCGCGATTGTCCGCGGCTGCATCCTGGGCCTGGACCATCGTCGGCAGGAGCATGGTCGGCAGGAGCAGGGCCGGCAGCAGCAGCCTTGCGAGCCTCACCCACGGGCTTCGATGCACGGGTCGGTGGCGGTTCCACGACATGGTGACTCCGGGTTCGGGGAACGGGGGTGCTCTACTCCGTTGCGCGCAGGACCGTGCTGCAAGGGATCACAACTCCACCACACGATCCCCCGGTGCCTCGCTTCACGCGTGTCAGGGTGAGAAGGCCGTCGCCCAGCCAGGGGCGGCCCGCGCACCCCTTCGACACCGTCTCGATCCCCATCATGCCAGCCCCCCCGCCGCGCCACCTCGTCGAGCGCCTGTCTGCTCCCGGTCCCAAACGGATTCTCTCGCTCGACGGGGGCGGGATCCGGGGGCTCATCACCCTGGGCTACCTGAGGCGGCTCGAAGGCATTCTGCGCGAGCGCAGCGGCAATTCCGAGCTCGTGCTCGCCGACTATTTCGACCTGATCGGGGGCACGAGCACGGGTGCGCTGATCGCGGCCTCGCTCTCGGTGGGATGGTCGGTCGACAAGGTGGTGGGGCTCTACCACACGCTGGCCGCCGATGTCTTTCGCCCGAAGCGGTCTCTGCTGGGACCGCTGGCTCGCCTCGTCGGCGCGAAGTTCGACGAACGTCCTCTGGAGCGCGCCATCCGGGAGCAGATCGGTGACATGCGGATCGACGACGCGGCCTTTCGTTGCGGGCTCGTGGTGTTGGCGAAGCGCGCCGACACGGCCTCGGTCTGGCAGCTGACCAACGTACCGGGCCATCGCTTCTACGAGATGAACCGGCATCTTCCCTTGTGGGAGATCTTGCGCGCATCCAGCGCCGCTCCGACCTACTTCACTCCTCAGCGCATGCGAGACGTGGGGGGCGGGGAGTCGGCGGTCTTCGTCGACGGCAGCGTGTCGATGCACGCCAATCCGGCGCTCCAGATGTTCATGGTGGCGTGCCTGGAGGGATTCGGGTTGCAGTGGGCCCCGGGCGAGCATTCGATCCTGCTCTGCTCGATCGGCACGGGGGCGCACGACGTGGCGCCGCCGGCCGACTCGATCCGCGGATACCGCCAGGTGCAGTGGTTGGGCACCCTCATGGTGCAACTGATTCGGGACGCCTCGGAGTTGGGCGAGACGCTGCTGCAGTGGATGTCGAGCAGCCCCACGGCTCGGCCCATCGATCTCCAGTTGGGCGATCTCGGACGTGACCAGCTCGCGCCCGAGCCCCTGCTTACCTATCTGCGCTACGACGTGCGGCTCACCCCTGAGGGACTGGCGGCGATCGGCCAGGAGGTCGCCCCCGGCGAATTGGCCGGCCTGCGGGCGCTGGATGGGTACGAGCATGTGGAGCAGCTCGAGAACATCGGGACGGCCGCTGCGGCGCTGCAGCTTCAGGCGAGTCACTTTCCGACCGTCTTCGACATCGACCCCGCCGGCCCCAGCGATCCTGCGGGCCCTACGACCCCCTCGACTCCGGGCGTCGTGGCCGTGACCGGACACCGGGAGGGCGGACTGGGGCGCGCCGACCTCTCGCTTCTGGCCTCTCGGATCGACGCCGTGCTCGCCGTACTCCGCTGTCGTGGGTATGGCGTGGTGGTGACCGGGCTGGCCGAGGGGGCGGACCGGCTGGTGGCGCACCGGGCCCTGGCCGCGGACTGGACGCTCCACTCCGTGCTTCCCTTCGAGGCCGATCGCTACGAGGCCGACTTTCTCGGAGCCGACTCCCGCGCGGAGTTCCGGCGACTGCGCGCGCGTTCGGCCGAGGTCGTCGTGGTGGCGGACGAGGGCGAGAGCGGGAACGCCAACGGCTCGACGGCCTATGCCGCGGTGGGACGCCGCCTGGTGTCGGTGGCCGATGTCGTGGTGGCGATATGGGACGGCGAGCATGCCCGGGGGCCCGGAGGGACCGGCGACGTGGTCGCCTCGGCTCTCGAGGCGCGCCGGCCCGTGATCTGGATCCACTCCGAGCCACCGCATCCGATCCGGTACGCCGACATGGTCTCGGTCGAAGGGCCCTGTGAGGCGCCCTTCGAGCGGAGCCTGGGGCCGTGGTTGGATGCGGGTGTGGGCGTGCGCTCCCCATGACCCCGACGCTCTCGATCTTCGTGTCGTCTCCCGGCGACGTCGCGCAGGAGCGTGCGCTGACCGAGGGTGTCTTGCGTCGTCTTCAGGGCGAGTTCGGCCGACGGGTGAAGCTCAAGCCCATTTTCTGGGAGCACGAGCCGCTCCTGGCCACGGATTCGTTTCAGGACCAGATCGTGAGGCCGTCGGAGACCGACATCGTGGTCAGCATACTCTGGTCGAGACTCGGCACCCGTCTGCCCTCGCGCTTTCAGCGAGCCGATGGCACCCCCTACGCATCCGGGACCGAGTTCGAATTCGAGGACGCCGTGGCGGGCTTCCGCGCCACGGGTCGCCCCGAGCTGCTGGTCTACAAGAAGACGGCCGAGCCCCTGGTGAGTCTGGTCGATCCCGATGCCCTCATGGAGAAGCTGCGCCAACGCCAGGCCCTGGACGCCTTCGTGGCCCGCTGGTTCCATGATCAGGGCGACGGATCGCTGCGAGCCGCGCACCATCAGTTCGAGACGCCCGAAGCCTTTGAAGAGGTGTTGGAGCGCCACCTCCGTGTGCTGATCGAACGCCGCATCCCATCGGCGCCGGCGCGGTCCGACGACGCTGCCCCCGCAGCCCGTTGGACCGAAGGATCGCCGTTTCGGGGCCTCGAGCCCTTCGATCAGGCCCACGCCGACGTCTTCTTCGGGCGGACGCGGGCGGTGAGTGAGGTGCTGGATCACCTCCGGGCCCAAGCGGCACGGGATCGGCCCTTCGTCGTGGTGGTGGGCATGAGTGGGGGCGGGAAGTCGTCGCTGGTGCGAGCCGGGTTGGTGCCGTTGCTGACGCGCCCGGGGGTGATCGAGGGGGTCGCCCACTGGCGTCGAGCCGTGCTCCGGCCTGCCGACGAGGGGGGCGATCCGTTTCTCGCCCTGGCTGCGGCGCTGCTCGGCGAGGGTGCCCTCCCTGAGCTGGCCACGGCGGGCACGTCACCGCCCGAACTCGCCTCACTCGCACGTTCGTCGCCCGCAGCTCTGGCCCCCCTGATCCGCACGGCTCTCGACCGGGCCGGTGAGGGCGGGAAGGCGAAGGGGGCTCGCCTCGCCCTCGTGGTCGACCAGCTCGAAGAGGTGTTCTCCATCAAGGGGCTTTCCGAGATGGAGCGGCGCGCGTTCGGGTGCGCGCTGGACGCCCTGGCCCGCTCCGGTCGGGTCTGGGTCGTGGCCACCTTGCGCAGCGACCTCTATCCGCGGCTGGCCGAAGTACCCGAACTGGTGGCGCTGAAGGAGGGTGAGGGTCAGTACGACCTGTTGGCGCCGTCGGCCAGTGAGATCGGCCAGATGATCCGGCAGCCGGTGAGCGCCGCCGGGCTCCGACTCGAGGTCGACCCGGTTACGGGCGAGCGCCTCGAAGACCGCCTCATGGATGCGGCCGTCGGGCGCCCCGGCTCGCTGCCGCTGCTCGAGTTCACCCTCGAGGAGTTGTACCGCCTGCGCACCGACGACGGCACGCTCACTCTCGAGGCGTTCGAGGCGCTGGGCGGAGTCGAGGGGAGTCTGGCACGACGGGCCGAAGAGGTCTTTTCCGACCTCCCCACCGAAGTCCAGGAGGCGTTGCCCGGCATCATGCGCCAACTGGTGACGGTGGTCGAGAACGCCGAAGGCACCACGCTGGCGGCGCGCCCCGCGGCGCTCGACCGCATTCGCGAGGACCCCGCCGGCGAGCGCCTGGTCGATGCGCTGGTGAGCGCGCGGCTCCTGGTGACCGATCTCGTGGGTGAGGGCGGGGCGGTGGTTCGCGTTGCCCACGAGGCGCTGTTGCGCCATTGGCCCCGGCTCACCGAGTGGCTCGCCGAGGATCAGGAGCTGCTCAAGAGCCGTGCCCGCCTGCGCGCGGCTGCCTTCCGCTGGGCCGAGGCCGGGCGCAACGAAGATCTGCTGCTCTCGTCCGGAAAGCCCCTCGAAGACGCACGCACCGTAGTCAGCGCCGGATCGACGCTGACCGAGCTCGAGCTCGCCTTCGTTGCCGAGTCGGAGCGCAAGGCCCGCCGCTTCGTGCGGCTCCGGCGGCTGGCCTTCGCGGCGCTGTCGATCCTGGCCCTGGCCGCGGGGGGGTCGGGATGGGCGGCCCGCCGGGCCGCCGTACGCGCCGAAGCCCAGGCGTATTCAGCCATGCGGACCCACGAGTTCATGGTGGGGCTGCTGTCGCTGGCCCAACCCAGCCTCAGCCAGGGGCGCGAGACCACGGTACGGGATCTCCTGGACGCAGGGCGTGACATGCTGCTGGCGGGTGAGTTGGGAGACGTACCGGCCACCGGCGCGTGGGCCATGCGCGATCTGGCTGCGTCCTACGTCTCGCTCGGCCACCACGATCAGGCCCTGGTCCTGGCGCGCGCCGCCGACTCGCTGGCCGCAACGGATCGCGCCCTTCCCGACTCCGTGCGCGCGCTCGGCTGGACGCTACTCGGTGAAATCCACGCGCACCTGGGTAACCTGGACTCCGCAGCCGTCCATTTCGAGAGGGCGGTGGCGGTGTGGCGCGATCACAATCCGGGTCTCTACTCGAACGCCGCCACCGGTCTGGCGTCGGTTCGTCGTGAAGAGGGTCGGCTCGACGAGTACGAGGCGCTGATGGACAGCGCGTCGGTGGCCGGCCTGTCCGACACGGACTCCACCAGCCTGGACTTCGCCATCCTGTTGTCGAACGACGCCCTCCGGCTACTCGGTCGCGGCGAGGGCTGGGCGGCCGCACCCCTTCTGGAGCGGGCGGAATCGATCTGGGCAGGGCACCCGGATCAGCGGCTGACCGACTACGCGGTGCTCCAGACCCATCGGGCCCGCGTCCGCGCTCTCGCGGGCGATCTGCTGGGTGCGGACACCTTGTTTCGGACGGCGCTCGAGATCGAGCGACGGATTCTGCCTGCGAACCATCCGGGGCTGGTGGTCACCCTCAACAACCTCGCTCTCAATGCGCAGGAGATGGGCGATACCGCCGCAGCCGAGGCGTGGCTTCGCGAGGCCGTCGAACTCGCCACGACCCGGTTGGGTCCCGAGCATCCCCGCACGGCGGCGGCCGCCATCAACCTCGGCGAGCTGCTGAGCCACCGACCCTCGGCCTGGGCCGAAGCCGACAGCCTCCTGCTGGGGGCCCTCGAAGGATTGCACCGATCGGCGCCCCTCAACGAAGACGTGGCGGTCGCGCTGCAGAACCGCGGCGCCCTCTTCCAGGCCCGGGGCCAGGCCGATTCAGCGGTGGCTCAGTTCGAGGAGGCGTTCCGCGTGGACTCGGCCGCCGCGCGGCACGACGCGGCGGTCTACACCGCGGCACGAGGTGCCAGCGTGGCCTATGCCGGGGGCGATTCCGTGGCGACGGAGCGCTCCGTGGAGCGTGCCTTCGCCGCCGCCGAGCGAATATCCGCACCGCGGACACGGGCTCGGGCGCTCGACGACCTGCAGGATCTGCTGTTCAACTCCGAGCTGTTCGACGCTTCGGAGAGGGCCGCTCGTGAGGCGTTGGCGTTGCGGGAGTCGCTCACTCCCGAGGGCTCGGCGGCACTGGCCAACTCCCTGGCCGACATGGCGTGGTGGGAGGCGACCACCGGCACGCGCGACGACGATGCGGCACAGGTCGCTCGCGGCGATTCCCTCCTGGTCCGTGCCGAGGCGATGCTCGATCGCGTGTCGGTCGACGACCCGGAGTGGGAAGACGCCCACCGCGCGCTCACCTTTGCTCTCACGGCGTTGGACCGCGACGAGCGGGTCGTCGAACGAGAGACTCGAGCCGCCGCGATGCTCGCCGAGCGCGGCCGCGGTGCCGAGGCCGTCAATGCGCTGCTCCGCAAGGCGATGTCACTCGAGCGCCTCGGTCGCGCAACCGAAGCCAGGGGCGTCTATCGCGAGGCCGAAGCGTTGGCTCGGGAGTCGCTCGGTCCCCAGCACCCGCTCCGGATCGAGGCTGGGCGGCGGGGCCGCTGAAGTCAGCGCAGCACGGCTCCGGCCAGTCCCCTGAAAGCCGAAGCTCCGTCGATGGTCAACAGCAGGGTGAGGCCGCTGAAACGCAGATCGCGTCGGGTGCACACGGGATCGGGTGCGCAGGGGGCGCCCGAGATGCCGATGTCGCGCCGACTCAGCTGGATTCCCAGATGGACGTCGACGGCGGAGCTCTCCTGACTCGGTCCCAGGATGAAGCCCTGCAGGGCCGAGGCCCCGAAGTAGAAGAATCGGTCGAGCTCCTGGGCGCTGGCCCCCACCGCGACCCGAACCCGTCGCCACGCCGGCCGCAGGGGAAAGTCCACGCCGATCAGAGATCGAAAGACGCCACCGGCTGCCACCTCACGAAGTCTCGCAGGACCGTCCTGGGACTTGACCAGCTCGACCCATGCCTCCTCACGCGGGGTCCAGGCACCTCCGAAGAAGATCCGGGCGCCTTGCCGCGCGATGGCCTGAAAGGTCACTGCCTCGCCCGTGCCGGCATCGACCACCGAGGCGCTCGCATGCTGAACGCCGATGGTGGCGCCGAGTTGCCACCAGCCCTCGGCCAGACACCGCTCGCCGTCCCAGCTCCCCGAGGCGATCCTGGGCGATACGGCACCGTCCCCGCCGGCGTCGAAGCTGACTCGCCTCCGGGCGCAGGTGCTCGCGTCGTCGGCCGTCAGCTCGACCACCAGAGGGTGGCGCAACTGGCGCCCACTGTACCAGAACTGGCTCTGGCCTCCGGTCGCGATCAACGACGAGGTGCCGGACACGTCCTGGGCCTCGAGGCCGACTGCCCCGAGGCCCAGCACGAGCAATGCGACGCCAGTCCATCCGGTCGCCGCCCCGGGTGTCATCGGCCCGGGATCAGGGTGAGCCCCACCGCCAGGCCGTAGTCGATGGGGGTGACGTCGTCACTCGACAGCGCACCGAACGCCAGCCCGAGATCGATGAAGACACGGGGGCCTGCCTGGAAGCGTGCCGCCGGAGCGAGCAGCACCTGCCAGGCCCCGTCCGAAGCCGATCCCAGAAGCTCGCCCGAGATCCATGCCTTCGAGTTGAGTTGCTTCACGACGGCGCCATTGAATCCGAACCCCGTGCTGCCCGAGTCTCCTTCCACGGAGCTGTCGTCGGAGGTGAATCCCACCGACGCACCCCCGTGCAGCGAGGTCGTGGCGTTCAACCGACGCGATACCCCCAGCCCCACGGCGACGTTGGTCGTCTGTGTCACCACCGCCTCATCACCGGTCGGGAGTTGGACCGATACCGTGCCGGCCACGCGGGTAGGCCCGGACTGGGTCAGGGCGAGCTTGCCGAAGACGGTGAGGTTGCCCAGACCGCTCACCGAGTTGGAGTACCCTCCCCCTGAGACTTCGCCCGATACATAGGGATTGAGGACCGCACCCACCATCAGCTTCTCACCCGCCGCGAAGAAAGCGCTCAACGCCAGGTTCGATACCGTGAAGTCGGCGTCGATGGGCTCGAAGAAGTCGTTCAGGGCTTCGTACGAGGTGCTGGTCGTGACCCCGAACGCCCCCGCTGCCCAGCCGTCGGCCAGAATCAGGCCGCTTTCGGCGAAGACCGGGGCACCGGCCAGTGCGTACTCGCCCCCCGCCCCCGCCGCCGCTGCGGCCGCGGCCAAAGCCCCGATCTGCCCCGCCAGGGGGGTCGCCCCCCCGAGGAGGGCCCCGCCCATGAGGGCGAGGCCAACCCCGAAGACGCGACGCGAACGGGTCATGCTTCCACCGTGAAGACCGAG
The DNA here is from genome assembly GCA_964521385.1 of uncultured Gemmatimonadaceae bacterium. Classification (GTDB taxonomy): domain Bacteria; phylum Gemmatimonadota; class Gemmatimonadetes; order Longimicrobiales; family Gaopeijiaceae; genus Gaopeijia. Next base: position 44,319 of record CAZFRU010000031.1, on the reverse strand, counting down.
TCGCCGATCTTGACGGTGTCGCCGGTCGAGAGTGCCGCTTCCTGGATCGAGCGGTCGTTCACGTAGGTCGGATTGGTACCCGACAGATTCTTGATGCTGAGGGCACCGCCGGTACGGCGGATCACCGCATGCTCACGCGATACGCTGGCCTCGCTGAGCACGATCTGGCAGACCACGGGATCGCGGCCCACACGCAGCCCGTCGGGGCCGATCTCGAAGCGGTTGCCCTGGAGCGGCCCCGAGGTCACTCGCAGGTGTGCGGTGGCCGATGCGCCTGCGGCTACCGTGGCGGCAGCCGCCCCCGATCCGCTGGTGCGCATCGTCGAGGTGCCGCCCCCTGCCAGTGCGGTCGCAGGCTTGCGACGCATGAACAGGCCGGCTCCGACGAACACGACGCCCAGCGCCATCACGGCCATGAGCCAGGGCGGAATGCCACCGTCGTCGACGGGTGGCGTATCCGGCGGTATGACCGGAACGTCTCCGCCCGGCAGCACCGGGGCGCTGTCGGGGGGAGGATCCGTGCGACCGGCCTCCCGCTCCGTCATGGAGATCCGACGAAGGTTGAGCGCGTCGGGAAGGTCGGGCATGACTCGCAGGACCTCGTCGAAGCCCTCGATGGCCGCCGGATAGTTGCCGGCGTAGTACGACGTCAGGGCCCGGTCCCAGGAGCGATCGAAGAGGCTCTCACCCACGACGGCGCCCGAGGCGCGGAAGAACTCGCGGATCGTGTTCGAGGTGACGGCGAAGTTGAAGCTTTCGCCCTCGCCCATGGTCAGGATCCCGAGCACCTCGCCATTGCGGTTGAAGACGGGGCCACCGCTGTTGCCTTTCGACGCGGCGGCGTCGACCTGAATCAGATCCGATCCGCCCACGGCTACCTTGAGGCTCGATACCTGACCGCGGGTGAAGCTCGCCTGCAGGCTCGAGGCCGCATCGATGTTGGGAAGGTCGGCAGCACCCGGGTAGCCGGCCACGAAGATCTCCTCACCGATGGCCGAAGCGTCGGAGTCCCCGAGCTTCATGGTGGGCAGGTCTCGTGCGGCCACCTTCAGGATCGCCACGTCGCGCCCGCTGGTGAACGAGCCGATCCCGGGCACCGACGCCTTGCCCGGCACGTTGACGATGGGTGGAGAGTATTCGCGCACCGACGCGTCGAGCACGCGACCGTTCTGCAGGATCACCACCAGATCCTTCTTCAGGGTGATGTCGGCTCTCGGGTAGATCTCCAGCATCTGCTGGACGGCTTCGGCCTCGGTGGGACGGCGACCGGTTTCTTCGTCGACCTGGTTGAAGACCCCGGCCTGTTCGAGTGCCTGGTAGAGCAGCTCCTGGCGCAGTTCGGTTTCATTGGATTCGTGGTACATCTCGACCACGTGTCCGTTGGTGACGACGAACCCATCGGGCGTCACGATCCAGCCCGAGCCCCAACCGCTGATGCCGGTGTTGAGGCGCAGCGCCGAGTTGTTGTCTCTCGGAATGACGATATCGGCTTCGGCGATGGAATAGACCAGCACCACAGCGGGCTTGACGGTATTGAACAGGCGCTGGCGGTCGCGCTGGTCGAGGTCCTGGCCCGCCATCGGTGTCGCGAGGGTGGCGGCGAGGATGAGCCCCGCCAGGGCCGGACGGCGACCGAGGGCCGGCCGGCGGCGCTTCGAGTACATCTTCATCGGTGAACTCCTGGGATCCGTGGGAATGGGGACGGGGGACTCAGCTCTCTTCGAATACGACGCACTTGAAGACCCAACTCGACTCGCCGAGCCCGATCCGGTCGCCGTCGGCGAGGATCTGTCGCTGGATCGCCTCGCCGTTGATCCGGGTCCCGTTGGTGCTGTCGAGATCGGTGAGGGTGAAGACGCCGGCGTCGAAGCGCAGGCTGGCGTGCCGATCCGAGACGTGTCCGTCGTCGATGCGGATGTCGGCGGTGGCATCGGCACCGAGGATCGAGCGTTCGCCGTCGATGCGATGGGCCTGACCCTTGTGGGTACCGCGATCGGCTACCAGCCAGGCTACCGCCCCGATCTGCGGCGGGCGGTTCATCACGATGGTCTTGCGCATGGGATCGTCGGCAGCCGCCGGAGCCGCCGCGGCGTCCGGGTCGATCCGGACCGTGCGGGCCAGCGCCGGATTGGGCGTCTGTTGAGTCTTGTCTGAGTCCGTCATCGGATCACTCCTGCGGGGGGAATAAGGGTGTCGGGAGGCGCCACGGTGTCGCGGGGCGTCAGGGTGTCGGGTCGTGCCAGGGTGTCGCGTGGTGCGACGGTGTCGGGCCGTGCCAGGGTGTCGAGCGGCACGACGGAGTCGGACGGAGGCGGGATCGGGGTCGGGCCGGTGTCCGGGGGAAGGGGGGGGGCGTAGGGTTCGGTGATCGGATCGGGAAGGGGGGTGGTTGGTGGCTCGGTCCCCAGCGCTGCGGGAGTCGTCGGGCCTGCCGCCGCCGCAGTCCCCGCGGGGCGCGAGATGAACGATCCGAGGCCGACCGAGAGCAGCACGACCCCCAGGCCCGTGACCAGCGTGCTGGCCCGCAGCGTCCCTCCCGACGACGCTGCCGCGGCGGGCTCCACGACGGGCACCACGGCGGGCTCCGGAGCGCTGCTCGCAGCCACCGCCGGGGGGGGCATTCGCGCATACGCCGGGACCTCGCCCACATCGAAGACGACTGCCGAGATGTTGTCGGGCCCTCCCTCCTCGTTGGCGCGGTTGATGAGGTGCTCGGCTGCGCCCTCGGGAGACGGCTCCCGGATGAGCACATCGCACAACTCCGTGTCGGTGACCACCCCGTGAAGGCCATCGCTGCACAGCAGGTAGCGGTCGCCCGCAGAGAGCGTCTGTTCGAGCGTCTGGACCTTGAGGGCTGCGCCGATGCCGAGACATTGCGTCAATACGTTCTTGCGGCTGTGCGATTCGGGGTCGTCGGCCGAGAGGAGGCCCGCGCGCTGCTGCTCGGCCACCCACGAGTCGTCGGCGGTGAGTTGTTCGAGTCTCCCGTTGCGGAGGCGGTATGCCCGCGAGTCGCCGACGTGGGCCAACACCAGCGCAGGTCCCTGGATCAGCGCCAGGGTCGCGGTACTGCCCAACGAGGCCGGCGTGCCCCGGGAGCGCGCCTGCGAGAGGAGCTCGGCATGAATCGATTGGAGCAAGCGTTCGGCCCACCCTGCGAGTCCCCGCAACGGGCCCGTCTGTGCGCCCAGGGTGTCGCGCACCGCGTCGACCACGAAACGTGACGCCAGCGCGCCCCCCTCGTGCCCTCCGACGCCGTCCGCCACCACCAGCGCGGCGTCGACGGGGGCGGCCTCGCGCGAGGTGGGTACGTAGGCGCCGACGGAGTCTTCGTTCTGCTCGCGGTGGCGACCGGTATCGGTACCGAGTGCTGCCTTAAGGGGGGCGTCGGGAAAGGCCGGCAGTCCGGCGTCGATCAGTTCCATGCGATGATCCACCACCGACCGCCTTCACGAATCACGTCCCACTGCTCCGTCGCCGACTGCTGCTCGCTACGGCCGTCGGAGCGGACGATGAACGACAGGGTGACGTCGAACGAGACGAAGGCGTGGTCGGGCTCGAGGAGCTCGATGCTGACGTTGCGAATGGTGCTGCGAATGTTGCGGGCGCCGGCATAGCCGTCGTCGAAGATCTCCGTGGCTTCGTCACGGAGATCGGGATGGATGTCCCGCAGGAAGAGGGCGCGGTCGCCCTGTTCGACCGCTTGGCGCTGGCGTTCGATGATGGCGCCGATCTCACGTCGCGCCGCCGCGCTGGCCGTCTCCGCCGGTGGCGGCGACACCGGTGTGACCGTCGAGTCGGTGCGGGGCAACGAGTCGACGACGGTGCTGCGCGGCGTAACCGCCGGGTCGAGGGCTTCGAGAATCTCGCTCACCCGATCAGACTCCGCGGCAGCCGAATCGGTCGCGGTGGCGGCGCCTGTGCCGAGCGCGGCGAGGTCGGCCAGATCCTGGGCGCTGAGAGTCGGGCGAGCGGGTCCGGATCGGGTGCCAGCGGTGGAGGTCGGTCGTCCGGAGCCGCCACCGCCGCCTCCCGTCACAGCATCCACCGCTCTGCGGGGAGCGTTCGGCGGAGTCTCCGACGACGAAGAGGATGGGGGGGCGATGGGCGGTGTGTCGCTGTCTCCGGCCACGCGGCTCCCCGAGGGGGCCAGCGCTGCGTCGGCCCCGATCCACAAGATGGCCAACGCCAGCGCGATCACGCCCGTCCAGAACGCGATGGGGAGTCCGCGCCAACCCGGCCGGGCCAACACACGACCGAGGGTCATGCCCGTGGTTCGTAGTCCCGCCAGCCCCGTGCGCATCGCGTGTGCAGCGGAGACGCGAAGATCGGGGCCCCCGACGGAGTGGACACGGGACTCGAGATCTGGCTCGCTGGACGACTCGTCGGACATCGGCTCGGGTACCGGCAGCTGGCCACTCGCACCGCTGGGCGTGGTGCCCCACGGCCGTGTGGGCTCAGCCGGTGGGGGCACCGCCACCCGTGATCCGGACGAGCCTGGATCGAGGGCGCGAATGGGTGCCCACGTGCCGGATTCCAGCGCGTCCTGCATCGCTGCCGCCGAACTGAAACGTCGGGTCGGATCCTTTTCCAGGGCCCGATGCACGAGGGCGCAGAGCTCGGGCGGAAGGTCAGGTCGTAGACTTGCCAGCGACCCCGGGACGGCCTGGACGTGTTGAAGCGCCACAGATACGGGATCTTCTCCCGTAAAGGGCACGTGCCCACTGAGCATCTCGTAGAGCACGACTCCGACGGCATACAGGTCGGCGGCCGCCGTGACCTTTCTACCCTGGGCCTGCTCGGGCGACATGTAGTAGGGGGTACCCAGCATGACGCCGGTGCGGGTCTTGCTCCCCGCGTCCCGCAGATGGGCGATGCCGAAGTCGGTCAGTCGTGGACGCCCGCTCTCCGTGAAGAGAATGTTGTCGGGTTTGAGATCGCGGTGTACGACTCCGGCCAGATGGGCCGCGTGGAGGGCCGACAGGATCGGTGCCATGATCTCGACCGCACGTGCGGCCGAGACGGGGCCTCGGGACAGCGTGTCGCCGAGGGATCCCCCACCCACATACTCCATGACGATGAACGAACTGCCCTCGAAGTCCTCGACATCGTAGATGTGGACGATGTTGGGGTGGGCGAGTCGGGCGAGCGTCAGCGCTTCGCGCCGAAACCGTTCCCGGTTCTCGGCGTCGGCCTGGTGAGCCGGGAGCATCTTGATGGCGACGGTGCGGTCGAGGGTGACCTGGGTGCCGCGGTACACGACCCCCATGCCGCCCCGCCCGAGCTCGCTCTCGATGCGATATCGTCCGACTTGTGTGCCGATCATGCGTCATCCGCTCCTGAACCCGTTCCTGGGCCTTCAAGCGAACACGCGCGGATCTTCCCCCGGGGGGATCATGGGTCGTGGGTCAACCGCCGGTGAGACGGCGGAAGGTGGCCGCCCGATCGGCGTCTTCGGTCGAGAGGTGGCCTTCGGCAGCAAGCTCGTCGACGAGGCGCAGGAGTTCGTCGACCTCGGGGACCGGCGCGTCCCGAGCCGCGAGGATCAGGCCTCGGGTGAGCAGAGCGTCGAGCCGCATCTGGCGGCCCTGGAGCGCCATCGGATCCCGGTCCAGGCGGCGCTCTGCCCATTCCCGCATCAGGTCGAGATGTCCCAGCGCTCGCACGGTGTCGCCGGTGACGCGGTACAGCTCCTGGAACGAGTCGTGGACCGAACCGAGGTCCGACAACGTCTGCGCATTGAGGGAATCGGCCTGGAACCGGTCCCGGTAGATCTGCAGCGCCGATTCGCAGTCCGCCTCCGCCTCGGCGAGGCGACCGAGAGCCTGGGCGACGCCGCAGAGGTTCTGCCGCGTCACGCCCACATCGCGCCACGCTTCGTCATCGGTGGGAAAATCACGAAAGAGCGCCTCACGGGCGGTGAGGGCCCCCTGGTACCGGGCGAGGCTCTCGGAGAACTCGCCACGCAGACGGAGCATGCTCGCGAGGCGTTCCTCGAGCAGACCACGGTAGCGGCGTACTCCGTACGAGGTGTCACCGTCGAGGGGCGGGCGGTCGAGTCGCACCAGCGCAGCGCGATACCCGGCCTCGGCGCTGTCGGGCTGCCCGAGATTCGGAAAGCTCGGGTGGCCCTGCATGTCGCTCAGGTTGATCTGCCCGATCACGGCCGTGAGTTGATGCCGCACCGAGTCGGGAAAGGCCCGGGCGATTCGCTCGTAGATGGCCTGCGCCTCCCGCGAGTGGGCCACCCCTGCGGCGACGTCGCCCGAGAATGCGAGGGTTGCCGCCAGCCGCTCGTGCAGGAGGCCGAGGCTGCGCAGCCGTCCGTAGTGGCTCGAGTCCTGCCCTACGGCACGGCGGGCGAGATCGAGCCCCTGTTCGAAGCTGCGGCGTGCGGCCGACAGGTCGCCCAGGCTGGGGCCCATGGGTCGGCCCTGTACCTCGCCCAGTCGCCGATAGCTCTCGGCCAGATCGACGAGCAGGTCGGGGTCGCGTGGTAGCGAGGCAGTGACGTCGTCGAGGCGTTCGTAGGCGCGCGCCAGGATCAGATTGCGGGCGCCGGTCGAGCCCGGCAGGGCCGCGACCGCATCGTGCACCTCGAACACCAGGCTGTTCACGAGCGCGCGTACGTCGGCGACCCGCAGCTCGGCGAGAGCGGCCTGGCGCCGCGCCTCGGCTGCCTGACGCAGTCCATAGCCTCCTCCGACGCCCAGGGCAGCCAGCATCGTCACCGTCGCCACCACCGCGGTACGATTTCGCTTGGCAAACCGTCCGAGGCGGTAGGCGAGGGAGCCGCGCCGGGCCAGGACGGGCCGGTGATCCAGAAAACGACAGAGGTCGTCGTGGAACTCCATGGCGCTGGCGTAGCGGCGCTGGGGCTCCTTGCGCAGAGCTTTCAGCAGGATCGCGTCGAGGTCCCGAGAGAGGGGCCTCCCGGCCTCGCTGGGCTTCGTGGGCTCTTCGAAGCTGACCACCCGTTGCACTTCGGCGATGGGGGCCGTATCGAGCAGGAACGGTGGCCGCCCGGTGAGGAGTTCGTAGAGCACCACCCCCAGGGAATAGATGTCGGCGGCCGTCGAGACCGGCTCCCCTCGGATCTGTTCGGGGCTCGAGTACGAGGGGGTGAGCACCCGACCCCCCAGCCGTGTCAGGGTGGCGTCGGTACCCGGGTCCTCGCCCAGGACCTTGGCGACGCCGAAGTCCAGGAGTTTGACCAGCCCGTCGTCGCGGACCAGGATGTTGGTCGGCTTGAGATCGCGGTGCACCACCAGATGCCAATGAGCGAATCCGACGGCATCGAGGACCTGCAGGAACAGCCGCACACGGCCCTCGACCGACATCTGGTGCGCGACACAATACTCTGTGATCGGTGTGCCCTCGACCCGCTCCAGAACGAAATAGGGGCGGCCCGCTCGACTCACTCCCCCGTCGATGAAATGGGCGATGTTGGGATGGGTGAGACGGGCGAGGATCTGGCGCTCCTGCCGGAACCGGCGCGAGACCAACGCGCTGTCCATGCCGTGCTTGATCAGCTTGACCGCCACCGTGCCGCTCACCTCGCCGGTGCGCTCCGCCTCGTAGACCACACCCATGCCTCCGCGGCCCAACAGCCGCGTCAGGCGATAGGGGCCGAGGGTGGTGCCCTCGAGGTTGGCCAGTTCACCCGCATCGCCTTCCAACGCCGCCACGTGCAACGCGGCCGGGTGCTCCAGAGCGTCCAGGTCGGGCTCCGCGGCGCCAGCCAGGGCCCACACCTCGTCGAACAGCTCGGGGTCGCCGGCGGTGGCCTTGCGCAGAAACGACTCGTGCTCGCCCGGTGGCAGATCGAGCACCCGGTCGAGGAGCTCCTTGACCTTCTCCCATCGTTCGCCGCCGGTCACTGGGTGCCGAGGCGCCGGTAGAGCCAGGCCTTGGCGGTGCGCCAGTCCCTCTTGACGGTGGGTGTCGAGACGTCGAGCACCTCGGCGGTCTCTTCGACGCTGAGGCCGCCGAAGAACCGCAGTTCCACGATCTTCGCGGCGCGGGGATCGAGGGTGGCGAGTTCGTCGAGTGCCTCGTCGAGGGCGAGAAAGTCGAGAGGATCTTCAAAGGTCGACGCCGCGTCGTCGACCAGGGTGATCACCTGGCCGCCGCCGCGGCGGGCCGCCGAGCGTCGCCGGTGATGATCGACCAGTATCCGGCGCATCGCCTGGGCGGCGATACCGAAGAAATGGGCGCGACCCTTCCACTCGACTCGGCTCTGGTCGGCGAGCTTGACCCACGCTTCGTTGACCAGTGCGGTGGGCTGGAGGGTGTGCCCGGGTCGCTCGCGCCGCATATAACTGGCAGCCAGGATCCGTAGCTCGGCGTAGACGAGCGGCACCAGCTCTTCGCGCGCCTGCTCGTCGCCTGCGTTGATCGCATCGAGCAGGCGCGTGACTTCGGCCGGTGCGGTCATGACCGTCTCATCTTCGACGGGTCCCGCTCTGGGCCTGATCCCGCATCTGCTGCTCGAGCGCCGCGAGCTCGCGTTCGTCGCGCACCGCGTAGCGGTCCGGGTCGTTGAGGTAGGCCGAGAGATCGTCGGCCGGAGGAAGCGCCGGGCGTTCGGGCGAGGCCGATGGCAACGCCTCCGCGAGTTCGTGATCGAACGCCTCGAGGTCCCTGCGGGACTCGGTCACGTCGTCGTCATCGCTTGCGTAGACGATGTCGCCCACCGTCCGACCCTCCAGGGCGAGTTGCCCCCGGGCCCGATGGGCAGCCTCGATCTGGCTCCGGAACAGCGGGAACCGGAAGCGCGGAGCGCCCGAGGCGTCGGTATCGACCTCGCCATCGAATTCCGCCACCAGGCGGTCCAGCGTCGGGATCACCGCACTCGCCTCGGCCGGCACCTTCGAGCGTACCACCGTCTCGACCGCCGCCTGGGCTTCGGCCACGGGCAGGGGTTCGGCATCGTGGCCCGACAAGGTGACTTTCGACACGAGCCCGAGGACCGCCTTGCGTACGTTGCGGACTGCGCGCCGGGTGTTCTCGCGGGTCACACCGAGCCAACGCAGGGCCGGCACACCGAAGAATACGGTGCTGAAGGCCACCGGGGTCCAGACGAGCCCGATCTCGGCGGCGAGCCCCCCGATACCGAGGCGCGGGAAGATGAACAGCGGGGCGGTGGCGGCGGCGGCGAGATTGAAGCCGTTGATGGCGACGATGATGGCGTTGGTGCCGGGCGAGTTCCCGGTGAGCGGGCGGGCCGGCTCCATGCGGCGCCACGCGGGCGCTGGCTCGCGCTCGGAAACCGAGCCGTGGGCACTGACCATGAGTTCCGGAAACACGAAGAGCAGGGTACCGTCGTCGCTGACCTGCACGTCGCCGTCGTGGGCCGCCATGAGACGGGCGAGTTCCTCGTTGGCTTCGTCCAGGGGCAGGCCGGTGTGTTGAACGAGGTCGGTCGGACTCACCACGCCGCGGCGCGCACGGATGAACCGCAGAAGATCTCGGTCCCGTTCCTCTTTGGTGCGGGTCGGCTCGTCGGGCCCGAACACGAAGGCGAAGACCTTCTTGTAGAAGGGCGGGCCGTCCTTGCGCTCGTCCCTGCCTCGGCCCCGTGCGCCGTAGCCCTCGCCATAGTAGGGGCGGCCTCGCCAGCGCGGTGACCAGATCCAGTACCACAGCCAGAAGTCGCCCATGGGCAGGCGCAGGCCACCCCCGCGGTGTCCCCGATCGCCGGACCCGCCACCCCAGTCGCCCCCATCACCGTCCTTGTTGGCGAAGAGCGCGGCCAGCAGCAGGGCCACGAAGATCACGAAGTAGATCACCAGCGTGGCGACGATCCAGATCTTGAAGCCGACCTTGAAGGCCGACCAGGCCCCGCGCTTGATCCGTGTCCAGAGCGATTCCCGGTCGCGACTGAGGAGCCCGGGATCGAACCGATACACGAGATCGCCCCGCTCTCCGACCTCGAGATGGCCTCGTCGGTCTTCCAGGAGGCGTCGCAGCGTCTCTTCGGTCTGTGCACGTTCGAAGCCCGTGGCCGCCGAGACATCGGCCACGGTGGCGCGACCCTTCAGGCGGCGCAGCGCCTGGAGCACGGGTGCGGGATCGAGGCTCGGCGAGAGCACGCCGGCATCGGCCATGGGTGGTCCTCCGGACATCCGGGAATTCATGGGGGGTGAGCCAGTATAACCCCGGTACGTAGGAGGCGTTCTCGCCCTTCGAGCTCAACGGGCCCGACTTGACCCCCACGGGCACGGTTCGCTACGAATGGACGATCCGCAAGTCCGGCGTCCCCCAACCCGATGAACCATGCGCTCGCTCGCCCCACTGATCGTCATGACCACCCTCGTCGCGGCTCTCCCGGTGACGGCCCAGGACACCTCATCGGCGCTCGTGGCCCGGGTGCTGGCCACGACGCCCCTGATCGACGGCCACAACGACCTGCCGTGGGCGATTCGAAACGCGGCGGGGCACGACGTCACCGCCTACGACCTGCGGGGCACCGTTCCGGGGCACACCGACGTGTCACGGCTTCGTGCGGGGGGGGTTGGGGGTCAGTTCTGGTCGATCTACGTGCCCTGCGACGCGGTGGCCGAGGGGCCGGCCAAGGTCCAGCTCGAGCAGATCGACATCGCCCAGCAGATGTTCGCGCGCTATCCCGATGTCTTCGGTGAGGCGCGTTCAGCCTCGGAGGTCGAACGGGAGTTCGGGCTCGGGCGGGTGGCGTCGTTGATGGGGATGGAGGGAGGCCACGTGATCGAGAACTCCCTCGGCGCATTGCGCGCCTATTATGCTGCCGGCGCGCGCTACCTGACGCTGACGCACGGCTGCAATACCGATTGGGCCGACTCTGCCACCGACGAGCCGGTACACGGCGGGTTGACGCGCTTCGGACAGGAAGTGGTGCACGAGATGAACCGCATGGGAATGCTGGTCGATCTGTCGCACACCTCGCCCGAGACCATGCACGACGTGCTCGATATCGCCGAGGCCCCGGTCATCTACTCGCACTCGTCGGCGCGAGCCATCACCGATCACCCCCGCAACGTGCCCGACGACGTGCTGCGCCGCCTGCCCGAGAACGGGGGTGTGGTCATGGTGACCTTCGTGCCCGGCTTCGTGAGCGACGCGGTGCGGACGTACGAGGGACCGCCCGAGGGTGCGCCCCGAGCGCAGCTCTCCGACGTTGCCGATCACATCGAGCACATCCGCAGTGTGGCGGGGATCGCACATGTGGGGCTGGGCGGCGACTTCGACGGCATCACCAGCGTCGTGGTGGGTCTCGAAGACGTCTCGACCTATCCGGCACTGCTGGCGGAGCTCGCACGACGGGGATGGAGTGAGGCAGACCTCCGTGCACTGGTGGGCGAGAACATCTTGCGCGTGATGCGTGAAGCCGAGTCGGCCGCCCGTCGCGCCCAGCGGGAGCGGGATCCGTCGACAGCCACGATCGAGGAGCTCGATGGCCGCCGGACCATGGGCGCCGGGGAGGGCGAGTGAGAACGCGACGACCCGAGGCGGGCGACCACGCAGAGTACTACGGTCGCTACGTGGCCCTCGTTGCCGACGGTGACATCGTCGAGACCCTCGAGTCGCAGCCGGCCACCACGCGGCGGATCCTGTCGGGTCTCACCGAGGCCCAGGAGCGGTTCCGCTATGCGCCCGGCAAGTGGAGCGTGCGCGAGTCCATGGGTCATCTCGTCGACACGGAGCGGGTGTTCACCCAACGGCTGCTGTGGTTCGCCCGGGGCGCCGAAGGGGCGTTGCCGGGAATGGACCAGGACGCATGGGCGGCGACTGCGGGCGCCGACGCGCGTCCGCTGGCCGATCAGCTCGCGGAATGGGCCCATGTACGGGGTGGGGTCGTGGCGCTCCTGAAGGGCCTGGGTGACGACGCATGGGATCGCTCGGGGATCGCCTCGGGGGTGCACTTCACGGTGCGGTCGCTGCCCTGGATCATCGCGGGCCACGAGCTGCATCACCGACGCCTGTTCACCGAAGCGTACGGGCTCGGCAGCGCGTCGTGAGCCCGCAGCACATCGAGCCACGGCGCCGTGATCGCGGTAGGGACGAAGCGTTCATCGTGGAGGCACTCGCACAACTGCCGTGGGGCACTCTGGCCATCGCCGCGGGCGAGGGGCCGCCACACCTGAACACCAACCTCTTCGTCCATCGCCCCGATCCCGATCGGATCTACGTGCACACGGCTCGGCTTGGCGCACTGGCCGACGGGGTGCGGTCGGCGGGCGCGGCAGGAGTCGCGGCTGCGTTCACCGCCGGCGCCATGGGCCGCCTGCTGCCCGCCCTCGAGGCCCTCGAGTTCAGCGTCGAGTACGCCGCGGTGACCGCCACGGGCCGGCTGCGCGAGGTGACCGACGACGACGAGGCGACCGCCGCGCTGCAGGCGATCCTCGACCGCTATGCGCCCCACCTGCGGCCCGGTCGGGACTACCGCGAGATCGTACCGGCAGAACTCGCAAGAACGGCGGTCTTCAGGCTCGACATCGAGAGGTGGAGCGGAAAGCAGAAGTCGGTGGGGGAGCATCCGGGGGCGTACCCGTTGCCGATACCGAAGCCGCCGTTGGCGTGAGGGGGTTGTAGGCGCGGCCGCGGATCCTGGGCCGAACGCTACCAGGTCATGCTGCACGTCGACGCCACGACCCTGCGCAGCGAGCACACCCACACGGGCCCCGCCACCTCGAGCGACGACCTTCGTCGCTCCAACCTCGACGGCGTCCGCGTTTCCGCGGGAACGTCTCCGCGCCTCACCTGCGATGCGAGTATCGTGCGGGCGGGGGTGGGCGGCTCGCCCGGCATCGGTTCGGCCCGCCTCGATTCGCCCGGCCTCGATCTCGGCCGCCCATACTCACCTTGATCCCCCGGGCCGACGGCCGCGGTGGCTCGGCGGTCAGCCGCGACTCGCGTCGCCTCAGAAGGCTCGTCGCAACCCCACCCGTATCGCGCGGGTGGTCCATAGACTGCCGACGCGGGGTCTCCGACCTCACGGGCATCGAGGGCTCCTTCGGGGTCGGAGTTGAGCGGCAATGAGTCGGACGATGGCCCGGCTCATCGAACCACATCTCCATCAGGCACCATCCGGATCCAGCGTCAGCCGGCCTTCCCGAACCCGATCGGTGAGATCGTTCCGCGATCCGATCTCGAGCTTTCGATAGATGTTGCTCAGATGGGTCGTGACGGTTCGCGGCGAGATGTCGAGCTTCCGGGCGATGGCCTTGTTCGACATGCGGGCCGCCACCAGCGTGGCGATCTGCGCCTCGCGGCCGGTGAGACTGGCGGTGTCTTCGGCCCCACCCCGCGAGGGGGGGCGTGCTTCGAGTTCCCTGAACTGCTCGCGCGCCTTGCGCAGCTCCGGCTCCGCGCCGAGGCGACCGAAGACCTCGTGAACGCGCCGCAGCTCCGTGAGTGCGCCCTCGCGGTCGCCCAGGTCCGCGAGGCGGCCCGCCAGCTGGCGGCGGATTCGTGTCGCTTCCGGGATCATGGGCATCGCCTCGAGGGCCTCGGCGGCCTGGCGCAGGAGTCGGGCGCCTTCCTCGATCTGTCCGGAATGCCAGGCGACGATCGCGTCGCACGCCCCGGCCCAGGCGAGCCCGAGCCGGTGACCGATGCGGTCGCCCTCGGCCCTCAGCCTTGCTCCCGCTCGTCGGGCCCCGTCGAGGTTTCCGACCCGGAGATAGGCTTCCCCTACCACCGGAAGCAGTCGGTGCATGACCCACACGACATAGCCGCTGCGGTCGGCCAGGGCGAGGCCCCGTTCCCCGACCGCGATGGCGTCGTCGTACCGACCTTCGGCGAGGTGCAGCGTCGCCCGACCGATGTAGGCGGGTAGCACGGCGTGGAGATCGGGCGTCCGGGGCTCGGTACCCTCGGCGCGGGACAGGTGCCAGGCTTCGTCGATCAGTTGTCGAGCCCGCTCGTAGTCGCCCCGTCCGAGGTAGACCATGGCGGTCCACACCTTGAGCCGCGCCAGGAGCGTGCCCTGGTTGAGCGATTCAGCCAGATGGATCGCGCGTTCCCCCCGGGCGAGGGCCCCGTCCCAGTCGCCATGTGCGTAGGCGAGCTCGACATCGAGTTCGGCGACCCAAAGACCCAGCACCGGCGAGTGGAGGTCCTGGGCGATGGTGCGGGCTTCTTCCATGAGCTCCTGCATCGTCGTGATGTCGCCGGTGAGTCCTTCCAACGCGGCGAGGGCCCAGCGACCCCAGAACGCCACGTGGTCGTCGTGGGTGACGCGGCTCAGTTCGACGGCCTTCCATCCATGGCGCCTGGCCTGCTCGGCTTCACCCACCCAGGTTTCGAGGAGCGCGAGCGCCCGATGCGCCCGGGCCATGATCCCGGCGTCGCCGAGCTGTTCTCCCAGGGCGAGGGCCCGATCGACCCGCTCTCGTGCGTGGGTTGCCTCCCCGAGTTCCTGCAGCGCCACCCCGGCCGCGAGGTCGAGGCGGGCCGCGGTGGCCGGGTCGGCATCTCCGAGCGCCTCCCGGGCGGCTTCGTAATACGACAACGCCTCTCGCGGATGGCCCATCCAGTACGCGAGGAGGCCGAGGTGGCGTGTGGCCCGCGCCACGCCCGCCGAGTCCGCCTCCGCCTCGGCGTCGTTCCGCAGGTCGAGCCAGAGGCTCCGCGCCTCCTCGAAGTCTCCGAGGCGGCGCCGCGCCCGGGCCAGATCGTGACGAATCTCGTCGAAGTCGGTCGGGCGCGGAGCGTCGGCACGTTGCCGTGCGATATGGGCGAGCGCCGCTTCGAGGTAGTCACTGGCCTCGCGATCCGCGTGGCGGGCGAGGGCGGCCCGACCTGCGGCAGCGAGATAGTGGCGTGCCCGGGTGTCGCGCTCCAGGTCGCCCGCGCGGGAAAAGTGGTAGGCCAGCTCGTCGGTGCGGGTGGAGGGGTCGACGCTCGAGGCTTCTTCGAGAGCGTTGCCGACAGCCCGGTGGAGTTGCTCTCGCCGGGTCAGACTGATCTCCCGATAGAGCGTCTCACGGGCGAGGGGGTGGCGAAAATCGAGAACCACTCGCCCGTTCTTGCGTTGCTCCTCGACGAGGCCTCGGCGGATCAGGCCGCCCACTGCTTCGGCTACGTCGCGATCGTCGACGGCGCCCACCCGGGCGAGGAGGGGTGGCGGAGCGGGCGATCCCACGACGGCCAGGGTGTCGGCCAGCGTCCGCGACGGCGCACCGAGGTCCCGAAAACGGAGGAGGATCGCGTCGCGGACGGTGGTGGGGACCTGGAACTGTCGGGCCTCCCATCCGAGCCAGGTGCCGTCGCGTTGATACAGGGCCTTGCCATCGACCAGCGAGGTGAGGATCTGCTCGATGAAGTACGGGTTTCCCTTCGTCCATCCATAGAGGAGGTCCCGAAACGATTCCATCGGGGGGCCCGTCACACCGAAGACGGCTGTGAGTAGGTCTGCCGTGTCGGCGCTCGAGAGCGGGTCGAGCCGATGCAGACGCAGGCGGCGCAGGCCGAGGAGGGAACGCTCCATGAGCGCGAGCCCGGCGTTTCCATCGCGGTAGTCAGAGTTGTACGACGCGAGGATCCGCACGGGGCCCTCGTCGAGCTGTCGGGCCACGAAGTGCACGAGTGAGAGGGTGGACGGGTCGGCCCAGTGGAGGTCTTCCAGCACGAGGAGCAGCGGTTGCCGACGTCCCATCTGTGTCAGGAACTCGGTAAAGGTCCAGAAGACACGAGAGCGGAGTTCCTCGGGATCCTGGCCCGGCGCGAACCAGTCCTCGGCGTCGCCCAGCGCCGGAAACAACCGAAGGAGCTCGCGGGGCCGCCCCCGGCTGAGCACCGTGGGTGCGGCATCGTCCATCTCGCGCAGGATCGGAAGCAACGCATCCGAGATCAGGGCGTAGGGCATGCCCGACTCGACCGGGTAGGCACATCCGTGTGCCACCGTCCACCCGCGTCGGCCGGCTTCACCGGCCGCGACATGGACCAGCCGGGATTTGCCGATGCCGCCCTCGCCCGTGACGATCATGAGCGAGGGCACGTCGGACCCCTCACGGAACAGATCCGACAGGACTTCGAGATCGGCGGCGCGTCCGACGAAGGGAAGTTCGTGGAGGACGCTCGTTGCTTCGCGCGTGCGCATCGACGTAGTGCTCCGTTGGGGGGGACGGGGCCGCGACGTGGGTCGAGGGTTCGCCGCAGAAGGGCGTTACGCAAGGATTTCCGTCTCTCCCCTCCCGGCGTTCAGGAGGGGAGGACGGTGCCCGGTCAGCGCTTCACCGATGACTGGGGTGCCGGGGCAGGCCGAGATCCATCACCACTCCGGCGTGGTCCGAGGGCCAGAGCCCCTCTGGCGTCACGTCGTCGAGTTCCTCTCCTACCAACTCGGCGTAGAGGGGCCCCAAGCGGGTCGCGGTCCGCATGAGTATGAAGTCGATCCGCTCGTCGAGTGCGGGTGCCGGGTTCCGCAGGTCGGGGTCGTGGCAGCAGGTGAACCCCTCGGCGTTGAATGGGCGGATCGCCTCTTCCCAGAGGTCGACGAAGCCGGCGCTGGTCAGTTCGTCGTAGGTCGGGGTCCACGAGGGCGCGCCGGGCCCCGCTTCGGCGTCGGAATTGAGGTCGCCCATCACCATGGTGATCCCGCCGAGGCCGGCGAGCACCACCGACTGCAGCTCAGCCAACTGGGCAGCCTGGATCGGTGCGAGCGACTGGCCCTCCAGGTGCGTGTTCACCACGTGTACGGGCGTCGGCCCGACGGCGAGCGTCGCCCGGATCCATCCGCGGGTCAGCGAGATGGGTCCGAGCGCGTACGCGGCTTGATACCCTCCCTGGGTCACATCGGTGACGGTCAGGCCCTGCTTGGCGAGGATCGCGATCCGGTCGGTGAACTGGACGTAGGCGTCGACCGATCCGGTGCCCGGATCGAAGGAGAGGGGAAGTGTGGCCTGCGTGTTGTCCTGGATCGCGACCACCGAGTAGTCGAGGCCGCGCGCCTGGAGTTCGGCCACCAGGAGGGCGATGAAGTCGAGTTCTCCCGTGGGCTGGAAGGCGCCGTCGAGCTCGATGAAACGAAACGCCTCCTGGAGCGACACGAGGTGTGGCCGACGAGATTCGATTTCGTCGGCCAGGCCAACGACTCGAGCCGAAAAATCCGTCGACTGGATCTGGGCCCAGACGGTGGCCGAGGCCTGGATGACGGCGATCGGGTTGTTGAAGTCGGCCTGGAAGACGGGACCGATGTCGCCGCCGATGTACAGGTTGCGGGTCATGACCCGCAGGTTGACGAACCGGGCGTCATAGCCCGGCCGGACCGGACCGCCCGTGTCGCAGGCGGTGAGGATCGCCAGTCCGAGGAGAAGGGGGATGTGGAGGGATCGACGGGAGGAGCGCATGGGACTCTCCAGGTCGGAGGAGTGTTGGAGTGGGCCCGGCGTTCGGGCCTCGACTCCAACTTCCCCCATCGTCTTCGCCCCGGGGCTACGTACGACGACGTAGGGTTCGCCCGATCACTACGTAGGGCTCGACAGGCAGAAACCCATCTCCCTGCAGCGTTCCCCCGGTCGCGACCCCGGGCTCTTGGAGTGGAAGCTCACCGCACGAACACGCGAGTGGCTGTCCGTCCGAGGCCCTCGCGCTTCACGGCGGGGACGAGTACGATGACCCGTTGCATGAGCGTACCGGGGAGTGCCGCGGTTCTCGCGGCAAGGCCCAACTACCGTGGAGAATGACAGATGAGTGGAGCAGCACTCCTGGCCGGATTGTACGAGGCCTTCGGGCGCGGCGACGTCCCGACTGTGCTCGCTGCCATGGATC
This sequence comes from uncultured Gemmatimonadaceae bacterium, assembly GCA_964521385.1. Classification (GTDB taxonomy): domain Bacteria; phylum Gemmatimonadota; class Gemmatimonadetes; order Longimicrobiales; family Gaopeijiaceae; genus Gaopeijia. The sequence continues at coordinate 26,568 of CAZFRU010000031.1, read as the reverse complement.
CCCAGATCCGTTGGCACGAGGCAGAAGGCAATCCCTATATGCCGAGCGGCGAGGCCTGGGTCGGCCCCGATGCGATCGTCGCCAACCTCTTCATGAAGTTGGCTGAGGAATGGGATGGCTTTACGGTCCATCCCGCCTCCTACCACGATGCGGGCGACGTCGTTGCGGTCGAAGGACGTTATACGGGGCGGTACAGGGGAACCGGAAAGACCATCGACGCCCAGTTCTGCCACCTGTGGTCGGTCACGGATGGCAAGATCACGAAGTTCCAGCAGTACGTGGACACCGGCAAGTTCCAGGACGTGATGGGTGCTCGTCCGTCCTGACCCTCCGTATCCGGCCGGGTCGCTGCCCTGCAGTTCGAGCCCGTCGGCTACTGCGGAGGTCCATTCCACCCCATCCCCCGTCGGGAGTCTCCATGCGCCGCAGTCGTTTTCCGCTCCGAGCCGCTACCCTGTGGCTGGCCGCTGTTCTCGTCGCCCTGCCGGCGCCCGCTTCGTCTCAGCAGGCGCGCGGCACTCAGGAGGTCGCTCCGGCTCCGTCGGACTCCGGTCCGAGGATTCTCGATGTGGACGACTACGGGCGCTGGAAGCGGATCGCGTCGACCGGCCTTTCGCCCGACGGGCGGTGGCTGACGTACGCCTACAACCCCAACGAGGGCGACGACACCCTCTTCGTGAGGGCACTGGATTCGGACGAGGTCTACACGATCCCCGTGGGATCCGCGCCCTCGTTCGCGGACGACAGTGGCTGGGTGGGCTATTTCGTCAGTCCGCCGGAAAAACCCGCAGGCGAGCGCGCGGGGCGCGCTGGAGGTGGTGCGGCATCTGCCCCCACTCCGCGTCGCTTCGAGCTGTTGAATGTCGCCACGGGCGAGAGGTGGACGGCGCCCAACGCGAAGGCGTTCGCCTTCTCGGACGACTCGAGGTACGTGGCCGTGCATCTGGAGAAGTCGTCCCGGTCCGACACCACCCACTCCGGCACCGACCTGCTGGTGCGCGACCTCGCCTCGGGGTCCGTGCGCAACATCGGCAATGTCTCCCAGTACGACTTCGCTCCCGACGGGGCGCTGCTGGCCTACCTGGTGGACGCCGCCAACGACCTGGGCAATGGTGTGTATCTGGTGGGGCTGGCCGGCGGTGAGACCCGGGCGCTGGACGCGGCGGCTGCAGACTACGACGGCCTGGCGTGGAGCGACGAGGGTACCAACCTGGCCGCGATCCGGGGCACGAAGCCCGAAGACATGAAGCAGAAGGCCAACGTCCTGCTGACGTGGACGGGTCTGGGGGCGCAGAGTGGGCGCGCCATGACCTTCGATCCTACCCGGGCCGCTGACTTCCCCGCTGGCTACGTCCTGAGCGAGTTCGCCACACCGCGCTGGAGCCGCGACGGCACCCAGGTGCTGGTGGGCATCAAGGAGCAGGAGGCCGAGCCGCCCAAGGACGACGAAGATCAGGCCAACGTCGACATCTGGCACTGGGCCGATGCCGAGGTACAGTCGGTGCAGATCGTGCGTCTGCGGCAGGCCTTGCGCCAGACGCTGGCGGCGACCGTGCGAGTGCCGTCGGGTCGGTTCGTGCAACTGGCCGACAGCGCCATGGCCACGGTGCAGATGGCCCCCGACGGCAGCTGGGGCATCGGGCGCGACGATGTCGCCTACCGCGGCGAGGTGGCCTGGGGCGGAAGCCATGCCGACTACTACCGGGTCGATGCCGAGACCGGAGGGCGGTCGCTCATCGCGAAAGAGCTCTGGCGCACCATGGGCATGTCGCCCGACAGCCGCTTCTTTCTCTACCTGCAGGAGGGGCAGATCCAGGCCTACGATGCCACCTCGGGCGTGAGTCGGCAGGTGGACGGCGGCATGGATTTCGTGAACCGGGACGACGACCACGATTACGAGCTTCCCATCTGGGGATTGGCCGGCTGGTCCAGTGACGGGCGCTCGGTGCTGGTCTACGACAAGTTCGACGTGTGGAAGCTGTCCCTCGACGGCACCGGTGCGCCCGTCAACCTCACCGAGGGCGTAGGCGCTGCGCAGCAGACACGGCTGCGCGTGGTGCGCCTCGACCTCCCGGGCGGGCGCGGGCGCTTCGGCTTCGGCGGGGGGTCCGATTCGGAAGACGACGGCATCGACCTCACCCAGCCGCTCACCCTCTCGGCGTACGGCGTGTGGGACAAGAAGTCGGGATACTGGACCCTCGAGCCGGGCAAGGCCCCCAGACCACTGCTCTACGACGACGCGATGATCGGCCAGCTGTCGAAGGCGAAGGATGCCGATCGGGTGGTCTTCACCCGGCAGACCTTCGAGGAGTTTCCCGATCTCTGGACCAGCACGACGGCTCTGTCGGCGCCGCGCAAGGTCACCGAGGCCAACCCCTTCCTGGGCGAATACGCCTGGGGCAGCAAGGTCCTGGTCGACTACACGAACAGCAAAGGACAGCGCTTGCAGGGCACGCTCACCCTTCCCGCAGACTACGTGCCTGGGCAGAGGTACCCGATGATCGTGTATTTCTACGAGATCGTGTCGAACACGCACCACCAGTTCTCGATCCCGGCCTACGACGATCGCCCGCAGATGTCCACCTACGCGAGCAACGGCTACCTGGTGTTCCAGCCCGATGTGGTCTACGAGATCGGCAGGCCCGGCTCGTCGGCGCTGGATTGCGTGACCAGCGGGGTGAACAAGGTGATCGAGCTGGGCTATGCCGACCCGGCGCACATCGGGCTCCAGGGTCACAGCTGGGGCGGATATCAGTCGTCGTTCATTCTCACCCAGACCGACATGTTCGCCGCGGTGGTCACGGGCGCGCCCGTGACCAATCTCATCAGCTTCTACGGCGAGACCTATCCGGGATCGGGCACGCTGCAGCAGGGGATCATGGAGGTGGGCCAGGTACGGATGGGCGAGAACGTGACGCCCTGGAACAGCCACGATCTCTACGAGGAGCAATCGCCGGTCTTCAACGTCCCCAACATCTCGACCCCCTTCATGATCCTGCACGGTACCGAAGACACCGCCGTGGACTGGCATCAAGGCCTCGAGTTGTACGCGGCCGCGCGCCGGAACGGAAAGAAGGTGATTCTGCTTTCGTATCCCGGAGAGCCCCACCATCTGACGAAGAGGCCCAATCAAATCGACTTTCAGATCCGCATGAAGCAGTTTTTCGACCACTACCTCATGGGCGCGCCCGCCACCGATTGGATGGAGCACGGGCTTCCGCAGGTACGCAAGGGAGCACCGGTGCGGGCCCCGACGGGACCCTGACGGGGCCGCCCCACCGGTTGCGCTCGTGCGAAGGGGCGCGCACCCTGACCTGACCCAGCCTCCACCCGATCCGGAGCACTCGCATGTCGCCGACCCGCCGTGAGTTTCTCGCTGCGTCCGCCGCCCTCGCCGGTGGCGCTCTTTTTCGGCCCGGGCTCGCATGGGGGTCGAGCGCGCCCTTCGCCCTTCGCGACTTCACCCCACTGCGCCGCAACGTGGGGATCTTCACCGAGCGGGGGGGCACCATCGGCTGGTTGATCAACGACGGGGGCGTCGCGGTGGTCGACAGCCAGTTTCCGGATCAGGCGCTGCTGTGCATCGACGGGCTCAACCAACGCTCCGGCGGCCGCCCCGTCGACTGGCTCATCAACACCCACCACCACGGCGACCACACCGGTGGCAACATCGCCTTCAGGGGTGTGGCCCGCTCGGTGGTGGCGCACGAGCAGGCGGCCGAGCACATGCACGACCCGCCCGGGGCCGAGCCGCCCGACGACCAGCTGTACCCCGACGTGACCTTCGCCCGGGAGTGGAGCGCCGAGGTGGGTGACGAGAGGGTCCACGCCCGATTCCGGGGCCGGGCCCACACCAGCGGCGACGCCGTGATCACCTTCGAGCGCGCCAATGTCGCGCACATGGGCGATCTGATGTTCTACCTGCGGCACCCGGTGGTCGACCGGGCTGCGGGGGCCACCATGCGGGGGTGGATCGACGTGCTCCAGGGTACCGTCGACGCTCACGATGCCGATACGATCTACGTATTCGGGCACGCCGCGGCCGACCAACCGGTCCATGGAGGGCGCGACGCGCTGCTGGGGTTCCAGAGCTACCTGGGCGCCGTGCTCGAGTTTGCCGAGACGCAGCTCGCCGCAGGCCGCAGCCCCGACGAGGTGAGCGCCATGCGTGACCCGCTACCGGGCTTCGAGGCCTACGGGCCCTTCGGCAATCCCGGCGCCCGCGACGCGCTTACCGTGGCCATCCAGGAAGTAGCCGGGTAGGAGGGGCGTCTCGGCGTCTGTGTCAGCCTCCCATCCGGGCGGCGAGGGCGTCGGCTTCACGGCCGAGGATGGCGAGCATCTGCTCGACGAAGCGCTGTTGGGCGATCTCGTCGGCGGCCAGCGGCCCGACCCAGCTCTCGGAGCCCCGCAGGCGCGCGGCCCGAGACCGCAGTTCGTTGGCCTCGCGGGTCAGCGTCCGCACCGCGGCGGCCAGATCGGGGGCGGTCGCCTCGTCTACGCGCTGTGCCATGGCACCCACGCGCTGCGCGAGCTGCTGGGCGGCCATCCCGAGGCGCGCCCGCTCCAGATTGACCGCCGTCCATTCGGCGCGCGTCACCGGGTCGACCTCGATGCGCGGGTCTTCGCGCACCACCACCGGCTGCTCGGACACCACTCCGCCGGCGCTCAGCCGAGCGGTATAGGTGCCCGGGACCACGAGGGGTCCACTGGGCCCCGACCGCGCCTCCTGGGGGGTACCCAGGCCGATGCGCAGATTCCACACCGCACGGTTGATCCCGGCCGCGGGGGCGGGCACCGGAACGGCGGCGACCTGCTCGCCCCTCGCGTCGAGGATGGCGAGCGAGACGTCGCCCGCAGGGCGCCGCAGCCAGAAGTCGAGGATGGCCCCGGCCGGTGGGTTTTCGCCCGTGAACATCATGTCACCGGTGTGGCCGCGCTCGCTGGTGTAGCGGATCTGCTCGGCCACCTCGGTCGAGAAGAGGTGCGCGGCGCTCGCCATCACGGTGGACGTCAGTTCCTGGAGGGCATTCACATTGTCGAGAATGAAGAGGCCCCGACTGTGCGTGGCCAACACCAGGTCGTTGTCGCGGGGGTGCACGATCAGGTCGTTGAACGCCATGGTGGGCATGCCGGCGCGCAGCTCGGTCCAGGTGGAGCCGCGATCCGGAGATACGAAGAGCCCGAGCTCGGTCCCGAGATAGAGCAACTCCGGGTTGCGGGGGTCTTCGCGCAGCGTACGAGCGACACGGGCCGCGGGCAGGCCCGTATCGATGCGCGTCCAGCTCTCGCCATGGTCCTCGGAGCGATAGACGTAGTTGGCGTAGTCGTCGTTGCGGTAGTTGTTGGCTACGAGGTAGACCCGGCCCGCAACCTTCTTCGACGGCTCGAGTCCGTTGATCCAGCTGTCGGTGGGAAGCCCGGGCACCCGGTCGGTCACGCCGAGCCATGTGCGACCACCGTCGCGTGAGATCCGGACCTGACCGTCGTCGGTGCCCACGTAGAGCACACCGGCTTCGAGGGGCGATTCGGCGATCTCGGTGAGGGTCGGCCAATAGGGAATCCCGTCGTCGAGCGAGAGGGTGAAGCTGTCGGGCAACTCGCCCATGATGCGCAGCGTGCGCCGGTCCACCCCGCTGGTGAGGTCACCGAGCGAGGTCCACGAATCACCCTGGTCGCGGCTCACGAACAGCTCGTTGAGCCCGGCGTACAGGGTGTTGGGATCGTGGGGCGAGACGATGAACGGCCCGTCCCAGTTGCCGGGCGCCATGGCGTTGCCGAGCCGCTCTCCGGGGCTCGAGAGGTCGGGCCAGGTGGTCCAGTTGCGCCGACCACCGATGAAGCCCTCGGGCTGGTTGGGCCGAATGTTCTTGGATTCGCCGGTGGCGAGGTTCTGGCGCTGGAGTCCCAGGTACTGGGATTCGTTGTAGAGGATCGTGTTGTTGGTGGTGTCGAAGACGTTCCTGAAGCCGTCGCCGCCCCCGGTCTTGATCCAGTCCTCGTTGAGGATCCCCTCGCTGCGATAGCTCGCGCTGGGTCCGCACCAGCTGCCGTTGTCCTGGAGTCCCCCGCAGATCCGGAACGGCCGCGAGTTGTCCAGCCCCACCCGATACCACTGGCTCACCGGCAGGTTGGTGACGTAGAGCCAGGTCAGGCCCCGGTCCCACGAAATGCCCAGCCCCCCGTCGTCGGCCTTGATCACGTGCCTGGAATCGGCAGGATCGATCCAGACCAGGCGATCGTCGCCGTGGAGGGTCTGCCGCGGAGAGGTGAAGGTCCGTCCGCCGTCGTCCGAGAACGAGTAGCTGTTCACCATGTAGATGCGCTGGTCGTCGTTGGGGTCGATCACGATCTGCGAGGCGTACATCGGCCGGGGATTCCAGTCCGACATGTGCTCCCAGCTCTCGCCCTTGTCTTCGGAGCGATAGATGCCGGCCTCGCGCTGCTCGTAGGCGGTCGACGCATTGAAGCGCTCGCCCTGTTCGACGGCTACGTACACGATGTTCGGGTTGCCGGCGTAGACGTCGATGCCGATGCGGCCGATGTCGCCCGTGGGCAGTCCGTTGTCGAGGCCCGCGTTGGTGAGCCTGGTCCAGCTGTCACCCCCATCGACGCTCTTCCAGAGGGCGCTCCCGGGTCCTCCGCCGTGGAATCCCCACGGCCGCCGCCGCCGCTGATACGAAGCGGCGTAGACGATGCGGGGGTCGGATGGGTCGAGGATCACGTCGACCACCCCGGTGTCTTCGTCGACCTGGAGCACGTGCTGCCAGGTTGCGCCGCCGTCCTGCGAGCGGTAGAGCCCCCGCTCGTCGTTGGGCCCCCACAGGTGTCCCATGGCCGCTACGTAGACCACGTCGGGATTGTCGGGGTGGAGCCGGATGCGCCCGATGTGGCGCGAATCGCCGAGGCCCATGTTGGTCCAGCTGTCGCCGCCGTCGGTCGACTTGTAGACCCCGTCGCCCCAACTCGAGCTCTGTCGGCTCGCCCGCTCACCGGTGCCGACCCAGACGATGCTGGTGTCGCGCTGATGCACGGCGATGTCGCCGACCGAGTGGGTGCCCTCGTCCCTGAACACATCGATCCAGGTGATGCCCCCGTCGATGGTCTTCCACACGCCACCCGTCGACGACGCCACGTAGAAGATCGATGGCGACCCTTCGATCACCGCCAGATCGACGATTCGTCCGCTCATGGTGGCCGGTCCGATGAAGCGCGGCGCGAGGCCATCGAGTTGGGCGCTGGTCAGCCCCTGTCCGGCGCCCGCCGGGGGCAGAAGGGCAGTGATCAGGGCGAGGGCGGCACAGGCGCGAAGCAGGCGGGAGCAGGGCATGGCACGGGGTCGTCGAAGTAGGAGCAGGGCAGCGGATCCGTCGCAAGCGGAAAGATGCCTCACCGCATCGGTGTTGGACAGGGCGCTCCCGACACCCCATGGTGCGCCTCGTCCCGACCGTGTCTTCCCGCTTCCTCGAGTTGTTTCCACATGCCGCCACTCGGCGCCGCGCTCGGTATCCTGGTCGGCCTCACCCTCGGGCTGCTGGGGGGCGGCGGGTCGACCTTGACGGTGCCGATCTTCGTCTATGTCCTGGGGCTCGAGGCGAAGGTGGCCATCGCGGGCAGCCTGGCGGTCGTGGGCACGGTGAGCCTGGTCGGTGCGGTGCGCCACGCCCAGGCGGGGAGCATCGATCTGCGAACTGCCCTCGTGTTCGGTCCCGTGGCCATGGTCGGTGCCTATGGTGGCGCTCGCGGGGCGGCTTTTGTGCCGGGAACGGTACAGCTGGTGCTCTTCGCCCTGGTGCTCCTCACCGCTGCTGCGTTCATGTTGCGCGGGCGGCCACCGACGCCCGGCGAGGGACGGGTTGCCCCGCCCGCGGTGGTGGCTCTGACGGCTCTGGCCGTGGGGGGGCTGACCGGCGTCGTGGGAGTGGGAGGGGGCTTCATGATCGTGCCGGCACTCGTGCTGCTCTTGCAGATGCCCATCAAGCGGGCGGTGGGTACGTCCTTGTTGCTGATCGTCTTCAACGCGGCCGCGGGGTTTGCCGGCTACGTGGGGCAGGTGCCCCTGCCCGTCTCCCTCCTGGTGAGCTTCGGCGTCTTTGCGATGGTGGGAATCGTCGTGGGAACGCACCTCGTGCAGTATGTTTCACCCGACGCGCTCCGGCGTGGGTTCGCCTGGTTCCTGGTTGTGGTAGGACTGTTCATGATTGTGCAGAATCTCTCGGTGCTGGGTTAGGCCGCATGCTGTTTCGCCGCTTCTACGACAGGCTCCCCATCTCGATGGAGGGATGAGCGGAATGGACGATCGAGACCGACCCGAAGGAGCGCCCCCGGAGCTTGTCCGTGCCGTGGACGACCTGTTTCGGCGGGTCGAGCTGAAGCGGGAGAGGCGGTCGGAGCCGGAGCCGGAGATCGAGGTACCTCCTCATCCTCCTCCATCGTCGGCGGGGCCTCCCACGGGCGTGTCGACCGAAGATCTGCGGCGGGCTCTGGCAGGATTCCTGGCGGCCTCCGCAGCCGATCGCACAACCGCCGCCGTACGCGTGCGCTTGCAGGCCGAGGTGCTCGAGACTGCCGGCGAGTACGAGGGCATCGCCACCGCCGTCGAGCGGATGCTGCTGGCGCGGGCCGATGACGACGGCGCCCGCGACCTCGCGAACGAACTGGTGACCGACGAGGTAGCCCGCGTACTCACCTTCCGCCTGGTCGATCAGGCTCGGGACGAAGAGCGCGGGCGTGCACTCGCCGAAGCGTTCGGCCGACTCAACCCCGAAATGGCCGATGCGGTGTCGCGTACCCTCGCCACCACGGAAGACCGTATCGCGCGGCGGGTGCTCACAGAGGTGCTGGTGCGACTGGCGCCCGAGGCCCAGGACATCATGGCGGGCTTTCTGCAGGACGCACGCTGGCATGTCGTGCGCGACGCCGTGACGGTGATCGGGCGAACTGGAATCCCCAATGCGCTCCAGTTCCTCACCACCGCCCTGATGCATGATGACGTGCGGGTTCGCGCCGAAGCGATCCGGACGCTGGCGACCGTCCGGGGTGAGGACGCCGCGCTGTTGGCCCGGAGCTACCTCGATGTGTCCGACGCCTCGATGCGAGAGGCCGCGGCCGACGCGGCCGGGGGGTTGGGCGACATGGGTGCCGTGCCCGTCTTGCTGTTGCGGCTCGATGCCGAGCCCGAGCGCAGTGTGGTGCTCTCGGTGGTGAGGGCGCTGGGCCGGATCGGCGATCCCGCAGCCCTGCCGGCTCTCGAGAAGCGGGCGGGTACCTCGCTGCTGGGGCGGAGCGACACCGAAGTCCGGGTGGCGGCGATCCAGGCCCTGGCCGCGCTCGACACTCCTGCGGCCTGGGACCTGGTGACCGGGCTCATCGACGATCGGGATGAGGTGGTTCGTGGTGCCGCCAAGTACCTGCTGAGAAGTCGCTGAGCTGCGGCCTCAGACCGAGGCGAGCACTCGAGAAAGAGCACGGACGAAGCGGAACGTCTCACGCGCAGCGGCGGCAGAGGGGCGATTCGCATGCTCGCTGGAATGGGCGAAGAGCCCGGTTATGGCGGTGTGACAAGGGCGCTCCAACGGCCGTTGGCCGAGGTGCCGGGCCAACCGCAACGTCTCGGTGAACGGAATCAGGTCGTCCCCGCGGCCGTGGAGCAGATGAACGGCGGGCGGCAGGGTCTTGATGTGCGGGCACGGCTCGACCAGCGGCTCGGCCCGCCGCCCGGCCGCAACGAGGCGCCGAGCCCAGGCCTCGCCCTCTTCGTCGGCGTGGTCGATGGCTACGGTCGAGAGGGGAGCGAACAGTTCGAAGAGATGGCGACGGTCGGGCCGCAGCTCATCCCGGAGCGACACCTTGAGGGCGTCGTAGCCTGCATCCCAGGCGGGAATCTGGCGCTCCCCGGCATGGCAAGCGAGACGCAGGAGGCGGTCCTGCACATCGGCCGTGTCTTCGTACCCCGGGACTCCAGAGAGGAAGTTGGCCGCCACGATCCAGCGCCCGTAGGGATCGGGTCGGCGCCGCACCGTGACCCCTTCCCACTCATGGAGCCCCGTGAACTGAAAGCGGACGGTGCGCTCCAGGTCGCAGTACCCGCCGAATCCGGCGACCGCGGCCAGGCGCCCCGCAAGCGAAGGTGCGCTCGCGGCGACGAGGCCCTGGGGGGCCCCGAACGAAAATCCCATGACGCCGACGCGACCCGCTGGGATGCCGACCTGCTCTTCGAGTGTGGTGAGGGCGCCGGCCACCGTCGGCAGGGTGAGTCCCGGCGCGAGCGACAGCTCGACCCACTCTGGCACCTCGGGCACGAGGACCGCTGCGCCGCTGGCGGCCACGGCCCGCGCGAACCGCAGCAGCATCGGGTGCACGCGACCCGGTCGGGTGATGCCGTGGAGTACGATCCAGGCGCGGTCCGCCGGAGGTTGGGTACCGGAGGGCCGGTGTTTCGGCAGGAAGAGGGATGCCGGAACCGCCCGGTCGCCCCGCTCCACGACGACTTCGGACTCGGGGCCGCTCGCGCCGCCTCGAAGCCAGTGACGGGTGTAGCCCCAGGTGCGACGGGCCCTCGAGAGGAATGGAGTCCGGGGCACGTGGGGCGGGGGTGGAGGCGAAAGGGGGTCTGCGGCCCCGGATGGTATCGTCACGAGGCTACTGCCCGCGACCCCCCCAACCTCGGACTGCCCCGGCGTCTCCGCGGAAACGCCGGGACGGTCAGCCGTTCGGCTTCAGCTCCGCCTTCACCCGCGGAGGGTCAACGACCACCCCCGAACGGCACACGCCGCCGCACCGCGGAGGTTTCCTGCGGTGTGCCGACGGCCGGCGGCGCCTCCAGGCGGAGGAGCGGCATCAGCTCGTGCTCTTCGCCCCCCCTGGTCGTGATGTGGATCACCTCATCGCGCTCCTCACCCCCCTTGGTCGTGACGATGATCACCCCATCGCGACCACGCTCGCCGAAGCGTTCGAGGGCGGCGCCACCCTTGAAGACCTCGACGCTCTCGATGTCCATCGCGGCGAGATCCGACAACCGAGCCCCGTCCACGATGATGCCGTCGACCACCGTGAGGGGGCCGGGCCCGGAGTCCGGGGTGCGCAGGCGCAAGGTCGCGCCGAGCAGTGTGTCGACCGGGACCTCGTCGTACTGTGCCGTGACCTGCTCGGCCTGGGACGTATCGACCCCGGTCGCGGTCGGGGCCGGGGCCTCACAGGCGACCACCATCAATCCGAGGGCCGCGGCTCCGGTGAGCGCCACCCGCCGACGGGTCCAGGGGAATGCACGCATCATCTTCAACCTCCTCTCGAGAGACGAACTGGGTTCGACGAGTGCTGCCGTGGCGCCGCCCACGGCCGCGGCCCGCAACCGGACCAGGACCAGGACTCGGGCGTAGGCCGGCACGGGGGTACCACTGCGGAGCAGGCGGCGATCGCAATCCATCTCGACGGCGTCGCGCAGCCGCTTGAACTGGAGCCAGACCAGGGGATTCCATGCGCACGCCGCGGCGACGAGCAGGCCGAGCGCGAGGACCACGCCGTCGCGGGCCGATCGGTGCGCGCGTTCATGGTCGAGGATCAGGGCGATCTCGCGCCCGGCGAGGGTCATGACCCACCGGGGCAGCACGGTGCGGGGCTGGCGAAGTCCCACGACGGCGGGCCCGAAGTCGGGCGAGACGGCCACCGTCTCTCCGTCGAGGAGCGCCTGGGGCCAGCGGGCGGCGCGGCGCTCGAGGCGCACGAGCCCCATGGCCACCGCCGTAGTGGCGATCACTCCCACCAGCACCCACAGCCAGGTCAGGGCAGGGTGGGGAGCGAGCAGTGCCTTCCGAGCGGTGTCGAACAGACCGGGGGTCGGCGCACCGTTGGGCGCCGTACCCACCGTCGCGGCGACCGCCGTGGCCCCGTCGAGTGCCAGCGTCTCCAGCGTGGGCCCCGACACCCACGGGCCCCACACCGGTGCCAGCGCCGTCATGACCAACGCCACCAGCCATACGGCCCGTGCGGGGCGTCCCGATCCTCGTAGGCCGGCTTCGGCCAGAGCCGCTGCCCCGCACAAGAGCCCGCCGACGGCCACCGCGTGGAAAAGGTGCAGAAGAGTCATGGGGAGTCGTCCTCCTGGGCGGTGAGTTCGGCCAACAGGGCCTGCATGCGCTCGAGCTCTCCCGGGGTGGGCGGAGCCTCCGAGACCAGCCTCGCCAGGGCGAGCTCGGCCGAGCCGTCGAACACCGTATCGAGCAGGCGGCGTAGCCCCGTGCTCGCCGTTTCGGCGGCTTCGGTCACCGGGTGGTAGCGGTAGGCCCGGCCCTCGCGCTCGTGCCGCACCGCACCCTTCTCTTCCAGGATCTGCAGCTGCTTCAGCACCGTCGTGTAGCCGACGGGACGGGCGAGCCCCGCCTGTACGTCGGCCACCGTGCCGGAGCCGAGGCGCCAGAGCACACCCATGATGTCGAGTTCGCGATCGGTGAAGTCGGTTGGATTGGTCATGGTTTCTATTTACGAAAGACTTCGTAATAACGCAAGACCAGGAACGTCCCTCCAGTCGCGGGGTGAATGGGTCATGCCTTCGCCCCTTCCTCCTGGACCCGTCGGAGCCGCGGGTGTGTCCGGCTCGCTGAGCCGCGACGAACTGATCCGGTATGCGCGTCACCTCGCGCTCTCGAATGTCGGCGTCGAGGGCCAGACGAGGTTGAAGCACGCACGCGTGCTCATCGTCGGGGCGGGGGGACTGGGATCGCCGGCGGCCTTGTACCTCGCTGCTGCGGGCGTCGGCACGCTGGGCATCGTCGATGCCGACGAGGTCGACGCCACCAACCTCCAGCGCCAGGTGCTGCACGGCACCTCCGACCTGGACCGCTCCAAGGTCGCCTCGGCGGCCGACCGGATCGCCGCCCTCAACCCCCACGTACGGGTCGAGCAGCATCCGGTTCGCCTCACCCGCCACAACGCCCTGGAACTCGTCGCGCGCTACGACCTGGTCGTCGACGGCTCCGACAACTTCCCGACCCGCTACCTGGTCAACGACGCCTGTGTGCTGACCGGCGTGCCCTTCGTCTATGGCGCGATCCTGCGTTGGGACGGCCAGGTGTCACTGTTCGCTGCCCCGGACGGGCCCTGCTATCGCTGCCTGTTTCGCGAGCCGCCACCCCCTGGCATGGTCCCCTCGTGTGCCGACGCTGGCGTGTTCGGGGCGCTTCCCGGTGTGGTCGGGTCGATGCAGGCCATGGAAGCGTTGAAGTGGATCCTGGGCGTCGGCGAGTCGCTCGCGGGACGCCTGCTGCTCTTCGACGCGCTGGGCGCCTCCTGGCGCGAGATCACCATCGGTCGGGCCCCGGACTGTCCGGCCTGCGGCGACACGCCTACCCTCACCGAACTCATCGACTACGAGTGGTTTTGCGGGGTGTCGCCCGATGGCTCGCCTCGTGACGTCGACCCGGACGGGGGGTTGCCCCGTGAGATCGGCGCCACCGAGCTGGCCCGTCGACTCCAGGCACCGCATCCGCCGCTGGTCGTCGACGTGCGTGAGCAATGGGAGTGGGACGCCGGCAATCTCGAGGCGCTGGGCGCACGGCATCTCCCGCTCGCAGCCGTGGGTGAGGCTCCCGAGAGCCTTCCGTCGGATCGGCCGCTGGTGCTCGTGTGCTCGGTCGGCGCGCGCAGTGCCGGTGCGGCAGCCCATCTGAGGGCGGCGGGATTTGCCGAGGTGACCCACCTGCGGGGCGGGCTCCGCACCTGGGTGGCCGAGGTGGACCCGACGTTGACCGTGCTCTGAGCCATGACCACCGATTCCGCCCGCGTCGTGATCGTCGGCGCCGGGTTCTCGGGATTATGGGCGGCGCAGGGGCTGGCTCGTGCCGAGCTCGACGTGACGCTTCTCGATCGCACGAACTTTCACACCTTCCTTCCCCTGTTGTACCAGGTGGCCGCGGCAGAACTCCACCCGGCCGACATCGCGGTGCCGATCCGCTCGATCCTGCGCAAGGGGTGTGTACGCTTCCGGATGGCCGACGTGGAACGGGTCGATTTCGAGGCTCGTACGATTCATGCGAATGGCGCCTCGGTCCCCTACGACGTGCTCGTTCTGGCGATCGGGAGCATACCCGCCTACTTCGGCGTGGACGGAGCCGCCGAACATGCATTTCCGCTGCGCGACATGGGTGACGCGATCCCGCTGCGGCAGCAGGTGCTCTCGCGTTTCGAGCAGGCGTCGTTCGAATCCGATCCCGGTGTTCGTCGCGCACTGCTGACCTTCGTGATCGTCGGTGGCGGGCCCACCGGGGTCGAATATGCAGGTGCGCTGGCCGAACTGATCCATGGCCCCCTGTTGAAGGATTATCCCCACATCCCCCGCGACGACGTTCGCATCGTGCTCGTGGAGGGCGCGGATCGGGTGCTGGGAGCGATGAGCCCGCGGCTGGCCGCGTATGCAGCCGAGCGGCTGCGACGGCGTCGGGTGGAGGTACGACTGGACACCATGGTCGAGCAGATCCGAGCAGATGGGGTGACCTTGGCCGGTGGCGTGGAGATGGGCACCTGGACGGTGGTATGGACGGCAGGGATCCAGGGCGACCCCCGGGTCCAGGATTGGGGATTGAAGACCGGAGGCCTGGGTCGGGTCGTCGTCGAGCCCACCCTCCAGGTCCCGGGGCGGCCCGAGGTTTTTGTCGCCGGTGACCTCGCTCGCGCCCTCGACGACGAGGGTAGACCGTTGCCCCAGGTCGCACCCGTCGCCGTGCAGCAGGGGCAACATCTGGCCAAGGCGATCACGGCGTTCGTGGCGGGCCATCCGGTGCCGGAGTTCGTCTACAAGGATCCCGGGATGCTGGCGGTCGTGGGGCGCAATGACGCGGTCGCCGAGGTGTTCGGGGGACACTTCAGGGGATTTCCTGCCTGGTTGTTCTGGGTGTTGGTCCACATCGCCAAGCTGGTCGGGTTCCGCAATCGCCTGATGGTGCTCGTGAACTGGGCGTGGGATTATGTGTTCTTCGAGCGGGCGGTTCGGCTGATCCTGCCTCCGGCTCAACATTCTTCCGCGCAGAACCGTCCCCGTAGATGACCCTCCTGTCCCAACGACCCCAGAGCCCGATGAACGAGCGATTCCGACCCATTGTCAATGCGGTTCTGCTGGCCCTCGTGGCCTTGCCCGCAGCCGCCCAGCAGGCACCCACCCTCGACGACACCTGGCTCGACGGATTTCCCTGGCGATCCATCGGGCCGGCCAACATGGCGGGTCGCGTGACCGACGTCGAAGGGCTGCCGGGCCCGTCCAAGACCTTCTATGTGGCGGCGGCTGCCGGGGGCATCTGGAAGACCACCAACAACGGCACCACCTTTCGCCCGCTTTTCCAGGACGAACGCGTGGTTTCCATGGGTGACCTCGCCATCGCGCCCAGCGACACCATGCAGGTGTGGGCGGGCACCGGAGAAGAAGACTCGCGCAACTCGATTTCTCCCGGGGGCGGCATCTACAAGTCGATGGACGGGGGGCTGACCTGGGAACTCAAGGGGCTCGAAGGCACCGAGCACATCGGGCGGATCGTGGTGCATCCGAGAGATCCCAACACCGTCTGGGTCGCGGCGCTCGGTCCGCTCTGGCGGGAGGGCGGAGAGCGGGGGCTGTACAAGACCACGGACGGCGGCGAGAGCTGGCGCCAGGTCGTATCGGTGAGTGACCGTGCCGGCTTCGTCGATGTGGCGATCCACCCCACCAATCCCGACATTCTCCTGGCCACGAGTTGGGAGCGCATTCGGGGACCCTACTTCCTGCAGTCGGGCGGTCCGGGCAGCGGCCTGTGGCGGAGCACCGACGGGGGTGAGAACTGGACGCGGATCGAGGGAGCGGGGCTTCCGACCACCGAACTCGGACGCATCGGCGTCGATTTCGCACCGAGCAATGGCAACGTCGCGTACGCGATCGTCGAGGCGGCCGCGCCCAGCGAGGGTGAAGATCGTTTGTCGGGTCTGTATCGATCCGCCGACGGTGGACTGACCTGGGAGTACCGCAACACCTACAATTCGCGCCCGTTCTACTACTCCCAGGTGCGCGTCGATCCGGCCGACGAAGACCGGGTCTACTTCTCGACCTTCCAGTTCACCACCGACGGCGGGGTGACGTCCGCCCCTGCCGCTCAGGGGGTGCACGTCGATTTCCACGCGGTGTGGATCGACCCGAACGACCCCGACCGCATGGTGGTCGGCAACGACGGTGGCATCGCCATCACCTATGATCGCGGCGGCAACTACTCGTTCATCAACACCTTCGCCATCGGCCAGTTCTACAACCTCAGCGTCGACATGGGCACGCCGTATCGCGTCTGTGGCGGGCTGCAGGACAACTACAGCTGGTGCGGGCCCAGTCGGAAGAGCAACGGGGCCATCACCAACCACGACTGGTTCAGCGTGAGCGGTGGAGACGGTTTCGTGACCCAACAGGATCCGCGCGACCCCAACATCGTCTACTCGGAGTCGCAGGGCGGAAACATGGGCCGCTCCAACCTGGCGACGGGGGAGCGGGTGGGATTTGGACGACCCAGCTGGCAGGCCGCCTATCGACCCCTCCAGGACTCGATCGCGCTGCTCTGGCCCGATCCCTCGCAACCCATGCCGAGTCAATACAGCGCGCGTATCCAGGCGCTGCAGGCCCGTGCCACCGCCGACTCGGCGGCGCTCCAACTGCGCTACAACTGGAACACCCCCTTCCTGCTCTCGCCCCACAATCCCGATGTGGTCTATGCGGGCGCGAACCGCGTGTTGAAGTCGACGGACAGGGGCGACAACCTGATCCCCATTTCGGGTGATCTCACGCGGGCCGACGCCGAGAAGATCCACATCAGCACGGAGACGACGGGAGGCATCACTCCCGACGCGACCGGAGCCGAGACCTTCGCCACCATCGTGTCGCTGGCCGAGTCGCCCGTGCAGCGGGGCCTGCTGTATGCCGGCACCGACGACGGCAACCTCTGGATGTCGACCGACGATGGCGGAGGCTGGATCGATCTCACCGCGAAGTTCGCCGGCAAGGTGCCCGATGGCACCTACGTGAGCCGCATCGAGCCGTCGCACCATGAGGCGGGTCGGGTCTACGTCACCTTCGACAATCACCGGCGCGGCGACTTCACGCCGTATGTGCTGGTAAGCGACGACGGAGCCGAGAGCTTCCGCTCGATCGCGGCCGACCTGCCCACGGGCAAGCCCGACTTCACGCATGTGATCCGTGAAGACCTCGTCAACGAGAACCTGCTCTTCGTGGGCACGGACGTCGGTCTCTACGTCTCGCTCGATCGGGGCGGCTCGTGGCAGCGCTTCATGAACGGCTTTCCCACCGTGCCGGTGCACGACATGGTGATCCACCCGCGGGACGGGGAACTGGTGGCCGCAACCCACGGGCGCTCGATCTGGATCGCCGACATCAAGCCGTTGCAGCAGCTCACCACCGCGGTGATGGCATCCGATGCGCATCTGTTCGCGCCCCGCCCCGCCTTTCATTGGGGCAACCCACCCACGGGTGGTGAGTTCACGGCCCAACAGTACTGGGAGTCGGGCAGCCCGCCGACCGGGGCCGAGATTCGCTACTGGATCGGCGACGGCGTGGACGACGACGTGTCGCTCGAGATCCGGGATGCAGCGGGCGGCCTGGTCACCACGCTGACGGGCTCGAAACGCCATGGGCTCCAGACGGCCGTGTGGAATCTGCGGGGCGAGTCGATGTCGTTGCCGCTGTCGCCGTCCGAAAGACGCGACAGCCTCGCCACCGAGGCGCGTCTCAAGGTGGTGAGTGACTCGCTGGTGCGTGCGGGGAGGGACCGGAGCGACGTCGATGCGGCGGTCGAGGGTCTGCGCTCGGCAGGAGGCGGCGGTGGTTTCGGAGGATTCGGGGGTGGCAGAGGCGGGAGCGTCGGAGTCGCCGACTTCACGGATCGCCCGGCCGAAGGGCAGGCTCGGCCCGGCATGCCCGAAGAGAGCGAGGCGAGCGAAGCCAACCTGCAGCAGATCATCCAGCAGGCGGTACGGGGCAATCAGGGGGGCGGGCGGCGACGCTTCGGTGGGGGCGGCCTGTTCACCCGCCGCACCCAGCAGGGATCGTTGGCCATGCCGGGAGTCTACACGGTGGTGTTGAAGGTCGGCGCGCGCAGCTTCACGCAGTCGCTCCTGCTGGCGCCCGGTATGCCGTCGCGGGACCTGTACCGGTAGCCCGTCGCCGGCACACAGGCCGAGGGTGGGTGAACGGCCGGGGGTCCCGCCAGGTGCGGGGCTTCCGGCCGTGCTTCTACCTACCCCGTTTCAGGGATTCCCCGACAGCGTTTATTCTGGCGTCGTGGTAGACTTGTGCGGGGCGTGATCCCCGATGCACGACGAGAAGTCCAATACAAGGAGGTTTCCCCATGATAGCGCACGATTCCGTGATCACCGGGCTCAACGGCGTCCTGGCCGATGCGACGGTGTTCTACCAGAAGCTTCGCCACTACCACTGGAATGTGGTGGGGCGGGAGTTCTTCGAGTTGCACGACAAGTTCGAGGAAATCTACACGCGGTGGGCGGACCACATCGACCAGATCGCCGAGCGCGTGCTCATGATCGAGGGCGTGCCTCTGCACACGCTGGCGTCCATGCTGGAGGTGTCCCGCTTGAGCGAAGACGAGACCACTCCCGCTGCCCCGGCCATGGTCGCCGCGGTGCTTGCCGATCTGAAGGCGCTCCACGAGTACACCGGCGCCCTGGTGGAGACGGCCGAAGGGGTCGAGGACCGGGGTACGGTCAACCTCCTGGACGAGATACGGGACGGGATGGAGAAGGACCTCTGGATGCTCCGCTCCTGGAAGGCTGAGACCGCCGAGAGCTGGAGCTGAATCGGCCGGCGAGCTGACGGCCTCCACCGGCGACAGGAACGACTCTACCACCCGCTCCCCGGGCCCCGTTCCGGCTCGCGACCTGAAGGGGTTCGACCCCGAAGGCCCTCGATTCCGCAAGGGGCTTCGGGGTCGAAGCTCTAGTACGCTGCCAGCTCCACCAACGCAGCCAGCACGTCGTTCACCTGGGGTAGGGTGACCTCTTCGAGCTGGGGCGCGTACCCGACCCAGACGTCTTTCGAGGCCACGCGGCGTACCGGCCCGTCGAGCCACTGGAAGAGGTCGTCGGCGATGCGGGCGCTGATCTCGGCGCCGATCCCGAACGACAGCGCGTCTTCGTGCACCACCACGACCTTGTTGGTCTTCTTGACCGAGGTGGCGATGGTGTCCATGTCGAGCGGGCTCAGCGTGCGCAGGTCGATGATCTCGGTCGAGATCCCGTGGTCCTGCTCGGCCTGTCTGGCCGCGTCGAGCGAGCGCTTCACCAGGGCGCCGCAGGTCACCACCGTCAGATCCGATCCCTCGCGCACGACCTTGGCCTTGCCGAAGGGGATCATGTAGTCCGGGCCCGGATTGCGTCCCTTGTTGTAGACCTGGCGGTAGAGGTGCTTGTGCTCGAGAAAGAGCACCGGATCGTCGCAGCGAATCGCGGTGCGCAACAATCCAGCCGCATCTTCGGCCGTCGCCGGGATCACCACCCGCAGTCCCGGTGTGTGCGTGAAGAGGGTGGCGCCGGTCTGGGAATGGTAGATCGCGCCGCCCTTCAGGTACCCGCCGTAGGTGGTGCGGACCACCACCGGACACGAGTAGGTGCCGTTGGACCGATAGCGCATCGTGGCGAGTTCGTTGCGAATCTGGTGGAACGCCGGCCAGATGTAGTCGAAGAACTGAATCTCCACCACCGGGCGCAGCCCCCGAAGTGCCATGCCGATGGCTCGTCCTACGATGTTGGCCTCGGCCAGCGGGGAGTTGAACACCCGGTCGTCGCCGAAGCGCGTCTGTAGCCCGTGGGTCACCTTGAAGACCCCACCCTTGCCCTTCACCTCGTCGAGGGCAGCCGACCGTGAAGCGTCGGCCACGTCTTCACCGAACACCACGATACGCGGATCACGCTCCATCTCGTCCCGCATGCAGGCGTTGAGAAGGTCGACCATGGTCAGAGCGCGGTCGTCTTCGTAGCGCGGCTCGTCTTCGGTGTCGAACTGGGCACTGGTCGGAGCGGCGTCGTGCGAGTAGAGGTGGTCGAACACGGTGTCGGCCGAGGGCTGGTCACGTGCCAGCGCCTCCAGTGCCGCTTCTTCGACCTGGGCCCGGGCCTCTGCAGCCAGGGCGTCGAGCTGCGCTTCATCTGCGAGACCCGTGCCGAGCAGCCTCTGCCGCGTGCGCCGCAGACAGTCGCGTGCTTCCTGCGCCTCCAGTTCGGCCGAAGGCCGATACATGCGCTCGTCGTCGGACAACGAATGCGAGTACGGACGAGTGCAATGGGCGTGGAGCAGAGCAGGGCCCCGCCGCTGCCGACAGTGGTGCACCAGGTCGCCTGCCGCACGGTAGACCTCGATGGGATCGGTGCCGTCGCACTCGCGAATGAAGAGGTCCGGAAAACCCGTGAGCAGCTTCGAAACATTGCCGCCCGCCGTCTGGACCTCGACCGGAACCGAAATGGCGTATTCGTTGTCTTCTACCAGGAAGAGCACCGGTAGACGCAGATTGGTCGCCGTGTTGAGCGCCTCCCAGAACTCGCCCTGCGAGGTGGTGCCGTCACCGGTGGTGCAGATCACGATCTCGTCGTCGGCAAACGACGAGAGCAGCTCGGTCAGACCTTCGACGCGCTGTGCCCGATATCCGGCCTCGGCGGCGCCCACGGCCTGCAGGAACTGGGTTCCCGTGGGAGACGAGGTGCTGGTGATATGGTAGCGCACGTCGCCGTAGTGCGAGGGCATCTGGCGGCCGCCCGAGCTTGGATCGTCCGCGGCCCCGACGGCCTGAAGCAGGTGGTCCAGCGGTGTCTGCCCGGCAGACAGCGCCAGGGCACGGTCCCGGTAGTAGAGAAAGAACCAATCCCGTGCCGGGTCGAGGTGCTCGAACAGCCCCACGCCGATGGCTTCGTGGCCCGCGCCCGAGATCTGGAAGAAGATCTTGTTCTGCCGTTTCAGCGAGATCTCGCGATCATCGACGAATCGCGACACCAGCATGGTGCGGTAGAACCGTAGAAGGTCGGCGCCGGTCAGCCCCGCGAGGTCGTCACGGGGCACGTCGAGGGCGGGCACGTCGCGAGTGTCGGTCTCCATGCGGTCCGGAACAAGAGTGGCGCGGGCCCCTCAACCGGGGGGTCGGGCGCCAAAAGATAGCCCGCCTCAGCAGGGGGGCCAACCGGAGTGTCCCGGCCGCGCTGCCTCGGCCGCGCCCCCGCCTTTCAGACCGCCGTGGCGCCGCCGGGGTGACCTCAGCCGCCGTCTCTGGGCGAGATGTGAAACTGCACGATCTTCCACGCTCCCGCGTCGCGAATCCTGGTTTCGGAATACCGCCAGGTGCCCGGCAACTTCAGACCACCCGGCAACTCGAGGGTGCCGGTGAGGTAGCCCACGGCAACGGCGGCAGAGCCGTAGATGCGCACGTCGAGGTCGGTCAATTCGACGTCGGCCCGGAAGCCGGCGTCGGCCGTCGCCTCGAGCGCTTCGAGGTCGAATCCCTGGATCAGGGCGCTACCGTCGAGAAAGAAGCCCCGGGCGTCGGGGTGGTACGAAGCGACGAAGGCGGCGTAGTTTCCGGTCCGCCAGGCGTCGAGGGTGCCCCGCACGGCGGCCGCCACCTCGGCTTCCTGGGCGGCGAGGCCCCGGGCGGCGATTCCCTGAGTGGCACCCAGGACCAGCCAGACCATTCCCCATCCCGCAGCACGAATCCTCACGATGTGTCTCTCCCGATGCGCGTCGCGCCGTTGATCCGATCGTCGTCGATCCACTCCCTACGACGCGAGCTCTGAGGGTGTTCCCTCGACTCTGGTCGTCTCCCGCTGCCGCGTGGGTGGTGCTGGCCTGCGCTCTCGCAGCGGGGCTGGCCGTGGTGGCATTCGTCGATCTCACGCCCCGGGTCGAGGGCGAGTTCTTCTTTGCCGACGACGATCCGCAGCTCGCGGCGTCTCGCGAGATCCGCGCGCGCTTCGACATCGGTGAGCAGGCGATCGTGCGGGTAGCCGATCCCCGTCTCGACGAGCAGACGGCGGCCGAGGACGATGGCGACTACCTCGAGCGCGTCGACGCCCTGGCCGGGGCGCTGGAGGCGGTGGACGGTGTCACTGCCGTGTACAGCGTCGCCACGCACGACCCCGATGGGCCGCTCTATGGTCGGATCCTGAGCACGCCCGACCCGCATGCCACCAACGTGGTACTCCAGGTCGACGACACCGAGCCCGAGGTGCTGGTACCGCGTATCGAGGCAGTGGTGGACGCCCTGGGGGGCGATCTCGACATCGTCCTCTCGGGGGCACCGGTCATCGTAGAGTGGATTCGCCGCAACCTCTTGCGCGACCTCGTGGTGTTCACCGCGGCCGCCGCCCTGGTCTTCGTGCTTCTCGTGGGGGGCGTCTACCGCGACCTCGGCATTCTCGTGGGCACACTGGCGACCTGCGCCCTGTCCATCGAGGTCACGCTGCTCGCTCTGCGGGGGCTCGGTGTGTCGATCGGGCTGCTCACGGCCAATCTCGTCACCATCGTCTTCGTCCTGACCCTGTCGCACCTGGTGTTTCTCACCGCCAACTGGCGCAACGCCATGCAACCGGGGGTGTCGAGAGGCGCGGCCACCTCACGCGCCGTGCGCGACACCTTCGAGGGCTCGTTCTGGAGCATGACCACGACTCTCCTGGGCTTTCTGAGTCTGTGGATCGCATCGGCGCGGCCGTTGCGGGAACTGGGGACCGCGGGTGCCGTGGGCACGGTGCTGGCGCTGGTGACGGCGTACTCGGTCTTTCCCGTCTTTCTGGCCCGCTGGGCTCGGGGTGTGGCGCCGGTGGCGGGAGTGAATGCAACGGGGGACCCGGAGGCAGGGGAGCCACAGGCAGGAGAGCCCGAGGTAGCAGTGCCCGAGGCCGGGGAGCCCGAGGCAGCGATGCTCGAGGCAGCGATGCCCGAGGTGGCAGCGCCACAGGCCGAAGAGCTGCCGCTGGGAGCACCCTCCCGGTACCCGCATCGCCATGCAGTCCTCGCGGCGGCGGCCCTGGTCGCGTTGGTTCTGGGCGCCGGGGTCCCGCGTCTGGACACCGATCCCGGCCTGTTGAGCTACTTCGCCCCCGGCACGCCACTGCGCGACGGCCTCGAGCGGGTCGATCGCGACGGCGGTAGCAGCCCGCTGCAGCTGCTGGTGAGAGATGGCGAGGGCGGCCGCCTCGATACGCCCGACGCCTACGCCCGCATGCGAGCCTATCAGGAATCCCTCGAAGCCGATCCCCGGGTGGGTGTGGTCTTGAGTCCCGCGGTGCTCATCGACCAGGCGCGGACCATGCCTCTGGCGCGCCTGCTGCCGCTGTCGGTGTTGCTCGACATCGCCTCGAGCCCTCGCCTCGATCAGGTGGCGCTGGGCTTCGTGACTGCGGATCGCACCGAAGGGCTCTACACCCTGCGCATGCGCGAATCGGTGCCGGTCATCTCACGGGATTCCGTGGTGGCCGACGTGCGTCGGGCGGCGGTGGACGCCGGCCTCGAGCCGGTGGAGGTGGCGGGGCTCTATGAGCTGCAGGGCCGCCTGGGACACCTGATTCGTGAGAGTCTGGCGGTGGGAATGGGGGGGCTGCTGCTGCTGTTTCTGGGCATTGCGGCCATCGTCTCGCGGCACGCCGGCACCACCGCCCGCATGTGGATCTGTCTCGCGGCGATTCCACTGGTGGTGCTCGGCACCTTCGGGTGGCTCGGAGTGGCCGTCGATATCATCACCTCGCCGGCGGCCAATGTGGCGCTGGCCATGGGCGTCGACTCGATGATCCATCTGGTGGTCCGCGCTCGTCGCTTCCGTAGGGCGGGTCTGGCGGCACCCTGGGACGCCGCTCTCGATCGGGTGCGGGCCCCGGTCCTGTCGGCGACTGCGATCCTCGGTACGGGGTTCGGCATCTTCGTGCTCTCGAGCTTCCCGCCCACGCGACGCTTCGGGCTCGCCGTGGTACTGGGCACCGTGACGGCCGCAACGCTGACGCTGGTGGTGCTACCGCGGCTGGTTGCTCGGACTGCAGCGACCCGCTGACGCGGCGCTCCAGGATCGGTGCGAACCGCTCGGCGGGTGCGGGGATCGCGGCTCTGCACCAGCCATGCCGGCTCGGATGGGTGCAGGTGTCATACACGATTCCACCTCGGATACGTGGGGGTGTCATACACGATTCCGTCCCGAATCACCCATCAGCGACGGCCGCGGGCGAGACGCTCCGGCGTAGGTGGGATTCCGATTCGACGGAGGACGATCATGACTGCATTTCAGCGATACGGAGCGGTGGCGCTCCTGGCCCTGGGCGTCGGCGCCTGCGACATGACCTCGGCAGACCCCGATGTCGCCTCATTCGACGCCCGAGCGGCGGTCGACGACTACGCCAGTGTCGAACACATTCTCCAGACGGCCGACTGGCAGGGCCTGGGCGTGCTGGCCCAGGGTGCCGCGTCTGTGGCTCCCTCCGGCAGCGGCTCACGCCCGGCGGGTGCTCCGCTGATCTCCGGACTGCACCGGGGTGCGACCTTCGTCTACGACGCCACGGTGGAGGACTACGTCGTCGATCCCGATCGCACCGGGGCCCCCGCCAACGGCGTGCGCTTCGTGCTGTACGAGACGGTGGCGGGAGAGCCCGATCCGAGCCGTGAGCGGGGCTGGGCCGACCTGCTCGACGAGGGTGACGACAGCGCCGAGGACATCGCGCTGCGCCTGCGTGTGACCGAGGGGGGCGTGCTGACCATGGACTACGCCGCGCGCCTCGACGAGAACGCGGGGCTGGGAAAGGTACGGGTCGACGGATTCGTCACCGGCGACGGACAGCGGCTCGAGTTCCTGGTCGAGGCCGAAGGCCGTGAGGGCGGACCGTTGGATCTCGATTTCGACCTGGCCGTACCCGGCCGGAGCTTTTCGGTGGTGGGTGAGATCTCCGGCGCCGAGGATTCCGACGACGGTCAGGTGTCGCTCGAAGCGCGCCACCGAGATCACAGCCTGGGCCTCGACATGATGGCCGACGCCGGGCGTCTCGACGGCGACATCAAACTCGATGAGGCGCTCTTCGCTCAGGTCTCGGGAACGTCGTCCGATCCTGTATTCACCCGCGCCAACGGCGATCCCCTACTGCCGGTCGAGGTGCTGGCCCTGCATCGCATCGTCGATTTCGTCGAAGATGTGTTCGATCTCGTCGAAGATGTCGTCGAACCGCTGGACGAGCTGGTGCTGCTGGGGTGGATCTTGTAGCGGCTACGCAATCTCCTCTCGAGCCGGTCGGGCCGCACGGTGATTTCTCCGGAAATCCCGATCGCTGGCCCGACCGGTTCGTTCGTCGTCATATTCGAAGGTGCGTCCCAACCCCCCTGCTTCCTGGAAGCCGTCATGCGATCGACTCCCATGCTCTCCCTCGTATTTCTCGCTGTGGCCCTCGCCGTTTGGCCGACCAGCACCTCGGCACAGGTGTCGACCACCCGCGGCCTCTCGCTGGGCGGCTACCTGCAGGGTGCGTCGTTGTCGGTGGAGGGCGGAGATCCGGCGGGCGGGGGGGGAGCGGGATTGCGAGTGGGCTACGGCCTCAACCGCACCGTCACGCTCTTCGTGCGGGCCGACCACTCGGAGATGGACGTCGAGGATGCGTCGATCGTGGGTCAGTGGGCGCTCGGGCACGGCGAGTTCGGAGCCCGGTTCCACTTCGCCAATGCGCTGCGGCGCTGGGTGCCCTACCTCGAGGCGGCGGCTGGGGCGCGGACGGTTTCAGTGACCGGGGCCGAAGTCGATGGTGAGCCCGAGGGAAAGGTGAGCTTCACCGGCGGGGCGTTTTCGCTCGGGGGCGGACTCGGGGTCCACTTCAATCAGACGCTTGCCCTCGATCTGGGTCTGATCTGGACCGGCGGCGAGTTCACCGACATCGATGTCGGCAACGTGTCGGTGCGCGGATTCGACATCGACGCCCAATCGTTCCGATTCAACCTCGGCCTCACCTGGTGGCCCTAGAGCCCGACCAGGGAGCGCCTGGGCCCCGCGCCCTGGAGTAGAGCCCCGGAACGCCCTGGAGCAGAGCTCCAGAACGCCCGGGGAGCAGAGTTCCGGAGCGCCTTGGACCAACGCTCCGGAACGCCCTGGAGCAGAGTTCCGAGCATGCTCGTTTTCTCGAGGGCGTCGGCCCCGGGAATCGGCGTCGCAGGCAGGCGACGATGCGGGCGCCACCGGCCTCACTCGCAGTCGAGTGCTTGCCAGGCTCGGGCCTCGATGGCCCAGGGGATCTCGACATCGCGCTTCCACCGCGCCGCTCCGGGAGTCGGGAGCCGGCTGGGCGGCGCGGGGGGGAGTGGCGCGGGACTCGGGCTGCGTTCGTACGGGTCATGAACTCCATGCCGCTCGTGCCCGCCACCCCGGCCCAGCCCTCGACCCCGACCCAGCCCCTCACTCCGGTCGTGCCGCCGACCTCGGTCGTGCCCCTCCCCCGGTGCGTGCCCCCCGCGTGCGGTGTCGAACATGACCCGCCCTGCGGGGGTGAAGAAGACGACTGCGCCCTCACGGTCCTTGCACACCTGTACACGCCCCTCGT
>CAZFRU010000030.1:0-59462 GCA_964521385.1 uncultured Gemmatimonadaceae bacterium | reverse complement strand
TGAAATCCCAAGTGCAGTGCGGGCTTCCGGCCATTCTTATCGAGGGAACTTCCGGCTAAGGAAATCCGAGGGGAGCACCTCGTTAAGGCGGAGCACCGGCGCCGGCTTCTCCCTGCCCTCGATGACCGATCTGAGGGTGCGATCGAGTTCAAACACCGGAACATCACCGCCATTCTCAACGAACTCGGGCTGCCGGGGATAGACGGCTACAAGCCTGCCACGAACTACCAGGAACTGCTCTTCGAGGTGGTGGAGGCGCGGCTGCCTCAGGAGGCGGCCCTCCTCGCCTTGGTGCGGCGAGAAGTCGATCAGCCGGCCGTGATCCCATCGATGGACGACATCCTGAGTCGGTTGGTGGCCCGCCCTCCGAGCGGTGGCGACGAACCCCGGTATCGGACAGGTCGAGAGCGTAGGTGGGTCCACGGCAATCGCCCAAATTATCTGCTCCGTGAGGCGCGCAACTCATCCCTGGGGTCGGCTGGCGAGCGTTTCGTTCTGAACTTCGAACAGGCCAGACTGATTAAAGAGGGGAAGGAGAGACTGGCCGCTCAGGTCGAGCAGGTTTCCCAAACGCGAGGGGACCACGAGGGATTCGATATCCTCTCGTTCGAATCGGACGGGCGGGAGCGCCTTATCGAGGTGAAGACGACTGCCTTCGGTTCGCTCACCCCGTTCTTCGTTAGCCAGAACCAGGTCAAGACGTCCCATCAACACCGCGACCAATTCCAAGTCTACCGGGTGTTTCGGTTCAGGAGGGATCCGCGCCTATTCGCTGTTCCCGGCGCGATCGGGGAGAACTGCGATCTAGAGGCGAGGGAGTTCGTGGCCCGTTGGCTCTGAAGGATCAGGCTCCTTCCAACATTGACGTTGCAGTTGGAGCCGAGACCGACCCGGCCGAGACTGCTGCCCAATTGCGCTTGCGCGCATCCCGATTTCGGACCGGAGACGCGGATCTAGGGCCCAACCCTCGGTAGTACGTTTTCTAGCTCGTCGAGCCAATCTGGGGCTGGATTGAGGCCGTTCACGACCTCAGGAAACACCGCCGTGAAGCTGACGGAATCAGGGTCCACATAGGTTCCGTCAAGGTCGGCGGCGCGTAGAAGTGCCAGATCCTCGTCTAGCAGGTCGTAGAGGAGTGGGGTGCCGTTCAGGAGATACCGGGTTTGATACGCGTCCCATGCAGCCATCCGAGCGTGGTCGTAGGTCGCAGTTCCTTCGCTGCCGTACTGCGAGATTCGGTCCAAGAACGCGGCGGCGGAAGGTTCGTTCGGTCCCCCTAAGGCCTGCACGATTGATTCCGTCAGTTCCGGGATGGACATCCCAGATGTCCCTGATTCCACGACGCGAACGCTTAGGAGCCTGAGTCCCGTCAAGATTACCGGGCTGCCGAGGCTCTCGAGTTGGCCAAATCCGGAGAATCGATGACGGCGCTCGTTTCGCTTAGTTGTCTTGACCTCGAGGGCTAGTGACCCGAAGAGGAAGTCGTGCGAGGACTGCGTATGGCCCCGCCACGACGCGACGAAATCGGCTGCTCTTACGGGCCAACGCGCGATGAGGCCGCGAAGCGCGTAGAGTTCGCCGACGAGGCCGAGGCGCTGCGCCGGTCCGAGAATGCTGCGCTCGAGCACCAACTCGATAAGCGGTTCGACGGCGGAGAAGGCTGCCTGGGGGTCCGTCTCCACCCCCTGCCGCAACAGTTCGACAGCGACACTGCTCGCCACGGCGGAGAAATGGGGAGCGTTGGGGAACACAATTCGACTCGCGAAGAAGCTCGGCCCTTCACCTCGCCATTGATCGTGGTGGAGGGCGTCTCTCGTGAGCGGATAGCTACCCTTGAGTTCCTCGCCGCAGATGAAGAGCTCGTAGGCATCTCTGGCCGTTCGCCCAATGGCGGCGACATCACGGAGGATCCAATGCAGGTTCCGCTTCTCGCCAGTTGGGGTCGGCAGTTCTGATACGGACGTGCGGATCTCTTCGTAGGTCGTCATCAGGCCGTCGCCCGTAGCGCCTGGAAATGGTCGGGCCCCCCGCGTGGTATCGCGATCCCGAGGGCTATCGCCAGCAACTCCCCATGTGGGATCACATAGAACAGGATGAGGCCCGGGTGGCCAGCGGGTCGAACCAACCGATCACCTGCGTGGAGCCGCGGGATCGGCTGTGTCTCGTGGACGTGATAATCAATCAACTGATCACCGAGGAAATCCTGGGACCGACCCCGGCTTCCCCACAGGGTCACCACAGCCGAGCCTCCCGGAGTCAGCTTCCGCTCCGTAGGTCGGATCGGGTGATCGGCGAGCGGGTCGGGTAGCTTCTGTGAAGGTGAACCTTGCCCGTACTTGATACCCACATAGAAGACCGGCTGCCGGTCCTGGTACTTTGCGAGATTGAGCGACGCCCAACGCACGCTGTCCGACCGGTCGGTAGGATAGATCCCAGGCAGATCTCGGTTACGAAGGGCGAAGCGCCAAAACCGCAAGTACGCTGCGATGGAGTACGGGCACCGTTCCCGAGGAATGGTTTCCTGACCTCCCGGAGTCGGATCGTGGGGCCGAAATAGTCCCTCGGCCCCGAGACGTCGCTCCAGACTGTTCCACACCGCTGCTGCATTAATCTACGGACCTGGTTTGTGCTTTGAATGCTCGTGGCGGTCCAGAAGGTCGGCCGCCTCGAGAAGACTCAAGGGACGCCCAGAAACCACACCGGGGTAGGACTTGGCCGTTCGAATCGGCGTCCACCGTCCACGCTCGCCTTCTACGAGTCCACGGAAGACCTCGAGATTGTGCAGGCCTGCAGGGCGGTCGTCGAAGTCGAGTGCCCGGCACTCCGGTGAATCGCCCGGGAACAAGGGTTGCCGAGTGAGACGGACCTTCCTCGTCGCCCAGAAATCTCCTCCGTGCAGAACGAGAGGATCCCCCGGCATGGTCTGAGCCTGGGCCGCCAGTTCCGACTTGAGCGCCTCATCGGTCTCATGGAAGCGAGAGAAGAATGAGGCCTGGTCGTCGAAGAAGAACACGCGACAGAACGGTAGTGGACGGCCCCGGTACCCGAACCAACGCTGCATCTGCATTTGCGTGTCAGCGGCTGGCTCGCCAGCTCGTCTCAAGAAGAGCGACGTCGCTAGACCGTCCACCGTGAGGCCTCGAGACAAGACGTTCCCCGCGACGAAGATGGTGTAGACGTCGTCGGGTGGGCCGGGTGCGCCATCGGGCCTGCGGGGGGGTGTCGGCTTGAACGAGGGGCGGTTGTCGGACTTCGGGTCGCTGTTTAGCACCTTGATCTTCAGGGCCGGGGCGACAAGATCAACGAGGCAGTCGCGAACTTCGGGCCAGCCGAACGGCCGAGGATCAGCAAGAGCCTCCCCGCCCGGCAGAGCCTGGAGGGCTGCATATGTGCCTTTGAATTCATCGAGGCACGATGCCCAAAGAGATTCTTCCTCGCGGATGCGCTGCAACAGCGAGTCGCGGTCCACCCTGTGCTCTCCAGCCTCCATGGGGGTACCCACCCCGTTGGACCCGTCCACTCGGCCCCGGTTGAGCCAACCGATCAGTTCCGCTGCGCCCTCAAAGTGGTCGTCTACGCGACCCGATGGGTGGAACAGCATCGTGTGGGGATCGGGGAAGGCTGTCGTGTCGGGTCGAGCATCGAAGTTCGTCTCGTCAATCAGAAGTCGGACCGCACCACCCACGAGGTATGACCGAAGGGCGTTACCTAGCAGTTCGGTCCGAACCTGGGAGAAGCGAGCTAGATATGCCTCCTGAGCCTCGCCCGGCGCCCGTTCCGGATACGGAACACTCTGAACGACCCTGTTGTGGCCTTGCTCCGACCGATAGAAGTATCCGCCGCCGTGGTAATACCGCTTGATTCCGAGTGGCTCCGTGTAGGTCGTCCTGCTCTCGCGCTGACCCGGCGTCCGAAGTACAACGGCGAAGTCACTTGGGTACAGCGGGTTGTGGCTCGCCTGGAGAAAATTCGCTTGGGGAGTCGCCGTGTAAGCGACGTACGTAGCTACGAGAGTCTCCTCGGCCGCGCACTCCGGCTCCTCAAACGTCCCCCAGAGCTCCGAAATATGTCGGGGTGTCCGGCTTTCCGCATACTCCGCGGTTAGGACGGACGCGTCGTCTGCCTCATCGTCGAGCACCAGCATCGCCGAGTGCTGGTGGTCAGGTCGCTTGCGCAACCATTGGCGCATCGAGCGACCAAGAAGGTTGAGATGGACGTCGATCTTCGGGACCACGCAAATGAGCGCCCGGCCACGTTCCATGGCCCGTTCGGCTGAAGCGGACATGGTCGCAAGATATTCGTCGGCATTGGGTCGAGCGCCATCGACCAGGAGATCCAAGGGCGCAGGGACGAAGGTCCTAGTGCGGGTCCGGAGTCGGTTCACGAAGGGGGTCGAACCATCCAACTGTGTGAGAACTCGTTCGTAGGTCTGTTTCCACAGGGCGATCCGGGTTCCAGCCAGGATGACGACGATCTTCACTCCGCGGTCCAAGGCGAGTGCGGAAACTGCCAGCATGGAGGCCGTCTTCCCAGATTGGACTGACCCGACGACAATGCCGCGACGCAAGCGGTTCGCGCCCCACGCTAGAATGTCTAGCGACCCGGAAGCGTCCGCGGGTACGGCGAGGTCCGCGATTCGCCGGGAGTCATCGGAAATCGCTTGAACGGCCGTTGGAGACAGGCCTTCAGCGAGGCGGCTCCGGTATCCGGCCCACCATCCCGCGTCCTCCGCGTCGTTAGGATTCCCCTGCTCGGGCACCGGCTCCACGAGTTCGAAGTCGTTCGGCGTCACTCTTCGACCCCTTGCTCCCGAATCCTATGGAACTGTGCCAGGCCATCGAAGCCCAGACGCTCCATCAGCACTGCCGAGCCTTCATCGCGGTCGAACTCGAGAGCGTCAAGGGCACCCAGAACAACGTCAGCGACGTGAGACCATTGGGTGCGTGACTGGCTCTTTTCCGGGCTGGGCTTCCCCGAGGTGAATTCGAACAGGGCGTCCGCGTGAGCCTCCAGAAGGTCGCTCCGACTCGCGAGCTGGAGCACGAGGCAGACGATGAGTGCTGCAACCGTGGGCAGTTCCTCCCACTTGGATGTAGTGGTGGCCTTTCCCTTCTTTCGTCGATACTCCGGAGCCCAAAACCCTACAAGGTCAGGATCGGTCAGGAGCAAGACCGCATCTTGCAGATCGTGACAGATCTTTCCCACCGCATCGGCGTGAAAGAGCGGGTGGCCGTGTTGCGCCTCCGCAATAGCGTCGAGCAATGAGTCGATCTGCTTCGAAGTTGATCGGACCTTCAACTCGTTGTCCCTTTCGCCCAACGGATGGGCAATCAGGGCGAGCGTCCAGGACAAGACCTTGGTCCGCCGGAACCGCTTCTCGCCGAATCCCAAACTCGAGAGTCTTGTCGCCACTTCAGCGGCTCGACCAGCGACCGCACTCGGGAGAAACGGTGCAACCTCCTCGACGGGTAGCCGGTCACCACTCACACCGAGTAGGGCTCGAGTCAGCGAAAGGTCATGGTAGGCAGCGTTCCGAAGCTCCTCGGCGTTGAGTTGCTTTCCCTGCCGATTGTAGCGCTCAAAGACCTGGTGGATTGCGGCGAGCGAGGCTTGCTCATACACGATGACCGGAATCTTGTAGACATTGGTGCGCTCGAAGATCGAGACCACCTTGGTCTTGTTTGGGCCCACTTCTGCGTCCCGGATTTCGTGATAGTACTTCCCCGAAAGGGCATGTAGCGGGTCATCTCGGCCGTACTTGGGGAGCGGAAACGGAAAGAACTTCGCCTCAAGATCCTTGGAGCGCAGTTTATGCTTCTTCACGAAGGACCGGAAGTCGTTCTCATACAACTCAAGGTCACCCATCTGGGTGGCGTGCTGGCGCCCGTCCGGGTGCCAGCCAACAAACCTCAGGATGGCCGTCAGCCTTTGTTTTCCATCTACGATTTCGTACCGCTCCCGGCCGTCCGGACGTTTGGAGAGAATCACGGAAGGGAGGGGGATCCCTCGGAGGACCGAGTCGATCAGCTTTCTCGAGTCGGACAACGACCAGACGGAGTCACGCTGAAAACTGGGGTTGAGTTCTAGCGCCTTGTCCTCGACCATTCCCGTGAAGTCCGGGATCGGCATGGTCTTCACGTCTGCCTGAATGGCGATCGGGCGCTCGGCCGAGAGCATCCCTTCTTCCCAAAGCCGTTTCCAGTCATTGGTGGCCGCTCGGGCCGACTCGTCCGCCTCGAGGGCTTCCTCGAAAGCGCCGCGGTAGCTGACGGCCCGCGATAGCCAACCCTCCAAGTGTTGTGCTCCGATCTCGGTGAGGGCGCAGAGACCGTCATCCTGAGCTGAGAAGCATGCAGCGGAATCCTCGTCGGTGATCTGCCCGAACAGAGTTCTGAGAGTTCTCGAGGGCTCCCCCCCGACGGGTAACGGTTCGTCCAGGCCAAGCCAAACCTGGACATCGACGAGCCGATCCAGCCATTGGTTGGAGGAGAAGTCGATGTCGTCCTCGTCAAGCGGGGCGATCGTGATCTCGTCGAATCCGGTTGGTGTCTCGCCGGGCTGGGACAGGTCAACGATCGCGGCCACGATTCCTGAGACGTCGAGTTCAGACATGGCGGTGCCCGTCGAATGCTGTGAGAGTCTTCTTGCCGCCTTCACGAGGGCTTCGACACCTTCACCCGTGATCGTGCTCCCCACCTCCGATGAGAAATCCGACTGCCACTCGATCCCCGCGGCCTCCAAAACCTCGCGGGCAATGGCCAGCTTCGAGACGCGCTCACGAGGCTCCCACCCTAGGAGTGCGGCGTGTACGCCGGCAAGAAACGTTCGAGGAATGGTCCCCCCTTTCGATTCGGAGGCGTCGAGCCCCACGATCATCGCCAACTCTTCGATCGATTCGCCCTTTCCGGTCCTTCGCGAGGCACCTGTCATGCCGGTTCCAGTTGTTTGACATGGTAGCTTGCTACGTCTTCCGGTCCTGTGCCGGTAGCCGCCAACTCCAACTTACCCCGCCATGGTACGTGTAGTCGATCTTTGCGCAGGCTTGGGCGGGTTCCACCGTGGAGTGTCCCTCGCCTTGGACGGGTCGATGTGGGGACCTACTGAACTCGTCTTCGCCTCCGAGTTGGACGACGCCCTTCGGGAAAAGTATGTGTCCAACTTCCCCGACGCTGCGGCCCAACTTGGCCGGCGCTTTCCAAGAGACCGGGTTGAGGCTCATTGCCGAGGAATCGACGACCCGGTCTTGGTGCACGCCCTTGACCTGTACTCTGGGGACGATTCAATCCGGCGGATCCCCGGAGATCTTGCCGCGTTCGTCGAGACGGGGACTCGCGACCTCCGTCGATGGACAGCGGATGGCCAGCCAATCATCCCAGCCCACGATATTCTCTGCGCGGGCTTTCCATGCCAGCCGTTCTCGAAATCCGGGGCTCAACGGGGGTTCGATGACCTTCGCGGCACCGTATTCGAATTCATTTCCATCGTATTGGAGAACCAGACGCCGGGCCTGGTGATCTTGGAGAACGTGGGGAACTTCGAGCGGCACGACTCCGGGAACACCTGGGACCGAGTGCGCGGAGTCCTGCAAGCATTGGGCTACGAGGTCTTGGCGACCCAGCACAAGACGACGGGCGGGGATGAAGCCACTGGACTGCTTTCTCCACACCATCTTGGATTCGCTCATCACCGAGAGCGGTTCTTCATCGTCGCGCGGCATCGGAAGGCAGATCTCCCAATCCCGGCGCTACGGGGGCGCCGCGTGTTCCCGCCGCGGCCGTCGGGTGCGGTTGCAGAAGCGCGGGCGGAAGCCCGTGCCGCGGCGGAACTGGATTCAGTCGTTCGTCACACATGGAGGTCCGTGGGCCTTGGCACCCTGGAGGCGGCTCAGATTACCGCGGACCAGTGGGTTGCCATCTCGCATTGGAACGACCTGCTAAAGATGCTAAGGGAGGCAGATGAGTCCGCTGGTCGGCCAGCGTTCAGAGCCGACATGCCTTCCTTCCCGATTTGGGGCTTCGAGTTGGACCCGTGGCAGTGGTACCCGATCGAGGACAACCCGGGCGAGATCTTGGTCGACGCACCGGGTCATTTTCGCGACGAGTGCCTCACGTCAGCGCGAGAGTCCCTTCTCGAACTGACCGGCGGGCGAATTGACCTATTCGAGTTCCCGCCGAAAGCGGAGCGGAGCTTCCTCGAGAAGCGCCCCCTGAAGACCTCAGATGGAGTGCGATGGAGGGGGTTGTTGCCAACTTACGCAGGAGCCCGAAAGCGCTGGCCGCTGTGGAAACGGCGGTTCTTGATGCAGAATCGGAATTGGGCCTTGAAACTCTGGTCTACGCTCGACCCTAACGATCTACGCGCCTGGCTCGACAACCTGATTGAGAATGTGCCTGCTGCGTCAAACCAGAAGCTTGAGTGGAACTGCAAGGGAGAACCGTTGGATCTAACCAGACACATCCTGCAGTTCCGGCCATCGGGACTCCGAGTAAAGCGCTTCCGGCACGTACCGGCTTTGGTGGCCATGACGACGACGCAGATTCCGATTGTCCCCCGACTTTCTCCCGACGAGCCGCGGATTGGGGTTCCGGGAAGCCATGGGCGCCGTCTTCTTCCTGAAGAAGCGCTACAACTCCAGGGGTTTCCGCCAAGCTGGGCTCTGCCTGACGGGAGGGAGGCCGCAGCGCGCGCCCTTGGCAATGCAGTGCACTGCGGCGTCGTTCAGGCGGTTGTCGAAGGATTGTTCGGCCTCGCTTCGAGTGGCCCGCAGGCGCTCCTTGGGCTCGAGGGCGCGTAGGCACCCCCTCTCGTTCTTCGACCTGAAGCCCCACGGCTACCAGCAGACCGTGCTCGATACGCTGGCGGCCGAGCGGGCCCATGGGCACAAGAAGACCCGCGTCGTGGCACCCACCGGCGTAGGCAAGACCATGGTCGCGGCGTTCGACTACGCCCGCATGGAGTCCCATACCCCCGCTGGAGCGCCCCCCCGGCCTGCTCTTCGTGGCCACCGGGAACGGCTGCTGGATCAGAGCCTGACCACTTTCCGCCACATGCTGAAGGATTCGGCCTTCGGCGAGAAGGTCGTTGGCCGCGCGCGGCCCCAGAAGGGCGACCACGCGTTCGCCTCGATCCAATCCCTGAATGCCGGCGGAAGCGTCGACGCCCTGGATCCCGGGCACTACGAGGTGGTGATCGTCGACGAGTTCCACCACGCCGAGGCACCCACGTACGAGCGCCTGCTGGGGCACTTGCGTCCCCGGATCCTCGTGGGACTCACCGCCACCCTCGAGCGCTGCGTGTCGGTCGAGCACGCCCGCTTCATGGCGCGGCGTTTCGCCGAGGCCGGAATCGAGAGCGTCGCGGTGACGGGCGACTCGTCGAGAGAGGAGCGCGAGAGCGCCATCTGCCGGCTCGAGAAGGGCGAGCTGAAGGTGCTGTCCACGGTCGACCTCTTCAACGAGGGCGTGGACATTCCCAGCGTCGACACGGTGCTGTTCCTGCGGCCCACGGAGTCGGCGACGGTGTTCCTTCAGCAGCTCGGTCGGGGACTCCGTCTCCACGAGTCCAAGGCGTGCCTGACGGTGCTCGACTTCATCGGAAACGCCCACGCGAATTTCCGCTTCGACCTGCGCTACCGGGCGCTCCTCGGGGGGACCGCGAAGCAGATCCGGGAGCAGGTCGAAGAGGGCTTCCCCTTCCTGCCGCCCGGCTGCGCCATGCGCCTGGACCGGGTGGCCCGGGAGGCGGTGCTGTCGAACATCCGATCCATCGCGACCCAGGGAAAGCGCTGGCTCGCCCAGAAACTGCAGGTGCTGGGGCCGGAGGTGTCGCTGGCGGAGTTCCTGGAGCAGACGGGCACGGAGCCGGTGGAGCTCTACGATGGGACGTCGCGGAGCTTCACGAGTTTGAAGGTGGATACGTTTGCCGGGTCCTCCGGGGACTGGGGCGACGATCGCCGGAAGCGCTTCGCACGGCTGGGCGCGCTGCTCCACACGAACGACGACGAGCGGTTGCGGCTGTTTCGCGATGTGCTCGCGGGACGGGTGGCCGACGACCCCCGTTCGCGCCGGCTGCAGCTCATTCTGGCCACGGCCTTCTTCGACCGGGAACCGGTGGCGGATCTGGACGAGCACCTGGCGGCGCTGCGGGCCGATGCGGCGTTCGTGGCTGAGATGACCGAGCTGCTTGATGTGCTCGACGACCGCCGGCGCGATGCTCCCCGCCCCTGGATCAACGACTTGGAGGCCCCGCTGGCGATCCACGGCCGGTACCGGCGGGAGGAGGTGCTGGCGGGGATGGAGGTGACGGTGAAGGGCAAGATCCCGCGGGTCCAGGCGGGGGTGTTCCACGCAAAGGAGCGAGGGGCGGACCTTCTCTTCGTCACTCTGCAAAAGACCGAGAAGGGCTTCTCACCGAAGACGATGTACCGCGACCACGCGGTGTCTCCCTCGATCTTCCACTGGGAGAGCCAGCACACCGCCCACCCCGACACCCCCACGGGCCGCCGCTACATCGAAGGCCGGTCGCAGGTGCTGCTGTTCGTCTACCAGCACCACCAGCTGCCCAACGGTCTGGCCGAGCCGTTGGTGTTCCTGGGTCCGGCCGTGCTGCGGACGTGGAAGGGGGCGAGGCCTATGCAGATCGAGTGGGACCTGGTCCACGCGATGCCCGGATGGCTGTACAGGGAGGCGGCAGTGCTGGAGCGGTGAGCTCTCCCTCTTCGACCCGCCGAGCCATGGGAAGGCCCCGCCGGATCGATGACTGTTCTCGACACCGGGGCAGCGGCATCCCGGAGTCCCCGAGACGAGCCCCAATCGTGTGCCCACCGTCCTCCGATCAGGCCCCTACCGGTTCTACTTCTACAGCCACGAAGCTCGTGAGCCACCCCACGTTCACGTCGATCGTGACACGGCAACAGCCAAGTTCTGGTTGACGCCGCCGTCCTCGGCGTCCAGCGTGGGGTTCGGGGCCCACGAGTTGGGAAGGGTCCTCCGACTGGTCCGATCGCACCGACGGGAGCTGCTCGATGCATGGAACGCCTTTCACGCCTGACGCCGGTCCGCGGGTGGTCGACGTGCGTTTCACCGACGACTCGATCTCGGTAGCGCTGTCCGACGGCCGGACGATCTCGGCACCCCTTTCCTGGTACCCACGGCTCCTGGAAGCGACCGTGCAGGATCGGGAGCGGTGGCAGCTCGCGGGTGGCGGACGCGGCATCCACTGGCCCAACCTCGACGAAGACCTGAGCGCCCAGGGGCTGCTCGACGGCGCTCCGGCCCCGGGGATCCACAGGTAGGTCTGGTCGCCTCCGACTCGGGGTGCGGGAAGAGCGAAGTGGCTCCCCGGTCAAACGATCGGTATCCTGCCGACGAAGCCAAACGTTGCCGTGCGGCGCCGCCGCGACCCCCGAGGAGCGATCCATGCATCATCCCATCAGCCGACGAGACGCCCTGGCGGTGCTGGCGTCTGCCGCCGCAATCCCGTGGTTCACCGCCTGCACCGGCGGTCGGGACGACGGGTCGGCCCCCGGATCCACCACGGCCTCCGGGCCTCGCGACGACGTGGCGCTGGCCCTGCTGGACGACGTGGCGAACGAGCTCCTGGCGCTCTTTCCCGAACTGGCCACCTCCCTGGGCCTCGACACAGGAGCTCGCGCCGGACTGAAGTCCCGGCTCACCGATCGTTCCCTGGCGGGAATGGAGCGCATCGCGGCCCGGCTGCGGGCCGACCTGGACCGGGTGTCGGCGTTCGACACCACCGACCTGCCGGCGACGACGCGCATCAGCTTCGAGGTGGTGGAGAGCGCGTACGCCACGGCGCTGGAGGGCTTCGCGCTTCCCTACGGCGAGATCACGGTTGGAAGCTGGCGCAACGCCCCCTACCCCGTCATCCAGAACGTCGGCGCCTACCTCGACGTCCCCCGCTTCCTGGACACCGATCACCGCATCGCCGGCGCGCCGGACGCCGAGGCCTACCTGGCCCGTCTCGAGTCCTACGCGAGGCAGCTCGACGGCGAGCTCGAGCGGATGCGGGCGGCCGGGGAGATGGGGGTCGTGCCCCCAGGATTCCTGATCGACAGGGCCGTGGGGCAGATGACCCTCTCCCTCCAGGGCCTGGATGGAGGGGGACCCCTGGTGGAGTCCCTCGAACGCCGCACGACCGACATCCCGGGCGACTGGGCCGGACGAGCCCGGAGCCTCGTGGCCCAGGAGGTGGCGCCGGCGCTGGAGCGACAGCTCGCCGAGTTGAGGGCCCAGCGGGCGTTGGCCACCGACGAGCCCGGTATCTCGGCGCGGCCCGGCGGTGAGGAGTTCTACCGGTGGGCGCTGAAGGCCTCCACCACGACGAGCATGACGCCCGACGAGATCCACGAACTCGGGCTCGCGGAGGTGGAGGAACTGCACAGGCAGATGGACACGATCCTCTCGGAAATCGGCTACACGCAAGGGACCGTGGGCCAACGAATGCAGGCCCTGGCCGAAGACCCCCGCTACCAGTTCCCCGAGGGGGACGAAGGGCGTGCCGAGATCCTGGCGTTCATCGACGAGCGGCTCGAGTGGATCCGGGCCCAGATGCCCCGGGCCTTCAACACTCTCGTGGATCCGAACATGGAGGTCCGTCGGCTCCCCCCGGAGGAGGAACCGGGCGCCCCGGCCGCGTACGGGGGTGCGGGTTCGGTCGACGGAACCATCCCGGGCCGGTTCTGGATCAACCTCCGCACCCCGCGGCTGCACAGCCGCTACAGCCTGGCCGACCTCAGCTTCCATGAGGCCATCCCGGGCCACATCTGGGAGGGCGAGTACTCCCGCTCCATGCCCCTGATCCGGAGCATGCTGGGCTTCAACGCCTTCTCCGAGGGGTGGGCCCTCTACGCCGAGCAACTCGCCGACGAGCTGGGGGCCTACGAGACCGATCGGGTCGGCCGCCTGGGGTATCTGCAGTCCCTGGCGTTCCGGGCCTGCCGCCTGGTGGTGGACACGGGACTCCACGCCAAGGGGTGGACGCGGGAAGAGGGCGTCCGGTACTTCGTGGAGGTCAACGGCTCGAACCCCGAGGAGGTGGCCAGCGAGGTGGACCGTTACTGCTCCTGGCCGGGCCAGGCATGCGGCTACAAGGTGGGCCACACCGAGATCAACCGGCTGCGCGAAAAAGCGCAGGCGGCGCTGGGATCACGATACGACCTGAAGGCCTTCAACGACACGGTGGTGTTGGGCGGCAACGTGCCCCTGGACGTGCTGGGGCGGAACGTGGACGCCTACATCGGGTCCTGAGGGTCGAGCTCCGCGTCGGCCCACTCATCTTGCGCCCCACCCGACCCCCGGCGTACCGTCGCAGCCGCACTGAACGAGATGTCTCGGCTACGCAATCCCATGGGGGTTCGAATGTCCTTCCCGACCCGATCGGCCCGCCGCTTCGGCGCGCTCCTGATTCTCCTCGGCGGCGCGGCCTGCGCCGGAGAACCCGACGCTGAACCGCAAACGGCCGACGCGTCGACGGCCGACGCCGCCCGGGCCCCCGTGCGCCCGCAGGACCTGCCCAACCCGTTCGTCGTCGCCGACTCGACCTTCGGCCAGGCGTCGGCAGGACGGGACTTCGGCGCGGCGAGCGCCATATACCCCGCCCCCGACGGCGAGAGCATCTGGGTCGCCGAACGCTGCGGAGCCAACCTGTGCGTGGGAAGCGACATCGATCCCGTGATGCGCTTCGACCTCGAGGGCAACCTCATGACGAGCTTCGGCGCGGGGATGATCGCCTGGCCCCACGGCATGTTCGTGGACGACGACGGCAACGTGTGGGTCGCCGACGCCACGGGGTATGCCGCCGTGCCCGAGGGCTGGGGCCATGTGATCTACAAGTTCAGCCCGGAGGGCGAAGTGTTGATGACGCTCGGCCGGCGCGGCGAATCCGGAGGCGGCGCCGAACTGCTGGCGAAGCCATCCGACGTGGTCGTGGCTCCCGATGGACACATCTTCGTGGCCGACGGCCACGACGCCGGCGGCAACAACCGGATCGTGAAATACACCGCCACCGGCGAGTTCGTGATGGAGTGGGGCTCGACCGGAGAAGGCGACGGGCAGTTCCGTGACGTACACGCGCTCGCCATGGATTCGCGCGGACGTCTGTGGGTGGGCGACCGGGCGAACAGCCGGATCCAGCTCTTCGATCAGAACGGTACGCACCTTGAGACCTTGACCCAGTTCGGACGCCCCAGCGGCATCTTCATCACCGACGACGATGTCGTGTACGCCGTGGACTCGGAGTCGAACACCGCCCGGAATCCGGGTGTGCCCCGGGGCGTCTACATCGGCAACGCCCTGACGGGTGAGCTCACGGGCTTCATCCCCGATCCGGAGCCGGATCCCGACAACTCGGGCACCAGTGGCGGCGAGGGTGTGGCCGTCGACGCCGAAGGCAATCTCTACACGGCCGAGGTAGGGCCCCAGACGGTGCGCAAGTGGGTGCGGCGGTAGCCGGGTGAGGCTTCGGTGGGGAGGAGTCGCCCTCGCCCTGGTGGCGGTGGGGTCGCCGCTGTCGGGGCAGGCGGCCGACATGAGCTTCTTCCTGACCAGTCGCGCCGCAGTGACGCGGGATGGCCCCCTCACCCTGAAGGCGGCCGACGCCCACTGTGCGTTCCTCGCCTACAACGTGGGGCACGGCGACAAGAACTGGCGCGCCTATCTCGATGCGCCCGAGGCCGGGGGTGAGCGCGCTCGCGACCGGATCGGCCCCGGGCCCTGGTTCAACTACGCCGGCGTGAGCATCGCCGCTGATCTGGCCACCCTCCACTCGCCCGAGGCCAACCTCAGCGCAGAAACCGTGCTCACCGAAAAGGGCGAGCGGGGTGGAGCGGTCGCGGCCCTCACTCCGGAGACCCGCGACGACGGGACGTTCTACTGCTTCGCCGCCGGGGCTGGTTCCACGCCGAGGTCGGCATCGAGATTCAACGATCGGGATGCCGAGCGCCTCTTCAGGCTCTTCGTCTTTCGCGCTACTTCGGGCACCCCACTACTTCGCGAAGCCTGACCCTTGCCAGACAGCCTTTGGGCAAACCTGAAGCGACGACGCGTCTTCCGTGTCGCCGCCGGATACGTGGCGATCGCGTTCGCCACCCTGGAAGGCGCCGACCTCGTACTCCCCAGGCTGGGCCTTCCCGATCAGCTTCTCACCGTCCTGGTGTTCCTCGCGGTTCTCGGCTTCCCGCTGGCTCTCGTGCTGGCCTGGGTATTCGAGTTCGGCCCCGACGGCGTGGTGCGAACCTCGGCGGGCACGCCTCAGGGCGACGACTCGAGCGGTGGGCCCCTGGCCGGGGTCGGAACGCGACCCGTCAGAATCGTCACGCTCGCTGGGGCGACAGCGCTCTTCGCCGCAGCGGCCTGGATTTGGATCCCCCGGCCGCCCGCGCTCCGTTCCGTAGATCTGGACTCGGCAGCGCTCGTGGTTCTGCCG
The DNA here is from genome assembly GCA_964521385.1 of uncultured Gemmatimonadaceae bacterium. Lineage (GTDB taxonomy): Bacteria > Gemmatimonadota > Gemmatimonadetes > Longimicrobiales > Gaopeijiaceae > Gaopeijia. The sequence goes on along the minus strand of CAZFRU010000030.1, from coordinate 44,018 downwards.
TTCGAAGTGCGGGGAAGCGAAGAGGTCGCGTTCCTCCGCGAGGGGATGGTCGATCTGCTGAGCACGAAGCTGGACGGGGTCGGGGGCCTTCGGGTGGTGGATCCCCATGCGACGTTCGCGGCTGTCGGCGATGGATCGGCGCAGTCGCTGTCCAGGCACGACGCCCTCCGAGTCTCTGCGAGTTTAGGGGCCGGCCGGGCGCTTCTGGGCAGCATCGTGTGGGTGGGCGGCTCTCTTCAGGCACGTGCGACGGTGTACGGGCCTGGGGATCGGGACGAAGTGGAGGCAAGTGTCGAGGGCCCTGCCGAGGAGTTGTTCGTGTTGGTGGATGAGCTCGTCCGCGGTCTGGTGGGAGACGGACTCACAGGGAATGAGGGGCAGCTGGCCAGCTTGGAGGGGCTCACCACGACGTCGAATGAGGCGCTCCGGCTGTATCTTGCCGGGGTCCAGAACTTCAGATTGGGCGAAGGTACGGACGCGACCCTCGGATTGCTGACTCGAGCCGTTGCGCTGGACACGACGTTTGCCCTTGCCTCGTATTGGGCCGGTCACGTAGCCAGCTACTTCGATACGGGGGGTCAGCTGGCTCACTTCGAGCGAGCTGGCAGACATCAGGCCCGGCTTTCCCAACGCGACGGCATGCGCCTGACGGCGGCTCTCGCGGGAGCGCAGGGGCGCCACGCCGACGCTCTCCGGATCTATACGGCACTGGTCGAACGCTACCCCGACGATGTCGATGGGTGGCTGCAACTGGCCGAGCAACTGGCCCACACGGGTCACTATTCAGGCCGGACCTTGGCGGAAGCGCGTCCGGTCTATGAGAGGGCGATCGCCCTGGATCCCGCCCTTGCCCCCGCGTACTACCACCTGGCCCAGATTGGGGGCCTACAGGGGGACACGATTGCGCTGAGTGTTTGGGCAGCCAGCCTCGAAACAGTCGGAACAGACGAACTCGACATCGCTCTTCTCAACATGGTCCGGAGCCTCATTGTTGGAGATACGGTAGCGCTGAGGCCGGCCTTTGAGCTGGCAAGGCAGAGGGAGTCTGAGATCCCACCCACGACGCTGGCAGCTTCGCTCGGAGAACTCATGGGCGCCACGCTGGAATACGCGCCGGCCATGTCACGCGCCCTGCTTCGGGAGTTCGGAGCCCGCGCGGTCACGGACACGGCGAGGGTCGTCACCGCGCGACGGCTTGCCCGCCTCGAGGTGGCCTCCGGGCGTTTCGCCGAGGCCGAACACGCGTTGGCTGGCGTCGAGGCCGCCTTGGGAACCGTATTGCCTCAGGACCGAGCGTGGATTGCGCTGCATTCGGCCGCCACGTCCAAGGAGCGAGTGGAGCAGGCCCTCGAGGACCTGGACGCGACCCTGATGGGAGAGGGCACCGGCGAAGCTGCGGCTCGTCATTATCTGCTGGCGAGACTGGCGCTGAAGCTCGGCCGGTCAGGCATCGTTCGCGTCGAGCGTGACGCCCTCGAGCACTTTGAACCAGAAAGCTCCGGCATCGATCGCTTTGCACGCGATCTCAGCCTGGAACTGGGTGCACTCTCGGCGCAGCAGGAAGGAGATCCTGAGCACGCGCTGAGCCTCCTGCTCCAGGCCAGCTACTGGGAACACACCGCAGGGTGGCTCGGCATCCCTGAGGGGACCTTCATGAGTGGGGCTCTGGCGGAGCGGTATCCGATACTCCTTCGTGCGGAGCTCCTCCGCGACGCAGGCCAGGACTCGGCGGCCGCAGCCTGGTACGAAGTTGCAGCGGACGGCCTCTGGGACCGCGGCCCCGCGCTCCTCGGCCTTGCGGAGATCCGTGCCCGGCAGGGAGACGACGCCGGGGCGGCCCAACTGTACCGCAGAGTGCTCCACCTCTGGGCCGACGGAGACTCGGATCTCGAGGGTGTTCTTCGGCAGGTAACCCAACGTCTGTCGGACCTCGCCTCCTAGCGCACCCGGGATCCCCCGAGCCGTCGGTTCGGGATCCCGGAGCCGTCACCTCACAAGCCGCTAGGTCGCGCCGCTCGCCAAGGCTGAACAGGTGACATCGCCGAGCGCAGTCGACTAGGCGACTTGGGCTGGCTGAATATCCTTGATTTCACTGGCCTGCTCCGATTTCAGCGCCTTCCATAGATCCAGCGTCTGCTGAAGGTTCAGCCAGAATTCCGGCTCGGTCCCGGTGTACTTGGCAAACCTCAACGCTGTGTCCGGAGTCACGGAGCGCTTGCCTCGAATGATCTCGTTCATCCTCGGGTACGAGATCTTCAGGCTCTCAGCCGCGTTCTTCTGCGTAATCGCCAACGGCTCGAGGAAGTCCTCGAGAAACACCTCTCCAGGATGAGCCGGTCGTCGATTCTGCGGAGTCCGCATGGTGTCAGTTCCTTGGGCCAGATCAGTGATAGACCGCCGCCCCGAGTTGGTCCAATGTCCGCCCCGCCCTGGCATGAAGCCCAGAGGGGAGCACCTTTCGGGCTGCTTTCGAGTCCGTGCCGTCGTAAACGTCCTCGGTCCCGCGGTTCTTGAACGAAGCGATCAACTGGGGTTCTTCCGGGGGGCACTAATGCTCCATGTTAAGCATAATTTCTCATAGGATTCCGAACAAGGGTCATGAGCCTCAAGATCCCGGCAACGATCGCTAAGGCTCCCCCGCCACGACCGGCGCGGCTTCGGCGCCGAGGTCGGCATCGAAGCCGCGCCCCGGACCGAAGGCCCTGGACAGTCCCCAGGCCGCACCCGCGGCGCCCAGCAACACGGCCGCCCAGCGCAGCGCGTCGGCCAGGAACGCGGCATCGAGGGCGGGCACCCGCACGTCGTACTGAAGCAAGGCGGCCCCGCGGGCCGTCATCCAGTGCCAGGCCACATGAGCCACCAGCGCCGACAGGACCACCACCCCCACCCGCTCCGACACCACCCGCCGGAAGAAGACGTTCAGGACCGGCACCGCCACCAGGAGCACGGCGATCTGGCCCAACTCCACACCGACGTTGAACGCCAATAGCGACGACACCAGATGGCGCCCGGCGAACTGGAGCGACTCCCCCAGCACGAACGAAAACCCGAAGCCGTGCACCAGGCCGAAGGCGAAGGCCATGATCCACCGTCTCGACAGCCCTGCCCCGACGATGTTTTCGAGGGCCATCCACACGATCGAGGCGGCGATCAGCGTTTCGATCAGCGGCGCGAACCAGAGGACCGAGGGCGCCAGGCCGAACGCCGAGGCGAGCAGCGTGATGGAGTGGGCGATGGTAAACGCGGTGACGACCGGGATGAGTCCCCGGACGCGCCGGAACGGGATCACCAGGCAGATGATGAACAGCAGGTGGTCCAGCCCCCCGAGGATGTGCACGAACCCCAGCTCCACGAAGCGCCAGAACGCATTGAACCAGCTGGGGTCGAGTTCGACGCGGCCCGGATTGCCTTCGTAGCGAAACACCCGCTCGCCTCCGTCGGGCGGCACGAAATGCACGACGCTCACCGTCTCGATGCCGAGATGCGCCAGCGCGGGATCGAGGGCAAACCGGGCGGAGGCGTCGATGATGGGCACCTCGAGCCGCACGTCGAACAGGGTCTGGGCCGGGCGCAGTCGGGTGGACTCCGGAAGAGGGTCGGCCGCGATGTGCGCCTCGGCCTGCTCGAACGAGGTGAACGACCGGTCCGAGGGCAGCGACAGGCGCGTGGCGACGACCCGCTCGTCTCCGAGGGGTCGGCCGTCGGCGTAGAGCTCCAGGTACCCGGCGATCCAGAGGGTCGCGGCCTCGTCGAGCAGCCCACCGAGCTCGGACGACGCCAGATCGAGGGTGCCGTCGGCGAGGAGCGGAAACGCGATGTCGCGCATGCTCTCGAAGGGGACCCGCACCAGGAGCGTGAGCGTCGAGCCCGCCGGCCGCACGTAGGCCTGGACTGCCACGTCGGCCGGCACCTCGTGGACGAGCCGGGCCGTCGCCCCGACGGGCTTTGCCACCGATTCAGCCGGCCCGCCCGCAACCGGCATCACCACGAACAGGAGCCCGGCGAGGCCGGTGACCGCTGCCCTTCTCACCCGCTTCACACGCAACCGTCTCCGTCATCATCGCCCCGCCCTGCTGGACGGGAGCCATCATTCAATCGTAGGATGTCGCATTCTTGCATGGGGGTTCTCATTCCGAAACCCCCCGTCACGGAGACGGAGACGACGCCGATGCCCTCGACGCGAACCTCGAGACCGGGAATCCTGCTGGTTGCGGTCCTCGCCCCCCTGGCCCTGGGGGCGTGCACCGCCGGTGACGCGGGCGAGGTCGGCAGCGCCGACGCCGCGACCACCGCCCAAGGCACGATCCCGATCTTCGAGGTCGATCCGTTCTGGCCCAAGCCGCTGCCCGACCACATGCTCATGGGTTCGGTGATCGGTGTGGGGGTCGATTCGCGCGATCACGTGTTCGTGATCCACCGCCAGGAATCGCTGAACGCCCGCACCGAGGTGGGAGCCGACCAGGATCCGCCCAGCGGCGAGTGCTGCACGGCAGCGCCTCCGGTGCTCGAATTCGATACCGAGGGTAATCTGGTCAATTCCTGGGGCGGCCCGGGCGAGGGCTACGACTGGCCCTCGTCGAATCACGGGCTGTCGCTCGACCACATGGACAATGTGTGGATCGGCGGCAACGGCCCCGGCGACTCGCACATTCTCAAGTTCACCCACGATGGTGAGTTCATCATGCAGGTGGGCACTCCGGGAATGGACGCCAATTCAGCGGCGACCGATCACTTCGGACGCGTGGCCAAGATCTCGTTCGACGCCGATGCCAACGAGGCCTACGTCGCCGACGGGTACGGCAACAAGCGGGTGGCCGTGATCGACATGGACACCGGGGAATTGAAGCGCTACTGGGGCGCCTACGGCAACGAACCCTCGGACGAAAACCTCGGGCGCTACGACCCCTCGGCCGCGCCCGCGCAGCAGTTCCGCAATCCGGTCCATTGCGCCGATCCGTCCGACGACGGGCTCATCTACGTGTGCGACCGTCCCAACGACCGCATCCAGGTCTTCCAGACCGACGGCACCTTCGTCGACGAGGTGTTCCTCGCGCCCAATACGCTGGGCGACGGCTCGACCTGGGACATCGCCTTCTCGAAAGACCCGGAACAGCGCTTCATGTACGTGGCCGACGGCAAGAACATGCGGGTCTACATCATGGACCGCGCCTCGCTCGAGCTGCTGGCCTGGTTCGGTGACGGCGGTCGACAGCCCGGACAGTTCTTCGCCGTCCACTCCATCGCCACCGATTCCCGCGGCAACATCTACACGACCGAGACCTACGAGGGCAAACGCCTGCAGAAGTTCGTCCTCACCGGCATGGGTGCGGGTTCGGGAAACCTGGGCGTGCCCTGGCCGGTCGGCGGCAACTGAGCGCGTAGAGGGCGGAGCGCGCGCCTACCTTCCCGGTCCGGTGCGGACGGGGATGGGATTGTTGGGATCCTCGTAGGGGCGCAGGTGCTCCTCGAGAAAGGTCCAGGTGCGGTTCCACGAGTCTCGCTGCGCAGGTGAATCGACCCGCTCCAGCGTCTCGGGGTCGACGCGGCGGCTGAAGGCGTGGCCGACGCTCCCGCCCCAGGGCGCCGGATCGACGTAGATCTTGGTCTCGGTGAGATCGGGCTTGAGGGCCCGCAGCTTGTAGATCAGCATCGACGCTTCCTGAAAGTCGACATCGCGGTCGTTGGTGGCCACATGCACCATCAGCGGCGTTTGCAGATCGTCGACGCGGTAGTACGGCGAGCGCTCCTCATAGAGGACACGCTGCTCGAAGGGCAGGCCCTGGATGCGCTGCTGCGTCGCGAAGCTGCGCTGATACCCGGGCCCCTTGTACGACAGGCGGAAGATCAGGTTGGTGACCGGCACCAGGGCGGCGCCGGCTTTGAACGGATGCCCCGCGCGGGTGATCGAGTGGATCGTGATGAACCCGCCGTGACTCCATCCCATCATGCCGACCCGTTCCGGATCGACGTGCGGCAGGCGTGAGGTCATCCAGTTGTAGGCCGACATCACATCGTCGACCTCATAGCCGCCGTAATCGATGGCGCGGTGGTGCTCCTCGCCGTAGCCGGTGCTCCCCCGGTACTCGGGCGCGATGATGACATACCCGCGCTCGACGGCCTCGCGCACGAACGGCCACATCGACGCGCCCCAGTTGCCGTGCACCCCGCCATGCACCCAGATCATCGCGGCGTGTCCCTGCGGACCTCGCTTCTCGAGCGGCTGGAAGACATAGGCCGGGATCTCCATCCCGTCGACCTCGCTGCGGTAGGTGATCTTCTGATAGTCGACCACCCCCGTGGTGACGGCCTCGTAGATGCTGTCGATGCGAGCCTTGCTCTCGATGTCGCGTTGGTAGTTGCGATCGGGATGGTCGTCCCACTGGTCGGACACGTAGAGCGCGCGAGCGCGGGCCGTGTCGATCTGCTGCGCATCGAGGGGAGCGGCACCCGCCGTGGTGAGCACCACCACCAACGCGACGCGCAGGATCCAACGAAGAGGTGCGTACGAGATCGAGCCGGGCATGTCCTGAACCTTCGGTTGAGAGAATCGGGATCTCGGGAGGGATTCGGGATCGCACAGGATGGGGGTTCTCCGAGCGGGAAACAATGCTCGGCCGGGCTAGTCGTCGCCGCCGACGCCCGCCCGGGGCGCGGATCCCGGACCCGCGTAGCCGGTGAGTTCCACGTATCCGCGCCCGGTGACGTCCACCCCTCCCGCGCTTCCGGCGACATCGACGGCGCCCTCCCAGTAGCGAAAGGTCAGGTCGAGTTCCTGGTCGGCGAGCACGGGCGTCACCGTGAGATCGATCGCTGCGCCCGGCACCTGCACCACCCATCCCGAGGGGTAGACCGCCCCGTCGATGGGACTCTCCCAGTACCCCGTCGGCACGAGGGTGAAGTCGTCGGCCGCCAGCGCGGTGGCCCCCCCGTCGGCCGCGACCAGCACGCCGTCGCTCATGGGATCGGGGCTGCCATCGGCGTGCCGCAGCTGGTAGACCATCAGCTCGCGCCCGTCGGACAGCTGCAGGGCGAACCAGTCCCACCCGACCTGCCCCTCGGAAAGCGCGCTCGTGCTCCATTCGCGATCGAGCCAGGCCTGGCCCGAGACCGGCACCTGTTCGCCGTCGACCACCACCGCCCCGGAGGCGGCGAGACGAGAGTACGAGTAGTAGTACGACGCGTTGCCCGGCTCGGGACCCTTCCGGCTCAGCCCCGAGTCCCCCTGGAGCACGAGGGGCTTGGTCGGCTCGAGACGAAGCGTCAGCGCCGTGGCACCGTCTCGCGCGTGGAGGCTCATGGGCCAAACGCCCCCTGCGACCCCTGCGACCTGCCAGTCGTCGAGCCAGACCCGGAAGGGATCGGCCACGGCGCCGGCCAGCCCCACCGAAGCACGGGTGAAGCGCTCGAACTCGGTGAAGGTGCCACTCTCGACATCGGTGAGGGTGAAGTGGGCGAGGTAGACCTGCCGGGTCGCCCACCCCTCGCCGACGTCGTCCTCGACCTCGCCCGGAGGGGCCAGGGCGCCCCGGAAAATCGTGAACTGAAATCCGAAGCGGCGACCCTCGGGCCCATCGAGATTGCCCGTGAAGTACCACCACTCGCTGCGGTAGTCGGGGTGGGGGCCGTGATCGGCTGGAAACACGAAAGCCCGCGGAGCGAGGGCCCGCGCGTAGCCGGCGGTGTCGCCGCCACCCAGCGTTTCGACCAGCGAGAGGCTGGCTCGCGGTGATTCTGCGCGTGTAGGGCCCCGGGTGAGCCAGGCGAGCACCCCCCCGCCCCCCACGACCGCGACCGCCACCAGGACGAGCCCCCATGCGCCGATCTCCCGGGACGGCTTCTTCACTCGTCTATTCCTCACGCAGGGCCAGCGCGGGCGAGGTGCGCGACATGCGCCACGCCGGGTACAGCCCCGCCAACAGCGCCCCGGCGACGGCCAGCCCGACGGCCTGAAGCAGCAGTCCGGGCCCCACCTGCATGTCGAGCGTCCACCCGAACGAGCGGCGGTTGACCACCTCGATCATGACCACGGCCAGCAGGAGTCCCGTAGGTATCGCCAGAAGTCCGGCCACCAGCCCCAGCACGCCGGTCTGGGTCGTGACGAGCGTCCAGACCTGAGCGGGAGTGAGGCCGTTGGCCCGTAAGACCCCCACTTCACGGGCAAGCTCCAACTGCAGCGCCATCAGCGCCGACAAGACTCCGATGAAGGCGACGACGAACGCCAGCGCGCGCAGCACGGCCGTGATCGCAAAGGTGCGGTCGAACACCTCGAGCGAGGCCTCTCGCAGGGCCCGGTTCGAGCGGATCACCACCGCCTGCGCGCTCCCGGCAGCCGCCTGCATGGCGGCCACCACATCGTCGACTACAGCCCCCTCATCGAGAAAGAACCCCAGCGAGGTGATGCGGTCGTCGTCGAAGGCGTGATCCCAGGTGGTGCGGGCCATCATCACGACCCCGCGCTCCGACCCGTAGTCGCGAAACACACCGGCCACCGCGAAGGCCGTGGCGCCCCGGTCGGTCGTCAGGCGAATCGTATCGCCCACCCCGACCCCCTGGCGATACCCATAGGGTTCGGACACGAGCACGGCACCGTCTCCTCGAAACGCAGCAAACGCTGCGCCCGGGTCGCCCTCGAGAAACTGAAACGCCGCTTCCCCGCGTGTGTCGAGGTCGAGCGCGACCAGGCGCAGCGGACCGTCGGCGGCGAGAAGCTCCGTGGTGCGGTAGGTGGTGCGGCCGACCACCCCGGGCACCTGCGAGAGGCGCGCCACCAGTTCCGGATCCAACGAGCCCTCCGCCCGCGACGAGATGGGCGAGGGCGGCGACAGGTAGATATCGGCCTGCAGGGTATGGTCGAGCCAGGCCACCACCGTGTCGCGAAACGAGGTGATCATGACGCCCAGCCCCACCGTCACCGCCACCGCCACCACCAGGGCCGCCACCGCCGGCGCGGTCCGCGACAGCGACGCACTCACCCCCCGCACTGCCATGGTGCCGAGAAGACCCACGGTATGCCGGCAGAGGGGTGTGAGGACACGCGCAAAGGCCACTGTGGCCAGCGGAGTGAGCAGCGCCGCGCCGAGCAGGACGCCGAACAGACCCACGAAGGCGAGCAACACCGAGCGCGACGGAATCAAGAGCAGGGCGGCTCCCACCCCACCCACCGCCAGGCCGAGCGCGGCCGCGCGCGGCACCAGGCGCCGCACGCGATCCTCGCCCAGGGAGCGGGTCAAGACCACGCGAGGCGGTGCCGAGACGGCCTCGCTCACGGCCGGCCACGCCGCCAACAGGGTCGCGCCGATGCCCAGCAGCGCCCCTTTCAAGAGCACTGCCATCGGCACGGTCAACCCCTCGACGGTCAGCACGAAGTAGAGATCGTTGATGGTCTGGGTGACCAGGCGCACCAGCCCCCGACCCAGCACCACCCCGGCGGCGAGCCCCAGGGCGGTCCCCACGATTCCCGTGAGGAGCGCCTCCCCCCCGACGGTGCGCAAGATCTCGCCCCGTGTGACCCCCAGGGCACGGAGCGAGCCCAGCAGTTCACGGCGCTGCACGACCGAAAAGGTCATGGCGTTGTAGATGAGGAACATGCCGAACAACAACGCCAGCAGGCTCAGCGCGGTGAGGTTGAGGTTGAAGGCTCGCAGCATGCCCGACATGGTGTCGGCGCGAGTGCCGACCGCCGTCAACGTCGCTCCGGGTGGGAGCAGCCCCTCGAGCGCCGCCACCTGTGTCGCCTCTTCGGCAGCCGACCCGGACAGCACCAGATCGATGCGCGACAGGCGCCCTGGCCGGTCGAGAAAGCGCTGGACCGTGCCCACATCGGCCACCACCACATCGGCCAGCCCCCGGCGGGCGAGATCGCCGTCGGGCACCAGCACCCCCACCACCAGCGCCGCCCGCGAGCGGCCCTCGACCACCAGCGTCAACGAGTCGCCGACCCCGATTCCCGCCCGCTCGGCGAGGGGAGCGGGCAGCACGACGCTCGCAGGTACGGTGAGCAACACACTCGCGTCGAGTCCCGGGCCGCCCCCGGCCAGGAAGGGCCGCAAGGGGCGCTCCGAGAAGGGATCGATGCCCAGCACCCGCAGCGCCGTGCCCGGCAGCTGCGGCGACGACGCCCACGCCTCGACCACGGGCGCCGCGGCGCGCACACCGAGTTCGGTGCGCAGCCGCGTGAATACCGAGTCGGACAGTCCCGACGGCCCGCCCTCGATGCGGTGGGTGGCTCGCCCCGCGATGGCCTCGGTCGATACGGCGAAGGCGGCGCGCGAACTCTGGATCGCGAGGTCCATGGCCACGACCACCGCCACACCGAGCGCCACCCCGAGCACCGTGAGCGCGATTTGAGCGGGGTGCCGTAGCCCCCAGCGCCACGACGCGGTGCCGAGCAGCGTCACCCGTCCTCCACCAACTTGCCCTGCTCGATACGGAACACCCGGTCCGCGTGGGCGGCGAACTGCTCGGAATGGGTCACGGCCAACAGCGTTCGGCCGGCGTCGCGCACCAGCGTCGCGAGCAGATCCACGACCGTTTGCGCCGTGGCCGGATCGAGGTTGCCCGTGGGCTCATCGGCAAGAATCAGCGCCGGATCGTGGACCAGCGCCCGGGCCAGGGCCACGCGCTGCTGCTCACCCCCCGAGAGGCGGTCCGGAAAGGTGTTGCCGCGATCGGCCAGTCCCACCGCCTCCAGCAGCGCGCGGGCCTTTCGTCGCGCCTCGGCGTCGAGCCGCCCCTTCAGCTCGAGGGGCAGCAAGAGGTTCTCCTCGACCGTCAGCGTCGGGATCAGGTTGAAGAACTGAAAGACGAAGCCGATGTGGTTGCGTCGAAAGAGGGTGCGCTCGCGCTCGCCGAGCTCGGTGAGCCGCACGCCTGCGACCTCGACCCAGCCCCCATCGGCCACGTCGATTCCGCTCACCAGGTTCAGGAGAGTCGACTTGCCACTGCCGCTGGGTCCGAGCAGGACCGAAAACTCACCCTTGCGGATCTCGGCCGAGGCGCCGTCGAGCACGACGCGCCTGCGCCCACCCTCGAGGTAGTGGCGCGTCAGCCCATCGATACGAAGAACGACGTCGGACACGACGACGACGTCAGTCGTCCAACTCGTCCTTCGCCAACCCCAGCTGCTGGGGCAGTGTCCGCAACTCCAGCACCTTGAAGACCCGATCGCCCACCGGGAGGGCGATGGTCACGCTGTCGCCCTCGCGCGCTCCGAGCAGCCCCTGACCGATGGGCGAGGCCATCGATACCTCCCCACCGTCGAGGTCCATGAAATCGCCCGCGACGATGGCGAATTCGGCCTCTTCGTCCATGGCGACGTTGTAGACCTTGACCCTCGACCCGAAGCCGACACGGTCGTAGGGCATGGCCGTGACGTCGATCTTCGAGAGCTCGGTCATGCGCGACTGCAGGTGGTTGAGGCGCGCTCCGACGAAGCCGTGCCGTTCGAGCGCGGCCTTGTACTCCGAGTTTTCGCGCAGATCACCGTGCTCCACCGCGATCCGGATCCGGTCGGGCAACTCGACTTGCAGCTCGTGCGTGAGACGGGTGATCTCCTGCTCGATCCGGTCGCGGATTTCATCCAACATGGGGTCCACCTCACAGAGACAGCGACAAGGACCCCGGAGTGCCCGGAGCCCGGATACGCGACGCCGCCCCGACGGGTTGGCCGGGACGGCGTGTACCTGGAAGCGTGTCCGTACAGGGCGACACGCGCCTAGACGATAGAGCCGGGTCGAGGCCGGTTCAAGGGCGCACACCCAGGAAGATGAGCGCTGCCGCCTATCCCGGTCCCGCTCCCTCCGGAAAGGCCGCCGCGATCCGCGCGGCCGCGCCTTCGACCTCGGCCCGGTCGGGTCCACTCACATTGACGTGGCCGAGCTTGCGGCCGGGGCGGTCGTCCTTGTCGTAGAGGTGCAGATGTGCGCGGGACTCACGCAGCACGGCCTCGGCCGGGGGGACCGCCCCCAGCAGGTTGAGCATCACCGTGTGACCCTCGGCGGTGGTGTCGCCCAGCGGTAGCCCCGCGATGGCCCGCAGGTGGTTTTCGAACTGACAGACCACGGCGCCGTCCTGGGTCCAATGCCCCGAATTGTGCACGCGAGGCGCCACCTCGTTGGCCAGCAACTCGTCGCCCACCTGGAACAACTCCAGTGCGAGCACGCCCACGTAGTCGAGTGAGGTCATCAACGCCTCGACGTACCCTTGCGCGGTAGCCTGCAGCGACGGCGTCACTCCCCGGGCCGGAGCGTCGGTGCGCACCAACACGCCCTTCTGGTGCGTGTTCTCGACCAGGGGGTAGCAACGGCTCGCACCGTCGCGCCCGCGCACGGCTATGATCGACAACTCACGGCTGAAGTCGACGAATCCCTCGAGCGTCAGGGCGCGACCCCCCAGCGTGGTCCAGGCCGCGTCGACGTCGGTGTGGGAGCGCAGCACCGCCTGGCCCTTGCCGTCGTAGCCCAGTCGCCGCGTCTTGAGCACCGCGGGCAGCCCGATGGCGGCTACGGCGGCATCGAGCTCGTCCCGGGTGGCGACGGCCCGCCACGGTGCAGCCGGAATCCCGAGTCGGGCAAAGCCCTCTTTCTCGTGCAGCCGGTCGCGCGCGAACTCGAGGGCGGCCGGCGGCGGAAAGACCGGGAGCACTCCGGCCAGATGCTGCGCCGAGTCGACCGGTACGTTTTCGAACTCGTAGGTCACCACGTCGAGGCCGGCGCGAAACCGATCCAGGGCGGCCTCGTCGTCGTAGTCGGCACGCACCACCTCGCCCACCCCATCGACAGGCGCGGGGCTGCGGTGCTCGAGAAACCGAAACCGGAAGCCCAGCGGGATCCCGGCCAGGGCCAGCATCCGTCCCAGCTGGCCCCCACCCAGAACACCGACCCTCACGGGCGTGACTTGCGGGGATCGGGGTCGTCGAGCACTGCGCGCGTACGCGCGTCGCGATAGGCGCGGGCCGCCTCACGGATCTCGGGATGCCCGGCCCCCAGGATCTGGGCGGCCAGCAGGGCGGCGTTGACCGCTCCCGCGCCACCGATGGCCAACGTGCCGACCGGTACGCCCCCGGGCATCTGCACGATCGAGAGCAGCGAGTCGAGTCCTTGAAGGGCCCGGGATTGCATCGGCACACCCAGCACCGGCAACACCGTCTTCGACGCGACCATGCCCGGCAGATGGGCCGCGCCCCCGGCGCCGGCGATGATCACCTCGAGGCCCCGTTCCTCGGCGCGAGCCGCGTAGTCGAACAGCAGGTCCGGTGTGCGATGCGCCGACACCACCTTCACTTCGTGGGGCACACCCAGCGCCTCGAGCGTCTCCACGGCGCGCTCCATGGTGTCCCAATCGGAACGGGATCCCATGATGACACCAACCAGGGGTGAAGCCATGCGGGGTGACGTCCTGTGCGGGTTCGGGGCGGAAGCGAAGGGAATCCTGATGGTGGGCGGGGGGTGACAGGTGGTCAAGGGGCGGAGGTCCGCGAGACCCCGGGGACCTCCTTCGGGGACGGTGCTGGGCTCCGCCTCCGTACGCGAGCCCCGCGGTGATATGGTCCAGGCCGCACTTCACTCCTGCCCAGGTGTCCCCTGCGGAGGTCCCCGGGGCCTCGCGGCCCACGGGCAGGTGGGCTGGAGGCGGCGAGTCGGGCCGTTGCGCGGGTCTGATCTGGGGGACAGTATTGCGTTCCTCTCGGGTGAAACGCCCGGCGAGGTCGAAGACCCTCCTGTGTGGCTGGCCCGATGTCCGATTCACCCCTGTTCACGAAACTCGACGCCGACCGGATCCTCCAGCGCGCCGCCGAAATCGAAGGCCGCGACGAGAGTCGGGCCATGTCGGTCAAGGACCTCCGCGGCATTGCGGGGGAGGCCGGCTTCGGGTCGCGGGCCGTGGAGCGCGCCATTGCCGAGGCCCTGGAGGTCGGCCCCAACGAGAGTCGCAGATCGCCGGTCGAACGCGAGGGGTGGATTCGCGTGAAGATGTGGACGATTCGCTCGATCCCCATCGAGCTCACCTCCGACCAGCTGATCCGTGCGGTGCGCTTGTTTCAGCCCTACCCCGCCACCGTGAACCTCGAAGAACGACAGCAGATCACCTGGCGCGACGAGAAGGGGCTGATCTTCCATGTACTGTCATGGCGCGGCGAGACCGAGATCCGGGTGCGGGTGGCGCAGTTCCTGATCCGGCGCGGTCGCATGATGGGGTGGGTGAAGGCGTCGGCCGATCGCCTCGAATCCCTCGTCTACCTGGTCGCTGCCCGGGATTCGAAGGTCGATCCGCCGACCTCGTCCCAGCGATGACCCCTTCGAACCGCACATTCCTGGGTGCGCTCCTCCTGGCCGGGTCGATGCCCGGCATGGTGGCCGCACAATCCGGTGAGCCGACTCGCCGAGAAGCGCGGGTGCCCCGGATCGACGCCAGCATCGTCGTCGACGGGGTGCTCGACGAGCCCGCGTGGGGGCAAGCCGCCGTGCTGGACGGCTTTTCGCGGTATCAGCCGGTCGACGGCCGGCCGGCCGAAGACGACACCGAGGTGTTGGTGTGGTATTCGCCCACCGCGATCCACTTCGGCATCCGGGCCTCCGAGCCTCACGGCGATGTACGCGCTGCCCTGGCCGATCGCGACCGGATCTCGGGAGGCGACCATGTGCAACTCGTGCTCGATCCCTTCGACGACCAGCGCGAGGCCTTCGTCTTCGGGGTCAATCCCCTCGGCATCCAGGCCGACGGTATCTTGCGCGACGCCACACGCCGGGGTGGCAGCGGCTTCTCGGCCGGTGGCTCCGATGCCTACACGATCGACCCCAGCCCGGACTTCGTCTTCGAATCCCACGGTGCGACCGACACCGAAGGCTTCAGGGTCGAGATCCGGATTCCGTTCGAGAGCTTGCGCTTTCCATCGGGCGACGATCAACGGTGGGCCTTCAACGTCATCCGGGTCGCGCAACATTCCGGCTCGGAAGACACCTGGAGCCCGGTGCTGCAGGCGCGTTCGTCGTTTCTCGCGCAGAGCGGCTACCTCACCGGCCTGAGCGGCCTGCAGCGTGCCAACAGCTACGAGATCAACCCCGTGGTCACGGCGAGGCTCGACGGTCGCGAAGGCCCCGACGGAACCGGATGGGACTACACGCGCGACGGGCCCGAGGTGGGGGGCAACGCGCAGTGGGCCGTGACCGGCGACCTGACGCTGTCGGGTACGGTCAACCCCGACTTCTCGCAGGTCGAAGCCGATGTGGTCCAGGTGCAGTTCGATCCCCGTTCGGCGCTGTTCTTCGCCGAAAAGCGACCGTTCTTTCTCGAGGGGATCGAGCAGTTCGACATGCCCCAGCGGCTCATCTACAGCCGTCGGCTGGTCGACCCCATCGGGGCCCTCAAGCTCACCGGTAAGGTAGGCGGCACCTCGCTGGGTGTGTTCGGGGGGGTCGACGACCGCTCCACATCGACCACGGGCGACGATCGGCCCCGCCTGGGAGCGATTCGCCTGCGGCGCAATGTGGGCGCGGCGACCCTCGGGGTGGCCTTCACCGACCGGGTGGACGGGGAACGGGTGAACCGGGTGGCGTCGGTCGACGGGCGTGTGGTGGGGGGCTCGTATTCTGCCACCTGGCAGGTGGCCGGCAGCTCGACGCGCACCACCGACGACCGCAGCACGGCGCCCTTGTGGTCACTGGCCGCCGAGCGGTCGGGCCGCCGCTTCGGGGTGTCGTGGTCGATGCTCGGCATCGATCCCGACTTCCAGGCCGACGCCGGCTTCATTCGCCAGGCCGATCTGGTGAACATGAGCCTGACTCCACGGGTCAGCGCCTTCGGCGCGCCGGGCGCCACCCTGGAGAGCTGGACGGGAAGCGTCGCGCTCAGTGGACGCTGGGACTACCAGCGCTTTCTCGACGGCGAGGTGCCCAACGATCCCAAACTGCACCTCAACAGTGCCTTCGGCCTCAAAGGGGGTTGGCGCGTAGGCACGTCGGTGCTGATCGAGTCGTTCTTGTACCCGCCCGCGCTGTACACCGACTATCGCATCGAACGACGCACCACGGCCGGCGTCGACACCATTCCATTCACCGGCACCGAGCGACTCGACAACCTCGACTTCCTGGTGAGCGTGGCGACGCCGCGGTTCCAGAGCTTCTGGGGCGACGCCCGCATCATCGTGGGCAGGGACGAGAACTTCTACGAATGGGCGCCGGCCGACGTGCTGTTCCTGACCTTCAATCTCAACTTTCGGCCCACGAGCCAACTGCGGATCGAGGGGAGCTACAACCATCAGCAGTACAAGCGCCCGAGCGACCACAGCACCGTGGGTATGCGCAGGATTCCGGGGCTACGAGTCGAGTACCAGCTGTCGCGATCGGTGTTCGTACGGTTCTTCGGGCAGTACGACGCCCGCTTCCAGGACGCCCTACGCGACGACAGCCGCACGGGTGATCCCATCTTGATCCGAAACCGTGCAACCGGCGTATACGAGCGCGCGGAACGCTCCGAGCGCAACGACCTGCGCGCCGACTGGCTGTTCTCGTACCGCCCGACCCCCGGCACCGTCGTGTTCCTGGGCTATGGCAGCAGCCTGCGGGAACCCGAGTTCGGTCGCTTCCAGAACATCGACCGGGTATCGGATGGCTTTTTCGTCAAGCTGAGCTACCTGCTGCGCCGGTAGGACGACCCGGCGCAGCGCCTGGTGGTAGCTCGAGGGGTGGGCGCCTGGCGCGATCCCCGTGTCGTCGACGTCAGTTGCCCCGCGGCGTCAACGTCAATTGCCCCGCGGCCTCGCGGGCCCGCAGCACCGCCATCACCTCTTCCATGGTCAGAGGCGTGAACTCGCCCGAGAGAAAGTCCCGAATCTCGAGCGCGGTGAGACCCTTGGGGATCAGCAACCCCAACTCGGCGTTGAACTCGTCGGGAAGTGAGGGGCCCGAGGCTCCGGGCGAGAAGCGGCCTCGTGGCGCTCCACCTGCGGGAGGCGCGACGACCAGCCCGGCCGCCTCACGCTCCGCAGCCGACTGGGTCGGCTCGACCACCTGCACCCCGCGCTGCATGGCCTGCAACTGATACGCCGCCTGCACCTCGTTCAGCAGGGCGTTGGCGCGCTGGTCGATGAGCGGCTCGAAGGCGCTCACCCGCCGCAGCCCCTCGTCCACATCGGTCCACAGCACGCTGGCCGAGCGCACCACGGCCTTCTCGACTATCGCCTGATGACGGATGGCGTTGCGCGCCTCCTTCGCGGCCACGGCCAACGACGAAGCGTTGGTGGCATCGGCCATGTAGCCGAGTCCCTTGGTGTGCGACTCGCCCATGCGGGCCAGCCCGCGGCCGAGGTTGTCGCTCACCACCCGCGCAGCCATCTGATCGGTACCGTCGGCGATGACCGCCAGCGACCCGAGGCCCACGGCCGCGGCGCGCTTGTACTGGGTGGGATCCTGCTTGTCGGGGGTGTCTTCCGACGAGTGGTACCACATGTCGGGCCAGGTGATGAACATAACCGCGGGAATGCCGTGCTGCATGTACGTCACATGGTCACTCGATCCGTAGTGCTTGTCGATCTTGATGTAGAAGGCGTCTTTGCTGCCATGGATCGCTTCGACCGGCTGCGTGGGCGAGTAGCCCGAGAGCGAACGCCGAAAGCGTACCCGCTCCCGCGAGATGTCGGCGATGTACTCCATCATGCTCTGCGCGATGTCGTTCAGATACGACGGAAAGGTGTCGGGCGTACGCTGCAGCACCCAGAAGCTGCGACTCGTCGTGAGACGGATCCCTTCCATGTCGAAGTTCAGCGTCCCGATGATGTTGGCCTTCTTGTCCGGGTAGCGCTCGAGATAGGCGTTGGTACCCGAGATCTCGGGCACCCACAAGAAGTTGATGGTCCGCTTCGGGCGCGGAAGCTTGCCCTCGTTGATCAGCTTGATGTAGGCGCGACCGATCTCGAGGGTGAGCGCGACGCCCGAATTGTCGTCGTTGGCGCCCTGCTTGATGACGCCCTCGTACAGGTGCCCGCTGATGGCGACTTCTTGCGTGGTGCTGCCGTCACCCGGGATCTCGGCTCGCACGTACTCCTGCTGATACGGCACCTCGACGCTCTTGACGATCGAACGGATCGTGATGGTCTCACCCCTCAGCAGGAGGGCGGCGAGGTTGTTGCGGACCTCGGGAGTGACGTGCCAGGCCACCGTGCCCGGGGTGGCGGTCACCGAGCTCGACACGATCTGGTTCGGGAAGTTGGTGGCGCGCTCGGGACCGATGGCGCTGATGCCCAATGCACCCAGGGCGCCCCGCTCGGTGGCCAGTGGGTAGACCGAACGTGTGGACCCGCTGGTGAGCACGAACTTGCCCGTGACGTCGAGTCCCTCGAAGTCCTCGACGCGCCCGGGCCCGACGTCGATCAACTCACCGCTCAGGTCGCCGTTGGCGTTGAGCGAGGCGAGCGCGAGCGCGATGTCGTAGATGTCGAACAGCTTGGCCACCTTCGGCGTGGTCATCCACAACTCACCCTGGGTGGGCTGCCACGCCGTGCCCTCGGTGCCGAAGGTCTCGATGGCGACGTTGCTGAAGCCGTAGTCCTCGGCAAATCGCTTCATCACCTGGCTCTCGCGATACGGACGCGCGTACTCCGAGGGCGGCCGCACCCTCTGGTAGGGCACGAGCTCGAGCAGGTGATTCATGGCGCGATCCCCCGAGACCTCGTTGATGATCGCCGTCATCTCGGTCTGGGTCAGGAGCGTGCGGTCTTCCCGCTCCTGCGCTTCCGTGCCGCCGGGGGCGGCGAGCAGCGCAGTGGTCAGCAGGGCGAACGCCAGGGATTGCTTTCTCATCATGAGGTCCGTGAGAGCGGGTGTCGAAACGCGGGGAGGGCAGAAGTCTGCATGATGTCCACGAAACACCTCGGGGTCCAGTGGCGGTCCCCCTACCGAAACCTGATTCAGCACGGCCACGAGGATCGGTCTTGTCCATCTGGGCATCTCTTCAAGTCCGACCCGCGGTGAGGCGCTCCAGATGCCGGCCGATGGCGCAACGAGCCAGATCCTCCCGTCTCCTGCAGCCACGGATCTCCTCGAGAGGGGGACAAGTACCGGCCGCCTGGGGATAGCCGCGGCCAGGATCCATCTTGACCTAAGCACGCGAGGCCAAGAGAATGCATCATGGTCTCAATCGTTGAGGCCAACAGATTCAGCGGGGGTGTTCCACGTGGGTGACTCTCTCTCGATTCTACCGGGCACAGTGGCCTTCCTGGCCCTGAACACGATCTCCCGTGCAGGGCCGCTCCACGGCTTCCAGGTTCTCCGCTGGATCAGGGAGACCTCGGGAGGGGACTTGCTGGTCGAGGAAGGCGCGCTCTACCCGGCTCTCCATCGCATGGAGAAGAAGGGGTGGCTCGATAGTGAATGGGCCGTATCGGAGAAGGGGCGGCGGGCGAAGTACTACACCGTCACTCGGAAAGGTCGGAACGCCTTGGAGCGGGAAACCGCGGAGTGGGAGCGGTACGTGCGTGCCGTGGCGCGAGTCGTGGCAGAACCCGCGGCGACGCCATGAGGCCAAATCGGGAGCAAGATCTCGATGCCGAGATATGCCATCATCTCCGCGAGAGCGCCGAGTTGCTGATGGCGCAGGGGTGGGACCCCGAGGCCGCTTGGCGCGAGGCCGAGCGGCGGTTTGGGGACCAGCAGGCGGTGCGGGACGAACTCGACGACATCGGTCGTCGGCGGGTGCTGGACCGCGCGGCGGGCGCCGTGAGCGACCTGGCCGCCGACGTCCGGCTTGCCCTGCGAGGGATCGCGCGACGCCCGGTGTTCACCGGTGCGGTGGTGGTCACCCTCGCGCTGGGTGTGGGGCTCGCCACAGCCGTCTTCGCGATGATCGACGCGGTGGTCCTCCGACCCATGCCGTATGCCGAGGCTGATCGGTGGATGGAGGTGTCCAGCCGCACACCTGAGCGGAGCTATCCGAGCGCTGCACCCGAGGTCTTCGATGGTTGGAGGGAAGCTGGCTCGAACATGGCCGATGCCTGGGTGGGTATGGCTCGCTTGACGCTGGTACGTATCGACGGCTCCGTTCCGGAGCCCCTTTCCGTGGTGGCGCTGACCGCCAGGACCTCCACGGAACTCGGGATCCCGATGCGGTTGGGGCGAGACTTCACTCTGGACGATGTGGTCCCGGGCGCCGTTCCGGTCACTATCCTCACGCGACACTACTGGGAGCGACTTGGGGCGGATCCCGGGATTCTGGGCACCACCCTCCGGCTGGAGACGGGCCCGGTCACGGTGGTTGGAGTGCTCGATCGCGATGTGAAGGTGCCTGATCATGGCACCGTGGCGGATCTCTGGGTCCCCCTCCGAAATGACCACACCGCGGCCGGTCGAGACATCCGCCAGATCTACCGAGTCTGGGCCCGACGCCTGCCGACGCTGTCGCTGGAGGCGGCACAGGGGCGAGCCGAGGCAATTGCTTCAGCTCTCCAGGAGGAGCGACCTCGCGAGGGGGGCTGGGGGCTGGCGTTGCGGCCCCTCGGCGAGCCTCGCCTCAATCCGGGACCACTGCGCGGGGTTCGGATCCTGGCGGGGATCGCGATCCTGATCCTGCTGATCGCCCTGGTCAACGGGGTCAATCTGGTTCTTGTGCGCGCAACGGCGCGGCAAAGGGAACTCGCCGTCCGGGCCTCGGTGGGGTGTGGCCGGGGACGGCTCGCCCGGCATCTCATGGCGGAGGGGATCACGCTGGGGGCGCTCGGTGCGGTGGGCGCCATTCTGATGGCGGCCCTCGCGCTCCACCTCCTTCGACCGCTGATTCCGAACACCCTCTCCTTCCAGAGCCTGTACCCCATTGGGTTGGAGCGTCGCGCCGCGACCTTCTGCCTTCTCGCGGCAGCGGGTGCAGGCACCCTGCTCGGGCTGATCCCCGCCTTGCGCGCCCCCTCGCTGGCGACGCTCGGAGGGAGCCGGACGGACGACGATCCGCCGCGGCAGCGCCAACTGCGAAGAGCCCTGGTGGGTGTTCAGGTGGCGCTCTCGATGACGCTCCTGGCCGTTGCGGCTCTCTTCACCCGGAGCATGACCACTCTCTTGAACGAGGACCCCGGTTTCGAGGTGGATCAGGTGGCCCTCGTCTGGTTCACCCTTCCGTCTCGGTACTCGACCGGTCAGGAGCGTGCCGAGGTTCTCCAGCGGCTCGAGCAGGAAATCGAGCGCCTTCCCGGGGTCCAGGGGGTGGGGTCGAGCTCGGGTACCACTCTTTCCTTCGGGGCAGCCCTCCAAGCGGAAGGGGGCCCGGCCGCCGATGCCCAGCCCATACTGGTGCCCTACAGCTGGGCGTCGGTCGGGTACCTCGCCGCCATGGGCTTCAGCCTCGAGCGGGGTCGTGCCTTCGATGCCTCCGACGCTGGTCACGAGGTAGCCGTGATCGACCGTGATCTGGAGACCTTGCTCTGGGGAAAGGAATCGGCCGTAAGACGTCGATTCCGGCTGAGCGAGGACGATGATTGGATCGAGGTGGTGGGTGTGGTTCGAGAATTGCGCCTCATGGGGCGCGATCAGCGTGATGGCCCGTACCAGTTCCTCCGTTCGCCCGAAGCGGATGGCCCGGGGCTCAGTGTCGAAGTCGCGATTCGATCGAACGGGGATCCAGGCGGGCTTCTTCCCGACGTGAGGAAGGCGATCGCAGAGGTCGATCCCTGGATCAGGATCCATGCTCTCCGGACTGCCTCCGACGCCCTCGCCGAGGAAGAAGAAATCCCTCGCTTCCTCCTCACTCTCACCGGGGTGCTGGCGGGGGTGGCCCTCGCCCTGGCTGCCGTCGGCCTCTATGGAGTGCTGTCGTACTCAGTGAGTCGGCGTCGTCGGGAGATAGGGGTTCGAATGGCGCTGGGAGCAGACCGGGGGGAGGTCAGGCGCCTGGTCGTGCTGGACGGCTTGTCAGTGGCTTCTCTCGGTATCCTGCTGGGGTTGGGAGGGGCATGGCTGGCATCGGGCCTCGTCGAGAGCCAGCTGTACGAGGTGGGCCCAACCGATCCCGTGGCGCTCACAGGCAGTGCCGTACTGTTCATGCTCGTGACGGGAGTGGCTGCCTGGCTTCCCGCCCAGCGAGCCACAACCCTGGATCCCGCCGAAGTGCTGAAGGGCGAGTAGGCCTCCCTGAGGCTCATGGAGACTGTGTGGACGAACACAACCGGAATGACTCGCCCCAAGCCGTTGCGGACTTCACTGCTTTGTACCGCTCCTGGCGGGGGACCGTGGAACGCGTGGCTTTCGTCGTGCTCCGAGACCGGGACGCCGCAGAGGACGTGGTCCAGACCGTATTCCTCAGACTCTGGAGTTCGAGGAAAGAGAACTCCATCCGTAACCCCGCGAGCTAGTTCCGAGGTGCGGCCAGATTCGAGTCGCACCAACTCCTGAAGCAGACTCGTTCCACACCTGAACCCCATGAGATCGTCGACCCGTCGCCTGGGCCTCTGAGCCGGATGGTTGAAGCGGAGAGGCGACGGGCGACTGTTGAAGCGATCGCGACTTTGCCGAAGAAGTGCAGTCGTGTCATGACCCTGACCATTCTCTTCGGGTACTCCGCGTCAGAGGTGGCCGAGGCGATTGGCGTGAGCCGTGGCGCGGTCGAGAAGCAACGGGCGCGTGGATGGCGCCGCCTGAGAGAACGGTTCAACCCCGATTCAGGCAAACCGGACCGGGTGTCCATTTTGGGGGACGGGGGGGGTGAGGGTACTTCCTACTCTATGAAGTGCAGGATCGATGTCGGTCCACGCTCTTTCCCGCAACGGATCTCCCACCAAGGAGGAGAAGGATGCTGCGTCTCGCTGCTGTTGCAAGCCTCGCCATCGTCATGGCACTACTTCCCGTGAAGGTTGACCCGACTTCGACCGACGTGATCGCGGTCAACGAAGCCTGCGCCCAGGCCACCTCATGCAAGAAGAGTGTTGACTACATCTGCAGCACCTTCAACGGGGACCACGAGGACTATGTCTGCTGGACCGGTTGCGGAGGAAACTGAGTCCATGTCGAAGAGGCTCGGCCTGGGGCTGACGGCCATCGGGCTCGTCACGGTGTTGATGGCCGTGGCGCTGGCCAGAGGGGGGCGTGCCAGGGAGTCTTTCCCGGCGGTGGCCGAGGTGCCGCAGGCGCTCCCGGCACTTCAGGAGGTGCCCAGGCGGAGTGCGCCGTTCACCGCAACCATCGCGACAGATACTGTTGCTCGAGTACGGATCATCGGGTCGGGCGATGAGTTCGGCGAGATCGTCTCTCTTTGGGCCTCGGGGGGCATCCTATTCGTTGGTGACGCGCAGTCATCCCCTCATGTTGCGGAGGTAGACCTGTCGACCGGTGAGGTGTTGGCGAGGGTCGGGAGGCATGGCGAAGGGCCGGGGGAGTTCCAGTCCCCGAGTGGAATGTCGAGGGCGCGGGGCGCCGATCGCCCGGCAGTCTGGGTCCACGATTTCTATAACCGAAGGGTGTCTCGCGTTACTTTGACCTCTAAGGAACAGCTGCAGATTGACTCCACCTTCCCTCTGATGGTGGCGACCAGCACCCAAGACCCGGAGATCCTCGGTGACCGGGTCGCTGCAGCCGGTTTGTTCGGAGAGGAAGCCGTCGTCATGTTCTTCGACCGAGCCGGGCGACCCCTCTCGAAAACCGGCCGCCCCCCGTTCTCGATGAAGGATGTCGGGCATGGGACCGGTGTGCGGCTCCTGAACAGGGCCGGAATGGCAGCGAACCGGAAAGGGGACCGGCTGGCCGTAGCGTTCTACTCGGCGAACCGGCTGGATGTGTACTCGAGTGAGGGTGCGGTACTCCACTCCTCGGAAGGGCCGCGCTCGACGAACACGAGCTTCTATGTGGAGAACGATCGGTTTTTCTGGAAGCCTGGCGAGAATCAACTCGCCTACACCGACCTGGCGACCACGCGCGGCCGGATCTTCCTTCTCTTCTGCGGTTGCACACTGGGAGAAGAGGATCAAGCAGACCGAACCCGGGTGCATGTCTTCGATTGGGACGGGACTTTCCGGAGAGAACTGGTCGTGCCGGTTCCTGCGCTGAGGATCGCGGTGGACGATGAAGGAAGAAACCTGTTCACTGCGTCGGAGGATCCGTGGCCCCGGGTGTACCAATGGTCGATCCCGGAGGATCCAACCGGATGAGAAGATGTGAAGGCGATCTCGTCTACTGGTGGCGTATCTGTGGGCGGGTGTGGCCAGACCTGAGCGAGTTCTTGGCTCCCCGTCCCGGTGCCACGGAGCCGGTCGGCCAGTACTCCAAGCCGAACGCAGTCGGCCGGATGATCCTCGAATGACATGGCGCTCAGTCCAAGGCATCGCGCTGATTGCGATGACCGGTCTCGTCGTGACCTTGGCTTCGCAACTCGGAACCTCCCGTCGGGCGACGGAGCTCGTTTCGTCATACGCATACGCCATCATGCCCGGTCACTACGCTCCACTCGTAGATCTTCCTACTACACGTGGGGATACGGTCCGGATGGGGCAGTCCAACCTCGACGGGCAGGTTTATCTCGTATACAACACGAGGTGCCCATACTGTGTCCGTAGCGTGGAGGCATGGAAGGAGCTCAGCACGCGAGTGAGCGTTTCCGGGAGGGTCCAGGTGATCGGCGTTTCACTCGACTCGGCGCACCTTACTAGAGCATATCAAGTCGAACACGCCCTGAGCTTTCCTTCCGTTCTCGTCACTGATCAGCGGATGAAGGATGTTCACCGGTTCGGAACCGTGCCCCAGACGCTCGTGCTCGACTCGAGCGGCCGGGTCACCTTGTCGCGGATCGGCGTGCTTGAGATCGGGCTCGGTCTGGACTCGATCATGGTCGCTATCGAGTCCTTGGCGCGCGCCCAGGAGAATGACCCTGACGCTTCGGGAGGGCCGGACGCCGAAGGCAGGTAGCGTGAATCGAGTCGGACGGAGTTCCATTCACCCAGGAGGAGGTCGCGATGAAGACTCGAGTTGCTGGAGCCGTGAGGTGGGCGTTGGCGCTGGGAGTAGCGCTCGCAATGGCGTACGGGAGCGCCGTGGCGGCAGGTGGAGGGGAGGCTAGCCTCTGCACCCACAGTGCCGGTGCCTGCAATGACTCAGGCTGCCGCCTGTCGTGCGATGCGGGCAAGATCGGCGTGTGCAAGCCGTTCAATGATGGGTCAGGCATCAGTTGCTACTGCGAGTGCACGAAGGTGGAGTAGGCAGACCAACTCATTCCCTGATGCCGCGATCCCCGGGAAAGCGCCTACGGGATCGCCCGTAGAGACATCCACCTGCGGGGCAGGACAAGTGGAGCGTCGGAAACGTGCACAGGAAGCCCAGGAGCGATGCCGTGAGCGATGCGATGAGAGGAGCGGGTCGAGGTGTCCGCGCGGCGCTCGGACTGGCGGGCGTAGCTGTGGCGCTGTGGGTGGGGTGCACGCGGGCCGAGGCGCAGACGGTGGTGGCGCAGGTGAGGGACGAGGGGACGGGCGAGGTGGTGGTGGGGGCGCTGGTGGAGTTGGAGGCGGAGGGCGGAGCCGTGGTGGCCCGCGGCCTGACCGACGGCAACGGACGCGTGGTGCTGTGGGCGCAGGAACCGGGACGGTACCGCCTCCGCGCGGAGCGGATCGGGTACGCGGCGGGTGTGGCGCGCGACCGGGAGCTGAGCTTGGGCGAGACGGTGCGCGAGGACATCGCGTTA
Organism: uncultured Gemmatimonadaceae bacterium; assembly: GCA_964521385.1. Classification (GTDB taxonomy): domain Bacteria; phylum Gemmatimonadota; class Gemmatimonadetes; order Longimicrobiales; family Gaopeijiaceae; genus Gaopeijia. The sequence goes on along the minus strand of CAZFRU010000030.1, from coordinate 18,377 downwards.
CGGGTGGCGCCGCTCTCGGTGAAGGGTTTCGAGGTGGAGGGCATCCGACGGTGCCGCATGGAGGAAGACGGGGCGCTGGTGGCGCAGCTCTGGAGCGAGGCGTCACGGACGCTGCGGAATCAGGTGGAGGCGGGTCGAGAGCAACGGATGAGGTTCCGGGTGACCGAGTACGAACGGGAACTGGACGTACAGGCGCGGGTGGTGCTGGGGGAGGAGCGGGTTGGAGAGCGCTGGGTGATGGGCGCTCCGTTCGCGAGTCCGCCAGTGGCAGAGCTGTTGGAGCAAGGATTCATACGCGGGACGGAGGAGGACGGGTGGGAGTACTTCGGCCCGGACGCGCAGGTTCTGCTGTCCGACGGCTTTGTGGAGCGGTACTGCTTCGGCCTGGAGTTGCAGGCCGACGACGAGCATGCGGTGGGGTTGGCCTTCCGGCCCGTGGAGCGCGGGGCCGGATACGGGATCGTGGGGACGCTGTGGCTGGACGCGAAGACGGGGGTGCCGCGGTATCTCGAGTTCGGCTATACGCGCTCACCGTGGGTGGAAGCGGAGGGCCATGCGCGAGGACGGGTGGAGTTCGAGGAACTCGCAAACGGGTTGTCGGTCGTAGGGCGATGGTGGCTGCGGATGCCGAAGATGGTCCGTGATCCGACGCCGAGGGCGAGGGGTACGGGGCTGAGCGTGGGTTCGTTGGTAGAAGTGGGAGCTGAGGTCGTGGAGGTGGCATCGCCCGACGGAAACGAGTTGGTGCGGGCTCCGAGCGGGAGCGTGACGGGGACGGTGTGGGACAGCATCGCGGGCGGTCCGTTGGCGGGTGCGGAGGTGTACGTGGCGGGGACGTCACACACTGCGCGGACGGATTCGCTGGGGCGGTTTCGGATGGCGCCCGTGGCAGTTGGCCGGCATCGGGTCGTATTCTGGCACCCGCGACTGGACGCGGTGGGGATCTATCCGCGGGGGCTTGAAGTGACGGTGGAACCGGAGGCCGAGGCGGTGATCCACGTGGGGGTGCCTTCGGCAGAGACGGTGCTGGCTGCGCTCTGCGGAGACGGTGCGCTCAGGGCGGGCACGTCGGCAGTCGTCGTGGGAATCGTACGGGAGAGTGCGGGAGGAATGCCCGCGGCAGCGACGGTGCGGCTGGAGTGGCAGTTGGAAGCCGAGGGCTCGGCGCAGACCTTGGAGCTGAAGACGGACGAGTGGGGTCGGTACCGAGCGTGCGGGGTACCGGCGGAGGTGCCGGTAGCGGCGCGGGCGTCCACGGCGGAGGGGGCGGAGGGGGTGGAGGGTGCGATTCGGCGCCTGACGGTCGGCGGTGCGCGGGTAGGGGTGCTGGATTTGACGCTGGAGCCCGCGACGACGGAGCGGGCGGAGGCCGTGGGCGCATGCGCGGCGGCGACCGCTGGGGCGACGGGGACGGTGGTGGGCCGGGTGCGCGACGCCACGGCAGACGTGCCGATCGGAGGGGTCAGCGTGTGGCTGGTGCCGGCCGCGGTCGGCGAGGCACGGAGCGTGCAAGCCGATGCGGCCGGAGCGTTCGCGTTCTGTGACGTGCCGGCGGGTGAGTACCTCGCGCGGGTCTCGATTCGGAGAGTCGGTGAGGGGAGCCAGACGCTGCGGGTCCAAGCTGGAGCCGAGACGCCGGCGGACCTCGCGCTGCTGCTCGAGGGACGGGCAGGAGCGGAAGGCGAGATCGGGGGTCGGGTGCTGGCGGCGGAAGGACGTCGACCGCTAGCGGGGGCGCAGATACAGCTCGCCGACGGCCGGACGCAGACCACGGGAGCGGAAGGCGGCTTCACGTTCAAAGACGTGGCGGCGGGCACAGTGGAGTTGAAGGCATCCTCTCTCGGCTACCAGGAGGGGACCGGGAGCGTCGTACTCGGTTCAGGCCAGTCCCTGACCTTGGAGATCCTGCTTTCACCCCGGCCCTTCGAGCTCGACCCCATCGTGGTCACCGCGGTGCGCGCCGGACGGGGGGGCATGCTGGACGACGTGCGGCGCCGCGCCGCCTCGCCCTGGGGCACGGTCCTGCTCGGCGAGGCACTCGAACGCCGGCTGCGGTCGGTCACGCACGTGGTCGACATCTTCCACGAATATGGTGGGGACGTCTTTGCAAACGGCACCGGACTCATCTTCCGACGGACCGGGTGCGCACCCCACGTCTACATCGACGGCATCCGCGTCACCCACATCCCGCGCCGGAAGGGTTCTACAGGGTTGGTGGACAACGCGGAGCGCACCGCACCAAACGAGGAGGTGACCACGTCGGCCCAGGAGGCGGCCGAAGCGCTCGACCTGGCGCATCCCGCTACCATCTACGCAATCGAGATCTACCGCGGTCCGGCCGAAACCCCCGGCGAGTTTCTCGACAGCGACGCCCAGTGCGGAGTCGTCCTGGTCTGGACCAGGCGCGGCACAGGGTAGACGGCGGGCCGTTGTCCCGCACACTGGGTCGTCATCGACTCGATGCCTCTCTACCGAGCGCCTCGATAGGCCTCTCCACCTGCGCCCCTACACCCGGATGAAGGACTCCGCGCCCCCTACACCTCCTCCACCACCCCCGCCGGCACCCACCCCACCTTGCCGTCCTCCAGCACCACCTCGGCCCAGCTGTCGGTGCGTTGGTCGATGCGCACCACGGTGCCCTCGTGGATCTCGAAGAGGGTCAGGTTGTCGTCTTCGGTGGGGGCGGAGCGCACGGGGACGGCGTCGGCCAGGATCACGCCCCGGCTCACCTGCCCCACCCCGAACTCCCGCACGGCCACGTTCACGCCCAGCACCACCACGAGCACCGCTCCGGTGATCACGGCCAGCGTACCCAGCCGCCGTGCCCGCTCACCGCGAGCCAGGATTCGGCCGGCCACTCCGCCCCACACCAGCAGCCACCCGAGAGCCAGGGTCCCCAGCAGCACGACCCGGGGCAGGAGGTCCACCCACCAGCGCCACGCGCTCACCAGCCAGAAGGTGGGCAGCGGCTCCACCTCGTCGACGGTGAGGGTGCGGGCGAGCTCCAGATTGGAGCGGGCGTCGGCCAGGCCGGGGTCGAGGGCCAGGGCGCGCTCCCAGCTCAGAATGGCCCGCCCGAGCTCGCCCGCCTTGAAGTAGGCGTTGCCCAGGTTGTAGTGCAGCGTGGCGCTCTCCACCCCGGCGCCGAGCACCGAACGATAGGCCTCCACGGCCTGCTCGAACTGGCCCGCCTGGTAGAGCTCGTTGCCCCGCAGGTAGGCCTCGTCCTGAGCCGCCGCGGGCGCCATCAGGCCCTGAAGACCCGTCCCGAGCCCGAGCGCCACCGCCACCGCCCACACCCTCATCGCACCGCCCGGTCGAGCTCGGACATGATGGCCGAGGCGTCGTCGAGAAAGCGGGTCATCTCGGTGCGGTCGGCCGTGCGGGGGGCGAAGCGTTGCCGGTCGCAGTGATCGAGGCAGTCGGCGATGCGGTCCACCAGCGCCCCCTCCACCCCCCGCGCCTGGAGCGCAGCGCGCAGGTCGCTGCGCTGCAGGCCGGCCGCGGACCGGTTCAGCTTGTCGGCCACAAAGCCCTCCAGTGCGCGCGCGACCTCGGCGTAGAAGGCCCGGGGGTCATCGCCCCCGGCCAGCCGCCCGGCCTCGGCGAAGCGCTTCTTCGCCACCCGTCCCGCCTGCCGGCCCCGGGCCCAGGCCACATCGGCCTGCAGCCGCTCCTGGTGGCGCGCGAGCACCACCGCCCCGGCCACCGCCACCATGGGGAGCAGCAACAGCGCCCAGAAGGCCGGGTGGCCGGCCAACCCTCCGGCCGCGGGCCGCAGAGTCGTGGGCCCCAGCTGGATGAAGCGAATGTCCTGACGCAACTCGGTCACCCCGCGCCGGGCCCCGATGGTGGGGCCCTCGGCCCGTGCCGTGCCGGTCACGGTAAGTGGTAGCTCCGACGTCTCCACCGTGCGATAGGCACCGGCCGCCTTGTCGAAGTAGCCGTAGCGGATCGAGGGAATCGTGCGGTCGCCCGGCGCCCGGGGGATCAGCACGTACTCGAAGGTCCTGGCCCCCGACAGCCCGGCCAGCGACGGCTCGACCGACTCCGACACCTTGGGGGGAAACACCTCGAAGTCGGGAGGAAGCACGAGTTCGGGCTCGGGCACAGCGCGTATATTGCCCGAGCCCTTCACGCGCACGGTGAGGGTCACGGCCTCGTCGGCGTCCACCGAGTTGCGGTCGAGCGAGGCGCTCACCTCGAGCGAGCCCACGACGCCGCTGAAGGGTTCGGGCGCCCCGGGGGGGAGCGATTCGACGGTCAGGGTGACCACGTTGGAACGGAGTCCCAGAGACTCGATCGTGGTATTGAACAAACCCCCACCGAAGAAGCGATCGAAGGGGTCCTGTTCCGCCCGACGCTGCTGCACCCGCACCCGGGCCTCGATGCTCAACGGGTCGAGGGTACGCTCGCCGGGCCCGGTGGGCACGACCACCACCCGCCGCAGCACCGCCGTGGTGTACTCCTCACCATTGCGCGTACGGGACTCCACCTGGGCACCTCCCGGCATCGGGAGGTCCTCCACCCAGAATCCCTCCAACTCGGGAAGCTGGGTGAGGGCGTACGACACCACGTCGACATGCGTCCAGAGGCGGTACGACACCACCACCGGCTCGCCGACGTGGACGGTGCGCGACGAGACCTCGGTGGTGAGGAAGAGGTCGTCGGGACCGGGGAGGTCGCTGTCTACACCGCCCGCCGCACCGCCCGCAGCGCCGCCCGGACCCGCCTGCGCCTGAGCCGACACGGTGAGCGACAGCGGCTCGGTGGTGTGCGATGACCCTCCAGCCTGGACGGTCACCGGAGGGATCTGCCAGGTGCCCTCCTCCAGCGCCTGGAAGCGGAACTGCAGGGTGAGGGAGACGCTGGTCTGCCCGTTCACCATTCGCACGTTCGACGTCGACCCACTCCCCAGGTACCGGGCGAAGCCGCCGAGTTCGGGCGGGGCCGGGCCCGCGTCGAGGCCCTGGACTCCCGACACCTCCACATTCACCACGAAGGTACCGCCCACTCCCACGGTGGCCCCGGGGGCGAGAAAGGCGCGCACCGACACCTCCTGGGCCACCGAGGCGGTCACCTGGACGAGGGCGAGGAGCGCAGCAAGGGCCAGCGAGCGCATCACCAGTTCTTCCTGGGTCTGCGGCCAGAGGCAGCGGCGGAGCGCCGATTCACGTCGCCCGGATCCTCGTTGAGGGCGTCGAGCAGGCGCTCGGCCTCGACGCGGCTCATGGGGCCGTCCTGGGCCGTGGGCTGCTCGCCCTCCTGCTCGGGCTCCTGAGCGCCCTCGTCCTGCTTGGGATCGCCCTCGTCCTGCCCCGGGTCGCTCGGGTCGGGGGGTTGCTCGCTCGGGTCCTGATTCTGTCCCTGTGGCTGCTGGTCCTGATTCTGGTCGCCCCGCTGATCCTGCTGATCCTGCTGGTCCTGCTGATCCTGCTGGTCCTGCTCCTGGTCCCCATCCTGATCCTGCTGCTGCTCCTGCTCCTGCATCTGCTGGAGCACCCGCTCCAGGTTGTGCTTGGCGTCGACGTCGTTCGGGTTCTTGCGCAGGGCCTGCTTGAACGCCTCGGCGCTGCCCTCCAGATCCTGAGCCTGATAGAGGGCGTCGCCCAGATTGTACCAGGCCGTCGAGGCCAGCGCCTCATCGCCGCTCTCGATCGCTTCCCGGTAGGCGTCCAACGCCTGCTGGAAGTCCTGGCTCTGATACAGTGCGTTGCCCGCGTTGAACCGAATCAGGGGCGACTCGGGGTTCTCGCGCAGCGCCTCCCTGTAGCGCTCCAGCGCCTCCTGGTAGCGGCCCTCCTCGTAGAGTCGGTTGCCCTCATCCACGGCCCTGCGGCCCGACTGGGCGGCAGCGGGCATGGGCGCCAGCACCCCCGCAGCCACGGCCAGGGCCAGGGCCAGCGTCACGATGCACCGTTTCGTCGTCATGTGTTGAACCTCCCCGTCCATTCTCCAGTCCAGGCGCGGCGATCGGCGATCAGGAGCTCCAGGACCAGCAACAACAGCGCCGGCGCCAGGAAGATCTGGAACTGCTCCTCGAACCGGGTCACCCGCTGGGCGTCCAGCTCCTCGCCATCGGCCCGGGCGACCTCGTCGACCAGGTCGTCGAAGGCCGATCCCCCGGATCCAGCGGCGACGTAGCGGCCCCCGGTGGCCTCGGCCACCCGCCGCAGCGTCGCCTCGTCGAGGCGGGTGGTGACCACGTTGCCTTCGTCGTCGCGCAAAAAGCCCTGCTGCCGGCCCTGGTCGTCGAACTGCGGAATCGGCACCCCGTCGGCCGAGCCCAGCCCGACGGTGTGGATCTGCACCCCCATCTCCTGCGCCCGCTCGAGCTGCGCGTCGATTTCGCCTTCGTGGTCCTCACCATCGGTGACCACCACGAGCACCCGCGCCTCCCGCGCCTCTTCCAGGGCATCGAGTGATACGCGCAGAGCCTCGCCCAGGTTCGTTCCCTGGATCGGCATCAGATCGGGCTCCATGGCGTTCAGGAACATGGCCGCCGCACCGTAGTCGATGGTGAGCGGGCTCTGGACGAAGGCGTCGGCGGCAAAGGCCACGAGACCGATGCGGTCGCCGTCGAGCTGCCGCATGAGTCGAAGCACGGCGAGCTTGGCCCGCTCCAGCCGATTGGGCGACACGTCTTCGGCCAGCATGGACTGCGAGAGATCGAGCGCCACCATCACGTCCTGCCCCCGACTGCGCACCGTTTCGACCCGCGTGCCGAACTGGGGACGGGCGAGCGCCACCACGGCCAGCCCCACCGCCCCGAGCAGCGCTGCAGCCTTGACGAGGCGCCCCCGCCGGCTCACCGACGCCGTGAGTCGCTCCACCAGCACCGACTCGGCGAAGCGCTCCAGCGCCCGTCGCCTCGCCCGGGCCCCGGCCCAGAGAGCGAGCGCCAACAAAGGCACGAGGGCGAGTCCGGCCAGCCACCAAGGATCAGCGAAACGGAACACTAGGGCAGCCTCCTCAGCACGGTCTGGCGCAGGGCGAGCTCGAGGGTGAGCAGGAGCAGCGCCAGGAGGAGGACCCCGGAGAAGCGCTCCTCGTAGGTGGTGTAGTTTTCCACCTCGATCTCGGTGCGCTCGAGCTGGTCGATCTCCTGGTAGATGGCGGCAAGGCTCTCGTTGTCGGTGGCACGGTAGTAGCGCCCCCCGGTGAGCTCGGCCACCTCGCGGAGGGTGGCTTCGTCGATGTCGACGGGGACGGTGACGTACTGCCGCCCTCCCAGGGGGTCGTCCACCGGCACACGGGCCGTGCCCCGGGTGCCCACCCCGATGGTGTAGACCTGCACCCCCAGCGCCCGGGCCATCTGGCCTGCCGTGATCGGTCCAATCTCACCCCGGTTGTTGCGCCCGTCGGTGAGCAGGACCACGATCTGCGACGCCGCAGACGAGGCCTGGAGGCGCTTCACGGCCGTCGCCAGTCCCATACCCACCGCCGTGCCGTCGTCGATCATGCCCACCCGCAGCTCATCCAGGAGTCCCGTGACCACCCCCCGGTCGGTGGTGAGAGGGGCCTGGGTGAACGCCTCGCCGGCGAAGGCCACCAGCCCCACACGGTCGTTGACGCGACCCTCCACGAAATCGGCGGCCACGACCTTGGCCGCTTCCAGGCGGTTGGGTGAGAGGTCTTCGGCGAGCATGGAACTCGACACATCCAGCACCATGAGAATGTCGATGCCCTCGGTGAGCACGCTTTCGGAACCGACACCCGTCTGGGGGCGAGCCAACGCCACCACGACCGCCGCCACCGCCAGCCCCCGAAGCGCCGACGGCACCCGGGGCAGCCAGCCCGCCACTCCGCCGCCCGCCTCACGCACCGCGTCGACGGCAGCGTAGCGCAGCGTCGCGGGCCGGGGCGCACGGCGAAAGCGCAGCCAGATCACCAGGGGGATCACGACCAGGAGTCCCAGCACCCAGGGGTCTTCGAAGCGGAGCATCAAGGCGATTCCTCGGGCGGCTCTGCAGTCTCGGCGACCTCGGCGACCTCGGCCGGCTCAGCGACCTCGACCGGCTCAGCTCGCGGGATCGTGCGCCGGACCAGGGCGCGGACGTCGTCCAGCAGCACCCGGGCGGAATCGGGCGGGGGCCGAACCTTGGCGAACTTCACCAGATCGCAGCGATCCAGCACGGGGCCGAGCCCGTGCGTGAACTCGGTGGGCGCCGAAGAGGCGGCCAGCCCGATCCCGATCTCCCGGGTGGTCATCTCCAGCGCCGGCACCTGGAACCGGGCCTCCACGTACCGCCGGGCGATTTCCGAGAGGGCCACGTGAAAGTCCTTCACCCGCCCTTCCACCAGCAGTCCACTCCGCTCCAGGGCGTCCAGCGCGTCCAACGCCACCTCGTGCGCGGGCCGGGGGGGTGCAGCGGGTGCCGCTTCGGCCCCCTCCCCCCTGCCCCGACGACGACGCCAGAGCCAGCCCCCTGCGACGAGGGCCAGGAGGGCCAGAAGCAGCGCCAACCCCACACGCACGAGACTGACGGGAATCGCCATGGGACCCCGGATCCCCCGAATGCCGTCGCCCTCGTCGAGTCCCACCGAGACCACCTCGATGCCGAAGGGATCGGTGCGCAAGGTGTCGGCGCCGTCGGGGCCCTCGACCGTGACATCGAACGACGGAATCTCGAGCTCGCCCAGCTCGAACGAGGTGAGGGTGAGCACAGCTCGCGACATCACGGCATCGGGCTGAGCCGTCGGGGGGTCGGCCTGGGCCGCCAGCACCTCGAAGGGCGCCAGGTCCAGCGAGTCGGGCCACACCACCCGCAGGCCCGGGGCGTGCTCCACGCTCAGGCTCATCTGGATGCGATCACCCATCGTGATGCGGGCGGTGTCGACGGTGGTCCGCAGGGTGGGCTGCTGGGCCGCGGCCGCCCCCGGCGCCCCCATCAGCACGAGGGCCACGAGGGCCGCGAGAGTCGGCCGGCCCGCTACCGGGCGCGCCCTCACCGCTGCCTCCGGGCGCGCTCGCGGAAGAAGCGCATGAGGGGGCGGTCGTAGGGTTCGCCCGTCTCGATGTCGATCACGTCGACCCTGCTGCGGCGGAGCCTACGGTCCAGCGCCTCACGGCGCGCGGCCACCGTCTCGGCGAACCGCTTCCGGAATGCTGGGCGTGAGGTATCGACCATCAACCGTGCCCCGGTCTCAGGGTCTTCCATGGCCACGATGCCCAGGGACGGCAGCTCCGACTCCCGAACGTCACGGAGGCGCACGGCCACCAGATCGTGGCGGCGGCCGGCCACGGCCAGCGGCTTCTCGAAGCCATCGTCCTGGAAGTCGGAGACCAGAAAGGTCACGGCCCGCTTCCGCTGCACTCGATTCAGGTATTCCAGGGCGGCCGCGATGTCGGTGCCCTTCCCCTCGGGACGATGGTAGAGCAGCTCCCGGAGCACACGGAGCACGTGGCGGCGCCCCTTGCGGGGTGGGACGAACTTCTCCACCCGGTCGGTGAAGATGATGAGCCCCACCTTGTCGTTGTTCTTGATGGCGCTGAAGGCCAGCAGGGCGCAGATCTCCACGGCCACCTCGCCCTTGAAGCGGCCCCGGGTGCCGAACTCGCCCGACGCACTGAGGTCGACCACGAGCATGACCGTCAGCTCGCGCTCCTCTTCGTGGATCTTCACGAAGGGCGAGCCGCTCCGGGCGGTGACGTTCCAGTCGATGGTGCGGATGTCGTCGCCGTACTGGTACTCCCGCACCTCGGCGAAATTCATCCCGCGGCCCTTGAAGACCGAATGGTATTCGCCGGAAAGGACGTCGTTGACGAGCCCCCGGGTGGAGAGCTCGATGCGACGCACCTGCTTGAGGATCTCGCGAGGGATCACGACCGCCCCCTACGGCACCTCGACCCTGTCGAGCACCCGGGTCACCACCTCTTCGGGCTCCACCTCTTCGGCTTCGGCCTCGTAGGTGAGGAGCACCCGGTGGCGGAGCACGTCCATGGCCATGGCCCGGACGTCGTCGGGGGTGACGAAGGCCCGCCCCTGGAGGAAGGCGTGGGCCCGGGCCGTGCGCGCCAGACAGATGGTGGCCCGGGGAGACGCGCCGAAGGAGATGAGATCGGCGAGATCGGACAGCCCGTGGGCCGCAGGATCGCGGGTGGCCAGGATCAGCGCCACGATGTAGCGCTCCACCTGCGGGTCCATGTAGACCATCTCCACCGCCTTCCGCGCCCGAAGAATCTCGTCGGGCGTCACCACCGGCTTCACCTCGATGCGCCGGCCCACCGACTGACGACGCATGATCTCCAGTTCATCGTCACCCGTGGGGTAGCCCACCACGAGCTTGAGCATGAACCGATCGACCTGAGCCTCGGGCAGCGGATAGGTGCCCTCCTGCTCGATGGGATTCTGGGTCGCGAGCACCAGGAAGGGGTCGTCCAGGGGGAAGCTCGTCTCGCCGATGGTGACCTGATGCTCCTGCATGGCCTCGAGCAGCGCCGACTGCACCTTGGCCGGTGAGCGGTTGATCTCGTCGGCCAGGATGATGTTGGCGAAGATGGGCCCTTTCCTGGTCTTGAACTCCTGGTCCTTCGGATCGAAGACGAGGGTGCCCACCAGATCGGCTGGAAGCAGATCCGGCGTGAACTGCAGCCGACGGAACGTGGTGTCGATGGCGTCGGCCAGAGTGCGTACGGTGAGGGTCTTGGCGAGCCCCGGCACCCCTTCCATGAGCACGTGTCCGTCGGCCAGGAGTGCGATGAGGAGCCGCTCCACCATGGTGCGCTGGCCCACGATGACGCGGCCGACCTCGTTCAGGAGCCGGTCGACGAACGCGCTTTCCTGCTGGATCTTCTGCTGGATGACCTCGATATCGAGGCCGGGCTGGCTGGTGCTGATCACGCGATGAATGCCTTTCGGTATAGGAACGTTCCGACACGTTTCAGTTGGACGCATGACCCCCGGACGAGGGTTGTCCCTTGATACTCCTTTCCGTCCCCAGCGCTCCGTCCCTCGTCGGGGGCCCTTCTGCCCCTCCCTTCGAACCCCGACGGCTTGACCGAGGTTCGGCCCGACCGGTCGAAGCGGCGTACCCATCGTCCACCTGGACGCGACTTATCTACGATTGACACCCGCTCGCGATCCCGGGTAAGGTGGCCGACCGAGACCGCACCGGGTCTCGCTCTCGATTCCGCCTCGGATCCGGCCCCGCCATGCTCTGGACCGCTCGCTTCGCCGCCCCACTCGCCGTGATCGTGTTGGTGGCGTCCCCCCCGGGTGCGCAGGGGCTGACGGCACAGACCGCGCGGATTTCCGAAGAGGTGCGCACCCTCGACACCTATCCCTTTTCAGAGCCGAACCCGATCCCCATCCTCACCCGCGACGAGCGGCTCTACCCCTACCACTCCTTCGACGGATACGCGGTCGCATCCGAGCCCCGGGACTGGACGGTGGTGCACCTCGAAAACGACTACATCGAGGTGTTCGTGCTGCCCGAAGTCGGAGGCAAGGTGTGGGGTGCGGTGGTCAAGGCGACGGGCCACGAGTTCATTCTCCGCAACGAGGTGATGAAGTTCAGGAACATCGCTCTGCGCGGCCCGTGGACGTCGGGTGGCATCGAGTTCAACTTCGGTGTGATCGGGCATACCCCCGCGACCGCCACACCCGTCGACTACCTCATCCGGACCAACGCCGATGGCAGCGTGAGTTGCATCGTCGGGGCCATGGACCTGCCGTCGCGGACCCGGTGGCGCGTCGAGATCCGGCTGCCCCCCGACAAGGCGTACTTCGAGACCCACGTGAGCTGGACCAACCCCACGCTCTTCGAGCAGCCCTACTACAACTGGATGACTGGAGCCGCCGCGGCCCGGGACGACCTGCGCATGACCATGCCGGGCACCGCCTATCTGCAGCATTCGGGTGCCGCCCTGGCCTGGCCGGTCGACTCCCTGGGACGTGACCTCGCGCTGTACCGCAACAACACCTTCGAGGGGAACAAGTCCTACCACGTGGTGGGTGAGCTCGACGACTTCTTCGGCGGCTACTACCACGATGCCGACTACGGCTTCGGGCATTGGGCGCGGTACGAGGACATGCCGGGCCAGAAGCTCTGGCTGTGGGCGCTGTCGCGCGAAGGAGGCGTCTGGGAACAACTCCTGACCGACACCGACGGGCAGTACGTCGAGTTCCAGGCCGGTCGCCTCTTCGTGCAATACTCGCCGGGCCCTGAGGTCAATCCCATCACCCAGGCAGGGTTCGATCCCCTGTCCGCCTCGCGTTGGACGGAGACGTGGTTTCCCCTCGAAGGCACCGGCGGCCTCACCGACGCCTCCCGCGACGGGGCGCTGAGCGTGGCCGTCGTCGGTGCCCAGGCCAGAATCGGCTTGAATGCGTTCACGCCCATCACCGACACCGTGTGGGTCTGGTCCGGAGATCGTCTGGCCGCTCAGGTGCCGATCGAGCTCGAGCCCCTCGAGCCCTTCACGACCTCGGTTCAGGTCGACCCCGGGGCCCGCATTCGGGTCGAGGTCCCGGCCCTCGATCTCCGGCACGACTCCGATCGCTCCCCTCGGGCCCTGGCCCGACCCTTCGCCACCGATCCCGCTGCCGTACCCAGCATCCCCGAGGTCGATCGCCTCACCACCCAGGCCCGGGAACTGGCGAAGGGGCGCCGCTACGGCGAGGCGCGGGTGCTGCTCGACCAGGCGCTGGCGGCCGAGCCATGGCATCGCGACGCCCTCCTGGCGCTGGCCGAGTTGGATGAACGCAGCGGCCGCATTGAAGGGGCGCTCGGTGCCGTGAACCGGGTGCTGCAACTCGACGCCTACGACGCCGAGGCCAACTTCCGCGCCGGATCGATCTACCGTACCCTGCGCCGATTCGCCGATGCGCGTGATGCCTTCGGGTGGTCTGCGCGGGCCATGGCGTATCGCTCGGCGTCGTACACCCAATTGGCCGCGCTCATGATCGCTGAAGGCGACCTGCGTGAGGCCACTCGCTACGCGCGCCTCGCTCTGGACTACGACCGCTACAGCGCGTCGGCATGGCGGTCACTGGCCACGGTGGGGCGGCTCGCACACGACCAGGACCTCACGCTGGAGGCGCGGGCCCAGCTGGAGGCCCTCGACCCGCTCGACCCGTTCACCCGCGCCGAGGCGTACCTCTCGGCCCCGACGGCCGCAGCCGCAGCAACCCTGGTCGCTGCCATGGGCGGCGAGTACCCCGACCAGACCCACCTCGAACTCGCGCTCGAGTATGTTGCACTGGATCGCAGCGCAGACGCGCGGGCCATTCTGTCGGTTCCCGGAGGGCCTGCGCGTGGGCCGGTGCAGCGGGCCTGGCGCGCCTATCTCGAGCGCGACCCGTCACCTCTCGATGCCCCCGGCGACGTCACGCTGCAGTTCCCCTTCCGCCCTGAGTCGCTCGAGGCGTTGACCTGGGCCGCCGCCCACAGCGACCGGTGGGAGTGGAGCTACCTCCGCGCCCTCGATCTGTGGGCGCTCGATCGCCTCGACGAGGCGGCGGTGGCGATGCGATCCCTCGCCGACCGCCCCGATTTTGGACCCTTCTACGCGGCCCGCGGCCACCTGCTCGCCACCGTGGACGGCACCGACCCCACCGACGACTTCGGCAAGGCCGTGGCCCTCGCGCCCGAGACTCGTGTGCTGCACACGACCCTGATCGGACACCTCGAAGCCGTCGGGGCCTGGGACGATGCGCGGACCGCCCTCGCTGACGCGCGGCGGCGCTTTCCAGGCGACTTCAACCTGGCCCTCCTGGAGTCGCGAGCCCTCGTCCACACCGGCCGCGCCGCGGCCGCGACCGCGATTCTCGACACCCTGCAGGTCCTGCCCTCGGAGCACGCGCGCGAGAGCCACCAACTGTACGTGACGGCTCATACACTGGTGGCTCTCGAGGCCCTGGAAGCGGGAGAGCACGAGACGGCCCGGCAGGAGCTGCGCGCCGCCCTCGAGTGGCCGGAATCGCTCGGGCAGGGTCGCCCGTATCAGCCCGAAGAGCGCCTCGTGCGCTTCCTGTTGGGTGTGACCGCTGCGGGACTCGGCGACCCGGCCGCTGCGCGTGGGCATTTCCAGGCGGTGGTCGACGCCACCGATCCCTCGAGCCTGCAGGGCTCCTCGCCCACCGGCCTCGATTTGCTGGCCATCGCCAGCCAGCGGCAACTGCAATCGTCGGCCGACGTCACCGCCCTGACCCGTGCGACACCGGCCCTGTTCGACGACCTCGAGGGTCGCATCATTCTGCGTGCTCTTTCACTGGTGGGACTCCGATGACGACATGGTCGAGATGGGGCTCGGTTCTCTTCGCCACTGCGCTGGTTCTGCTCGGGGGCTGCGCCGATGACGAAGCGACGACGCTGGCGCTGTATCGTGCTCCTCCGCTCCCGAACACCATCGACGGGGTGACCTTCCGCGCCGGTAACTGGGAGCCGCATCTTGCCGCCGGCCAGGAGGGGACCTCGTGGGGGAACCATCGCGCCGTGGTCGAGGTCGACGACCCTGCGGCCGCCACACGGGTCACCATCCCCTGGCGTCGGCGCGATGCCGATCCTGGGGCCAAATCGGTGGTGGTGGTCGATGCCGCAACGGGTAGGCCGGTCGCCAACGCGCTGGTGCTTCGCCTCGAGCGTGCCTCGGGAGAGGTGGTCTTCCAGCCCAACCCGGGATCTGCGGTCTATCATGTGTACTACATGCCCTGGCACTCGACGGGCGGATACTACCCGGTGGTCAGCTACTCGGCGGCCGACTACCCGGAGCTGACCCCCACGCCCGACCCACGCTGGGTGGCCGAGGTATCGGCGCTGCCGCGCGACAGCCTGGCCCGAGGCCGCACCACGGCGATCGAGTCGGTCGACGACTTCCACTCGTTCTTCCCCATGGAGGTCGCAGCCACCGCCGAAGAGACGGCCGCCTTCATGGACGGCGCTGCGGGCGGATGGCGGCTGATCGCCGAGCACCGCGACCGACCGGTGCGCATGAAGCACCTGATCCCGTATCACTGGGCCGACCCTGCGCGGCCCACGGTCTTCGAGAGCCGGGTGCTCCTGGACGAGGCCTTCACCTTCCAGGCCGTGGTGGTCACGGGCGATCGCTCGCTGAGCGATCTCCGGGTCGCCTTCGAGGGATTTCCGGCGACGTGGACCGACGCCTGGACGTGCATCAACTGCGAGGGCGTCGACGAAGAGGGGGTGCCCTTCCAGAAGACCATCAACGTGCCACCGGGCACGGTGCAGCCGCTGTGGATGTCGATCCGGATCCCGGACGATACCCCTCCAGGGCAGGTCACCGGGTCGGTCACGGTCAGCACGGCCGAGGGCGAGCAACAGCACATTGCCGTATCGCTCGAGGTCGCCGCTGCGCGAGCGGTGGACGGAGGCACCGACGAACCCGACCTGATGACGCGCCTCGCCTGGCTCAACTCCACCGCCGGCTCGGACGCCGACTTCATCATCGCGCCCTTCGAGCCCGTCGAGATCGACGGCACGACCCTCTCGATCCTCGGGCGAGAGGTCGATCTGGCCGACACGGGCCTGCCCGCGGCCATCGGCAGCTTCTTCACTCCCGACGTCACGGCCCTCACCACGCGGTCCCAACCGATCCTGGCCCGGCCCACCGCCCTGGTGGTGAAAGTCGCCGGTGACGACGAGATCTTCGCCACCGAACCGTACCCGGTCACCCGCCCCTCGCGCGGCCGAGCGCAGTGGACGGCCACCAGCCGTGCGGAGCACTTCACCATGACGGTCGAGGGAGCGCTCGAATACGACGGCATGCTGGACTACCGCATCACGCTGGTGGCCGCTGCCGACGTACAGGTCGACGACATCGCCCTGCCGATCCACTATACCGAGGGCGCGAGCACCTACATGCTCGGGCTGGGGCGCATGGGCGGACGCAGGCCCGAGGCGCTGGACTGGCGGTGGGCCGTCGAGAATCACCAGGAGGGGGCCTGGCTGGGCGGCGTCGATCGCGGGCTCCAGTACGTGCTGCGAGACGACAACTACGCGCGTCCCCTCAACACCAACTTCTATCGCAATCAGCCGCTGCGCATGCCGCCCTCGTGGTACAACGAGGGGCGGGGCGGAATCGAGATCCGCGAGCAGGGCGACGAGGTGGTGGCTCGCAACTATTCGGGCGCGCGCGCCATGGCCGCCGGCGACGCGCTCCATTTCAACGTGCGCTTCCTGGTCACGCCCTTCAAACCCATCGACACCCGCACCCATTTCGAGACCCGCTTCGTGCACCAGTACGTGCCGGTGGATTCGGTGAAGGCGTGGGGCGGCACGGTCGTCAACGTGCACCACGCCAACGAAATCAATCCCTACATCAACTATCCGTTCTTCAACCTCGAGGCCCAGGCCGCCTACATCGACGAAGCGCACGCCCAGGGAATCAAGGTCAAGCTCTATGACACCATTCGCGAACTGACCTACAGGGCCCACGAACTCTTCGCGCTACGCAGCCTGGGCGACGAGATCCTCAACGACGGTGAGGGCGGCGGCCACTCCTGGATGCAGGAGCACCTGGAAGACGACTACCACTCGGCCTGGCACGCGTGGCGGGTGGACGACGCGGCCATGCTCGACAAGGGCACCTCGCGCTGGACCAACTACTACATCGCGGGACTCGGATGGCTGGCCGAACACCAGGAGATCGACGGGCTCTACCTCGACGACATCGCCTTCTCGCGCGCGACGGTGAAGCGCCTGGTCAGCGTGATGGCGGCAGAGCGCGGCGAGGTCGTGATCGATCTGCACTCGGCCAACCAGTTCAACGTCCGCGACGGCTTCATCAACAGCGCGATGCTGTACATGGAGCATTTTCCCTATCTCTCGCGGCTCTGGTTCGGGGAGTACTTCGACTACGACCAGGGACCCGACTACTGGATGACCGAGGTGGCGGGCCTGCCCTTCGGGCTCATGGGCGAGATGCTACAGGATGGGGGGCATCCGTACCGGGGACTGCTCTACGGCATGACCGCCCGCAAGTATGGAGACGTCGATCCTCGGCCGGTGTGGGCGATGATGAACGACTTCGGCATCGCGGAGGGCCGCATGCGGGGCTACTGGCTCGACGACGCCCCCGCCTCGACGGGCCGCAGCGACATCCTGGCTACGACCTACCTGCGCCCCGGCCGTGCGCTGGTGGCGCTGGCGTCGTGGTCGGACGCCGACGAGGTGATACGTCTCGAACTGGACTGGGAGGCGCTCGGGCTCGATGAGGGTGCCGACGCCGTGGTGGCCACGACTCCCGCGGTCGCAGGCCTCCAGGAGGCGGGCCCCGTCGATCTGTCGGCGGTGCGTGTGCCCGCTGGACAGGGTCTCTTCATCGTGATCACCAACCCGACCGGGTAGCGTTCAGAAACGCAGTCGCTCTCGTCCTCCCACCAGGGTCTCTTCATGGGCGCGGGGCCGCGGCGCTGATCGGGACGACGTATGGAATCTGCAGGGACGCGGTCGGGTGCAAGCGAAGAAGCGCTCGGAATACCTCGAGGTGGTCATCGAGGCGCGGGGATTCCTGCGTGAACAGCTCGGCGACGAGGTCGCGCCAGCGCAGGAGTTCCCGGAGAAGGGCGGGACGCGGGCCGGCTTCCACCGTCCGATCGACGAGCGCCAGGACGCGCTCGTAGCCCCGACGAAGTCGATCGAGGTCCCCGGGACCGAAGAAGCGCTTCGCGCGGTTCATCTCGTTGCCGATCATCAGGATCTGTTGATCGATTCCGAACTCGGTCCAGCGCGCCGCGTCGAGTGTCGAATGTTGTGTCACGGGAGGGGTGCTCCACGACCGATGAGTCGAAACGTGATTTCGCGTACGCGGCGGCGCACCTCTTCATCCGCGATTTCCATTCCCCGATTTCCCCGGGCTGGGCTGATGTTGATCAGCGAGGTGTACTCGATGCACTGCTCTTCGCCGAGTCCTGGGTAGTAGTTCGCACCCCAGAGGTCCGCCTGACGGCTGCCGTTCTGGAGCAGTAGGGCTTCGGCGTCGGCGTGGAGTTCGCCACCAACCGCAGCGAATCCCCGGCGCACGTCGACGACGTATTTCACCATGTCGCCGAAATAGCTCTCGACGAGGAGGCGCAGGGGCTCCCGGTCGATCGGGACGTCGCGAAGGATGAGGATGTCTTCAGATGCCATGTGCCAAGATCGTCTTTCCTGCCTGGGTTGCAATCCTCGAACGGATGAGCCAGCCGATGCCATATACTGCGTTGTTGAAGGACTCCGCGCGGGTGTCCACTCTATCCTCGAGTCCTCTTTCCCTTTTCCGGGGTTGGACTCTCATTCTACCTGGACCAGACCGCCGGGGGCACGCCACGACCGCCGGGGGCACGCCAAGGTCTCTGTTCTTGGAGGTAGTGATTCTGGCGAGTTCCGGAAATTATGGGCCACCCTCTTCCGGAAATTATGGGCCAGGGGGTCAC
>CAZFRU010000029.1:46368-59487 GCA_964521385.1 uncultured Gemmatimonadaceae bacterium | reverse complement strand
GATCACTATCGCCTACCCAGGTGCACCAGGCCTGGAGGAAGCGCTCAGCGTGCGCAGCGGACAGCTCCCAGAAGTCCTGGAAGGCCAGCTTCATCTGGTAGTTGTGTCAAGCGTTGTCTGTAGAAGGGGGCCACCCCTTCGATTGGTACAGCTCCCTGGGCCCGGGTGTGGCCGAAGGCCGTAGCGCCGCAGGCGCGGAGGCCACGTTGTCGCCCGGTCCCCGGGCCGCTACTGCGGCCGTCGCGGGCGTCGCCGCCCTCCTCCGTTCACAATCGCCTGGTCTCACGGCCAGCCAGGTACGGGCAAGGCTCCAGTCGACTGGCTCTGGGATCAATGGCATTCGCGTCGTGGATGCGGAGTGGGCGCTAGAAGACCGGACGCGGGTGAGCGTGTCGATTCATGGCCCAAGCGAGATCCTTGAAGTCGGCGACCACACCTGGACGGCCTCAGCGTCCGGGGGTGAAGGGTCGGGGTACACCTACGTGTGGGAGAAGCGGGATAGCGGCCCCTTCAGCAGTTGGTCGGTCGTGGGCACGGGCAGTTCCTACCCCCTGGGCGTCCCCGCGGAGCAAGGCGACTTCGATCTCCGAATGACCGTGACCAACTCCGGAAGGCGCGCACGAAACAGCTTCGGCGTGGAGGTCATGATCGACTGCGAGGAAGAAGAAGAGGGCGAAGGCTGTAACGCATGAGAGCCCCCCCTGAACCGGAGATCTCATGGGAGTGAAGTATCGCGCGCTGCCGCTCTTCATCGTGTTGCTCGGTTTCCAGTCGGGCTGCGGGCTTCTCGATCCCTGCGAGGGGCTCGAGCTGCCGGCTGATCAGTCGGCGAAGGTTTCGATCGCGCAGGGAATCTGGGGCCACACGTGGTTCTGGGAGGGGGCTCAAGAGGCGCGCGCGAATGGCTGCGGCATATATCCCAGCGTTTCGGCGATTGCCAGCCAGGTCCTCGTATACCCCCAAATCTCGCCCCTTCCGTTCCAGGCTCTGGACCTCGCAACCCCTGGGTATCACCGCGTGCCCCGGTCGGAGTTCGAGAGCGAATTCGGGGTGGTGCCCGCAGCAACCGTATTCTCTGACCACACCGGGTTCTTCCAGGTCGGGTTGGAGCCGGGGACCTACGCCGTCCTCGTCGCCGAGGGGGATGAGCTGGCCGCCTCGTTTGAAGAAATGCTGCGGCTGGTTGTTGAGGAGGGACGCGTATTCCGCGCGGTGATGGACATCCCGGAGCGATGAAGGTGGCCGGAGGCGGGAGGGAGTGGCCAGAGCCGTGCTCGCCGTCAGGCCCTAACGCAGGTCCGGCGTGACCGTGAAGCCGTTCGAGCGAATGGGGAACGGATCGGGACCCTGCACGCCCACCCTCACAGAGAGACGATACGAGCCCGGTGCCGCGAAAGGCTCAGGCGTGATCGCGATGCCCTTCTGTACCGACGCTCCCTCCTCGAGCGGTGGCAGCCCGACCAGATTCCACCCCCCGCCCAGGGTGGCGACGTGTTGCCACGCTGACGCCTGCTCCCGCTCAACCTCCACACGGCAGAACAGCGACGCGGCCGAGCTGCCTGGCCCAACAGCCTCGGGACCGTGGTTGGTCAGCGTCAGTTGCAGTGTGTCTCCTACCCCGTAGGAGGGCCGATCCGCCCGCAGTTCGACCACCTGTCGGGGCGGGTCGGTCGCGGTCGTGCAGGCGAGACCCAACAGGACCAGAACCGTCGTGTACCGATGTTTGATCGTCATCGTGGCCTCCGGTTTCTCGTGTTGAACGCGATCGTCTCTGCACCACGGGTTTCCGCCGCCGCGGCGGCCGGCGGAGGCCAAGGGGAGTGGTTGGCACAGGGGCTGAGGTTCCTACTCGACCCGGCAGGTCGGTGGTTGCGTTCCCCTCGGGGTCGAGGTCCATCTCGGTCCCGCCCGATTGCTGGCGACAGTCCCTCGCGAGCCCGCCAACACTTCCGCGCGGCCCGCGTCCCTTCTACCTTCACTGGCTAACAATCGATCCCGCTCCGTTGGTCGTCCGGCACCGCAGCCGCGCGATCCTTGACGGAGCCCGTGCGACTCGTACCGGCCCGAGGGAGACTATGCGGCTCTACGAAGTGGTGTACATCTTCGACGCGACGCTCGAAGAAGACGACGTCAATCTGAAGCTCGAGAAGTTCCACAAGGTGCTGACCGATTCCGGCGCCCAGGTCGTGGCCGTCGATCATTGGGGTGCTCGCCAGCTCGCCTACCCGATCGGAAAGGCGAAATCGGGCTACTATCTGGTCGCGCACATCGAGGCGCCCCCCGAGTCACTCCAGGAATTCGAGCGGATCCTGAAGCTCGACGACAGTTGCCTGCGATACCTCGTGGTGCTCAACGAAGGCGAGCCCACCTCTCATCATTCGATTCTCGCCGAGGCCCGCCCGTCCGAGGACGATGCCGACGACGAGGACGACGAGGAAGAGGACGACGACGAGGAGGGCGCCCCCGAGTTCCAGGGGGGGCGCGGCCGCCGCCGTCGTCAGGAGGGGCCATCGATCACCCTCCTGAATTACAAGGATGTGAACTCGTTGGCGCGCTTCCTGACCGAAGGTGGCAAGATCCTGCCCAAGCGTACGACCAAGGTTCCAGCGCGCTTTCAGCGGCAGCTCGGCACGGCCGTGAAGCGGGCGCGGTTCCTGGCCCTGATTCCGTACATGCGGGACCACGAGGCCTGATGCAGGTGGAGGACTCCATGCCGGTGCCTGTGGCGGAGGACTCCCGCGTGCGTGGCGAATGGAAACGGGTCGCGGGGCTCTTGTTCCTGCTCCTGGCCTTTTCGGCCATCCCCTCGCTCGTACTGGTCGGACTGCCGTTCGTACTCATGGTGCTGCTCCTGCCGATCCGTCGGCGAGGCGCGCTGTTGATGGCCGCCGTGGCGATGGTGCTGGTTCTCGGGGGGACGGATCACTCGGGGTTGTGGTACGCCGAACGGGGTTGGGCTCTGTTGGTCGGTGGATGGTACGTGGCCTCGACACTGCGGTGGCCCGGCGCGGCCTTCTGGCCGCGTGCGCTCGGCTCGGTGCTGGGTGCCGCGGCGACGACAGTGGCCTTCTTTGCGGTCCGTCCGCTGGCCTGGTCCATCCTGGACTGGGGCATGGGCGAGCGGATCCGCCAGGGTACGGCCACCGCGGTGCGTGCGTTGCAGATGCTGCAGGGAGGAGAGACCGTGTCGCCCGCACTGATGGCTGCCGTGTACTCGACGGCCGAGAGTCAGGCGATGTTGTTTCCGGCCCTCTCGGGGCTCGCGTCGCTCGCGGCGCTCGGGGTCGCGTGGTGGTTGTATGTGCGGGTGGCGCTGGGTCGGCAGGGGGCATTGGGGCCATTGCAGGACTTTCGGTTCAACGATCAACTGGTATGGTTTCTCGTGGCCGGCCTCGTCACACTGGGGCTGGGGGCGGGGGATGCCTGGACCCGGCTGGGCTCGAACGCCGTCGTCTTCATGGGCGCGCTGTACGCGCTCCGCGGGGCGGCGGTGGTGTTGTTCATCAACGGGGGCATCTCGACGCTGGGGGTCGTGGCGCTCACGGTGGGCATGCTGTTCCTGGCGCCGGCGCTGGTGATCGGCGCGCTCTTGATAGGATTGGGAGATACCTGGCTCGATCTCCGGAAACGAGCTACACGCACGGCGGATACCGGGCGGTAGTCGATCGTATCCGGACTCAACTGGACACAAGGAGACACCGATGAAGGTCATTCTGAAAGAAGGGATCACGAGCCTCGGCGAGGCGGGTCAGGTGATCGACGTGAAGCCCGGCTATGCGCGCAACTATCTGCTCCCGCAGGGCTACGCCTACGAGGCGAGCGCTGCAAATCTCAAGCGCATCGAAGAAGAGCAGAAGAAGAATGCCGAGATCGCGAAGCGGGACTACCTCGAGGCGCGTCGCCGTGCGTCTCAGCTCGACGGCGTGGTCCTGACCTTCCGGGCCCGGGCGGGCGAGGGCGACGACGACGAGGCCAAGCTGTTCGGGTCGGTCACGAACAGCGACATCACCGAGCGTCTCAACGCCGAGGGCGGCCTCGACTTCGAACTCGACAAGCGCCTGGTGCAGATGGACGATCCCATCAAGAGCCTGGGGGTCCACCCCGTCCCGATCCGGCTTCACGCCGAAGTCGTGGTCGAGGTCGAGGTGCACGTCGAGCGGGAAGAGGCGTGACTCCAGACGGCACGCCCGATATCGTGGGCCGGGTCGGGGAGCTCGCGCTGGAGCGGAAGGCCCGCGATGTCGTGGCCCTGGACCTGCGCGGAATCAACACGGCCACCGATTGGTTCGTGCTGGCCAGCGGCACCTCCGACAGCCAGGTGCGCGCCATCGCCGACCACGTGGTCGACGAGTTGAAGAAGGACGGCCACAGGCCCGGGCACATCGAGGGCAAGGGCAGCGGTCGTTGGGTGCTGCTGGACTACATCGATCTCGTGGTGCATGTCTTCCACCCGGAGGCGCGAGACTTCTACCAGTTGGAGACGCTCTGGGGCGACGCTCCGCGGATCGAGTTCACCGACGAGAAGGGTCCTCTCGGCGAGGCTGGCTCGGTACGAGGGGGAGCCCCTTGAGCGGTCGCGCGGGACGGGTCCCCTCGTTACCTTGGGCGCGCCCTGATTGCGCCCCGCCGGACCGGCCGGGAACGCCCTCCACAGCCCCCGCGCTCCATGACGCCTGACGTGACCTGGCACGTCCTCACGACCGAACCGCCCGCCTCTGCTCTCGAGGAGCTGGACCACACCGGAGCCGTGGCGCTCGTCGCCGCCGGAGATCGGGGCTGGGCGGCGCTGGCCGCGCTGGGTCTGGCGCGCGCACTCGCGCGTTCCGGGCGACGCGTGTTTCTCGTCGACGCGGAGCTGGGCGCCCCTCGTCTCCACTCGATGGCCGACATCGCGCTCGGCGAGGGCGTTTCAGATCTCATCTTGTACGGCGCGAGCCCGGCGCACGTGGCCAGGGAGCTCGAGGCGCGACTGCTCTTCGTCTCTGCGGGCACGCCCGTCGTGGATCACGGCTCGGTCTTCGAGAGTGGACGGTGGGAAGCCTTCATCGAAGCCGCGACCGAGGCGCGGGCCTGTATCCTGATGCTGGTGCCGCCCCTGGCCGAGGCCGCCCCGCTCCTCGCCCGCGCCGACTCCGTGGTCTGGCTCGGCCAGCGGGACGCCGTCCCGGATCTGGGCGAGGCCGCGCCACCGGCGCGGGTGGGGTTCGAGCCCGGCCCCGAGCCGTCCGCGCCCGAGGCAGCGCCCGAACCGCACGCAGCCACCCTGGAACCCGCGCCTTCCGCATCGTCGGCGTCGGGTGACGGAGCGGTGGCTCCCACGCCGGAATGGGCGATCGAGCGAGAGGACGAGCCCAAACGCCGGCCTGCCGCCAAGCGCGACGATGAGCCGCTCTCCCTGGCCACCGCCAAGGCGATGAACCGGGCTGCCCGCAAGACTCCCGAGAGGAAGAGCCGGGCCGGATTCTGGTTCACCCTGCTGCTGGTGTTGGTTGTGGCCTTGCTCGCGGCGGCCTGGTGGGGGCTGATCGATCTGCCCGGGATTGCGCCCCGTCGGGCCGATGCGCGGCAAGGTGTCGCCGACCCGGCGGGTCGCCAGGCGGCGGCCGCTCCCCTCACGGCCAACGTCCCGCCCCCCGCCGAAGCCTCCCCGAGTTCTCCGTCCGCGGCACCCATCGACATCCTGACCGACGACATCGTGGCACCGGTACAGTCATGGTCCCTGCGGATCGGAGCCTTTCGCGACCGTGCCGTGGCCCGGCGCGAGGCCAACGCCTTGCAAGAGCGGGTGGCGGGGCAGGTCCTGACGGTGGCCCCGGTCGAGGTGAACGGGGTCCGCTGGTACCGCGTGCTTTCGGTTCTCGCCCGTGACGCCCAGGAGGCCGAGGCGCTGCGCAGTGGACTCGCCGACGCCACGGCGGCACCCGACGCCGCGTCGTGGATGGTCCGCGAAGCGCCTCTTTCCTTTCTGGTGACCGAGACCGGGGTGCTCGATGAAGCGCGTCGTCGCGTCGAGGCGCTGGCAAGCGCGGGAGTCGACGCCTTCGTGCTCTCCGCCGCCCGCTCGGAGGGCGCACCGGTTCTTCGGGTCTATGCCGGAGCGTACGCCAACCCGCAGGAGGCGGCGGTGATGCGGGCCCTGCTCGAGGGGCAGGGGATCGTGCAGCCGCCTCTGGTCGAGCGTCGAGGAATCCGCCCCGAATGAAGCTTCGGTCCCTCCGTGTCCACGGATTCAAGTCGTTTGCCGATGCCACCGATGTGCAGTTCCACGATGGTGTGACAGCCATCGTGGGGCCCAACGGGTGCGGCAAGTCGAACATCTCGGACGCCATCCGGTGGGTGCTCGGCGAGCAACGTCCGACGGCGATCCGGGGTGCGAAGATGGAAGAAGCCATCTTCCAGGGCTCACTGGGTCGACGCCCGGTGAATCGTGGCTCGGTGACCATGACCGTGACCAATGAGGACGGGGTGCTGCCGGTGCCGTTCGAGGAGGTGGAGATCGGGCGCATCGTGTACCGGGATGGGGGTAGCGATTATTCCATCAACCGGTCGCTGGTGCGCCTGAAGGACATCGTCGACCTCACCCGCGATACCGGTCTGGGCGCGGGGGCGAATGTCATCGAGAACCGCATGATCGATTCGATCCTCTCGGATCGGGCCGACGAGCGACGCTCGCTCTTCGAGGAGGCGGCGGGAATCGGCAAGTACAAGGATCGCCGAAAGTCCGCACTGCGGCGGTTGGAGCGCGCGGAGAACGACCTGCAGCGGCTCGAAGACGTCATTGCCGAGGTCGAGAGCAAGGTGCGATCCCTCGCGCGCCAGAGGGGCAAGGCCGAGCGCTACCTCGAACTGCGGGGACGGCGGCTCGACGTCGAGGTCGCGGTCGTGCGCAATCAGCTCGAGACCCTGGGCTCGCGCCTCGCCGAGGTGCGGCGCGCGTTGGCCGGCGAGACCCCCGAAGGCCAGGGGATGGTGGCCGAGGTCCAGGCCGCCGAAGCGGAGTATGAGGCCTTGAGGCTACGGCAGGTGGGCGCCCAACGTGAGCGTGGAATCGCCGCGGGGCAGCTCGACGAGATCCGGTCTGAGCTCGTCCGCTGGGAACGTGACCTCGCCGTCGCCGACGAGCGGGCCACCTATGCCCGCCGTCGCGTCGCACAGATCGACGACGAGCGCCGTGCCTCGCAGGAGCGGGCTGAAGGGCTCGCCGAGGAGGCGCAGACGGCACGAGCCGATCGAGCTGTGGTGCGCGAAGAGCTCGATGGATTGACGGAAGAGCTCACCGCTCGCCGGGTTGCGGCGGACGAGGTGCGCCTGCGGCTGCAGGAGGTGCGGCGCGATCTCGAAGCGCTCGAGTCGCGTGAGCGTGACGTGGCCCGTCGCGGGGCGCAGCTCGAGGGAGACGCCGAGGCCTCCGACGCGCAGGCGGCCGAGCTCTCACGGCGGCTCGAGCGTCTCGGGCACGAGTTGGACGAGACCTCGAACACCCTCTCCGACCTCGCGTCGCAGGGTGACCTCTTCAGCGGCCGACTCGACGAACTCGAGAGTGGAACCGACGAGGCCCGCGCCGAGCTGGACGCGGCCCAGGAGGCCGTTGCCGCGTCCCGTGCAGAGCTCGACGTGGCGCGCCTCGCAGAGGTCGAGGCCGTCGATCAGGCTGCGGCCCTCGACGCGCGTCGTCGGGCGCTCGCAGCGCTCGAACGGGACCGAGAGGGGATGGAGCCGGTGCTCCAGGCGGTCCTGGATGCCGATCTCGACGGCGTGCACGGGCCCCTGGTCGCCTATCTGGGGGCAGACCCCGAAGCGGTGCGTGCCGTCGAGAGCTGGTTGGGTCCCCTGGCGCGGGGGCTCGTGGTGGCCGATCGGGCCGCCGCCGCTCGGGTCGAGCAGTGGTTTGCCAGCTCGTGGACGCGGGGCGGTGGGCTCATCGTCCTTCCTCTCGACGCGGTGCCGGCGGCGCACGGTCCCGGCTCGCTGCTTCGTGCGGCTCGCCCCGAAGGCGTCGGGACGCCCTGGGTCGAGGCGCTTCTGGCCGGAGTGGATCTGGTCGACGACGGGGCCCTGCTCGAGGTCGACGGACCCTGCGTGACCAGGAGCGGTCAGGTGCGCGAGGCGACGGGGGTGATCCGGCTGGGCAACCCCACCGGCGCCGGGGGCCTGCTCGAGCGGCGTGAGGAGCTCAAGGGGCTCGAAGTCGAGACGCGTACCGCCCGGGAGGCGGCCGGGGCGGCGCGTGAGGCACGAGAGGCCATCCGGGCTCGCCTGACCCGTTGCGAAGAGGCGCTCGAGGCTGCACGGGCCGTGTTCCGCACGGCGGAAGACGTCTTTCGCAAGGCCGAGGCGGAGGTGGCCGCTGCGATCGATCGGCGCGACCGGATGGACCAGCATCGGGACGAGCTGGCACGGCAGATCGAGGGTACACGGGCGGCGCGGGCGCGGGCTCAGGAACGCGGAAGTCAGGCTCGTGAAGACCGGCGCACGCTGGATCTGCAGGAGAGCGAACTACGTGCCGACCGCGACGGGGCTCGCGCCCGCGTCGATGCGGTGCAGGAGGAGTGGGAGGCCGCTCGTGGCGAGCAGGCCCGCATCGAAGTCCAGGCCACGAGGCTCCAGGGCGAGGTATCGCGTCTCGAAGACCGGATCCAGGCCGTCGATCTGGCCCGCTCGGGGGCCCTCGAGCGAGTGGCCGCCCTCGACATGGAAGAAGCGCGCCTGGCCGACGAACTCGACAAGGTCACGCGGCTCCAGGCCGAGGGAGCCGAGGCCACCCAGGGGTTGTTTCAACAGCGCGACGCTGCGGAGCACACTCTGCGCGAGAAGGACGAGGCGCTGGCCGAGGTGGCCGAGGCGCTGGCGGTGGCCGAACGGAAGGCCCGCACGGCACGACAGGCCGAGCGTGAAGCGACCGACCGTCGCCACCGCCTCGAACTCGAGGGGCAGGAGCTCGATGGCCGGATCGGCCGGATCCAGGAGCGGTTGGAGGGCGAGTGGGGACGCCCCCTTCGTCAGTTGCTCGACGAGGCCCATCCGGTCGAGGGTACCCCCGAGGCACTCCAGGGTGAACTGCGTGAGATCGTGCAGGGGCTCGACCGGATCGGTCCCGTCAACATGCTCGCGGTCGAGGAGCATGCAGAGGAAAGCCAGAGACTGGCCTTTCTCCAGGGGCAGCATGCCGATCTGGTGTCGGCCCGCAACGACCTGCGTACCGCGATCCGGGAGATCAACGAGACCGCGACCGAGCTGTTCCAGGACATCTTCGAGAAGATCCGGGTGAACTTCAAGACGGTGCACGAGCGGCTCTTCGAGGGCGGCGAGGCCGACATCTGGTTGGCCGACGAAGAAGACCCGCTCGAATCCCCCATCGAGATCCACGCCTCACCCCGCGGCAAGAAGACCCAGCGGATCGATCTTCTCTCGGGTGGAGAACGGGCGCTCACGGCGCTGTCGCTCCTGTTCGCGATCTATCTCGTGAAGCCCAGCCCGTTCTGCGTGCTCGACGAGGTCGATGCCCCTCTCGACGAGAACAACATCGGACGCTTCATTCGTCTGCTCCACGACTTCAAACAGCAGACCCAGTTCGTCGTCATCACGCACAACCCCCGCACCATCGAAGCCGCCGACTGGATCTATGGTGTGACGATGGAGGAGCCGGGGGTCAGCACCATCGTCGGCGTTCGGCTCGAAGACGCCCTCGAGCAGGCTCGCGGCGCGGCTTGAGCCTGCGCCCGTATCCAGAGTACGTCCCGACCCACTGAGGGTGTAGATATGCTGGTCGTCATGAGGCACAATGCCACCGCCGAAGAGATCGAGGCCGTGGTGGACGCGATCCAGGACATGGGCTACGGCGCGCGTCCGATCCCTGGTGGGCAACGGACTGCGGTCGGGTTGATCGGCAATGACGGGCGGGTCGATACGGCTCGCCTCGAAGGCCTGGAGGGTGTGTTCGAGTGCATCTCGGTCACTCAGCCGTACAAGCAGGTATCTCGTGAGTGGCGGGAAGAAGACACGCTGATCCCCCTGCCCAACGGCACGGTGATCGGCGGGCGCGAGGTGGTTCTGATCGCGGGTCCCTGTGCCGTGGAGAGCGAGGAGCAGATCCTCACCTCCGCGCGCCTGCTGCGCGAGGCCGGTGCCACGGTGCTGCGGGGGGGTGCGTTCAAGCCGCGCACCTCGCCCTACTCGTTCCAGGGACTCGGTGAGGAGGGTCTCGTGCTGCTGGCCAGGGCGCGTGAAGCGACGGGGATGGCCATCGTCACCGAGGCCATCGATCCGGAGGGGGTCGACCTCGTGGCCGAGTACGCCGACATCATCCAGATCGGCGCCCGCAACATGCAGAACTACCCGTTGCTGCGTCGGGCGGGGCAAGCGGGCAAACCCGTGCTGCTCAAACGGGGCATGAGCGCCACCATCGTCGAGTTCCTGTTGGCGGCCGAGTACCTCCTGGCAGAGGGAAATCCCAACGTGATCCTGTGCGAGCGTGGGGTGCGGAGCTTCGACACCCACACCCGCAACTTGCTCGACCTCACCGCGATTCCCGTGGTCAAGGCGCTGTCACATCTGCCCATTGTCGCCGATCCGAGCCACGGAACCGGCCTGCGCTCCAAGGTGGTGCCCATGGCGCGGGCCGCCGTCGCCGCCGGTGCCGACGGACTCATCGTCGAAGTCCATCCCGATCCCCCACGCGCGCTTTCGGACGGCGCCCAGTCGCTCTACCCCGAGCAGTTCGCCGAACTGGTAGGACAGGTACGGACCATCGCCCGGGCCATCGATCGCGACCTGGTGGCCCCCCTGGAGTAGCAGCCGGTCGCGGAAGGGGCTGCCGGCGGCAGGAGCAGGTTGAGTCGGGCCCATCGCGCCATGGCCCGACCGGGGTGCTCGCCGTGAGTGTCGGGTGAGTCGCCGACCCCCATTCCCCGAGCCCCGAGGACCCTCTGGACACCCATCGCGTGGGGCGCCGTTTCGAGGCCCTGGCCGCACAGACGCTCCTGGAGCGGGGCTGGACGGTGATCGACCGCAATGTGCGCTACGGCCGCCGGGAGATCGATCTGGTCATTCGGCGGGGGCGACTCGTCGCTTTCGTCGAAGTGAAGGGTCGGCGGAGTGTGGGCTGCGGAGATCCCCTCGAGGCCATCACGCGGGCCAAACGTGCCGAGATCGAGGCCGTGGCTCAGTGGTGGGTCTGTCGCTTCGGACGCCGGGGGGACAGCTATCGGTTCGACGCCGTAGCGGTTCGCGGTGCCGGGGCTGATCCCGAGATCGAACACGTCGAAGACGCCTGGAGTTGGGGGCGGTAGCTGGTTGACCCCATGGGCGGCTCCCGGTAGCTTTCGGGTGCCCCAGGTCCGCAGGGTGGGAGCCCACCAACCCCGTCAGGACCTCGCCGGTAGCAGCGGTACGTGCGGTGATCGCAGCTGCGGGTAGCCTGGGGCAATTTTCTTGCCCTGACGTTGTCCCGCATCGGTCCGTCGAGTACGGTTGAGAACCCGGGCCCCTCGCAGGCCGGCGCATCCCGCTCTTCATCGGGCGCACATGTCCCATCAGGCACTGGCACGTACCTACCGACCTCGGACCTTTGCCGAGGTCTCCACGCAGGAGCACGTCTCCGAGACGCTCCGCCGTGCCGTGGCGGGAGATCGGGTCGGACACGCCTACCTCTTCTGTGGCCCCCGCGGTGTCGGCAAGACGACGCTCGCGCGCGTGCTCGCCATGTCGCTCAACTGCCCCAACCGCGGAGACGACGGCGAGCCCTGTGGTACCTGCGAGTCGTGCGATCGCATCTGGGGTGGCCACACCGCCCTCGACGTGGTCGAGATCGACGCGGCCTCCAACCGCGGCGTCGACGCCGCGCGAGACCTCCGTGAGCGGGCCTATTATGCACCCTCCGCAGAAGGGCGGTTCAAGGTCTACATCGTAG
The DNA here is from genome assembly GCA_964521385.1 of uncultured Gemmatimonadaceae bacterium. Classification (GTDB taxonomy): domain Bacteria; phylum Gemmatimonadota; class Gemmatimonadetes; order Longimicrobiales; family Gaopeijiaceae; genus Gaopeijia. Next base: position 47,579 of record CAZFRU010000029.1, on the reverse strand, counting down.
ATGAGGCCCACATGCTCACCCGCGAGGCCTGGAACGCGCTGCTCAAGATCCTGGAAGAGCCTCCGGCCCGTGTGATCTTCGTCTTCGCCACGACCGAGCCGCAGAAGATCCAACAGAGCGCATCGCCCATTCTCTCGCGGTGCCAGCGTTTCGACTTCCGCAGGATCGCCGTTCCCGGGATCGTGGCCCAGTTGCGGCACGTCCTCGAAGGAGAGGGTCTGAGTGCCTCCGACGACGCGCTCCGCCTTCTCGCCCGCAAGGCGGATGGGGGCATGCGCGACGCCTTGTCGATGCTCGATCAGGTTCTGGCGCTGGGCAGTGGGTCGCTGGGGGTCGAGAGCGTACGGCGCGTGCTCGGGCTCGTCGAAGAGGATCGATATCTCGAACTCATGACGCTGCTGCGCGACGGCCGCCACGGCGAGATCTTCGAGTTCGTCGAGAGGCTTCTCGATGAGGGGTACGATCTGGCCGAGTTCTATCACGGCCTCGTCGACACGCTGCGCACGATCCTGCGTTTGCGGCTGTCGGGTGCCGAGGCGGTGCCCGACCTGCCTCCGCATCTGGTCGAGGCGTTCGGGGCTCACGGCGCAGCCTTCGAACCGGGCGACCTCGTCCGGATGTTGGCACTCGCCTCTGAACTCGAGAGCAACGGGAGTCTGCGACGAAGCGCGCAGCCCCGACTTCTCATCGAGATGTTGCTCCTGCGCCTGAGCTACCTGGACCGTACCGTCGACCTCGAGGAGTTGCTCCGGGGCCTGGGTGGTGCCCCCGTCCCCCTGGACCCTCCGCCGGGGAGGGCCCGCCCGCGTGACGTCGCCCCGGCGGCCGCGCCACCGCCGGCCCTCGCCCGAGAGCCGAGCGGGTCTGCTGCACCGGCACGGCCCGCTGCGGCAGCTGGGGCCGTGCGGTCTCCGCCCCCGCCCACGGACGATGTCTCCCCTGATCTTCCGGGTGCGTGGGCGAAGGTCCTGGGCACGGGGCAGGGCGTCCCGGTCGGGATGGCTCCGTTTCTCCAGCACGCGGAGCCCCGACTCGACGGAGGGTCGGTGGTGCTGACGCTCCCGGCTCCGGCGGCCGAGCGACTGGCCGTCGGAAGTGCCGAGAGGCGGGCCCTCCAGGGCGCGCTCGGTGAAGCCTGGGGGCAGCCCGTCGATCTCAGGATCGAATCCGAAGCGCCCGGCGTGACCGATAGCGGTGGTACGCGCGTCACC